>CACYME010000009.1 GCA_902775475.1 uncultured Prevotellaceae bacterium
GGGGGCTTAGATTTGGACTTACGCCCTTCCAACCGCATAAAATCAGCGGTTGGAAGGGGTGATATGTCCTATACGCAAGTTTAGCGGACAGCAATAGTTTCATATATTTATATTGGTCTATTTCATATCCTCAACCGTGGTGAACATAAAGTTGGACTCGCGGCGCTTGATGAGCCACTTGCCGTTCTGCTTCACGTAGGTGTCGTGATAGCGCACACCGCTCTGGTTCTTCTTACCATTGCCAATCAGCGTCACAAAGCAGTAGGAAATGCCCGTAGCCGTATCACCGTCAATGTCAACCGTCTGCTGGCCGTTCAGGTGATAGACCACATCAAACAGGGCAAGATAGTCGGCAAAAGCCTTGCCGATCTGCTCCTTGCCTTTCATCACCGACACATGCTCCCCAGCCCTTGAATGCACCTCTGCATCGTCGGTAAACAAATCCATCTGCGTCTTGACATCCTTCACGTCGGCGAGATTAGAGAACGTGTCCACGAGTCTCTTCAGTGCCAGTTGGTCTTCCGTCTGAGCACTTGCCCATGCCGTGGTCATTAGGGCAATCATAATAAACAACACCTTTTTCATTTTACTAGTCCCTAATGATTATATGCTTTTGATAAACTTTGCCGGATTGCCGCCAACGATGGTATTGGGGGCTACATCCTTGGTAACCACGGCACCGGCAACCACTACGGCATTCTCACCGATGGTTACGCCGGGCAGGATAATGGCTCCCACGCCAATCCAGGCATTACGACAGATGTGTACGGGCTTGCAGCGCAGCACCATGCGGTTCTGGAAGTCGTGGTTGTCGGTGACGATGCTCACGTTCGGGCCAATCATCACACCGTCGTCGATGGTGATGCCGCCGGCGGCCATGCATCTCGCGCTTGAAACCAGAGTCGGGCATAGACAGCCGGTTGCGGAACAGCGCGAAATCATCATCCATCAGCCGCAGAGCCTCTTCGTCGAGATGGAACGAGGGATTGATGCGGATAAACACGAACCCCTTCGATGCCCAAACCATCTCAGGATTGAACTGCTGCAGGAACTCTCCTGACAACAGAAGCACATCGGCCTCGAAGTCATCGGAGCACACAATGCGCTGAATGGTGTTCGACATCTGCCAGATGGCAAGGTCGCCCTGTCTTGATAAGAAAGAGTTCTTACCGTCAGAGAACGTCATCTGTCCCTGCCGCACAAGGACGTGCACATGATACCTGCCGACGAACTCCGTCACCTGCCGACCGTCGCGCCGAGTGTTAATCAGATTGCATCCGTAAGTCTCTTCCATCATGTTTCTTGTATTTTGCCTTCACAATGTCATAGGACTGCCGTGTCAGTTCCTGCAACAAATCATCGGGGGCTGTATTAGGATTGATGCCAATCCAGTGCTTGGGCGATTCGTTGTACGGATTTCCGATACAATCATACTGGGCTTTCAGGTCTTCGATGCGCTCTGGCTGGCATTTGAGCGTGACAACAGAAAAGTCATTACAATCGAAGAATGAGAACATGTGCCCTAAAACGTAGAACACCAGTACCCCCTCTCCGCTTCTGAATTTCTGGAAAGGCAGCTTTTCTTCTACGTCTGCGCCTAATGACAGACAATACTCACGATAGTCTTCTATGTTCATTGTTTTAGCCAGTTAGTTACAGTTTTTCATTCATCAAACCCATACGAAGTTTTCTTCTCCGGCTCCAATCTCGAAGTGGTATTTGGCAATGCCCAAATCCATCCGAGTATATCCAATCATTGAGAAGCCTCTTTTGGCAAGAACCCTGTGACGGCCGTCTTCCGTGCCGACATACTCGAACGAAAATTTCTGCTGGTTCACGGCGGTAGGTGCAAGCAAGGCCGTTTCCACGCCCTTGCGGAACCATGAGGGGGTGCTGTCGGATGCGTTGCTCACTTGCCGGGCGCTCTTGATCTTATGGCCCACACCTTGCGTCTCACCATAGCCGATGGCAATGTAGCAGGCTATCTTCTCGCCTTCATCGAGCAAATAGGTTCCCGGCACCTTTGAGTAGCTGAGTCCTACCCAGCAAGTGTTCAAGCCCAACGTCTGGGCAAGCAAGACAAGATGCTCGCCATAGTAGCCAACACGCTCATCAAGGTCATCAGCCTTTTTCCCTGCCATGACAATGTAGTTGTTGGCATGACGGAACTTCCCGTATTTGGCCATCGTTCCCTGGAACGCCTTTGGCTCGTTAAGGACTAACTGCATGTGCAGATGGCCTTCACGGTTCAGAACAGCTATCTGCTCTTCCAGTGCCTTCACGACATCCTCTGCCAAAGGCTCTTTCTTGTATGCCCTTACGCTATGGCGGGCTTCAATGGCTTCCTGTATTGTCATAATTCAGATGATTCTTGTCTGTATAGATGAACAACTCGTTTTTTCGAGTACAAAATTACAACAAATTTTCTATTTTAAGGCGAAATTGGCAGAATAAAAATTGGTCAACTGCCATATTATTGCGCACAAAGAAAAGCCAAGCAGCGCCACAGCAGCAGGGATGAGCGGAAAAAAGCGGCGACAAATTGGGAAAAGGCCACACCGGAGCGGGAAAAAGTCCACGCCTTTTCCGTTGGCAGCGGACGGGGAAAAGTTTGGCAGCGGCCGCTGCCAATAATGGCAGCGGGCGGGAAAAACAATGGCAGCGGCCGCTGCCTTCCCTGCTGTGAACAGGGGGAGCTACGACAATCAACGGCCATATCATTGCCTGAAAAACATTCTCCTGCTTAGAAAAATGCCGATATATTTGGTTTTTCACTCGTTTAATCGTAACTTTGCAGCCACAAGTAGAGGCGTCACAATGTGACGTCTCTACGCAAACGCATAATAAAATTGCACTTAGTTGATGAAAATATTACATACCAGCGACTGGCATCTTGGCCATACGTTATATAACTATGACAGGACGGAAGAGCAGCAGGCTATGCTTGAACAGATGGCGAACATCGTGGAAGAGCAGAAGCCCGATGTGTTCCTCTTGTGCGGCGACGTCTATCATACGCCACAGCCATCGGCTGCCGTACAAACCATGCTGGCCGACGGGCTCGTAAGAATCCATGAGGCAAACCCTCAGATGACGATAGTGATGACTGCCGGCAACCACGACAGCGGCACAAAGCACGAGATATTCCAGACGCCCTGGAAAGCATTGAAAGTGTATGCCATCGGTCAGCTGGAAAGGGAAGACCTGAATGAGCATATCGTTGAGGTGCCGGGGAAAGGATGGATTGTTGCTATTCCGTATGCCAATGAACGTAATATTCCTGAAGGATTCTTCCAACAGTTGCTTGACAATGTGGCTGAAAGAAATACGGAAGAATTGCCAGTGGTGATGACCGCCCATACGACCGTGAGGGGCAGCGACTTCACGGGACACGACCATGCAACGGAGTTTACCGTAGGCGGCATCGATTCGCTGGAGCTGGACGAGATGGGTGAGGGCTACGACTACCTGGCTCTCGGACATATTCACCATGAGCAGTTTGTGCATAGTGGAAAAGTCTGTGCGAGATACAGCGGCACGCCGCTGCCAGTCAGCTTCGACGAGAATTTCACTCACTCGGTGAGCATTGTGGAGATAGGCCGGCATGGAGAGAAGCCGGTAGTCAAGACGATTGAGATTCAGAATCCGCATCCTTTGGTGACGCTGCCTACCGACGGGCTGGCCACGTGGGAGGAGGCAAAGGAGCTGTTGAGCAAGTTTCCTGACGATATCCCTGCCTATATCCGCCTGAACGTGGAGATTGAGGACTTCCTACCAGTAGAAGCCAACGCTGAAGCCAGAAGCCTGGCGGAGGGGAAGCAAAGCCGCTTCTGCTGTATCAATGCCCAGAGAAAGGCTGTCAGCCAGAACGAAGTAAAGATATTGACCATACAAGAGTTTCAATCGGAGGAGCCCATCGAGATTGCCAAGCGGTTTGCTGAATACAATGGCATCAATTTCGATGAGGAGATGCAGGCCATGTTTAATGAGGTCATGGATATGGTGGCCGAGGATTCGCGTAATAGTTAAATAAGGAGGACCGTCACTATGAAGTTGCAGAAACTGACCATACACAACATAGCATCTATTGAAAACGCCATCATTGACTTCGAGGCACCACCACTGGCCGACAGCGAGGTGTTCCTGATAACGGGCAAGACCGGTGCGGGCAAGTCAACCATTCTGGACGCCATCTGTCTGGCGCTTTTTGCCGACACGCCAAGGCTGGAAAACACGCAGATGCAAGGAAAGACCAGGGATGTGGATAATAAATTGGATTTAGGCGACACCCGCCAGCTGATGCGCAGGAATACTGGCGAAGCGTATGTGGCGCTGACCTTTACTGGCAGCAATGGCGTCCACTATGAAGCTTTGTGGAAGGTATGGCGCTCCAGGAACAAACCCACGGGTAATCTTCAAGGGAAATCGTGGAGCCTGAAGAATCTCGATACGGGCTACACCATTGACAAAGACGTTCAAATCAGGGCTGAGATGAAGGCTGCCATCGGGCTCGACTTCAACCAGTTCTGCCGTACCACGTTGCTGGCCCAGGGAGAATTTACCAAGTTCCTGAATAGTAAGGATGATGACAAAGCGGCTATTCTGGAGAAGATAACCGGCATGGACATCTATGCGAAGGTCGGTAAGAAGGTCTTCGAAGTGACAGGCCAGAAGGAACAGTCGTGGAAAGAGGCCAGGCAGCAGGTGGAGGGTATACGCACGCTGTCAGACGAGGAGATTACTGCTAAGAAGGAAGATATGGCTGGGTTCGACGCTCAGTATAAAGCGCTCAAGGAGGCCGTCGATGCCGACAAGGCCAGGCTCCAGTGGATAAGAACCGACATGGAACTGACAAAGGCCATCGCCACTGCTACGGAAGCGTACCATCAGGCTCAGTCTGTAGTGGAAAGTGATGACTTCAAAACAAAGGAGCTGTTGGTCAGGCAATGGAACACCACGATTGATGCCCGCAACTGGTTGACAGCGAAGAAAGGGGCTGAAAGCAGCAAGGCGTATCAAGAGAAGGCGCTGGAAGCACTGGCATCGGATTATGTCAGTGTGCTTGGCGGGTATGCCTTTGCAGAGCAGGAGAAGCAACAGACAGAGACTGACATCAAGGCCGTAGACGCCCTCATTGAGCGTGAGAAGGACAAGCATGAGGTCTATGAGAATGCCCAGGCCATTGCAGGATATCTGAGCACGATAGCTGATGGCCGGAAGAAGATGGCTGCGAGCCAAGCGGATGCAGCTAAAGAACGCAAGACCTTGACAGAAGAGCTGGAGCCTGCATTTAGCAAGGCACAAGAGGCCATGAAGGAGGCACAGGAGGCCTATAGAAAACAAGAGGCAGAGATAAACGAACAGGAAAAGGCTCTTGTTGCACTCAATCTGGGTGGGTTGCGTACACAGCGTGACAAGAACAAAGAACTGATCCAAACCATTGGCATAGCTTTAGAACGCATTGACTCGCTTGACACGGAGAGGAAACGCAGACAAGAAACTTCAGCATCTCTTGAAGAAAACCAGGTCGAGATAGAGAAGAAACAGAAAGCCCAGGAGCTGATGGAACCACTGATTCATGATGCCAAGGTCAAGATGGATGCCTGCAGGGAAATGCTTGACAAGCAGAGCGACACCATCAACAAGTTTGCCAAGACATTGCGCCAAAAACTACATATAGGCGACACCTGCCCTGTCTGCCGACAGGTAATCAAGAGCGAACTGCCTCATGAAGATGAACTGGCCAGACTTGTTGGTGGCCTGAGTGATGCCTTCAATGAAGCAGAAACAGCTTACAAGAAACTGGTAGATGAGAGAAACAGGTTGGATGCCGAGGCAAAGGCAGAAATAAAGAAGTATAAGACAGACAAAGAGGCTTTTGACAAGGACAAGTCTGTTGAGACAGCCGAACAGAAGGTTGTGGCGGCATGTAAGGCTTGTGGAATAGAGAAATATGAAGATAATACCCTAACGGTGCTGAATGAACTGAAAGTCAAGACCGATGCTGCATTAAAGGAATTGGAAACCAAAATCGCTGAAGGTGAAGGTAAGGATTCGGCCATCAAGAAGCTGCGGAAGGCGCTTGATAAGTTTAGGGCAGAGAACTTAGAGCCAAGAATCAAAGATGCTCAGAAAGCCGAAAAAGCCATCAACGACTGTAAAGGAAGGATTTCCACTCACGAGGAACTGGTGAGAACCAAGCAGGAAGATGTGTCAAAAGCAGAGGACAACGCAGCATCGCTCATTGCTGGCCAGTGGACTATCGACTGGAGGGACAAACCGAGAGAGTTCGCTGAACTGCTGAAGGAACAGGCAGGAACCTATCTAAAGAACGTCAAGCGGAGTCAGACGCTCGCAAACAGCCTTTCTGAAATGACTAACAGTTGTCAGATGGTGAAGGATGTCACAGATGAAATCGTACAGTTAATGCCTGCTTGGAAAGAGTTTACGGCATCGGACAAGGCAAAACAGACAGGCCTCTTGAAGAAAGCCAATGACGTAAAGAGCAAGACATCGACAACTCTTGCCGGGCTGCAGCAGGCAGAAGAGACTGCCAAAGTGAACAGTCAGCAACTGGATAGTTTCCTCGATGACCATAAGGATATCAGCATCGAAAGGCTAAACGTCCTGAATGGCTATATTGCAGCCCAAATCAGTGAGGTTAATACACTGCTCGATACGGACAGGAAAAAGATGCTGGCGAAAGAAACGCTGATGAAGGATGCAGTCAGGAAACAGCATGAGCATCTGAAAGTAAAGCCTGAACTGCAAGAAGGTGACACGATTGAAACTCTGGATGCCCGAATCAAGGAACAGGAGCCAAAGCTGATTGAGATTGCGGAGAAGAAGGGTGCCATCAGTCAGGAATTGAAAGCCGATGAAGAGAATAAGAAAAGCCGAGGCAAGCTGATTGAAGAGGTCGAAAAGAGAGCTGCGGAGTATCAGAAGTGGTCACGACTGAATCAGCTCATTGGTGATGCTACGGGCAATACGTTCAGGAAGATAGCCCAGAGCTACGTTCTGACCAGTCTGATTCATTCTGCCAACAGCTATATGAAGACACTGACAGACCGATATACGCTGAAAGTGGCACCTGGCACCTTCGTTATCTCACTCGAAGATGCCTATCAGGGCTATGTCAGCCGTGCCGCCAGCACAATTTCGGGCGGCGAGAGCTTCCTCGTGTCACTATCGCTGGCCTTGGCACTGAGCGACATTGGCCAACAGCTGGCTGTAGACACACTGTTTATCGACGAAGGCTTTGGCACGCTCAGCGGCGAGCCGTTGCAGAATGCCATCACCACCTTACGCTCGCTGCACACCAAATCGGGCCGGCATGTGGGTATCATCAGCCACGTGGAGGAGTTGCAGGAACGCATCCCTATTCAGATTCAGGTGATACAGGAGGGGAACAATTCGAGCAGCAAAGTGAGGATCATCCCGCGCTGCTAATAGGCATAGACCAGCCCATATTTCTCGTGAAGCTGCCTGAGGGTGCCGTCGGCCTTCATCTGGCTGATGATGGCATTCACAAAGTGGAGCAGGTCGTCCTGTCCCTTTCTCATCAGCACGCCAATCTGGCCATGGGTAAACGGTTCGTTGATGAGCGGCGCCGCCAGACGGCTGTCGGTCTTCACATAGTATGGCGCTTCGGTAATCTCGGTAATCATCACGTCGGCATCGCCGTTGGCCACGAGCGAGGGAATTTCCTCGTTCTGCTGGTGTACGATGATGGTGGCATGGGTGAGGTTGGCCAGGGCGAACTTCTCGTTCAGTCCTCCAGGATTCACCATCACGCGCACCTCGGGCCTGTCGATGTCGGCCAGCGACCTGTAGCGCCCGGCCTCCTCCTTGCGGCAAAGGATGGTCTTTCCGTTGGCCAGATAGCCCTCGCTCATGAGCATGGTCTCACACCGTGCATCGGTGATGGTGATGCCTCCTATGGCGAAGTCGAACTGCTGGGGCTCTGCTAGCACGTCGGTGGTCAGCGTGGGCCACGAGGTCTTCACGAAGGCGGTGACCACGTTCAGCCGCGAGGCGATGGCTGCGGCCACGTCGATGCCAAAGCCCCAGTAGGCTCCGTCGGCCTCGCGGAACGACAGGGGCCTATAGTCGCCCGTGGTGCCGATGGCGACGGTGCCTCGGCTGACAATCTCGGCCACCTTCCCATCGAGAACGACGTCGGCACCGCACGAGAGGATGAAGACGGAGTGCTGGCTGTTCTCCCTGCCGAACTGCATGGCGCTGGCCAGGTCGGTCTCGGCGAACAGCCTGTTGCTGTCGAAGTAGTAGAGGCCATCGTCGGAGTTGTACCAGCCACCCACATATCCGTCGTGCTGCAAGGCATGGCTCACCACCTTTTCGAGCTGCTCGCGCGAATGGCAGCCCTGGGTGGCGGCATAGCTCACGGCGATGCCTTCCCTCGGCTCGCTCATCGTCCTGACATCGAGCGTGAAGCCGTCGGGATGGCTAATGGCAAGTTCCCACACCTTGTCGGCAATGACCGATGCGCTGGTCTGCTCAGTGGAAGAGTGACTGCTGGAAGAGCATGACGACAGCGAGGCCGTTCCGCAGGAGCAGAGAAGCAACAAGGCGATGCGGGCGGCCAGAAGGAGCTGAACGCCATGTCTGAATGTACGGTGCACTTCGTTTCGTTCCATCATAACGCTTTTTCTTTTTTTGTTCAACGGCTGCAAAGGTACGACTATTTTCTTACAATCGCAGCCAGTTGCGGAACTTTTTTTCTGGATTTTTTCGCCCCCCTACCCCACCATCATCGGGGAGAGGCGGGCGTTCAGGTTAAACATTCATAAATGTTGTGACCGCCTTTTCCCGAATCAGCGAAAAAGCACTATCTTTGTACTCATGATGAAGAAGAAACTATTGCTTGCCATGTTGCTGCTGGCTTCGGCCTCGACAGCGTTGAGTCAGTCCGGCATCGAGGACGCTGCGGACAGCGTGCGCCAGAATCTCTGGCAGTCGTTTGTAACCCCTCCTGACAGCATCCGTGTGGGCTGCTACTATTACTGGGTGAACGAACAAGTGGACCCACGAGGCGTGGTGGCCGACCTGCAGTGGATGAAGGACAACGGCATCACGCTCGCCTTCCTGGCCACCGACATTCGCAACCGCGTCAGCTGGGAGAACCCCTGGGAGGGGCAGACCTTCGGGAAGAACAAGTTCCAAAGCCGCCAATGGTGGAAATGCCTGCGCACAGCGCTCAGGACCGCCGGACAGCTGGGCATCGAGATGGGCATCTTCAACTGCCCCGGATGGAGTCAGTCGGGAGGGCCCTGGGTGAAGCCCGAAGAAGCCATGCGTAACTGGACACCCACGGGCATCGAGGTGTGCAAGACCGACAGGGGCACCGATGTCGTCTGCAGCCCCTGCTCGCCAGAAGCCGAAGGCCTGGAGGTCGACAAGCTGTCGAAACGCCATGTGCAGAAGCACTTCGAGGCGTTCATCGGAGAGATCCTGCGACGCATACCGCCCAAGGACCGCCCCACGCTGACCACCGTGGTCGTAGACAGCTGGGAACGAGGCAAGCAGAACTACACCGACTCCATCTTCACCCTGTTCCAGCGCCGATTCGGCCGAAAGCTCGACTATCAGGACGAGACCTGCAAGAAAGACCTCGACCAGCTGATTGCCGAACTGGTGGCCAGCGAATATATGGGAGGGCTGACGGAGAAGGCCCACGAATACGGCTTGCGCACCTGGTGCGAGCCATACGCCCACAGCCCCTTCCCCGGCAACAGCATCACCTATGGCAGTGCTGCCGACGAGGTGGCGGCGGAGTTCTGGGTAGACGACAAGAAGTTCCGCCAGAAGGAGGTGAATGCTGCCCTTGGCGCTGCACGGCGTAGCGGGAAGAACCGCGTGTGGGCAGAGAGCTTCACCGACGGATGGCCGGAGCTGGCCACCGACGACTGGAGCTTCGACAAGCTGAAGCCCATTGCCGACCGCTATTTCCATGCAGGCATCAACGCCACCATCCTGCACGTCATGATCTCTCAGCCCGGCGACAACCGGAAGCCTGCCGTCCGCCCCTGGTTCGGCACCTACTTCGACCGACGCAGCCAGCACGCCGCCGACCTGAAGCCGCTGGTCACCTATCTGCGCCGATGCAACTTCATGCTTCAGCTGGGCCAGCCCCTCAACGGCGCCACCGACCAGCGCATCATGCCCGACGGCACCACCATCCGATTCACCGACGACTCCCTCTTCGAAGTCACCTTCCCCAACGGACACAAGGAGACGTGGAACCCAGCCGACGCAAGCAGTCTATAATGCCAGCCAAAGTCTTTTCACCCAATAACGACAAAACCATTATCTGACAATATTCATTATGAGAATCCCTGCAAACATGAAAAACGGAAATGGGCTTCTGCTCATCTGGCTAATCCTGCTTCTGACACAAGTCCTACTTTATTTTGCAACCTTCTCGGGACATCTTTCACCCAACAGCCAAGTATGGGCCGACTTTGCCACATTCTTTGGACTGAGTTTCTCGTTCATATCAGCCATTTTCATATTCCTCACCTACCGCAGCCAGACCAACATGTCGGCCGTGTTGCAATTTGAGTCCATATTCTTCCAGTGGCATCAGCAGCACAGGGAACTGTATAAGACCATGCAGCCACAGATAGCCCAATTCTCAGAAAACGTAGTGATGCGGTTCCTCCGCGGTCACGCTGGGCCTTTCACAATGGACAATTTCAGAAACGACGCCGAAGGCTCCCTGAACCGCGAGGTAATTCCCTACTACCGCAGCCTCTACCAGCTGATGAAATACATCCACCAAAGCACCATCCTGCACGACGACGCACAGAGAAAGAAATACTTCGACATCATGCAAGCACTGATGTCTGACGAAGAGCTGAACACCGTCATGTACCTGCTCTTTGCCGATAAGTCGCTCAACAACCAGAGGGTGCTGAAGACATGCACTCTGCTGGAATTAGTAGACAAGTACCACCTGCTGAAGAACTTTTACTACGCTCAGACAGAGCCGAACTTCGACGAGCTCTCAGCCTTCATGAACGAAAAACTGCCCCAAACCAGAAATTCTTTCCATTTCATGAAGAAGGCATGAGAAACCCTATGGCAAATAAATACAAACTTTATAACAAGAGCAAAAATGGAAAAAAACAAGTACATCTCAATCTGGAAAGAAACTCTTCCAAACATTTTGGCGACTATTAAAGAAGGTAGAAAAAATGCAAACTTATGCATGGTCAAAGAAGATTTTATTGCTGCAGGTAATAGGAAAAGCTATAGGTTTAGACTACAGACAGAAAATGGCGAAGTAACAAACAACATCGGCGGTTCTGCTGTTGCAAGAGATCTTTATGATGTTCTATCGGCAAACACTTCTTTTAAGGAACTTGCAGCAGGAAGAAGAATTGTTTTCAAAATGGGAGTTGAGTATAAACTAAGCATTGAAATTCAAACATTATGACAAAAGAAGCAAACGACCTCAAATCCAAGGGTTTTATTGGATTTAAGACAATGGGAGAATTAATGGGTAATCCATCCTTTATTTCTCAAACGAAAGGTGTATATGTGGTTTTATACGAAGGGGATAATCCTCCAAAATTTTTACATGAAGGTACTGGTGGATTCTTCAAAGGAAAGAATCCGAATGTCTCCATATCGGAATTGGAGGACAACTGGATTGAAGGCACTTCAATAGTCTATATCGGAAAGGCTGGTGGCACAGGCTCTTCCGCAACGCTTCAATCTCGCTTAAAGCAATATCTAAAATTTGGGCAAGGGGCAAATGTTGGCCATTGGGGCGGTCGTTATATCTGGCAGATTGCCGATGCAAAGAACCTCGTTGTATGTTGGAAACCATTGGCTGATGCTGAACCCATAGAACTTGAATACCAAATGATTGAGGAATTTAAGGTAGCCCATTATGGACTAAGACCTTTCGCAAATTTAAAAGATTAACAATCACTATGCGCAAGGGGGCAAAGGGCCTCCTTGCGCATATTTTTTTAAGATTATGGAATCGAACAAATTCAAATTCAAAACAGTAGAAGAAGTTATAAATATATCAACAAACGTAGACAAACGCATTCTTGAACTTTATTTCAATAAGGCTGATATATTCCGAGAATCGCGGGAACAATACAAAGAAAGAAATTCACTTTGGCTGTTTTCTGCAATAAAACAAATTGATAATACATTTCCTATTTGGCTCGTACAAAGTTTGAAGTCAAATAAGAAGAACTTATTACTTGCCTATAAAGATATATGTCTATCAATTTATGAAGATTCTAATGTCTTTTATGACTGTGACGAGTCGGAAAGAAATCAGTGGCACAAAGCATTAGCAGGGTTTATTGAGCATACCAATTGTTACATAGAGGCTCTTCGTTTGGGGGAAGCTGGCAAGCAGTCAGAATTTGTAGACAATGTGATTAAAAAAGTAAAGACTTCAAGCTATTTGTATGAACCTGAAAAGAAAATGCGGATAATGGTGTCTGTATTTGTCTTGTCTAAATTTTCCTTGAGAGAACAAATAGTTCCTCTATTTGATGCTGTTATTGAAAGACATAGTGATGCCCATTTCAAAGCCAACTATTTAGAAGCGATGAAAGACGTACTCAGCGTATTTATCGAAAGTGAATGCAGAGAGATAGACAAGATAACGAGAATAAGCAACAAGTTTACAAAAGAGAGGGTAAAAGCGCTTATCAAAGCCATAGCCATCTTGATATTGCTAAACAAAGAAAGCCAAATGGACACATTCATGCTGCGTTCCATGCTGTACAGGTATGCTTCTCTTATTTCCAATAAAGGAAAGGACAATCTGCTTGAAAAGGCATACTTTAATCTGTTGAAGGCCAATTCAGACCAATTGGAATTTAGTTGGGTGGACTTGGAAGACAATGATATAATTACTGAAAAAAAGACTGACAGGGTAACTCTATTATGCTCAAAACTTTCAAATACCTCTTCACAGAAAGTTCGAAAAGTATGCAAGTATCATTCAGAAAAGGGTATCATTAATTTGGGGGCAGACATCAACATCTACCAAGTCCCTGAAAGTGAGTCAAAAAATAAGGCTTTCAATGATGATATTCTGAAATGGAATCGGACAAGAATTTGGTTAAAGGAGCGTCTAAAGGAAAAGGTCGTTCAAGGAGAAACTAATATTGCTAAGCTACAGATTATGTGGAATGAAGTGGAAAAGTCATTCCTATCTACATCTCTTTCTGGTAAAAAGCCATCCCAAAAGACATATCTTCCACCTGAAGGTGAACAGGTGTATATTCGTGTTACACATAAGATAGACCGTTATCATTTTGGATGTGTCGTCGAACAACCACCTTATGTGGGAAAAGGCTCTATCAGCATTGACGAAATAGTACATTACCCTGTACAGACTGATATAGATTCCTTTCAGTCGGAAGACGGGCATCCTCTGCGCATCATGGCTAAAGTACACAAAATTACCCAAGACGGTATGATAGAATTCTCTTTACTGGAGAATATGGGGACATACATCTTCAATACAGTCAGAAAAGAGGATTTGACAGAGTGTGTGATTTCAATGGTAGGCGACAAGAACTACACATGCGTCAGTGAAGAAGGCTACGCTTTGCAGTTTTCTAAAAGTGAGGTTGAAAAAGAACTCTGCAAAGACGAAATAGTAGAAGTGGAAATTACAAATAAGTGGCGTAATGGTAATGTAAGAGGACGATTTGTCAGGGTTGTTGAAGATGCAGAACCCATTCCACTAAAAGATGCGTTTACATATTTAATGGATAGCTATACAGAAGGAAAAGTATATCAAGAAAAAGACGATAAGAGCAATCAGACCAAAGAGGAACATCTGTCACTTAATGATTTCCTTGAGTTTATTCATATTGTCGATTACAAAGCTATGATAGAAAGTGAACTCCCTTCTACCTATAATTACACTGCCTTTTGTCGGATTCTTTCTCTTATGATAGGAGATGACATTCTATGTGATTATTTCGAAATGCGAATGGTGCTCATTAAAAAGCTCTAT
Organism: uncultured Prevotellaceae bacterium; assembly: GCA_902775475.1. Taxonomy (GTDB): domain Bacteria; phylum Bacteroidota; class Bacteroidia; order Bacteroidales; family Bacteroidaceae; genus Prevotella. Next base: position 14,027 of record CACYME010000009.1, read on the forward strand.
GAATTAGGATTAAACGGTAGCATTGATATTGATGAGTTAAACAGACAAAAGCGTGAAGCAGATGACATTGTTCGCAAGTTTCCTGAACTGAATGATATGGTCACCCAATTTTTTATTGTCGGTTTGTTGGGAAAACCGTGGGAAGAAGGTAAGTTGTGGATGCTTGCAAGAGAAAACGATAATGAGACCATCCAAAGGTTAGCTTGTCTTGTTCTGTCATATAATCTTCTGAATGAACTAAACGTTGATGAACAAAGAGAACAAATACGGAACAGAATTTCAGAACTGCTTCATATTGAAGTTAAAATCCCAATGGCTGAATATATTGGAGTTGAAAATGAGGTTACTGAGTTTAAGACTAGTCTTGTTTATCCAGCTGATAACAATATGCGATATGACATTGAAAAGCAAATGAATGAAATATTGAAAGTAACATGTGGCTTCCTTAATCATAAGGGGGGTACTCTGTATATTGGTGTAAACGATAGTGGCTATGTATCTGGGCTGGAAAATGATTTCCGCTTTTTCAGCAAAGGACTATCCAACTACGATTTGGCCAAAGCAAAGGACGAGATGAGAAACCGTTTTAATCAGGGGGCGAACCAGCTTGGAGCTTTGGCTACGAATAGTATTACATTGGAGTTTAGCAATGATAATAAATATTTGAAAATAGTAATAAAGCCATCCCAAAATTTAGTAAAATTTGAGAATAAGGTCTATGTAAGACGTGATACATCAACCTTCCTCCTTGATCAAAAAGAATGGAAAGAGTTAGAAGCATCAAGACACAAACAGTATGCCCACCCCTAAGTTCAAAACCGCCGATAAGGTGATTATAGTATTGTTCTTTGCCCTCTATATGCTTGGTTACCACTTCCTGATGTCTTCGGGGAGTGAGGAGCCCAGGCAAAGGGCAGGGAAGGAAGCCATGAATGTAGCCAAAACAGAGAGGATAAGAGAGGCCACCCCCACAACAGAGAAGAAATCGCTACAGGACTGGCCGCTGGACTTGGGCAAATACTTCTATACCATAGACATTGCGCCTGGCTATGAGATAGAGGGCGAGGAATGGGTGGAAGTGGAGAAGGTGGGCGACCACTATTATGCCAAACGCGAGAACGACTGGCCCGACATCAGCGGGCACTTTGAGTGGTATTGCAACGAGCGGCTCACCTCAACACAACAGCTCTATGACTACGTTGTGGCTCATCGGCAAAGCATCATCCGCCAGATGGAAGAGGTGAAGAAGCGACGCGTACCCACTGCCTCCGACATTTTCGACGAGCCTTCCTACTACCAGGACCACTACGACGAATAGCAGGATGACCCAGAAGACGAAATTCGCTTCCCTCCAGAAATATTCGATGCAAACTAAGTTGCGAATTGAACATTTATGTTCATTCGCGCTCCATTTGTGGGCTCCGTTCGGGAAGGGGGTAGGAAGGGGGAAACAGTATATTTTTTCATGCAAAACGTCAAAATATTTCAAAGAAAATTCTGTTCACGGCGACGAAGCAATTTTGAGTGAAAAATGGGCGTTTCGGGCCCTCTGCCAACCCTCGCCCGATGAAAAATCAGGGCGCAGAAGGCCAAATTTTGCACACACGCCCTACTTTCGTGCACGTTTTTTGCTCAAATTTTGCCCCTTTTCGCGTTTTTGTAAGCACGCCAAATTTTCAAAAGTCAACGCCAAATTTTCAAAAGGCGTTGACTTTTGAACCAACCAACTGACAATCAGTTATTTAGTGAACTCTCAAAAAACAGGCGTTTTTTCGTCCAAAAGTTGTTTTCGTGGAGAATTCTTGAAATATGGAGGCCAAAAATGGCCATTTTGTCAATTTTGTTCAAAAAAAAGAAGCCCTACAAAGGATGGGATAGGACTACGCGAAAATTAGGTCAACAGCTATATCATTAACTATCTTTTTTCTTTGCCTGCGGCGCTACACGAATGCTCATGAATAACCCACGAATGATTCATAAATAATCATTAACGAGACATTCGCGGGACATTCATGGTCATTAAACGTTGTGCCGCAGGCAAAAAATTTTCAAGCTGTACGGTTGCCCCAAGGTTTTTGAACGACCGCTTTGCGGTAAGTCTATTAAAACCTTGGGGCAACCGCACAGCTTGAAAATTTTTCGCAGGTTCTTACGAATTATGGCGGCGGTTCGCAAGTTTTTTCGTAATTTTGTGGCGATTTACAATTGCATTCATCATGACAAGCATAGCTATCTATACGCTGACCTCGGAGCTTCACTCCGCCGAAGCAGTGGAGGCGGCCACACGGGAGTTCCTGGGCAGCCTCAGCAGACACATGAACGGCGGCGACGTCTGCCCGGGACACGCCGCCGAGGGCGCCATCGGCCCCTTCGACTGCCGGGGCGACGACTTCAGCGACTATGGCTGCCATGCGCTCGACCTGATTTATGTGCGCACGGGTGGCACCGAGGGCATCTTCAAGCGGCTGCTGCCCCAGCTGTTGCAGCAGTCGCAACGGCCACTGCGCCTGCTGACATCGGGGCAGAGCAACTCGCTGGCGGCATCGATGGAGATGCTCGCCTTCCTGCGCCAGCAGGGCTGTCAGGGCGAGATTATCCATGGCACGGCGACGCACATTGCACGGCGCATAGCGCTGCTGGCACGGGCTGGCGAGGCACTCAGCAGGCTCCGTGGCTGCAGGCTGGGCATCGTGGGCAAGCCGTCGGACTGGCTCATCGCCAGCGATGTGGACAGGCCGATGGTCAGCCAGCGACTGGGCGTTGAGCTCGTAGACATCGCCATGCAGGAACTGCTCGACACCATAGCCAGCACCCCACTGAGGGCGACGCACGAGGAGGCGCCCAGCAAGGCCATCGGCGATGCCCTGCCGGGGGCGTGGCAGATTTACGATGCACTGAAGACCGTCGTGGAGCACCACGAGCTGCAGGGGTTCACCCTTCGCTGCTTCGACCTGCTGACGACGGTGAGGAACACGGGGTGCCTGGCACTAGCGAGACTGAACGCCGAGGGCATCGTGGCCGGATGCGAGGGCGACGTGCCGGCGATGCTCTCGATGGCTGTGGCGCAGGCGGCCATCGGCCTGAGCGGCTTCCAGGCCAATCCGGCACGCATCAACCCCGAGACGGGCGAGCTGTTGCTGGCCCACTGCACCATTCCGCTGAACATGGTGGAGCGCTATGACTACGACACGCACTTCGAGTCGGGCATCGGCGTGGGCATCAGAGGGTATATGAAGGAGGGGCCCGTCACGCTGTTCAAGCTGTCGGGGCTGCTGGAACGCTGTTTCATCGAGGAGGGCGAGCTGCTGCGCAGCCAGGGCGAGCCGGGTCTCTGTCGCACGCAACAGGTCGTGAAGCCGGCTAATGCTGCGGCGGCCAACTACTTCCTGAACGACCCCATCGGCAATCACCACATCGTGCTGCCGGGACATCACCGCGAGCTGCTGGAGGAAATCATGCCCATCAGGGAATGACAATACTAAACGCATATATCAACTAATAGTCAGTAAGAATCATGAAAAAAGTAATCTGTTTGTTGCAGCTGTTGCTGCTGCCGCTGGCCTGCATCGAGGCCAGGGCTGAAAACGAAGAACCGCTGGTGGTCAGCGTCGGCGACGTGAGCATGAGCATCGACGCCCAGCGGGGAGGTAAAATCATGTCGCTGAAATACAAGGAGCAGGAGGTCATCTCGCAGCTGAGGTGGCCAGAGTCCTTCGGCAGCACGTTCTGGACGAGTCCGCAGAAGGAGTGGAACTGGCCACCGGTGCCCGAGTTCGACAAGCAGCCCTACACCGTGGAGCAGCACGACGGACGAATCATGCTGACCAGCCAGAAGTCGGAACGGCTGGGATTCCGCATCGGCAAGGAGTTTGCCGTCGACGAGAAGACGGGCAGCATCGTCATCACCTACTCCATCAAGAACGAGAGCGACGACGTGAGGCAGGTGGCTCCCTGGGAGATTACCCGCGTGCCCAACGAGGGAATCATCTTCTTCGACGCCCCCGTGGAGGCCATCACGCCTCAGGGGCTCATGGACTTCAAGGCCGGGCATGGCGTCGCCTGGTATCAGACCGACGAGGCTCCGGCGAACCGCAAGGTGAATGCCGACGGCAAGGGCTGGCTGGCCTACGCCAACAACGGCCTGCTGCTGGTGAAGACGTTCGACGACCTGCAGACGGAGCAGCCTGCTCCCGACGAGGCCGAGGTGCAGGTCTACGTGAACCGCGGAAAGACCTACATCGAGCTGGAGAGCCAGGGTGCCTACACCACGCTGCAGCCCGGGGAAAAGCTCAGCTGGACCGTGGGCTGGCATCTGCTGCCCTTCAGCGGCGAGGCTCAGCCGTCGGAAGCGCTCGTAAAGAAAGTGAAGGAAGTGACGGGGAAGTAAGAATGCCTGCAAAGCCCCTCTCCTGAGAGGGGAGTAGCCATCCTTTGCTGGCAGAGGGGTCTCTTCTATGAGAAATGAGGAGTGAGAAATGAGAAATGAATAGACCCAAGCTACAGGACGGGGGAGTACCTGCGCGGTAAGTCTATTCATTTCTCACTCCTCATTCTTCATCAATCCTATTCTGGATGCTATCGCCTTCCTCCGCCGAAGCCACCGCCACCGCCGAAGCCGCCGCCTCCGCCAAAGCCGCCTCCACCACCGAAGCCGCCACGACCGCCACGGCCTCCACGACCCTCGCCGTCGCCATCGCCGCCACGGCCACCGCCACGGTTGCCGCCACCACCAAAGAGGTTCAGACGGTAGCTGACATGCAGCATGGCATACGAGGTGATGGCGTTGACTTCGCTGTCGCGCCAGCCATTGGCATTCACGGTGCGGCTGAAGTTGGTCTGCTCGTGCAGGATGTCGTACCACTGCAGCATGACGGTGAGCTTCTTGCCACGCAGGAAGCTGTAGGAGAGCTGGGCGTTCCAAATGAATTCGTTGGTGTTCAGCGTAGCGTCGGCATAGCCTCGCTTGCTGTAGACGTGGAAGTCGGTGGAGAGCACTGGCCAGTAAGAGGTGCTCTGCGAGGCTCGCCCGTTGAGCTGGTTCAGGTCAATGCGGGTGTTGCCACCATAGTTGAAGTTGTAGGTGGTGAGGTTTCGGCTGGCCTGCAGGCGGTTCTCGGTGCGTGCATAGGTGAGGCGTGCGTTCAGCGAGAAGTTGAACCAGCGGTTGCGGTAGCTGAGCGACACGTCAGGCGACAGGTTGTAGGTGTGGGTGACGTTGCGGTCGGGGATGGCCGTTCGGTTCAGGTTCACGTAGCCAATCTGGTGGTTGTAGCTGGCGTTGATGCCCCCGCTGACGTCCCATCGGTTGAGGGTGTCGAGGCCGATATTGAACGAGCCGCCACCGTTGACGCTCCAGTTGCCATTGATGTTCTCCGGCCGAGAGATGCGTCCGCCGGTCTGCTCGTTGTAGGTCACCACGTTACCGATGGAGTTGCTGGTGCGGCGCAGGCTGGCATTGAAGCTGTAGCTCCAATGGGCCTGAGCCTTGGGCACCTGGAAGCCCAGGCTGTCTTCCACGAGCTTGGGTGTACGCTGTTTCTGGAAGTTGGTGCTCAGGTTGGTGGTGAACGACGGTTTCAGTCCCGGATTACCCATCGAGATGCTCAGGGGATTGGTGTCGTCGTAGATGTCGAGCAGCTGGGTGATGCTGGGCTGCGAGGTGTTGCCGCGGAAGGTCACCTGCAGGTTGGTCTGCTGGTTGAAGCGGTAGCGCATGTTCAGCGTGGGCGAGAAGTTGGTGACGGTGCGCACGGTGTCGATGGGCACGCCGAGATACTGCTGAATGTAGTGCGAATGCTGGGGCTGGGCGCTGACGCCGAGGTTCATGTTCAGCTTGTCGCGCACGAATCGCAGCTGCACGTCGATGTTGTGGCCGTCCTCGGTTCGCTCCGAAAAGCGGCTCAGGCGGTCGCTGAGGTACATCTCGTAGGGATTGTCGAGATAGCCGAAGAGGCGTGCCCACTCCTGATAGTCGTTGAGCACGTCGAAGAAGGCGGTTTCGCCCAGGTCGGGGAAGTCGTAGGTAGCGGGATCGCTCTTCTGGTGGCTGTGGTTGAAGCGGTAGTTCAGCTGAAGGAAGATGCCCTGTGCGCCGAAGGAGCGCATGCGGTTGCGGTTGCCGAAGGGGCCACGGGCCTGCTGCTGCGTGGTGTCCTCTGGCTCGGGCTTCGGCTTGAAGGTGTAGAGCGGCTCGGTGTAGGTGGCGCCGAGTGAGTAGCTGAAGTTGTCGTTGCCGGAGAGCGTGTAGCGGTTGGTCTGGTAGGTGGAGTCGTTGCCAAACTGGTCCTGCTGCTGGTAGAGGTGCACGGCCGAGAGGTTGGCGTTGCGGTTGTCGCCGTCGCTGTAATTAATGTTGCCGCTCACGGCGATGTTGCGCCCACGGCTGCCGAAGCGGCGATAGAGCTGCATCTGCGTGCTGAGGTTCTTGTTGGAGCCGTGGCCGAGCGACTTGCCCTGACGGCGGTTCACCACGAGGCCCTGTTCGTCCATATAGGCGATGCTCCTTTCGTCGAGCGCATCTTCCACGTAGTCGAAGGGGTTGGCATTGAACGAGGCGTTGCTGGAGAAGGAGCGGCTGTCGTTCGACGAGAAGCTCACGTTGGGGCGGAACGAGAGGGTGGTCAGCGTGTCGATGGTCCACTGCAGGTTCATGTTGCCCGTCCAGCTGTTATTGCGCGAGTAGCTCTGGCTCGTGCTGTTCGAGAAGGCACCGCCACGGGTGTTGACGAAGCTCTCCGAGCCGTTGCGGCTCCAGTTGTCGGCATCATTGCGTGTCCAGGTCACGCGGCCGCTGGTCCTGATTTGGTTGCCATTGGGCTTGCGCTGACTCTCGTAGCTGGCATCGAGTGCACCGGTCTTCGTCTCACGCTGTCCGTTGCCGTTGCCACGGCCTCGGCCACCGCGCCCGCTGAAGTTGCGGTCGTTCACGTTGTTGGCGTTGCCCATGAAGGTGTAGCGAATGGCGCCGAAGGGCTTCATGGCCGTCAGGCGGATGCCGTAGCGGTCGTCGGTACCGTAGCCCAGGTCGGGATTGGCCTGCAGGCCATTACGGGCACTGCGCTTGGTGGTGAACTCCAGCACGAAGTCGTCGTTGCCGTCGTCGACGCCGGTCATGCGGCTCAGGTCGCTCTTCTCGTCGTAGGCCTTCACCTTGTCAATCACATAGGAGGGCAGGTTCTTCATCACGGCGTCGTTGTTGCCGGTCATGAAGTCGCGCCCGTCGAGCTTGAACTTCTTCACGTCCTTGCCGTTGATGCTGATTTTGCCATTGTCGTCGATCTTGGCGCCGGGCAACATCTCCACGAGTGCCTCGATGACGCTTCCCTCGGGCACACGGAAGGCATCGGCATTGTAGACGACGGTATCGTCCTTGATGACCATCTTGGGAATATTGGCCGTCACGACGGCCTCGCTCAGCTGCACGGCGTTGGGCTGCATGGCGATGTCGCCCAGGGCCAGGGCACGCGTGCCCGTCTTCGTGAAGTTCTTCGCCAGCGGCGTATAGCCCAGATAGCTGGCCTTCAGCAGGTAGCTGCCCTGCCCCACCCCGCTGAACGCAAAAGCGCCACGTGCGTCGGAGTAGGTTCCCGTGACGAACGTGGTGTCCTTCTTATTGATTTTATACAGTTGAAGTGTCGATTTCGGCAGTGCTTCCTTGGTTTCGGCGTCCACCATGCGGCCCGTCAGCGAGGCTGCCGTCTGAGCTGCTGCCGAGAGCATGCCCAGAAAGAAGAGTATAAACACAAAGCAGCACCGAGCTGTCTGCCTATTTTCGTAGTTGGTCATCATATTCCTTTAGATGAATAAACTCGAAAAGGGTTTAAGCCGGTGCAAACTTTTTTTCTGACACGAAACTCTTTGTGTCCTTTCTTAGTCTTGTTTAGCTTGTGTTGATTGAGGGTTGCAAACTGTTCGCGGTCTTTTTTGTCATAAACAATCAGACTATCACGAGCACATCTAATTATAATAGCCGTCTAGTTACGATTTGTTCCTTTTCAGCCTTTAATCAATAAATGGTGATTTACGGTTGCAAAATTACAAACAATCTCATGTTCCGCCAAATCTGAAAACGCAAAAAAACTATCCAAAACGAAACAAAATCATAAAAAATGTTGTATCTTTGCAGCCAGCTATCAATTATGGAGATATGTACAACCTAAAAGAAGCCTACGACATCATCGGCCCTGGACATCAGCACGGCCTGTGGGAAGGGCGCTATGCCTGCGGCATGGGCGATGCGCCCAGCACGTCGCTGACCAACCAGCTGGCCGACAGCGTGGCCTGCTACAGCTTCACGCTGGTGCTGCAGGGCGAGGTGACGCTGCAGACCAACGGCCACGTGATTCCCTTCCGCAAGAACGACCTCTACATCTACCTGCCGGGCCTGCAGACACGCATCGTGTCGGTGAGCGACGACTACCGCTCGAACGTGCTCATCGTCGACGAGAAGACCACCTTCGAGACGAAGGCCTTCCGCAACCTGACGCGTGCCTCGTTCTATCCTATCGTCCAGTACGGCAAGCCCAAGCTGATGCTGACGCCCAACGATGCCGAGCGACTCAACGCCGACATGCTCTCCATCCACGACCACATCCACCGCCCCACCCTGTTCTCGAACGAGACGCTCGACATGCTCTACTCTGTGTTCCTGCTCGACATGATTGACATTCAGGAGCACGCACAGACCCAGCTGCACGTGTCGCGCCGTACGGAGGATATTTTCCTCTCGTTCTACACGCTGCTCAGGAAACACTGCATCGAGCACCACGACATCGGCTTCTACGCCGACCGCCTGAACGTCACCACCACCTACCTCTCGCGCATCGTGAAGCAGCTCACCAACCACACCGTGATGGAATACATCAACCAGATGCTGGTCACCGAGGCCATCTGGCTGCTCACCTCGACCGACCTGACCGTGAACCAGATTGCCGACCGCCTGCACTTTGCCACCACGGCCTCGTTCGACAAGTTCTTCCTGCGCATGAGCGGCAAGATACCTAAGGACTACCGGAGGAGATAGGCGGTGCCTTACGCCAAAAGAGGAATGGTAAATGACAGCAGAGCCATCATTTACCATTCCTCATTTATCATTCAGGCGCCATGCGCCGTTAGCTTCTTACATCATGCCGCCCATTCCGGGGTTGCCCATCGGCATGGCAGGCTCCTTCTCGGGCTTGTCGACGATGAGGCACTCGGTGGTGAGGAACATGCCGGCGATGCTGGCAGCGTTCTCCAGGGCTACACGGGCCACCTTGGCAGGGTCGATGATGCCAGCCTTGCGCAGGTCCTCGTACTCAGCCGTGCGGGCATTGTAGCCGAAGTCACCCTTGCCCTCGCGCACCTTCTGCACGACGACGGCACCCTCGGCGCCACCGTTCATGGCAATCTGGCGCAGCGGCTCCTCGATGGCGCGGCACACGATGTTGATGCCCGTCTGCTCGTCGGCATTGTCGCCCTTCAGCTCGGCCAGCTTCTCCTGAGCACGGATGTAGGTGGTGCCACCGCCGGCAACGACGCCTTCCTCGATGGCAGCGCGAGTGGCGCAGAGAGCGTCGTCAACGCGGTCCTTCTTCTCCTTCATCTCCACCTCGCTGTTGGCACCGACGTAGAGCACTGCCACGCCACCTGCCAATTTGGCAAGGCGCTCCTGCAGCTTCTCCTTGTCGTAGGACGAGGTGGTGTTCTCAATCTCGTTCTTAATCTGGTTCACGCGATCCTTGATGGCCTGGCTGTCACCGGCACCATTGACGATGGTGGTGTTGTCCTTCGAGACGGTCAGCTTCTCGCAGGTGCCCAGCATCTCGAGCGTGGCCTGCTCCAGCTTCAAGCCCTTCTCCTCGCTGATGACGGTGCCACCGGTGAGCACGGCGATGTCCTCGAGCATGGCCTTGCGACGGTCGCCGAAGCCAGGAGCCTTCACGGCGCAAATCTTCAGACCACCACGCAGACGGTTGACGACGAGCGTGGTCAGCGCCTCAGAGTCGACGTCCTCGGCGATGACGAGCAACGGGCGTCCGCTCTCGGCAGCAGGCTGCAGGATGGGCAGGAAATCCTTGATGTTCGAAATCTTCTTGTCGTAGATGAGGATGTAGGGGTTGTCCATCACGCACTCCATCTTCTCAGAGTCGGTCACGAAGTAGGCGCTCAGATAGCCACGGTCGAACTGCATGCCCTCGACAACGCCGATGTGCGTGTCGCGGCTCTTCGACTCCTCGATGGTGATGACACCGTCCTTCGACACCTTGCGCATGGCCTCGGCCAGCAGCTCGCCAATCTCCTTGTCGTTGTTGGCGCTGACGGTAGCCACCTGCTCAATCTTGTCGTAGTTGTCGCCCACAATCTCGGCATCCTGCTTGATGTAGTCCACCACGGTGTTCACTGCCTTGTCGATGCCGCGCTTCAGGTCCATGGGGTTGGCACCGGCGGTGACGTTCTTCAGGCCCTCGCTGACGATGGCCTGAGCCAGCAGCGTGGCGGTGGTGGTGCCGTCGCCGGCGTCGTCGCCCGTCTTCGAGGCAACACTCTTCACCAGCTGTGCGCCAGTGTTCTCGAAGTGGTCCTCCAGCTCAATCTCCTTGGCCACGGTCACGCCGTCCTTGGTAATCTGGGGAGCGCCGAACTTCTTCTCAATCACAACGTTGCGACCCTTCGGGCCCAGCGTCACCTTCACTGCGTTTGCCAACTGGTCTACGCCCTGCTTCATCAGTTCGCGGGCCTCAATATTGAATTTAATCTCTTTTGCCATAGTTGTTTTTTCGTTATTTCGTTATTACGTTATTTCGTTATTACGCGATTTCGTCATCACGACTTTTTCTATTTCTCGATGATGGCGAGCACGTCGCTCTGGCGCATCATGAGGTACTTCACGCCGTCGAGTTCGAGCTCGGTGCCACTGTACTTGCCGTAGAGCACTTCGTCGCCCTCTTTCAGAATCATCTCTTCGTCCTTCGTACCCTTGCCAGCAGCCTTGATGGTGCCGCGGAGCGGTTTTTCCTTTGCAGTATCAGGAATGATGATGCCACCGATTTTCTCTTCAGCCGGTGCGGGCAATACCAGCACGCGGTCAGCTAATGGTTTGATGTTCATAGTTCGTTGTTTTTTTTTATTGATGTTATTATTTATATATATAATGTTCACGTGGGTGAGCAGCTTTGCGCCACTCGCTCAATAATATGCCAAAAGCGTGCCAAAGGGGCAGACGCTGTTGGCTGACTGACACATTGGCAGACTTTTTTTACTTATTCTTTTTAGTCACACTTCTGTAATTTTTAGAAAATGTCAAAATATTTCACAGAAAATTTTGTTCACGGCGACGAAGCAATTTTGAGTGAAAAATGGGCGTTTCGGGCCCTCTACCAACCCTCGCCCAATGAAAAAACGGGGCGCAAAAGGCGAAAATTTGCACACTGACAGTACTTTTGTGCACGTTTTTTGCTCAAATTTTGCCCCTTTTCGCGTTTTTGTAAGCACACCTAATTTTCAAAAGTCAACGCCAAATTTTTCTGCGGCGTTGACTTTTTTTTCTCAACGAACGCCTTTTTCTGCCAAAATTATCACAATTGTCTAATAATCAGCAATTTAGCAAAACATCTCAAAACTCGCGTTTTTTCGTCCAAAAGTTTTTTCGCGCAGAATTTTCAAAATATGGAGGCCAAAAATGGCCATTTTGTCAAGATTGTTCAAAACAGGAAAACGCCCCACCGAGACATCGGTGAGGCGTTTTGTTACACACTGTTGGCAGTCGCTGACATTAATAGCCAGGGTTCTGCCATGCAGCCTTCTGAGCATCGGTCAAGTCGCTGCCGTCCTCGTTCTTCAGACCGTCGATGAAGGTCTGCGGGATGGGACGATAGATGTGCTTGTCGGAAACGTTGGGGGCTGCTTCGGGGTTGAATGCCTTTGCACGAGCCACGAGCGTCTTGGTGCGCGAGAGGGTTTCCCAGCGCTGCCACTCGCCGATGAGCTCACGCGAGCGCTCGTTCAGGATGAAGTTGATGGCGCGTGCCTGCTGTCCGGAAACGCCGAGCTTCGACAGGATGGCCTCGTCCTCGGCGGGAAGGTTGTCCCACGTCCAGTTGGTCAGGTTCGAAGCGGCTGTGGTGACAGGCTGGTTGGGGTTCGACAGATAGTAGGTGTTCATCCAGAGGTTGGAGTTCACGTAGTTGTCGGCAGCCGTACCCGTGTTCAGGCTGTTGGTGGCGAAGGCCTGCGAGCCGTCGGTGTAGAACGAGCGGTTCTCACCGTTCTTCCATTGTGCACGAGCTCGGATGACGTCGATGTCCTTCTTGGCTGATGCATAGTCGCCTAAGCGGGCATAGCATTCGGCGCGCACGAGGTAGGTCTCACCTACGCGAGCCATCGTCACGTCGCGCTGTGCGTCGCCCTTCTCGGCTGTGCGTGTGCCGTCGGCAGTCTTGTTGATGCCGGCGAAGAAATTACATACGGGCTGACTCTTGAAGGTGGGAGCCACATACTTGCCGTTCTGGTAGAGCACGAGAGAGTTGGGAATCCACTGGCCGGGGGTAGAGGTGAGGGCACCGCTGGTAGCCGTCTGGCGGGCGTCGACTTTCCATTCTGGCAGTCGTCCGGCATCGTCGGCGAAGGTCGGTCCCTGCACAAATGCGCCAAAGGTGTAGCCGTCGTAGGTGTGGTCGTCCTTGGTGTTCAGAATCATCACGATGCCGGGGTCGCCCACTGCCACGCCCTTGCCTTCACCGTCCTTGGGGATGGCGTTGATGCCATAGACGGTCTTGAAGGTCTTCCACAGACGGGCGTCGTTCACGTGGTCATACACGGCATAGGTGTATTCTGTGGGACGGCAGCGCTGGAAGTCCATGTCGCCAATCCACACGCCACGCTTCACCCAACCGCCGGAGAAGTTCGAGAACTGCGGGCAGAAGTAGTTGTAGGTGCGGTTGCCAAAGCGTCCCTTCGTAGCCGAGGAGTTGTTGTAGCCTGCGGCCATCAGGATCTCGTCAGACTCCTCGATGGGGCTGTCGATGCCAGTGAAGTTGGCATAGAGGTCGCTGTAGTTGGCCTCCAGGCTGCGTGCCTTGATGACATAGTTGCAAGCCTCGATGGCCTCGCGCAGGTCGGCCTCCTTCGTTGTGCTGTTGAAAGCGTCGCAGCGCTCCGAGGCACGGAACAGCAGGGCCTTGGCCAGGAAGTGGGCAGCGGTGGCCTTCGTCCATGTGATGCCCTTTCCGTAGGTGAACACTTCGCCCTCGAAGAGATTGTAGGCCTGTCGCAGGTCGCTGATGACCTGTTCCCACGCCTGTTCCTCGGTGGCCTGAGTGAAGTTGCGCACCACGCCCGAGGCGGGAGTGATTTGCAGCACGGGACGTCCGTACTGGGCCGTCAGACGATAGTAGTTGTAGCCGCGAAGGAAATAGGCATGTGCCAGGCAGCGGTTGCGCACCTTCTCGTCGGCAATCCTGTCGGCACTGGCGATGATGGTGTTGCACGAGGCGATGCCATAGTAGAGCTGGTCCCACAACGCTTGTGGAGCGGGGCAGTTCTTGTTGGCCGCACCAGTGGCGGGCGTACAGGCCACGGCGCCGAAACGGTTGTCGTAGGTGTTCCAGCATTCGCTGGTCAGGTCGTTGCCGTTGGTGAACTCATCGGTGCCATAGAGTGTGATGCCGTAGGCCCACTCATAGCCGAAGTGCCAGCGGATGTTTCCATAGAGCGATACTGCCAGTGCCTCAAGTCCTTCGGGGGTCTCGAAATACTGTGTAGAGTATTTGGTGGTCAGCTCCTCGTCGAGGAAGTCGCCAGAGCAGGATGTCATTCCTACCGTCATCGTTGCTGCCAGCATACCACTCATTATATATTTATTGTATTTCATAATCTTCCTATCTAAATTAAAAATGTTGTGTGATAGCCATTCTGTTACTCTTTATCTTCCTTAGAAACCAATCTCCAGGCCGAAGACGAAGCTGCGGTTGAAGTAGGTCCGTCCTGTGTCGAGGTCGAATCCGTCAACCGACTGCTTCAGGCTGAACGGGTTGACCACCTGTGCATAAATCTTGGCATGCGAGAGCGTGGCGTTTCTCAGCAGCGTCTTGGGCAGATTGTAGCCCAGCGAGATGTTGCGCACCTTGATGAAGGATGCCTTCTTGAAGCCCAGCAGCGAAGAGAAAGCGTCCTGCGAGCCTGATGTGGCCTGTCCCAGGATAGGCTTCTGATACTCGGCTCCCGTATTGCTGGGTGTCCAGTAGTCAATCTCACGCTGGTTGCCGTGGGCAGTCATGGCCTCGCCGCCTGTTGAGAACATGTAGCCGAGGCGTCCGAACATCTGGATGCCCAGCTCCAGTCCGTTCCACGAGAACCTGTTGTTCCATCCGAATGTCGTGCTCGGGTTTCTGCGGCCCAGCACCACGCGGTCGTCGCCGTCCATCTTGTAGTCGCCGTTCTGGTCCTTCGGACGCACGTTACCGGCTGTGAAGTTGTAGCCGTTTTCGTTCCACTTGGCCATCTCGGCGGCATCGCTTTCCTGCCATACGCCGTCGTTCTCATAGCCGTAGAACACGGAGATGGCTTCGCCGATGAACAATGAGTTGTCGGGCATGTCGTTCTTGCCGTATGCCAGTTCCACAATCTCATCCTTCTGGTAGGCAATGTTGAAGTCGGTCTCCCATTCCATCTCCTTGGTCTGCACGGGGAAGGCGCTCAGCGTGAACTCCACGCCGTGGTTCTTGGTCTTACCCACATTCGACATGGTGCTGGGGAATCCCGTCAGCGTAGGAATGGTGGTCGACATGATCAGGTCGTTGGTCTTCGACCAGTAGAGGTCTACGCTACCGAAGATGCGGCCGTTCAGGAATCCGTAGTCCAGGCCGAAGTTCCACTGTGTGGTCTTCTCCCATCCCAGTTCGGGGTTGGCCATCGTCAGTTGCGAGCCGGAATAGTAGGGCTCGTTGGTGGTGTAGCCCAGCACATTCTCCATGCCGTTGAAGGGCAGGTAGATGCTGGTGATGTCGCCCTTGGTGGCGTATGGGCTCACGGCCGAGTTGCCCGTCACGCCCACGCCGAGGCGCAGCTTCAGGTTGCTGAGCCAGTCGAGGCTCTTCGCAAAGTCCTCTTCGCCGATGCGCCATGCCAGTGCTGCCGAGGGGAAGAAGTCCCACTTGTGTCCGTCGGCCAGCTGCGAGGCACCGTCCCAGCGACCGCTGACGGTGAGCAGGTAGCGGTCGTTGAAGCCATAGTTCAGGCGAATCATATACGACTCGAGCTGACGCTCGGTGAGGCCCGACGAGATGCTCACCTTGTTGTCGGCATTGGTCACGTCGAGCGTGTTGAAGGCGTTCCACAGGTAGGAGTCCTTGGCGATGTTCTGTCCCGACATGCCCGATGTCTCCGTGTTCCACTTCGAGGCGGTCTGCAGCAGGGTGACGCCCACTTTGTGCAGGTCGGCGAAAGTGCGGTCGAACATAATCATGTTGTCGAGTGTCCACGAGAAGTCGCGACGGTTGTTCAGGCGAGCGTAGTTCACGCCTTCCGAACCGTCGGCATTGATTTTGTGCGACGAGAATCCGTCGATGTAGACACCCTCACGCCAGTGGCGGAAATCGGGACCGAAGTTAATCTTGTAGCGGAGGCCTTGGACGGGCTTGAAGATTTCGCCAAAGTCGACCGTTGCCGAGAAGTTGCCGAGGGCGCGGAAGGCCTGCGACTTCTGAGTGGAGTGGTTCCAATCGTCCATGATGGAGTAGATGCCCGACTCACCGCCAGGATTGATTACCTTGTTGCCGTTGGCGTCGAAGGGCACAGCAATGTTGTAGATGGCCTTTGCGGTGCCATAGATGGCATCGGGCACAGAACCCGAACGTCCGCCGAGCGTCGACATACCGTAGTCCTGCTCCTGCCACGACGCATTGATGGAGGCCTGCATCGAGAACCACTTCGTGGGCTTGATGTTGACGCTAATCTTGCCGGTATAGCGGTCGTACCACTGGC
The DNA here is from genome assembly GCA_902775475.1 of uncultured Prevotellaceae bacterium. Lineage (GTDB taxonomy): Bacteria > Bacteroidota > Bacteroidia > Bacteroidales > Bacteroidaceae > Prevotella. The sequence continues at coordinate 29,987 of CACYME010000009.1, forward strand.
CCTTTTGCGTACCCTTGTTGCTCAGGTAGCCGAACGAGCCATAGGCGTTCATCTCGTTGGTGCCGCCGCTCACTGCCAGTGTGTGCTCGTGCGAGACGGCAGTCTGCGTCACATAGTCGGTCCAGTCGGTGTTGGTCACCTTCGAGGGGTCCCACGAGCCGCTGGCCCATCCCTTCATCACGTTGTCGCGCGAGGTCTGTCCGTCGAGGGCACTGTCGAAGATGAGCATGTCGTTGGCCTGTGTGGGATGGTCGGGGTGTGCATACGTCGTGGGGTCGAGGTTGTAGGCAGCCCAGCGACGGAAATTGATGAAGTCCTGGGCACTCATCGAAGGCGAACGGTCAACAATGTTCGAAATGGTCATCGTGCCCGTATAGTCGAGGCGCATCTTGCCAGCCTTTCCCTGCTTGGTGGTGACGAGCACCACACCATTGGCACCACGGCTACCATAGATAGCTGTGGCCGATGCGTCCTTCAGGATGTCAATGCTCTCAATGTCGCGCGGGTTCAGGGTCTCAATGGCCGAAGCCGACATCAAGGGCACTCCGTCGACCACATAGAGCGGTGCATTGGTGGCGCCGATGGAACGCTCGCCACGGATGCGGATGCTACCCAGCTGGCCAGGACGCTCGTTGGTGGTGATGTCAACACCGGCGGCCTTGCCCTGAAGTGCTTCGAAGGCGTTGTTCACGGGACGGGTGTTCAGTTGCTCCTCGCCAATGTTCACCATTGAACCCGTCACGTCGCTGCGCTTCTGGGTGCCATAACCCACCACGACCACTTCGTCGAGCAGTTGGCGGTCTTCCTCCATGGTCACGTTCAACTGGCTCTTGCCGTCAACAGCCACGGTGCGCGTGCGATAGCCCACATACGAGATGTTCAGGCTGGCACCTGCTGGGACATTGCTGATGGAGTAGTTGCCATCCAAATCAGTCACCACACCATTGCTGGTGCCTTTCACCATCACGCTGGCACCAATGATGGGTTCACCACTGGCATCCACAACTTTTCCTGTCACTTTGCTCTGTGCGAATGCTCCTGAAGAGCAGACGAAGAGAAGTAACAAGAACATCAGTCGACGAAGGGAAAGGACTCCCCCACCCGACTGAAGACGTTCATTAAAGTTTCTCATACAGTTTTTTTAAGTTAGTTAATATAAAAGGTTAATAAAAAAAGATTTCAAAGCTTTATTTCACCGATTCCAGGAGGTCGGCCTCCACGATGCGCAACTCCACCTTACCGGGGGCTGACTTTAGGCGGTCGAACTCTCCGGCGTTGCCGCCTGCCAGCTCTTTCGTGTCGCCAAACTTCGAGCTGTCCTGCACAGGAGCCACCATGCGGATGGTGAGGCGGTCGGCCTTTACAGGCTGCTGAATCTTAATGTGGCAGTAGCCCAGCGTGGCGTCGGTGATGCCCTCCCACACTTTCTTGCTGCCAGCATAAATCTCCAGCGGATAGCACTTGTTGCGCCAACCAGTAAGTTTCAGCGTCAGCTCGTCGACGGCGGCCTTACGGCTGAGGCGATAGGTCACCCAGGCATTCTCCTTCTTGCCGTCGCTCTTCCACTCGCTCAACTCATTGTCGTCGAAGCTATTGCTGACTTCAGCGGCATTGCTGCCTGCCGTAGCACTGACAATGTCAACGGTCTTCTTCAAGTCCTGATAGCTGGGCGAAAGCGGAGTTTCCCCACGGTCGAGACGGCAAGGCAATGTGAGCTGGGGCAGATATTGGGCAGCTTCTACCGGCTGCGTCTTCAGTGAAAGATAAGCAGGCTTCAAGCCCTCAGCCTGAACGGAGATGCCTATCTCACCAGCGGTGGTGGTAGAGCGGACGAGGACACGATTGACGCCACACTCAACGGGCAACGACATGTGGCCCACGTAGTTGTCGCTGACGTTCTTCTTGTTTGACGAGTCGAGCAGGCTCTTGTCGCGGTTCAGCTCATCCTGCTGGAACAGCTTGTTGTTGCGCGTGGCAATGCCACCAATCCACTGAGCCTCGCCCCACAGCTGGAAGTTCACCAGACGGTCGTCCAGCGGACAACGACGTCCCTGTTTGTCGACCACCTCCACCTGCACGAGCACCATGTCGGCACCGTCGGCCTTCATGCCTTCGGGATTCTCAATGGCTGTCAGCTTCAGCTGGGCGGGTTCGCCGACGGTTGTCAGCTGATAAGAGGAGAGCGGGGTGGAACCAGAGGAGCGGGAATAGCTTCTGGCCTCGAGGGTTCCAGGCTCGAACTTCACATCCTTAAAAGTGAAGAGCCAGTTCATGGAGCGCTCGCCCTTACCCAGCGAACGGCCATTGAGGAAGAGTTCCACTTCATCGCCCGTGGAGCACACGTAGACGTTCTTCACCGTTCCCGGCTCGTAGTTCCAGTGGCCGATGATGTAGGTGCGGTCGTTCTCGGGCATCACCCATCCGTCCCACATCACCTGATGTACAAAGAAGGCATCCTTGGGCAGGCGCATGGCATCGGTGACGCCGCTCGTGCGGTAGTTCGACTCGCCACGGTGGTGGGTATTCGTATCAGAGAAGACAATCTTCACGCCACCGCTGCTGATGCGCTTACCCGTTCCCGGACGTTCGAGGAAATACTCAAACCAGCGCTCAATCATCTGCAGGGCAAACCAGTCCATGTTGTGGTTATATTCTCGAGCCGGTTTTCCACGGTAGAGGGGACCTTCGCCCTCACGGTGGAAGGGATAGGACTTATCGTCCCAGTACTTGCGCAAGCCCTCGTCGCGGCAATACTCCATGGCCCACATGGGGTGCTTGCCGCTCTTGTTGATATACAGCATCTCGCCACCATATTCTGCCTCATTGATGTCGAGCATTTCGCGGGAGCCGATGGCACGGCCTCCATGAGGGTCGTATTCGTCGCGGATGGCCTTCAGCTCGAGCATGTGCTCGCGGCTGATGCTCTCGTTGCCGCCCTCATAGAAGATGATGGAGGGATTATTCCTGTTATAGATGATGGCATCGCGCATGAGCTGCGTGCGCTGCTGCCAGCGGGCACCATCCACGTCCTTCTCTGCGTCGCCAGCGGGCATGGCCTGAATCAGTCCTACGCGGTCGCACGACTCAATGTCCTGCTTCCAGGGTGTGACGTGCATCCAGCGCACCAGGTTGCCCCCCGACTCTACCATCAGCCCGTTGCTATAGTCGCTCAGCCAGGCAGGGACGGACAGACCCGTTCCGGGCCACTCGTTGCTGGTGCGCTGGGCATAGCCGTGCACCATCATTACGCGGTCGTTCAGCCAGAACTTTCCTTCACCAAACTGGGTCTTGCGGAAACCGGTTCGGACGACGACTGGATCATGTTCCGCCATCATCTCGCCGTTGTTGACGACCTCGCGCAGGCGGCTCTCAACAGTGTACAGATAGCCGTAACCCCAGCTCCAGAAGTGGAGTCCTTCCACCAAAGCCTGCGCCTTGAGCACCTTCGTCTGTCCCGGGCCGATGGTCAATGCTTCCTCGCCCACCACCTTGGCCACCATCTTCCCCTCGGCATCTTTCAGTATGAAGACGAGGCTGACGAGGTGGTCGTGGTTATCTTCATTCTTCACCTGCGACTCCACATGCACCACAGCTTTATGACCAGGGATATCGAAGTCGGTGGCATAGACATAAACGCCCGTGGCACCCAGATTCGAGAAGAGCGGCAGCGTCTGATAGACTTTTCCCGTCTTGTGCAAGTAGACGTTCTTGGGAATACCGCCATAGTTGGCGTTGAAGTTGCGGTCGTTCCATTGATAACGGCTGTTGAGCACACGGTCGCGGTACTGCCAGCTATTGTCACAGCGCACAGCGAGCACGTTCTCGCCCTCCTTCACGTATGGGGTGAGGTCGAAGCCACACGCCATGACGCCATTCTCCGAGAAGCCCAGCTCATGGCCGTTCAGCCAAAAATCAGCCCCCTGGCGCACGCCTTCAAACTCCACGAACACCTTTCCTGCCACATCCTGAGCCGTGAGTGCGAAGTGCTTGCGATACCAGACGATGGTATCAGTCAGGTCTACGATGTCAACCCTGAACGCCTCATCACCATTGAAGGCGTAGGGCAGCGTGACCTTCTTCCATGCTGCGTCGTCGTATTCTGCATCCTTGGCTCCAGCGAAGTCGCCCACCTGCAAACGCCAGTCTGCATTAAAGTTTAGACGTTGTCTCTGTGATGCATATATGCTTAATGAGCCCAGAAGCAGCACAAAGAAAAGCGATAGCCGTTTCATTTTAGTAGCTTTTATTTAGGTTTGTTTCTGCAAAATTAAGCTTTTTTCTCTTTCCAGCCAAATTATTGTCAATTATTTTAGCAAAGAAAGCAAATTTTCGTGTATAACAAAAGAGGATTGGAATTGCACGTTGGCAATACCAATCCTCTTGGGATTATTTCGCTGGCGGGAAATTACTCTGCCACGAGGGTGAAGCGGCGGAAAGCCACAATCTTCAGCTCCTTGTCCTGCTGCTTGAGCCACTCCGTAACGGTAGCCTTGTCGCCGTCGCCGAACTGGAACTCCTGGTCCACCAGGCAGTTCTCCTTCTTGAACTTCTCGACACGACCCTTGGCAATGCCCTCAATCATAGGCATCTTCAGCTGAGCCTCGCCTTCCACCTTAGCGTCGGCGATAATCTTGCGAGCCTCGTCGGCCTGCTCCTTCGTGATCCAGCCCTTGGCGGTATTGCTCTCGATGTGGTCCTCGCTGTCGACGTGGGTGGGGTTGATGCCAGCCTTCTTCAGCTTCATGTCGATGAACTTCTGCACCTGCTCCAGCTTGGTCTTCTCAACAGCGGTCTTATACTCCTCGTCGAGAATCTTCGGGTCGATGCTCTGGGCGTCGAGTGCCACGGGCTTCATGGCAGCCACCTGCATGGCGAGCTTGTGGCCCACCTCCTGGTTCTCCTTGTTCAGCTGAACCATGGTGCAGAGCATGTGCTTGCCCATGTGGTCATAGACCTCGACATTGTCGCCCTCGAGGGTGAGATAGCCGTCGAGCTCCATCTTCTCGCCAGTGATACCCGAACGCTGCGTGACAGCCTCCTGAGCCTTCTGGCCGTTGATGTCGAGTTCCTTCACCTCGTCGAGCGTCTTGCACTTGGCAGCGACGGCGGCGTCGAGGATGCTCTGCGTCAGGGCGATGAAGTCCTTACCGTTAGCCACGAAGTCGGTCTCGCACTTCAGGGCAATCATAGCGGCAAAGCCGTTCTCCTTCTTCACGAGGACGCAGCCATTGCTGGTCTCACGGTCGGAACGCTTGGCAGCGATAGCCAGGCCACGCTCGCGGAGCAGCTCCTTGGCATGGTCGAAGTCACCCTCAGCCTCGGTCAGGGCCTTCTTCACGTCGGCCAGACCAGCACCGGTCATTGCGCGGAGCTTTTTGATATCGTCAATTGAAATTGCCATTTTTTGATTTTCTTTTTTTACTGATTAACAATTAAGGTGTTGATTATTCAGCAGCGGGAGCCTCCTCCTCAGCGGGAGCCTCTTCTGCGGGAGCCTCGTCCTTGCGGGCACGGCGGGTGCGACGGGGCTTGGCCTCATCAGCCTCAGCCTCGGCCTGAGCCTCGGCAGCCTTCTCGTCGGCCTTCTCAGCCTTGCGCTCCTCCAGGCCCTCGGCGATGGCGGCGCAGCAAGCGTTGAGAATCACCTCCACGCTGTCCTTGGCATCGTCGTTGGCAGGAATGACGAAGTCAACGTTGTTGGGATCGCTGTTGGTATCGACGACACCAAACACGGGGATACCCAGGCGGTTAGCCTCGCGCACGGCGTTGGCCTCCTTCATCACGTCGACCACGAACAGGGCGCTGGGCAGACGGGTGAGGTCAACGATAGAACCGAGGTTCTTCTCGAGCTTGGCACGCTGACGGGTAATCTGCAGCAACTCGCGCTTCGACAGGTTGCCGAAGGTGCCGTCCTGCATGAGCTTGTCGATGTTGGCCATCTTCTTCACAGCCTTGCGGATGGTGGGGAAGTTGGTGAGCATGCCGCCCGGCCAACGCTCAATCACATAAGGCATATTAATGCTGGTTGCCTTCTCGGCAATCACTTCCTTAGTCTGTTTCTTAGTACCTACGAAGAGGATTTTCTTGCCCTGGCGGGCGATGTTCTTCAGGGCCTCAGCGGCGTCGTCGATCTTGGCGACGGTCTTGTGGAGGTCGATGATATGGATGCCATTGCGCTCACCATAGATATAGGGAGCCATAGCGGGGTTCCACTTGCGCTTCAGGTGGCCAAAGTGGCAGCCAGCCTGCAGCAGTTGGTCAAAATTTGTTCTTGCCATTGTTGCTTGAAATGCTTTTTGTTTGTTTACTTTCTTTTTTAATCTTTGTTCAGACCAGCCCCTGAGTAGTCCCCCCGATAAGGGCGTCTCAGGAGTTTAGATGCTAAACATGTCCAGTTCGCCGGGATGATTCGGAATAGCGGAATAACGGAATAACGATATAACGTTATAACGCCATAGCGCGACAACGCCATCCATCCCCGACCCTTTTTAACGCTTACTGAACTGGAAGCGACGACGTGCCTTCGGCTGACCGGGCTTCTTGCGCTCCACCTCGCGGCTGTCGCGGGTCAGGAATCCCTGCGTCTTCAGCACCTTCTTGTCCTCGGCATTCACCTTCACCAGAGCACGTGCGATGGCCATGCGCAGAGCCTGGCTCTGGCCCGTGAAGCCACCTCCGTCGAGGTTTGCCTTGATGTCATACTTCTCGGCCACGTCGAGCAGCTGCAGGGGCTGCTTCACCACGTACTGCAGAATGGCTGAGGGGAAATATTCTGTCAGATCCTTCTTGTTGATCGTAATCTTGCCGGTACCTTCCGACATGTAAACGCGAGCCACTGAGCTCTTGCGACGACCTACGGTGTTAATTACTTCCATCTCTCCTTATTTATTTATACTGGTTAATATCAATAGCCTTCGGCTTCTGGGCCTCGTGCTTGTGCTCGGTGCCATCATAGATGTAGAGGTTGTTGAGCAGGCTGCGGCCGAGAGGGCCTTTGGGCAGCATGCCCTTCACGGCGTGCTTCAGGATGCGCTCCACTCCGAAGGGCTTCTTGCGAAGCTCGGCGGGGGTGTTGAAGCGCTGGCCGCCGGGATAGCCAGTATAACGGGTGTAGACCTTGTCGGTCTCCTTCTTGCCGGTGAACTTCACCTTGGCAGCGTTGATGATGATAACGTTGTCGCCGCAATCGACGTGCGGAGTGAAGCTGGGCTTGTACTTACCGCGGATGAGCTTGGCGACCTTGGAGGCGAGGCGTCCCACCACCTGGTCGGTAGCGTCGATGACGACCCACTCCTTCTTGGCAGTCTCTTTGTTAATCGAGACGGTCTTGTAACTTAAAGTGTTCATTTCTTCGTTTAATTACTAAAAAACAGTTTTTTTACTTTATAAAGTTTACATTGCTGAACGCCGATTCACAAACCACGCTGTCCGGCCAAAGACAGGCGCTATTTACACGACGCCCACGGGGATTCTAAGACTCTCCCCTAATAATCGGACTGCAAAGGTACTACTTTTCTGCCATTCATCGACCATCAGCAGCCAGCCAGGACCCAACTTTTACGATTATTTAACAAATTACATTAAAAAAACAAAATGATTGCCCGCAATTGTACCACCAAAGCCCCCAAGGGGGGGCGGAACACTTGGGAGCAACGCAAAAACAGTGTTCAAAATTACCACTAAAAAAAGTTCGTCCTGAAGAACGATTCTGGCTCAAAAAATGCCCTTTTTCAACCATCAGGAAGCAAATTCGACTCGCTGGAGAGAATTAAAATAAGTTAATTTTTGCACAACGATACCCATTTCGTGCAATTTTCGGGCATTTTTTTAGCGATTTTTTGCCTCGACTCCTGCTTCCGTAAGCACGCCAAATTTTCAAAAGTCAACGCCTTTTGAAAATTTGGCGTTGACTTTTTTCAGCCGTCCAACGCCTTTTACTGTCAAAAACAAGCATAAGCGTCTATATTCCAGCCATTTAGCAAAACCCCTCAAATTTCACGTTTTTTCAGCCAAAAAGTTGCTCGCGCAGAATTTTCAAAATTTAGAGGGGGGCGAGTGTTCATTTTGGGAACAAAATTTACAAAAATTTAGAAATAATTTCATTGGCTTTTCACTCACTTATTCGTAACTTTGACATCGCCGAAGGTACTCTCGTTCGGAAAAGCAAATGAAAAAAACACGTTTTTTCTTTGCTTTTCGCTCACTTATTCGTAACTTTGCACACATTATTTAATATATAAGAACATGAAGAAACAAATCATCACCTTGGCACTGCTGCTCCTGACAGGTGCAGGTGCCGCCCAGGCCCAGGACTGCTGCCAGGGCAGCGAGAAGAAAGAGTGCTGCCAGAAGGCCGCCATCGAGAACATCATGACGCGTACGTCGATACGCAAGTTCAAGCAACAGGCTGTGGAAGCCGAGAAGGTGGAGACGATGCTTCGCGCCGCCATGGCCGCTCCTACGGCGGTGAACAAGCAGCCGTGGCACTTCGTCGTGGTCACCGACAAGCAGGTGCTCAGCGAGCTGGCCGGACAGGGAGGCCGCGGCAACATGCTGCGCAATGCCCCGCTGGCCATCGTCGTCTGCGGCGACATGTCGAAAGCCATGCAGGGCAAAGGGCAGGAATACTGGATTCAGGACACCAGCGCCGCCACCGAGAACCTGTTGCTGGCAGCCCACGCCCTGGGACTGGGGGCCGTATGGACCGGTGCCTACCCCATGGACGACCGCTACACCCATATTCAGAAGGTGCTGGGCATGCCCGAGACCGTCGTGCCGCTGAACATCTGCATCATCGGCTATCCCGACGAACAGCCCACGCCGAAGGACAAGTGGAAACCCGAAAACGTGTCGTACAACAAGTTCGGCGCAAAATAAATTATAAATCGTTAAATCATAAATTACCCCGATGATACAAAGTATGACGGGCTACGGCAAGGCTGTCGTAGTCTTCAAGGACAAGAAAATCAACGCTGAAATCAAGTCGTTCAACTCTAAGCAGCTCGACCTGCTGACACGCATCGCCCCACTCTACCGCGAGAAGGAGATGGAAATGCGGCAGATGATAGCCACTGCCCTGGAGCGTGGAAAGGTGGACTTCGCCCTCTGGATAGAGAAGGACACGGGTGTTGACGCCACTCCCGTGAACGCCGCCCTGGTGGAAAACTATTACAAGCAGCTGAAGGAGGTGGCCAGTCGTGTGGGCATCCCCGAGCCGCAGGACTGGATGTACACGCTGACGCGCATGCCCGATGTGCTGACGAAGACCGAGACCGAGGTGCTCACCGACGAGGAATGGCAGGCTGCCCGCCAGGCCGTGGAACAGGCCATCGAGGCGCTGGTGAGCTTCCGCCGCCAGGAGGGTGCAGCCCTGGAGAAGAAGTTCAACGAGAAGATTGACAACATCGAAAGGCTGCTGGCCGAGATTGAGCCCTACGAGAAGAGCCGCGTGGAAAAGATTCGACAGCGCATCGTCGACGGGCTGCAGCAGATTCCCGGCGTAGAGTACGACAAGAACCGGCTGGAGCAGGAGCTTATCTACTACATCGAGAAACTCGACATCAGCGAGGAGAAGCAGCGCCTGACCAACCACCTGCGCTACTTCCGCGAGACGATGGCCGACGGCCACGGACAGGGCAAGAAGCTCGGCTTCATCGCTCAGGAGATGGGACGCGAAATCAACACCACTGGCTCGAAGTCGAACCAGGCCGAGATGCAGAACATCGTCGTGCAGATGAAGGACGAGCTGGAGCAAATCAAGGAACAAGTACTTAATGCTTTATAAGAAATGAGCAAAGGCAGTCTTTTGATTTTCTCTGCCCCCTCGGGCAGTGGAAAGAGCACCATCGTGAACTGGCTGATGCAGGAACACCCGGAGCTGAACCTCTACTTCTCCATCTCGTGCACCTCGCGTGCACCGCGGGGCACCGAGCAGAACGGTGTGGAGTATTTCTTCCTTACGCCAGAGGAATTCCGCCAGCGCATTGAGAACGACGAGTTCCTGGAATATGAGGAAGTCTATGAAAACCGTTTCTACGGCACGCTGAAGGAGCAGGTGGAGCGGCAGCTGGATCAGGGGCAGAACGTGGTGTTCGACGTCGACGTGAAGGGCGGCATCAACATCAAGAAATATTACGGTGAGCGGGCCATGAGCCTGTTCATACAGCCCCCGTCGGTAGAGGAGCTTCGCCGTCGTCTTGAGGGCCGTGGCACCGACACGCCCGAGGCCATCGAGAACCGTCTGGCCAAAGCCGAGTACGAGCTGACCTTCGCCCCGCAGTTCGACCACATCGTCGTCAACGACGACCTGGCCACTGCTCAGGCCGAGACCCTCTCGCTGGTCCTCGCCTTCCTCGCCGCCCCTTCCACCCCCACCGTCCCCTCTGCCCCCTCAGCTCAATAGCCCCCCGCCGTCCAGTATGTTGCGTTGTCAACGCAACACCCCCCAACAAAAAGAGAAGCCATGACCGAAGAGACCTTCAAGAAACAGGGCCATAGCGAAGCACCAACAGGCTCCCCCGACGCACCCACCATCAGCCTCTCTCCGCTGGGATTCAAGGTAGAGCAGGAGTGGTGGAACTCGGCCATCCACCATCCAGAGCTAACCGTGGTGGCCCTGCAGATGATGCCCGACCACCTGCATGGCATCCTCTTCGTGAAAGAGAAGATGGAAAAGCCGCTCGGCATAGTCATCCGCGGCTTTAAGCAGGCCTGCAACCGCCACTACCGGGAGCTCATCCTCGGTCTTCCTGCCGTTCAGTATGTTGCGTTGCCAACGCAACCCACCCAACAGAAGAGAGACCGCCGTGGCGAGGACCGCACCCACGGCCAGCTCTTCGCAAGAGGCTACAACGACCGCATTCTCTATGGCAAAGACCAGCTGGAACGATGGCGTGCCTATCTGGCCGACAACCCTCGCCGCCTGCTGATGAAACGAGAGCACCCCGACCTGTTTCGCGTGCAGCGCAACCTGACGGTGAATGGCATGACCTTCTCTGCCATTGGGAACCGCTTCCTGCTTGACCACCCAGAGCTGCTGCAAGTGCAGTGTTCGCGTAGTTCTACGGAAGCAGAGATAAACACCTATGTGGACAAGTGCCTAAGTGCTTGCCGACAAGGGACCGTGCTGGTGTCGCCATCCATCTCCCCAGGCGAGAAAGCTGTGATGAGAAAGGCTTTCGAGGCAGGCATCCCGCTGATTTATCTGCAAGAAAATGGCTTCACCGACCTGGCTAAGCCTGGCGGCAAACGCATGGAGGCCTGCGCCAAAGGGCAGCTGCTCATCATCGCCCCCTGGGAGCACCACAATGAGCGAGTCACCATCAGCCGCGGCCAGTGCCTCTCGCTCAACGACATGGCGCGCGCTATCTGCAACAGGCCGCCGTCAAGTATGTTGCATTGACAACGCAACAAACGGAACAGCACACCCCAAAAAAGAAAAAGACCATGAGAATAGGCATCTTCGGCGGTTCGTTCAACCCCATCCACGTGGGCCATATAGCCCTGGCCCGACAGCTGCGGCAGCTGGCCAGCCTTGACGAGGTGTGGCTGATGGTGTCACTACAGAACCCACTGAAGCAACGAGCCGACCTGCTCGACGACCAGCTGCGCTACCAGATGGCTCGCCTGGCCCTCCACGGCGAGGAAGGCATCGTGGCGTGCGACTACGAGCTGCACCTTCCCAAGCCGTCCTATACCTGGAACACGCTGCAACACCTGAAAGAGGACTATCCTTCGCACGCGTACATTTTATTAATTGGGGGCGACAACTGGGCGCTGTTCCCCCGATGGTATCATGCCAGTGACATCCTGCGCGAGCATCGGGTGGTGGTCTACCCCCGGCAGGGCAGCGAGATTGACCGCTCTACCCTCCCCCAAAACGTCTCTGTGGTCGAAACGGAACTGCTCAACATCAGCAGCACCGAAATTCGCCAGCGCATGCAGAAAGGAGGCGACATCCGGGGAATGGTGCCGCCAGTCATAGAGCCGTTAGTCCGCAAGTTCTACCAGAAGTCTTACTGATGCTTGTCACGCCCCGTCCATTTCCTGACCCGGCGGGCAAGCGATTTACTGATTGTGGTGTAGTTACCCGCTTTCAGGTTCAGCCATAGCTCCTCCAGCGAATAGCTGATCTTCGTCCAAGGATGGTTCCAGCCCAGCACCTTGTAGCGACGCTCCTTGTACTCCACGTTTTCAATGACATACTTCGGATGCTTCAGCGGGAACGACAGTTCATAGCGTGGCATGGTGAAGATACGGCGCAGCCGGTGGGGCATCGTCTTCAGCTCTGCCGAGAAATGCGTGGAATCGGCCGTCAGCCCCACATTGTTCACCAGGTTCTTCACTGGCATGACGGTCAGCCCAGAATTCAGAATCATGTCTGCCCAATAGATGGTCTCAAAATACTCCTTGCCGCTCTGGCTGTGGTCGCGGAACATCTTCAGCATCGTATTCCTGTAGTTGCGCGCCTTGGAGAGCGCCTCGAGTTGGTGCATGTTGAAGGCATCCTTCAGAAAGGCATAATCAGCCTCCCACCGCTGGGCCACTCTTCGCCATGATGCCCAGCCCCAGATGCTCTGGAACGAAGTGAAGAAATAGTCGTAGGGGACGTCCGGGGTGACCTCATCGGTGTTGAAGCCGGCAATCATCGAGATGCGCTCATCGTCCTCGTAGCGGTCGAGCATCTCCTTACAGAAGGTGAAAAACGATTGCGAGGGCACTACGTCGTCCTCGAGCACGATGACCTTGTCAGCCAGCGAGAAGGCCCACTGATGGGAACGGAAGCCCGAAGGGTCGCAGCCCTGGTTCTGCTCCAGGTAGTTGCGGCGCACGTCGCACTCCCAGTCTATCTGGTCGTCGGCCACGATAGCGCGGCAGGCCTCTATGCCCGCCAGGTCGCGCTCGCCACGCGGTCCGTCCTGATAGAGGAACAACCTGGTGGGGCGTGCCTGCCTGACGGCCTCAAACACTTGCCGGAAAGTGTCGCTGCGGGTAAAGAACAGCAGCAGCACGGCCACGTCGACTTTTGCGGGATAAAGCTCTTTTTTGTTCATTTCTTCAATCGTTTTTCAATGGGTTTCCACAGTAGCAGGCGCACCTTGTCAATCAAGATGGAGCCAGCGAAGACGCCAGCGATGAGCAGCACAGCATAGACAATAAAGGTGAGACGGGACTCGCCATAGAACCACTGACGAATGGCTCCATCATAGTATTTGGCTGTGAAGCTGCTGCTATGCGTCAGATAGATGGAGAAGGCAGAGATGGCCACCCAGTTCACCAGACGGCTCCTTAGCGTCAGCTTACTGAAGAAGAGCAACAGATAGGCAGCTCCGACCACCACGACAGGACAGCAATAGAAATAGAGCACGCCGCCCAGATTGTAGTGGCGCAGGATGAACACCACAACGGTCAGGAAAGCCACGGTTCCAAGATAGATGCCCAGATCAGCCATGCGGCTGAAGCGGGTGAACCAGGGCCGACACACGTTCATATAGCGCGCCAGCAGATAGAGGCACATGAACCAAGGCAGGGAATAGCCTGCCTTGAGCCAGGTGGTAGCCTCGAAGAGCCAGCCGAAGAGGAACACGAAGCCGAACACAGCCAGTAGAAGACGCTCAAACTGCTGACGGGTGGCATGCTCCACGAAACTACTGAGCACGGGGGCGAAGAGGTAGAGCGCTATATACACCTTGACGAACCAATAGGCATCGGCATCGAGCAAGAACAGCTTCTGCACTGCCTTGGAAGGCATCTGCCCGCTGACGGCATAATCCACGCCCAGACAGATGACGCCAAAGAAGAGCAGCTGGAAGACAAGCTCGGCAAAGCGCAGCATCCGAGGCCGTATTCCATACCATCCCGAGAGCATGACAAACACATTGACACCGACGATGGAGAACCCCTCTGTGAGGAACTGTAGGAAGGCCGACACAGGCTGTGCCGCGATGACGGCGGCGTCGGGCTTGGGCAGCGCACGGAAATTGGCGTGCACCACCATGATGAGGAGCATTGCCACGATGCGCAGCAGCTCCATGTTGCTGTCACGAGTCTTCGTCATTCTATTTTACTTTTGGTGATGAACGTGATGCCCTCCCTGAAGATGGTTGAGCGCAGCAGCCAGAGCGCCAGGCAGTAGAGGCCACCTACGGCAACTACCTTCACGGCGAAGCTCACATAGAGATTATCCAGCTTTCTTGTAGCCAGCCATACCACAGCCACGATGGCAATGGTGAGCAGCAAATAGGGCGACACGTCGGCAATGGCTTCGCTCACCTTCAGCTCTATCTCCTTGCGGGCAAGCCAGAACCACACGGCCAGCCACACGACGTTCAGCAGTGCATAGGCCTGCACCATGCGCCCAATGCCATAGGGCACGCACACCCAGAGCGCCAGCAGCTGAGCCGCCAGCAGCGAGAGCGTGCACCACATGTAGGCCGAGGAGCGCCCACGGCTGATGAGCAGGTTAGAGAACAGATAGCTGACGGGCATCACCGCACCGGCCACGCAGAGCACGCGCAGAATGTGGGCACTGGAGCGCCATTTCTCAGTGATGAGAATGACGATGAACTCTTCACTGACGAGCGCCAGAGTGAGCATGACGGGGAATGCCACGAAGGCCGTGAAGCGCAGCAGTTTGCGGAACACATGCTTCTGTCGCTGGCGGTCTTCATCGGTCTTCGTCAGCACAGGCTGTGCAATGCTGTAGAGCATGTTCGTAATGAGCGAATGGCCCATCGTGTTCCACTTGTTAGCCTGGGTGAAGTCGCCCACCTCGGGCGCCGAATAGTAGCGACCGAGCAAGACGGCAACGATGTTGCCATTGGCCGCCGTGGCGATATTCGTCACAATGAGCCGGCTGCTGAAGGCCAGCAGTTCCTTCACCGGTCGCAAGTCGATGTGCAGCGTCGGTCGCCAGCCTGAAAACCAATAGTTGAGCACGCTGACGGTCAGCGTGAAAACAATGTTCTGCGTGGCCAGTCCCCAGTAGGCAAAGCCGTTCATGGCCATGACGATGCCGACCACGCCAGAGAGCAGCACGGCCGACAGACTGATGATGCTGCTCTGCCTGACCATCATGTTCCGAAAGATGTAGGCACGGGGAGCGATGCTGAAGCTGACGAAGAGAAAACTCAGGAAGGAGTAGCGGGCCAGCGCCGTCAGCTCAGGCACGCCATAGAAGCGGGCAATGAGCGGAGCGGTGAACCAGAAGAGCAGGTAGAAGCCTATGCTGGTGAGGATGCTCATCCAGAAGACGGCGTTATAGTCGCGTTGCGTGACGTCTTTCTTGCGGTTCAGCGCAGCAATGAAGCCTCCCTCCTGCATGCAGGCTGCGATGGCCGAGAAGATGGCGAGCATGCCCACCATGCCATAGTCGGCCTCGCTAAGACGACGCGCCAGGATGATGCCGAACACCAGCCCCAGCAGCTGCTGCAAGCCGTTGCTCAGCCCTCCCCACAGCAGGCCCTTGGCCGTTTTTTCCTTCAGTGTCTCTGCCATATCCTCACTTCTTACTCTTTTCTACAACGAACGACACTCTTCTCATGGTTGAAGACTGAGTGACGCGACGATGTCATCGAGCATATTCTGGGCTACGCTCTTTCCTCCCGGAGGAAGCAGGTAGTCGTTAAAGAACTGCTCGCGCTGGGGCAGCATGGGGTCGTTGCCCTGCAGCACCACCTCGGTGATGAAGCGTCGCACGTCAATCTCGTTCTGGCCCACATAGTGCAGTCCGTAGGCCTGTTTGCCAAAGTCGCTCAGTGTGCTGACGATGCTTCCCATGTCCTTCGACATGAACATGACGGGTCGTCGGCTGTAGTGATACTCCACGGCGAACGACCCGCTGTCGTGCACCATGGCGTCGCTGGTCATGAACAGGTCGACAAACTGCCCCGTCTCCAGCTGTGTGTTCTCCATCGTCTGCCACTGCTGGTAGTATTCGTCGGCACGCTCCCTGCCCCACTCTTCGTGTTCGTAGAGCAGCGTCAGCAGTGCCGGATGGGGTTTGAAAGCCACCTGGATCTCGTTGCTATACTCCTTGGCCAGCTGCACCATCAGGTCAGCCATCCAGAGAAAGTTGCTACGGGGCACGAAGCCCGTCGTCTGCTTAATGGAGAAATGTGGCGCCCAGATGATGCGCTTGCGGCGGCGCCCGTCGGCAATCGTCTTCCAAGGCGAAGGATGGTCGGCACGCAGGTATTCGTCGGCGTTGGCATAGCCCACCACACGCACGTTGCGTCCGTGGTTGGTGGCCACGTGGCGGGCCTCCTCCAGATGGGCCTGCGTTGAATAGTAGAGCCGCCACGCCTGATTATGGAAGTGCAAGTCGTAGGACACCTTACCCGTAGACGACCAGAAGCCGTAGGGCATGTAGCACACCAGAAGGTCGTAGAACCTGCGGCAGTCATGCTCGTCGCAGAGCAGATGCTCATAGGGCTGGGCATAGAACATGATGTGGGGATTGAGCTGGCGCCTGATGTCCACGGGCGGCTGACCGTGATGGTAGTCCACATAGGGTATGCCCCGCTCGTTGAAGAAGCGGCGCAGGCTCTCGGCATCGGCATCGGGGTCTTCGCGCAGCGGACACGGCGAGAGCACAATGGTGGGGAAGAACCGCTCATCGGCGGCCATCAGTTCATAGAGTTGCTGATAGCGCCAGAGCGACAGGTCGATGGCCATGAAGACGACGTTCAGCGGCGTGTGTCCGCTCAACTGCTTCACCAGCCTGTGGTGATGCCGCTCCACAGCCCGGTACTTCCAGCCATGCAGCCATGCATAATTCAATGCCTTTATCACGCTATTCATATTGCTTGTCAGATGAAAGTCATGGAGTTAATGGAGCTAAACAGCCGTTGCACCTTCAGCGCCCCACTGCCACACCCTGTCCATCGTGGGTGTGGCGATGCCCTTCTCGCGGGCCAGCTGGCGCAACAGGCCGAGACCGAAGGGAAAGTCTTCGGTGAAGTATCGGCTCTGGAAGTCAGGCACGAAACCGCCCTCTACCTCCTTCATCGGGGCCTCGATGCCCTTGAAGGCCTCAATGCTGCGCAGCTTTGCGGCCAGCGAGGCGGCATCGTGGCTCTCGTAGTAGTCGAGCACCGTCGGAATGCAATCCTTTGCCACAGGCAACGCGGCCAGCAGCTGCTGCAGCTCTGCGTCCATATCCATATAGATAGCGGCGGCGCGTTCCGTCCACTCTTCATAGAACAGAGGCCGACGGTCATACGTTTCACCCTCACGATAGTCGCACCAAAGATCATAGAGGCGCGAGGGATGGAGCAGCGGATTGCTGTTCGAGAGGGCCACCTCATACCAGTTGTTCATCAGCTTTGTGGGTGTGGCAAACAGCTGTTCCATCAGCTGGCGCAGCTCCTCGCGTCGCCGCGTCTGCTCCACGGCCACGCTCAGGCTCTCCTTATAGCCCATCAGACGGGCTACGTGGCCATATTCCAACGTTCGGGCAATGAAAGGCACGCGCTGCAAGCCGAACAGTGGCTGTGTAGGCGACAGCAGGTGCATGGCCTGCTGGAAGAAGCCCGTGCTGCTGACGACGCTCCCCACGAACGCCTCCTGCGGCAGATCATCCCTGATTTGCCGTAGCACCGGACCGATAGAATAGCCAGGCAGGCAGAGCACCACGGCGTCGGCCTTGCTCACCGCCTCCTTAGCAACACTTGTAACCAGCTTCAAGGACGACAGCAGAGGCCAGTCGCCCCCAGGTCTCTCAATGAGCAGCTGGCGGTGCCAGCATTCGGGACGCCGCGTCAGCACCGTCACATCGAAGCCCTTGCGCGCTGCCACAAAACCAGCCACCACGTGGCCCAGGTTGCCGCCTCCACAAACACAGATATTCATCTTTCTTTTTTCTACTACGAATTAAGACGAATGACAAGAATCTCAAGAATGAGGACTTAATGCGCCTAACTCCATGAGCGCAGCCACGAGCCGGTCGTTGTCCTCGGTGTTGCGCACCGACACACGTATGTAGTTTTTGTCCTGAAGATAGTTCTTAGAGTTGCAGTCCTTCACCATGATAGCATAGTCGGCCAGCAGACGCTTGGTCAGTTCTCCGGAGGTGAAACGGCTCGTCACCTCTAAGCAGAAATAGTTGGCCTGCGAAGGAATGATCCGCAGGAAGCTCACCTGTCTGAGCAGGCGCTCGAAGCGGCGGCGTTCCTCGATGAACCGATGGCAGGCGCGACGGTAGTCGGCCTCGTACTTACCGAATATCTGCAAGTAGAACTCGGCAAACGAGTTGATGTTCCAGATGGCCACATCGGCCTTCACACGGTCTATGAGTGCCCTGTCGGCACTGGCCATCACCCCCAGCCGCAGGCCGGGCACGCCGTAGGACTTCGAGATACTCTTCATCACCACCAGCCGTGGGAACTGCTCCAGCAGCTCGTCGGCCATCAGCGAGTTGTGCTCGAAGTCGTCACTGAAGTCCACAAACGACTCATCGACTATCAGTCTGACACCGCGCTGTTGGCTCCACGCTGCCAACCGCAGCAGCCCCTCCTTGCTGATGAAGTTGCCCGAGGGGTTATCGGGATTGATGAGCAGCAGTGTGTCAATCGGCTTGTCGGCATAGAAGGCCATCAAGTCATCGGCCGTGTACGCCAGGTCCTTGTTGTCGGGGAAGAAGGGCACAATCTGCTCCTGCCTGAGCCGATGGGGGTACTCCTCGAACGTGGGGTAGATGACGCCCACTCGCCCCGTTTCCTCAGCCATCAGACTCCTGATGAGCTCGGCAGCACCATTGCCCACCACGGTGTATTCGCGTCTGATGCCGAAATACTTTCCCGCCAGCAGCTGCATCACCATCATGCCCGACGGGTACTCCGTCAGCAGCGTGTCGAAACAGCTGCGCAGCTCGTCCTTCATGCGCGGTGTGGGGAAATAGGGGTTCACCAGATAGCAGTAGTCGAGCATCTTGGGGAAGCGCCAGTGACCGCCGTAGCGGTAGTTGAAGCGCCGCAGCATCTCGTCGCCCTCGGCGAAGATGGTCTCGGCGATGTCCAGGTCCTGCGCATCGTCAATCTCGTACCACTTCTCGCTGCCCACAGGGAGTGCCTTGATGTCGCGGGTGCTGAGCAGCGAGATGATGCGCAGCACGTTCTCATAGTACTCCTGCAGTCCCACGGCCTTGGTGTAGGCGTCAAGGAATGGCACATACTTCTGCTGCGAGAACTGGCGGCTGAACTTATAGATGTTCACCGTCTTGAAGTACGAGTCGGCATGACTGTAGTCGAAGGCATCCTTCGAGATGAAGTTCACGATGTTCTGCTCGCCGTCGATGGCCACCATCGTGCCGTCCATCCAGCTCTCATAGCGTGCCACGAGCGCCAGGTTGGGGCGCTCGTCGTCGGCAATCATCGGCAGCAGGCGGTCGCTGACGATGAGGTCGCTCTCGATGAGGAGCGTATCGTCTTCCTGTAGCTGCTCCTTTGCCAGTGCCAGCGAGTAGATGTTGTTCGTGCGGTCATAGACGGGGTTCTCCACATACTCTATCCGCAGGCGGTCGTCATAGCGGTGACCGATGTGGGCTTTCAGCCGCTCACCCTTGTAGCCCACCACGATGACCACGCGCTGCAGCCGCTCGCCCAGTCTGGCCAGCTGGCCCAGCAGGCGGTCAATCAGGCACTCGCCATTCACGCGCACCATGCACTTCGTCTGCTCGCGTGTCAGCTCTCCAAGCCTGCGGCCCATGCCGGCCGCCAGAATGATTGCTTGCATATCCTCTTCCTTGTTTTCTGGTTCTAACTTGCAAAGATACGCTTTTTCAGCCAAATAGCAGCACAATAGGGAGGAAAATTAGGACTTTTTCAGATTCACAAGTTCTCATCCGCAAAAATCCGACTTGAATTGTTGAGTGTTACTTTCCAAATGTGCAGGGGAGGGCCAGCAGCTGATACATCAGCGTGGCAGCCATGCGCTCATGACCAGCATCGTTGGGGTGCAGCAGGTCGGTCTCAGCGTTGTGGAAATACTGGCCGTACTCCTTCAGCATGGGGAAGAGCCCGCAGGCAGCACTCCAGTCGATGACGGGTACGGCCCACACGCCGGCGGCCTCCTTCACGGCATCGACATAGGCATCGAGGTAGAGCCCGCACTGGTTGGTGTAGGTCTCGTCGCACTGCCAGTTCTTCTCGTTGGCATGGAAATCGGAGCGATGGATGGGCGTGAGCAGGACAATCTGCTTGGTGGGGAAGGTGCGCTTGAGCGAGTCGAGGGCGATGTTGATGCGGCCCTTGAAGGTGGTAGGGTCCATCGACGGCGTGCGCTGCCTGCGGGTGACCATCGTCTTGGGCTGACCGTGGCCATACTCCACCTGGCTGACACGCTCATCCCACCACGTGCCGATGGGCACACCGTTGTTGTAGTCGTTGGTGCCCATGAAAATGATGATGGCATCGAAGTCCTGACCGTGTTCCTGTTTCAGTTTGTCGGTCTGTCGCGGAATATCGTTCCACTGGCGGCCACTGACGCCATAGACGTAGGGGGTTATCTGGAGCCAGTCCTGCAGGAAGCTCCAGAACTTCTTCTTCGAGCCATTGTTGCGGGGGTCGGTGATGCTGTCGCCCAGATAGGCCACGCGTTTGCCCTGCCAGGGGTGGGCGATGAACTGCTGGGGCAGTGCGGGTGCGGAGAGAAGGAGCAGCAGGAGGAGGGAGAGTATTTTTTTCATTTTTTTGATGTTTTGAAGTTGATAGTTTGTAGTTAGCTGAAAGCAGTTAAGGACAGGGCCGAGCACCTAAAAGAGCGTTTTCTTCCCATTGGTGACGACAATGCCCCGCTGCGAGGGTGCAGCAGGACGTCCACTGAGGTGGTAGCGACGAGCGGAAGACGAGGGAACGATGATAGCAGAGCTGACCGCCGTGGCCTGGCTGACGTAGTCGTCAACGCTGGCAACGAAGTTGATGTCGCAGATGCTGGAGGTGCCCGTCGTCGAGGTCAGGCCGAAGATGGTCTGGCCCAGACAGACGTTGGGGCGCTCGCCCTGGAAGTTCTCGTAGAGGCCGCTGGCAGTCATGTCCCATGCCACGAGTTGCTGCTGCTCACCGCTGATGCTGATGGTCTTCGTCTGCGTGGGGGCCACGCTGGTGCCGTGGTTCGAGCCGTTGAGCCACCAGAGATAGCTGTCGCCCTGCTGCTGCCGCAGGTTGGTGCCTCGCACCACGAGGTACTTCTGCTGTGGGTCGATGGTGTAGTCGCAGTCGTTGTGGCGCAGCATCAGGCAGAGGTTGTTCTGCCCGGTGGCACGCACGTGGATGCGGTTCTGCTCCATGTCGTAGCTGATGTTGCTGGCCTGCACGCGAGCGGCATCGCCAGTGGTCCAGTCGGTGGCGCGGAAGTGGTAGGCGTGGTTGTCGTAGCCCTTCATCAGGCGCAGGTAGTAGAGTCCGGGGCAGAGGGTGTTCGGCGAGGCGGTGAGGCGCACGACGAACTGCTTCTTGCCACGGGCCATGTCGGCGGGAATGGGGTATTCGGCATTGTAGAAGCCGTTGGCGTCGCTGCCCTTCACCGATGCGGGGATGGTGATGTCGGCCAGCTGCTGCCCATTGACGGTGAGGGTGGCACGGCGCCCGCGGTCGGCCAGATTGAAGCGCAGCATGAGGCTCAGGCCCTCCTCGATGCCACTATTATTATATAAGGTGTACTGGATATAGCCGTTGGCACGGGCATCGCGGTAGCGCTCGGTGTTATATTCGCCGGTGCTCGAGTCGCTGCTATGCTTACCCTCGTGGCCGGCCTCGCTCTGCTGCTCACCGGGAGCCACGAAGTCGAGTGTGCGCTGCTGCAGGGCCTCCTGCTCGGCCTCGCTCTGGGCCATCGAGCTGCTGGCATAGTTCTCGGCAGTCTGCTGATACCAGTAGCACATGTAGCGCTGGTGATGAATCTTGTAGAAAGGCACGAGCCGGAGCGTGTTCCACCTATAGGAGGGTGCGTCGGGGCGGCTGGCATCGATGACGAAGCTCAGCTCGGTGCTGCGCAGGCGCTGTATGCGGCTGAGCACGTCGGCCCGCTGCCCGATGAGCAGGGGTGCCGAGGTGAGGTTCTTCGACGTGGCACGGCTGCCCGGTGCGTGGTCCATGCGGCCCTCGCCACCATATTCGTTCTTCAGCTGCTCGAAGGCGAGGCCCGACTCATCGTCGGCATTGGCGGTGGTGGTAGGGGCACCGAGCAGGATGGGGCCATACTTGAAGGCGATGTAGTCGGTATAGTTGGGGCACTCCTCGTAGCGCAGCTCCATAGGCAGGCTGACGGTGATGATGTCGCCCTTGGCCCATGTGCGGTTGATGCTGACGTAGCTGGCCCTGCCCTGCTCCACGGCGGCATTGACGGCCACGCCGTTGACGCTCACCTGATAGCCACGGGCGGCCCAGGCGGGATGGCGCACGGCGATGGTGTAGGTGCCGGCACGCTGCACGGTGAGCTCGCTGGTCTGGCTGTCGGGGAAGGCCGTCTGCTGAGTGATGGCGAAGTGCTCATTCTGCAGTTCCGAGGGGATGAAGAGGTTGACGTAGAGCGTCGAGCTGCCGTCGTGGGTGTAGATGAAGTGGCCATACTTCGAGTGGTTCTCCATGCCCGTGCCTACGCAGCACCACATGCCCTGGTTCACCTGCGAGTAGATGCGGTAGCCCTGGGGGCGCAGCGTGGTGAAGTAGACGTATCCGCCGGTCGTGGGGTCCTGGGTGGAGAGGATATGGTTCCACAAGGTGTTCTCGTAGAAGTCTACATACTTGGCGGCCGACTGCAGGTCAGTCGCGGTGGTGCGGTCGAAGAGCATCTCCGAGAACTTCAGCATGTTGTTCGAGTTGCAGCTCTCGGGGCCGTCGAGGTGGTCGATGTAGCGGTTCGAGTTGGCCACGCTGAGGAAATGCTCACCAACGGAGTTGCCACCGATGCAGACGGTGCGGTGCTCGGCCACGTCCTTCCAGAAGTTCTCGGCAGCCCTGCGGTAGGTGGTGGCGGTGCCGTCCTGCTCGTAGATGCGCTCCATGCCGATGTACTTAGGCACCTGCGTGTTGGCATGCTTGCCGTCGAGGAAGGTGGTGTTCAGCGTCTGCATGCCGTTGAGCATCGACTGGTGGGTGTACTTCTTGGCAGCACTGAGGTATTTCCTGTCGCCGAAGAGCTGGTAGGCATCGAGCATCGACTCGTTCATGCCACCGTGCTCGCAGTTCAGCCAGTCCTGCATGTCGCTGTCGCTCACCCTGGCCACCACGTTCACGCTCCAGTCGGCCAGCTTGCGGAACAGCTCCTTGGCCACCTCGCTGTTGCCATAGAGGAAGGCATCGCGCAGACCTGCCAGAATCTTGTGCTGCACGTAGAAGGGCACCCATCCCCAGTTGTTGCGGATGGTGGCGGTGTTGCCCTGGTAGAGGTCGCGCCACGACTGGTTGATGGGCTGGCCCCCGATGAAGCCATAGAGGCCGCTGGTGTCCTGGTCGTAGGCGTCCTGGCAGTCCTTCATCACCCGGAGCATATAGTCCAGGCGCTCCTTCAGGCGGCTGCGCAGGGCCTCGTCGTGGCAGGCGGCATAGGCCAGCGCCAGCGCCGAGAGGTAGTGACCGCCCACGTGGCCGCTGAGGTCGAAGCCGGCATCGCCTCCCCAGTTCCTGAAGTTGGGGTGCCGCGTCGTCCACTGGTAGTAGGGCGACGAGGGCTTGTCGCTCAGACCCGACTGGCGCACGAAGGGCGTCAGCAGCCGGTCGGTGTCATACTGCAGCAGCATGTCGATGTTCTTGAACATGGCGGTCTTCATCGGACCGTCGAGCAGCGTCACCTCCTCCAGGTCGAAGTGGCGGGGATAGAGTTCGCTCTGGGCCTGCGCCGAAGGGGCTGTCGCAAGTGCCGCAAGGAGGCACGCAAGTAGAATCCTGATGTTTGTCATTGTGTCGAGTTAATAAGTTTTGGTGCAAAGGTAACACTTTTTCCCCACCTGAAAAAATATTTTGGGCAATAACATAGCTATTGCCCCACAATAATTATAAAAAAGATACAGTCCCCCCAGCCACTCAAGCCCCCAGTCAGTCCGCTCGAACAGGGGGCGTTTTTATTCCAAAAATGTCAAAATCTTTCACTGAAAATTTTGTTCACGGAGACGAAGCATTTTAGAGTGAAAAATGGGCGTTTTCGAGCCTTAGGGAGGCGTCGCCCGATGAAAAATCGGGGCGCAGAAGGCGAAAATTTGCACACTGACCCCACTTTTGTGCACGTTTTTCGCTCAAATTTTGCTACTTTTCGCGTTTCTGTAAGCACGCCAAATTTTCAAAAGTCAACGCCAAATTTTCAAAAGTCGTTGACTTTTTTTTCCGAACGAAGCCCATTTTTTGCAAAAATCAAACCAACCAACTGGCAATCAAATATTTAGCAAACTCTCAAAAAACAGGCGTTTTTTCGTCCAAAAAGTTTTTTCGTGAAGAATTTTCGAAATATGGAGGCCAAAAATGGCCATTTTGTCAATTTTGTTCAAAAAAAAGAGGGAAGAAATCTACTGACTTTTCTGAAAGGAATGAACGCCAAGCTGACAATAAAAAAACAGAAGATGGGGCAAGGAGCGAAAAAAACAGGCCGCCATTGCAGGCTAATTCAGAAAAAAAGCGTATCTTTGCAGCATCGACTAAAAACTTAGTTTATTTTCTTATGATGGAAACAACACTCGTACTCCTGAAGCCCAGCTGCGTGCAGCGCCAGCTGATTGGCGAAATCGTGAACCGTTTTGAGCGCCGTGGCCTCCGCGTGGCCGGCATGAAGATGATGCAGCTCAGCGACGACATCCTGCGCGAGCACTATGCCCACCTGGTGGACCGTCCGTTCTTCCCCGCCCTCGCCGCCTCGATGCAGGCCTCGCCCGTGGTGGCGCTGGCCCTGAGCGGCGTCGATGCCGTGCAGGTGGTGCGCACGATGACGGGCTCCACCAACGGCCGCGAGGCTGCCCCCGGCACCATCCGCGGCGACTACTCGATGAGCAACCAGCAGAACATCGTCCACGCCAGCGACTCTACGTCGAATGCCGAGATTGAGCTCCGCCGCTTCTTCCGCCCGGAGGAAATCTTCGACTACCAGAGTGGCACCTTCAGCTACATCTACGGCGACGGCGAGGCCAAATGAGGCACTTTACATACGCAGCGCTCCTTGCACTGGCGACGATGCTCGCCGGTGCTTGTCATCGTGGGGAAGACGAGCGGGAAGCCTGCCTCGACTTCCTTTATCGGTTTATGCCACTGCCCGACAGTACCGACTATTCCCGCGAGTTCTACGAGCAGAACGTGGAGGCGGCCCTCACGGCACGCCGCGAGATGCCCTGGGGCAGCAGTGTTCCCGAACGGGAGTTCCGCCACTTTGTGCTGCCCGTCCGAGTGAACAACGAACACCTGGACAGCAGTCGCACGGTGTTCTACCGCGAGCTGAAGCCCCGTGTGGAAAGCCTGTCGATGGAAGAGGCCATCCTGGAGGTGAACCACTGGTGCCACGAGCACGCCACCTATCGCCCCAGCGACGCCCGCACCAGCAGTCCGCTGGCCACCGTCAGCACAGCCTACGGGCGCTGCGGCGAGGAGTCGACACTGCTGGTAGCTGCCCTGCGCTCCGTGGGCATACCGGCCCGTCAGGTGTACACGCCGCGATGGGCACATACCGACGACAACCACGCCTGGGTGGAGGCCTGGGCCGACGGACAATGGCACTTCCTGGGTGCCTGCGAGCCTGAGCCGGTGCTCGACCTGGGATGGTTCAACGAGAGTGCATCGCGTGGCATGCTGATGCACACCAAGGTGTTCGGCGACTACGACGGCCCCGAGGAGGTGATGAGCCGCACGCCCTGCTACACCGAAATCAACGTCACCGACCACTATGCACCGACCTCGCAGCTGACGGTGACCGTCACCGACAGCCTGGGGCATGCCCTGGCCGGTGTGCGGGTGGACTTCAAGCTCTACAACTACGCTGAGTTCTACACCGTGGCCACGAAAGTCACCGATGCCGATGGCCACGCATCGCTCACCGCCGGACGCGGCGACATGCTCCTCTGGGCATGCAAAGACGGGCTGACGGCCTTCCGGCAGGTCACCTTCGGCAAGGATGAAAACGTCTCCCTTACGCTCAGCTCACAGCCCCTGTCTCCCAAATCCCCACTCCTCACGCTCGACATCACTCCCCCACCCGTCTCGGCCTCATTGCCCCTCGTGAGCGATGAGCAGCGCCAGGAGAACAACCGCCGACTGGCCCGTGAGGACAGCATCCGCCAGGCCCGTGAGGCAACGATGCCCGTAGAGGCGTGGCGAGGCCATCACGAGGTCATACAGCAGTTCCTCGATGAAGCCCACGACCAGCAGCGTGCACAGCGGCTGCTCAGCGTGCTCTCGGCAAAAGACCTGCGCGACGTGGAGCCCGACGCGCTGCGCGACAGCTATGCCTCTGAAGCCGTTGCCGACTGGCTGTCCGATGCCCAGCGCAGCGACGTCTACGACCGCTACGTGCTCTGCCCTCGTGTGGAGAACGAGTGGCTGACGCCCTACAAGGCCTACCTCCGCCAGCAGCTGGGCGCCATCGGCACGCCCCAGGAGCTGGTGCGCTGGTGCAAAGACAGCCTGACGCTCGACAGCGACCACAACCCGCAGCAGCTGCGCATGCAGCCCATGAGCGTCTATCGGCATCGCACCACCGACGAACTGGGGCGCAGCATCTTCTTCGTGGCCGCGGCACGCAGTCTGGGCTTCCCCGCACGCATCAACGAAGTGGACGGGCGCACACAGTACTACGACAGAGACGGCCAGTGGCACGACGCCTGCTTCAACAGGCAGGAAGCCGCCAACGGCACGGCCAAGCCTACCGTCAGCCTCCGTCTTCACTATCTGCCGGCAGCACGCTTCGACAACCCGAAATATTACATCCACTTCACGCTGAGCCGACTGGGCGACGACGGCTGGCCACAGCTGCTCACCTTCCCCGAGGAGGCCACCTGGCGCTCGCACTTTGCCAACGGTGCCGACCTGGAGCCTGGCAACTACGTGCTGACCACCGGCACGCGCATGGCCAGCGGCAAGGTGCTGGCCAGCATGCAGCGCTTCACCCTGAGGGCCGACACGACCATCAGCTTCACACTGCGTGAGACGAAGGAAGATGTGCAGGTGATAGGTTCGCAGAACGCTGAGAACCACTACTTTGATTTGAAGGAGCAGACCGAGAAGACGCTGCTCTCGACCACGGGCCGAGGCTACTACGTGCTGGCGCTGGTGGCTCCCAACCAGGAGCCCACGAACCATGCGCTGCGCGACATTGCAGCCTATAGCGACGACTTCGAGCGATGGGGGCGCAAGCTGGTGGTGCTGCTGCCGGATGCCGACGATGCCCGCCGCTTCAACTTCGGCGAGTTCAGCCAGTTGCCCGCCACCGTGGTGTGGGGCACCGATATCAACGGAAAGATTGCCCGCGAGGTGTGCCAGGAACTGCGCCTCAGCAGCACTTCGCTGCCCGTGTTCCTCATCTGCGACACGTTCAACCGCGTGGTGTTCTGCCAGCAGGGCTACACCATCGGCATGGGCGAGCAGCTGCTGAAGGTCATCAGCCAATTATAGCCCGAATCTGGGCCACGGTCTCAGCCGATGTATCGCCCTGGGTGCCACGTGCCGAGCCGTGAATCTCCCTACAGCCCGTCTGGTCGAGAATCAGACGGGCATTTTCTGCGTTCACCCCGCCGCCGGGCATGATGATGATGCGACCATCGGCCAGATCATTCAGCCGTCGCAGCAGCGCGATGCCCTGCTCTGCCGTGGTAGCCTGCCCCGACGTAAGGATGCGGCTGCAGCCCAGCGCCGCGAGCTGTTCGAGCGCCACTATCGGTTCGCGGCAGCGGTCGAAGGCCCGGTGGAAGGTGAACGGCTTGCCCTTCGCCTGCCTCACCAGCGCTTCCGTGGCCATCAGGTCGACGTCGCCCTCTGCCGT
Organism: uncultured Prevotellaceae bacterium; assembly: GCA_902775475.1. Classification (GTDB taxonomy): domain Bacteria; phylum Bacteroidota; class Bacteroidia; order Bacteroidales; family Bacteroidaceae; genus Prevotella. The sequence continues at coordinate 57,932 of CACYME010000009.1, forward strand.
CAGTGCCCCACTCACGATGCCGTCGGCCCAGGGCAGCACCGCCTCAATGTCCATCGCCATCGTGCGCAGCTCTGCAGGGGTGTAGACGAAGTCGCCCTCACGGGGCCGTATGAGTACATGAATCTTCAGCCCCGGATAGCGCTGCCGCACAAACTGCAGCAGCCCCACTGACGGCGTCAGCCCATCGAGCGGCAGGGCCGCACAGAGCTCAATGCGCTCGGCCCCACCCTTCAAGGCAGCTTCCACGCTGGACAGGCTGCCGCAACAAACTTCCAGCAATCGTCTCATCGGCTTCCCTCGTTTTTCTTTCTGTTCCTCCTGTCAATCAGGAAACCCGTCAGAGCGATGCATCCTATTGCTATCAGACTCACGCTGAAGGTTGCCAGGAACACTTCGGAGGTGAAGTCGGAAGTGGTGGTAATGAAATAGAACAATACGAACGAGAGCAGCCCAATTATCAGGCAGGTGAGCACACGCCACGAGGTGCCCAACCAGCTGTAGGCGAACAGCTGCCTATAGGCCACCACGTAGTAGATGGGCAGCAACAGCAAAATCCAGTTCCACCTGACGACATCGGCCAGAATGTCGAGCAGCACCCACAGCGAGCTGAGGAACACCTGGATGAAGAACCCCTCGGGCAGCGAGTGATGGCGGTGCTGGGGCGAGTTTCGGAAAAGGAGCCACGTGGGCAGCAGAAGCAGGCTGCTGGACAGCAGCATGGACCATCCGGGATTGGAATCGGCCCAGCTGGTGAACGACTGGTAGAAAGTGCCCCTCTCCTTCTCGCTCACGCTTTCGCTGGAGGTCGGGCTGCCCAGCAGCATGCCCACCAGCACCTCGCCGATGGCCACGATGAGCAGCATCTTCACCGGCGGAAACGACACCTGACGCTTGCCACTGATATAGTCGCTGATGAGATAGCCCGGGCGCAGCAGCAGCTGCAGCAGCGAATAGCCCAGCGACCGTGAGTCCATGCCCCAGACGAGCATCACGCCCTGCCTCACCGTGGTCCACCCTATGGGGCCCACACCCGCCTTCTGGCCGCAACGGGGGCAGAAATTATCGCTGAACTCGGTGCCGCAGTTGACGCACCGCTCGGTGTGCACGCTATGGTTCGTGTAGTCAAACGGGTTGAGCTGCCACGCTCTGAAACGCTGATATTTCTCTCGCAAATTCATAGTTCAAAATAGATGAAAAGAGCCTTTCCTCATGCCCTCTCTTGCAGGCTTCCCACACAGGCTCGCAAGAAGCACGGTGCAAAGGTACTACTTTTTTTTGAACTATCTTCCTAAACAATGCTAAATTCTGCATGCAAAATGACGGGAAATTGCGGGAAAATGTGTACCTTTGGCCACTGAAAACGGAGATACTGGCAACCAGCCTGACCGGAATGAATGATGAAGAAAATACTGACAGCAATCATAGCGACAATGATGATGATGAATGCATGCAAAGGACAGATGGCAAAGGAGCCCGTAGTGAGGCCTGCCACTCAGGCGAACCGATTCTATACGGCTGATGCGAAGGAACTGAGTGAGGAGATTGACAGCCTGCTGGCCCGGCATCGCGGCAAGGCGACATACGGCAACGTGGCGGCGCTGATAGTGCCCCATGCCAGCTATTATTTCTCAGGCAACGTGGCGGCGACAGCCTACATGTCGATGCCGGCAGACAAGACCTACAAGCGCCTGTTCCTGCTGGGTCCGAGCCATCGTGAGTGGTTCGACGGGGCTTCGGTGAACACCGAGGCCGAGCGCTATGCCACGCCGCTGGGGCTGGTAAACGTGGACCACGAGACGGCGCTCCGCCTGACGGAGGCCGACAGCGTGTTCAGATACGAGCCCAGAGCGCACGACAGGGAGCACTGCCTGGAGGTGCAGCTGCCATTCCTGCAGCGATTCTTCGCCGTCCACGCTGCAGGAAGCCCAAAGGAGGTGCCGCCCATCGTGCCCATCATCATCTCCACAAACGACTTCAGGAAGCTGCAAAGGATAGCAGCCGTGCTGAAGCCCTATTTCACCGAGGACAACCTGTTCATCATCAGCAGCGACTTCTCGCATTATCCGGCCTACGACGATGCCTGCAGGGTGGACAGCCTGACCGGCAAGGCCGTGGAGAGCGGAGACGTGAGGCAGTTCATCGCCCAGCTGGAGGAGAACGCCCATAGTCACATCAGGAACCTGACCACAAGTGCCTGCGGCGAACTGTCGATAGCCACGCTGATGCTGATGCTCGACAGCACATACCAGGTGAAGCATCTGCTATACCAGAACTCGGGCGACATCGATGGCCACGACAAGAAGCAGGTGGTGGGCTATCATGCGTTTGCCATTCTGCGGGAAGGAGGAGAGACCAGCGATTTTTCCCTGACGGCCGAAGAGAAACAGCTGTTGAAGGAGATAGCCCTGACGAGCATCGAGGATTCGCTATGCGGCAAGCGGATGGCGGACATGGATTCATCGCTCATCGCCCTTCATCCTTCGCTGAAGCAGAAGTGCGGAGCGTTTGTCTCCCTTCACCGGCGAGGGCGGCTGCGCGGGTGCATCGGCCACTTCGGCGAGGACGTGCCCCTGCACGAGCTGGTGGCCGAGATGGCGCGTGCCGCTGCCTTCGAGGACCCGCGGTTCAGGCCCGTCGCACAGGAAGAGCTGAAGGATATTGACATCGAAATCTCCGTTCTCACACCCATGCGCCGAATCAAGAGCATAGACGAGTTCGAGCTGCACCGCCACGGCATTTATATCCGCAAGGGCCACCGCAGCGGAACGTTCCTGCCACAGGTGGCCGACGAGGTGAACTGGACGAAGGAGGAGTTCGTAGGCCATTGTGCACAGGACAAGGCCGGCATAGGATGGGACGGGTGGCGCGATGCTGAGCTCTATGTCTACGAGGCCATCGTGTTTTGAAAGGAAGCAATGACCACTTGCAAATACTATCACACACTGAGCGACAGCCAGGTGGAATGCCAGCTCTGCCCCCACCATTGCCACATTGCCAATGGGAGGACGGGCATCTGCCACAGCCGGCGCAATCACGACGGGGTCCTCGTCAGCGAGGTCTACGGCAGGCCTTGCTCGCTGGCCATCGACCCCATCGAGAAGAAACCACTTTACCACTTCCACCCTGGGACGACCTGCCTCTCCCTGGCTTGCACGGGGTGCAACTTCCGCTGTCTGAACTGTCAGAACCATGAGATTTCTCAGGTGTCGCCAGCAGAAGCAGGCCACTACGACCTCACGCCAGAGCAGGTGGTGAGCCTCGCCCTGGAGCATCGCTGTCCGGGCATTGCCTACACCTACACGGAGCCGCTTACTTACCTTGAATACATCACCGACACGGCACGGCTGGCTTGCGAGGCGGGGCTGTGGAACATCCTCGTCACGGCGGGCTACGTCTGCCAGCAGCCGCTGCGCGACCTCCTGCCCTTTCTCGATGCTGCCAACATCGACCTGAAAGCGTTCTCCGACGACATCTACCACCAGGTCTGCGGCGGCCATCTCCAGCCCGTCCTCGACACCATCATGGCCATGCACGATGCCGGTGTGTGGATAGAGCTGACGAATCTCATCATCCCCGGCGTCAACGATGACATGCTGATGATTCGCCAGATGTGCCAATGGATAGCGAGCAGGGGCCTTGCCGACAATCCCCTGCACTTCAGCCGCTTCTTCCCCCGCTACAAGATGCTGGACGTGCCCCCCACCCCTATCCGCACCCTACAGGAGGCGAAGCAAATAGCCCTCGAAGAAGGCCTCAAGTACGTGTATCTGGGGAATGTTTAATTCTTCATTCGTCCTTTCTTTAGCATCAATCGCCACTCATTCACCACCAATTCTTCATAAATCATTTATTTTTTCAGAAAAACGGCACGGCTGGCCGCCCCTTCTTTCCATTTTTTAACATTTGTTTCGTGCCATAATAATGTTCAAAATCACCACAAAAAAAAGTTCGTCCTGAGGAGTCATTCTGGCTCGAAAAACGCCCCTTTTTTGCCCTCAGGAAGCGATTTCGCCACGCTGGCGACGATTAAAAAAGGTTAATTTTTGCACATCAAACCCCATTCTGCGCAATTTTGGGGCATTTTTGGGGCATTTTTTTGCCTCGACTCCCCCTTCTGTAAGCACGCCAAATTTTCAAAAGTCAACGCCTTTTGAAAATTTGGCGTTGACTTTTTTCAGCCTTCTGCTGCCTTTTTTCGCAAAAATAAGCATAAACACCTAAAATCCAATCACTTAGCAAACCCTCTCAAAATTCGCTTATTTTCAGCCAAAAACTTTCTCGCGCAGAATTTTCAAAATTTAGAGGGGGTCGAATGTTCATTTTCGGAACAGAATTAACAAAAATTCAGAAACAACTTTTGCAGTTTTTTGCGGATAAGCATAAAGAAAAGTTGTCCAAGTTGTTCCTGTTGTCTTCTCCTTTTTTTCACACGAATGGCCGTGATTGTTTTCGAGCCGAGTTTCCCCCCATGAAACCAGAAGAGGCCAGGACCTTCACGGCTCTGACCTCTCACATTTAATGATTAAACACTATTCCATTATTAACGCAGTCCACGGTTCAGGAGCGTGGTGTTGAGCAGCATGAGGTACTTCTTGTACTGCTTCTCGTCGAGCACGTAGTGCATGTAGCGCACGTCCTTCTTCACGGCCTGCTCCACCAGCGCAGCGCGCTCGTCGCCCTCAGCCTGCGAAGCCAGCATCATCTCGTTGCAGAACTGATGGTGAATGTCCTGCACGGCCTCCATCTGGTCCATGTTCAGACCGAGCGTTACGGCCAGCTTGCGCATGTTCACCGTCATGTCGTAGGCATTGACGGTCTGCACAGTGTTGTTGTTCTCGTTCTCAGCGTTGGCCATGGTCATAGTCATCATGGCTACGAGCATCAAAACAATCTTTTTCATTTCTTTTTTTCCTTTCTTTCTTTACTCGGGGCCTTCGCTTTTTGGTTATCCTGTTTGTGTTGTTCAGGCCCCTACTTTAATAATTGTTGTTATCCTTAGTCGCCAGGCTTTTGTTCCTTTTGACGGTGCAAAGGTACGGCGATTTTTTCATCCGGCAATGGCTTTCGGGGAAATTGTGCACGCAAACAGCCCTTTTGTTGACTGACATCAAAGAATCGGGCCTATATCGATTTTTTTGATTTTTTTCGGGTTTTTCCTTCGTTTTTCGCCCGCTTATTCGTACCTTTGAACCACATTCGAAAGTACTTCCGCTCGGAAGAACAAAAGAAAAATGGGTTTTTCTTTTGTTTTTCGCTCGCTTATTCGTACCTTTGCAGGCGAAGACATGAATACATTAATATATTATAGTATATTGATATGGACAATCAACCCAGCAAGTATCTATCAGTGAGCTATCAGCTCTATTCTATTGGTGCCAACGGCAACAAGCACCTGGTGGAAGAGACCATCCAGGGCCGCCCCTTCAAGTTCATCACAGGCTTCGGCTTCACCCTCGATGCCTTTGAACAGCGCATAGTGCCCCTGCAGCCCGGCGAGAAGTTCGACTTCACGCTGGAGCCTGCCGACGCCTTTGGCGAATACTACCGCGAGGGCATCATCAAACTGGGACGCGACCTGTTCCTCATCGACGGTAAGTTCGACCATGAGCGCATCGTGCCCGGTGCCATCATTCCGCTGAAGAACGAGGACGACCAGCAGGTGCTGGCCCGCGTGGTGAGCATAGAGGGCGACGAGGTGAAGCTCGACACCAACCACCCCCTGGCAGGGCAGACGCTGCAGTTCACCGGCATTGTGCTGGAGAACCGAGAGGCCACGAACAAGGAGATTGAGAACCTGCTGAACCAGATGAGCCATGAGTGCGGCGGCGACTGCGAAGACTGCGGCAGCAGCTGCAGTGGCTGCGGTGGTGGCTGTGGCAAATAGAGCAAACGCCAGGAACCGATGCGCAACACATTTGGAAACCTGTTCACGCTGACCACCTTCGGCGAGAGTCATGGCCCCGCCGTGGGTGGCGTCGTCGATGGCATGCCCGCTGGCATCGACATCGACCTCGACTTCATCCAGAGCGAGCTGAACCGCCGCAGGCCCGGACAGAGCACCATCACCACCTCGCGCCAGGAGCCCGACCAGGTGGAGCTGCTCAGCGGCGTGTTTGAAGGACGCTCCACGGGCTGCCCCATCGGCTTCATCGTGCGCAACGAGAACCAGCACTCGCAGGACTACGAGAACCTGCGCACGCTGTTCAGGCCCTCGCATGCCGACTTTACCTATTATCATAAATATGGTACACGCGACCACCGTGGCGGAGGACGCTCGTCTGCCCGCATCACGCTGAGCCGCGTGGTGGCTGGCGCGCTGGCCAAACTGGGACTGCGACAGGCAGGCATCAGTGTGCAGGCCTACACCTCGCAGGTGGGGCCCATCGCCCTGGAACGCGACTACCACCGCTATGACCTCGCACTGACGGAGACCAACGCCGTGCGATGCCCCGACCCCGAGAAGGCGGCAGAGATGGAACGGCTCATACAGGCCGTGAAAGCCGATGGCGACACCATCGGGGGCATCATCACCTGCGTCATCAAGGGCTGTCCGGTGGGTCTGGGCGAACCAGAGTTCGACAAGCTGCACGCCGCACTGGCCCACGCCATGCTGAGCATCAACGCCGTGAAAGGATTTGAATATGGCGAAGGCTTTGCCGGCGTTGCCCAGCGTGGTTCGGAACAGAACGACGTGTTCCGACCTGCAGAGAGCACCGACGACGAGACATCTGTAGAAAAAATGAACATTGCCATCACCACTGCCACCAACCACAGCGGAGGCATACAGGGCGGCATCAGCAATGGCCAGGACATCTTCTTCCGCGTGGCCTTCAAGCCCGTGGCAACGCTGCTGACGGAGCAGGAAACAGTGGATCTGGAAGGCAACGCCACCACGTTCACGGCACGTGGACGCCACGACCCCTGCGTGCTTCCTCGAGCAGTGCCCGTGGTGGAGGCCATGGCCGCGATTACTCTATTTGACCACTACTTACTGTCCAAAATGTCAAAAAATTAAAATATTTTTACCTTTCAGGCATTTTTCTTACTAAAAAACTTGGATATGTCGAAAACTTTGCCTATCTTTGCAATCGCAAATGAGGGCTTGTGAAAGTCCGAGTTGCTTTAGTTAAGTCTAGTTTAGTTTTTGTGTTGGTTGAGGGCTGCCGATTGGCAGCCCTCTTTTGTTGTCTCACTTTGTCAGGAACTTCTTTCCTTGCTTCACCACGATGCCACGCCGGGCACCGCTCACGCCGCCGAGGCTATAGGCCTGAGCCGGGTCGTCGGCTGGCATGGTCATAGTGCCAACGGCGCTGTTCTCATCGGCCCTCACATAGATGCGGCCCGTGGTGAGCAGCTCGCTGATGTCCCAGACCTGCGTCTCCGACGGTCTGGCGGGCTCGATGCTGCTGAAACCCGTGCCGCTGACGGTGGCACCACTCAGGTCGAACAGGGCGAACGACTTGTCGTTGGCAATCTGCGGTGCGTTGCTGATGTCGAGGCTCAGCACGCCACCGTTGATGGCCAGTGCCCCCGTCACCTTCAGTTTGTTGCTGCGAGCGAAGTTGCCGCTGGTGGTCAGCGGGAACTCCACCACTCCACCCTGCTGCACCTGCAGGCCACCGCTCAATGTCAGCGTCTTCACATTCACCGTGCTGTCGCCGGCATGCACCGTTCCGCCCTTGGAAACCGTCACCTTTCCGGCCACGGTGCCCTCGCCAGCCAGCGTGGCACCGTTCTTCACACTCACGGCACCCTTGCCCGAGTTCGTGCCGTTCACGATGAGACGGCCCTTGGTCACCACGGTGGTGCCGCTATAGACGTTGTTACCCGTCAGGCGCCAGTCGCCCGAGCCTTGCTTCTCAATGGACGTCGTGCCGGGATGAGTGCCGGCCTGGTCGTTGTTGTCGATGACGCCACGGAACTCCTCATCGGTGTTGGCCGTACCGACAATCCACGTGCCCTCGCCCTTGGCCTTCACGTTGAAGCCCGAGAGCTTCGTGCCAGCATCGCCCGAAAGGCCACCCAGATAGTAGGTGGAGGCGTTCTTGCCACCGTTCACCTGGGCCGTTCCCTTGAGGCTGATGCGGGCATTCTTCACACCGGTGCCGTTGCGCACGGCAAACTGGCTCTGTCCGGCCTTACCCGTTCCGTTGACGATGAGCTGCCCCGTAAAGCCATCCCAGTTGCCCTCGATATACTCACGCAGATAATGAACGTTCCAGATGAGCGTTCCCGTACCGCTGACGCGGCACTTGTTGGTGTTCCACAGGTCGAAGTCGACGGTAGATGTCGTGCCTTCCTGCACCACGATGGGGAAGTTGTAGGTGACGCTCGACTCGTTCTTGCCCACGGTAGAGAACTTCCCGCCAGCCATGACAAGGCGCGAAACCTTGCAGATGCCCGCGTCGGAGACGGTCTTCGAGGCCAGCTTCACCTCGCCACCCGTCATCACCAGGTCGCCGTCGAAGCTGAAGAACTTGTCGGTGTTCACCGCCACCGTGCCTTCGCCTCCGATGACGAGGTCGCCCTGCCCCTCGATGGAGCCATTCATGGTGACCGTAGCGGCCTTGTTGGCAATGCTCAGTTCCGTATCGTTATAGAGCGTAGCAGAACGATTGGTGGCCGTGGTGGCTCCTACGTATTTGTAGATGCCGCCATCCATCACCCAGTTCTGGGCAAACTCCTGGCTCATGCCCAGTCCGCTGGCCTGTCCGCCATTTTTCAGGGTGGAGAACTCATAGACCCCGCGATGGAGCACCGTGGCTCCTTCATAGTGCTGGTCGGTGGCGATGGTCAGCGTGCCGTTCCCGGTCTTGTTCATCGAGGCTGGTCCGCTGATATAGCCCGTTCCATCGAGGGTGACGTTGGCATCAGAGCGAACCACGACAGCCGTTTTCTCCGTCGGTTCCGTCAGGGTGATAGTCTCATCCTCCGTGGGGTTGATGAGCCACTCGCCATCGCCCGTGCCCTCGAAGGCCTCGGCATCGATGATGTCGGTCTGCTCCGGACGCGTCTTCACGGTCAGCTCAGGCGTATAGGCCGACTTCTCGTTGCCCTGATAGGCACATAGACGCACCACGTAGGGCTTGCCGGGCTGCAGCGACTCGTCGGCAATGGTGAACGAAGTGCCCTGCGTGCGCCCCACTTCGGCGAAGGCACCGTCCTTCTTCAGCTCCACAATGAAGCTATCCTCATTGTCGGTGAAGTCGTACCAGCTGAGACTGAGGCTGTTGGTGGTGGAACTTTGCAGCTGCGGAAGCAGGGGCGGACGCAGATAGAACTGACGGTCGGAGCGAGTGATGCTGTTGATGTAGTTCTCGATGTTGGCATAGCCATTCTGGGCGATGGTCATAGCATCGCTGGCGTTGGGATTGGTGCCGTTGGCGGTCTCCCAGGCATCGGGCATGCCGTCGCCGTCGGAGTCCTGCGGTTTCTGGCCGTTGAACCAGCTCCAGCTGGTGGGCACGCCGATGGGAAGCTCGTTCTCGTTGGTGATGAGCTTGCCACGAGTGCCGAAGGAGAGCACCTCGTCGACCATGTAGCAGTCGGCCAGGTCACGATAAGGCAGCGAGGCCCCCACGTCGGGCAGCAGCTTGTCTACCAGATCCTTGGCGGCCCATTTCTCCAGTTCTGGATAGTCGTAGGGCTGCTGCTGGCGGTCGCCGCCACCATCGCCCGTGAACTCGGTGGGGTTCAGCTTGCCGTCACGGTTGGCGTCCTGCCAGTTGTCGGCACCGTAGAAGTGGAAATTCGCATTACCGCCCGTAAGACAGTTGCCACCCACGGCAGGACCGTTGATGAACAGATTGCTCTCGATGTTGGCATAGCTGGTGCCCTCAGAGTCGCCACCCATGTTGTAGGCCGCGTTCTTCCAGTTGTAAACCAGGTTGTTGGCATACTGATTCACGCCCTTCACCTTGAAGTTTCGCGTGGAATTGTCGACGAGCAGGATGCGGTAGAGGGAGATGTTCTCGGCCTGCATCAGTCCCCCGGCAGAATGGGTCATCAGCCCCTGGCCCACGATGGAGTTCATCAGCGTGATGTTCTTCGGGGCAGAGCCTTTGTTGTCCCAGTTGATGGAGAAGTTCTCGTCCTGCCCCCAGGCGAAGGAGCAGTGGTCGAAAATCATGTTCTGCCCGTTGGCAATGCCGGCGCAGTCCTTGTCCTTCGTACCCACGGCTCCCATGCGGAAGCGCATATAGCGCACGATGATGTTGTCGGCCCCTGAGAAGCTGACGCCGTCGCCATAGACGGTGACGCCCTCGCCGGGTGCCGTCTGGCCTGCCACGTAGAGGTTCTTGGAGAAGACGATGCGCGAGTTGATGCGGATGACGCCGCTCACATCGAAGACGATGATGCGGTTAGGCTGACTGACGGCATCGCGCAGCGACCCCGAACCCGTGTCGTTCAGGTTGGTCACGTGATATACCGTGCCCGTTCGTCCGCCTGTGGCGAAGCGCCCCCAGCCCTGTGCGCCAGGGAAGGCCAGCTGCTGGGCCTGAGCCGTCAGACTGCCAAGGGCAGCCATGCAGCCGATAAGGAGTGTTGAAGCTTTCATTTTGTCTGTTGATGCTTTAGTAGGATTCTTTTTCGCAGCAAATTTAGCAAGTTTTTCCGAAATAACAGCCTGTTTGCCCACTTTTTTGATGATTATTCTTTGTTCTCGCAAATAATTGCTAACTTTGCAGTGTTAACAACCATCCGTATAGATTGACATGAAAGCAATAAGCACATCAAAGGCTCCGGGAGCCATCGGCCCCTACAGCCAAGCCATCAAAGTGGGCAACCTCGTCTACACATCGGGCCAGCTGCCCATCGACCCTGCCACAGGCACCTTCCCCGAAGGGGGCATCAAGGAACAGACGCGCCAGTCGCTCAGCAACGTTCAGGCCATCCTGCAGGAGGCTGGCCTGGACATGAAGAACGTGGTGAAGACCACCGTCTTCCTGGCCGACATGGGCGACTTCGCCGATATGAACAGCGTCTACGCCGAGTTCTTCACGCCCCCCTACCCTGCCCGCTCTGCCGTAGCCGTGAAGACGCTGCCGAAGCAGGCACTGGTAGAAATAGAAGTGGTGGCCGCTCGCTGAACAGCCACCACTCAAACGGGTTCAAGCAACCGCGGCTTATACCGCGGCTGTTGATTCCTTGCCCATCATCCGCTTCCACTTCAGGTAGCCCATGATGGCAATGATTACATAGAGGGCGTAGAGGCTGGCCTTGAAGGGGATGTCCTTGTAGTAATAAAGCACGCAGGTGACGACATCCACGGCAATCCAGATGAACCACTGCTCCAGATACTTGTGCGCCAGCGCCCAGATGCCGATGAGACTGAGCGCCGTGGTGAAGCTGTCGGCCAAAGGCACATTACTGTTGGTGAAATGCACCAGCAGCCAGTAGATGACTGCCCACACAGCAGCAATGATGCCCATCCAGGGCAGCACCAGCCGGCGGGGGAAATGGCGGATGGGCAGCGCCTTCTTCTCTGCGCTGCCGCGCACCCATCGCCACCAGCCATAGACCGTCATGGCCAAATAGTAGAACTCCATGCCGCAGTCGGCATAGAGTCCTTTCTGATAATAGAGCACAATGCCCAGCGACTGCATGGCGAAGCCCACGAGCCACATCCACACGCTGGCCCTATATTCCAGCAGGATATAGGCCAGTCCGAGAATGGTCGTTGTCAGGTCGAGCCAATGGGCAGACAAGAAATCCATCATTCCAACTCCTAATTCCTAACTCAGAATCGTAGCGTCACGCTGCCCATGAAGGTGCGTCCGGCCATGGGGATGAAGCCAATCTGATAGTAGCGGTTCTCGTTGGGGTGACCGTAGCCGTCGAGGATGCTGCTGTAGACCCATCCGCTGGTGGCCACGTGGGCATCGAAGACGTTGCCCATGTTCAGGCCGATGATGGCCTCGCGGATGCAGAGCTTCGGCAGGCTGAGCGTATAGCTCAGGTGCAGGTCGCTGAGGCTGTAGGCCGGCAGCGAACGGTCCTTGTTCTCTGTGTTATCCAGGTACTGACGGCTCACATATCCCGTGTGCCAGGTGGCCTTCAGCCCCTTCCAGTGGAAGTCGATGAAGCCATTGAGGATGGCCGATGGCGAGAAGGCCAGCGTGGCATCGTCGTAGTGGATGGGGCGGAATGAGTCATCCCAGTCCACCGAGGCCATCTCAGTGAAGTCCTTCAGCTTGTTCTGGCTCAGCGCGGCATTGCCCTCCAGGGTGAGCAGGGGCAGCACGTCCCAGGCAGCCGTCAGCTCCACGCCCATGCGGTAGGAGTCCTTGATGTTGGTGGTCAGCTTCTCGCCAATTTCGCTCTGCTCGCCCGTCTGCACGAACTGGTCGGAGTAGTCCATATAGTAGAGGTTCACGCCAGCACGCACTTTGCGCGAAGAATAGGTGTAGCCTGCCTCGTAGTCCATCAGGCTCTCTGCCTTGGGGAAGGGGTACTTGTAGTTGTCGGTAAAGTTGTTGCGCTCAGGCTCACGATGGCTCATGGCCAGCGAGGCGTAGGCATGGTGGGGGCCCTCGCTCCAGCTGATGCCCAGTTTGGGGTTCAGGAAATTGTAATTCTCGTCAATGTCGAGCCGCTGGTTGGCCCAGAGGCCGTTTTCGCTGTAGAAATTGTCGTTGATGCCTTCGGTCTGGTAGTTCACGAAGCGGTACTGCATGTCGGCAAACACCTGCCACTGGCTGTTCAGACGAAGGGCAGCCTTCACGTAGGCACTGGCATCGGTCTTCTCGGCATCAGAATCGTAGTACTTATAGCCCTCGCCGATGAGCGTAGCCAGCTGGGCATTGCTCGCATAGGTGAGGAAGCCGAAGTGGTCGCCCCAGAAGTGCTGGGCCGAGAGGCCAGCGATGACATCCCAGCGGTCGTCCTTATAATTGACGTGGCCCACCAGTCCGCCCACGTCCTGGCGCAGACCCTTGCGGCGCACGAAGTCGCTCTTCTTGATGTCAGGCACGTTCAGGCCAAACTTCTTCAGCTTGTTCTGCGGACGGAACTCCTCATAGTAGCCGTAGCCGTGGGTGTAGTGCAGCGTGGCGCTGGCCGTCCAGTGTTCGCCCAGCTCGGCAGCCACGTTCAGCAGCGAGTGGTTCTGCCAGAAGTTGTCGGTGGTGCGGGGCCACAGCGAGCCGTTGCTCATCTGGTAGCCCGCGGTCTGGTAGTTGCCGTTGGCATCCTTCACAAAGAGCCCGTCATCGCCCGTGACGAGCTGCTCGTAGAGCGAGTTGAAACGCCCCAGTCCCACGTTGTACAGGTCCTCATAGGTCTTGATGCCCGTCTTCGTCTGATAGGCCCACGAGCCGTCGTCGTAGTTGCCGTCCATGAGCGAGTAGTCGCCGTTGCCGGCGGTGACGGCATTCCAGGCCTGACCCGTCTTCTCGAAGTTGCCGATGTTCTTATAGCTGATGGCCAGGCGGTCGGTGCTGAAGGTCAGCCCGCCATAGTAGCTGCCCGAGCGTCCATCGGTGCCGTGGATGAAGCCGTCGGTAGTGGTCTGGTGGTAGGCACCATCGAGCACCAGGCTGCCCACGCCGGCCTTCATGGCTCCCGTGGAGAAGGCCCCACCAAGGTTGACGGTGTTGTAGGAGCCGTAGCTGACGGAGAGCTCGCCGCCTAGGCGCTGCATCGGAGCCTTTGTTCCCAAGGCCACCGTGCCGCCGAAGGCACCGTCGCCATTGGTCGAGGTGCCCACGCCGCGCTGCAGCTGCACCGAGCCGAGCAGCGAGGCGTAGGAGTTCATGTTGGCCCAAAACACGCACTGGTCCTCGGGCGAGTTGAGGGGCACGCCGTCGAGCGTGACGTTGATGCGCGAGTCGCCGGCACCACGGATGCGCATGTAGGTGGTTCCCGTGCCCAGGCCGTTCTCGCTCCACGACAGCACGCCAGGGGTGCGGGCGAAGAGGAAGGGCAGCTCCTGACCCGTGGTGGAGAACTCGGCCAGCTCGGCCCGCTTGATGTTCGCCGTGGCATAGGGGGCGTTCTTCTGGGTTCGAACGCCGCTCACTACCACTTCCTGCAGCTTTTCCATCCTCAGCGAGTCGGGCAACGGTTCTACACGGTTAGCCTCGGACGAGGTGTTAGGCATCGGTTCAACACGGCTGGTTGCAGCGCTCAGTGCCTGAACGTTCATCATGGTGGCCGCAGCCACCCATAAGAGAGTTTTTTTCATTCCCTTTTATTCATTTAATTACACAAAAAAGGGGGCGCGAATGATGGCTATCCATCCCTACGTCGGTATTACCCGCATCAGGTTAGAGGGTATCATCTCAGCCCGCAACATGCAGGCACCCCTTGAATATCGGGTGCAAAGGTACAAAGAATTGGGCAAACGACAAAAAGAATGGCCGTTTTTTTTAACACATGAGTGCCTTCTTGGTTTGGATTGAAAATGATTTAGGGGGTGAGTCATTGCCTTAACTCACCCCCTAAATCATTGAGGTCTGCCGCCCAAAAGAGGCTCAGCGACTGGTGTAGAAGTCGGTGATGCGGCGGATGGCACGGGCGCAGACTGGGCAGAAGTCCTCTACCTCATTGATTTTCATGCGACACTCCTGGGCAGGCCTGTAGACGCCCTTCGACTGGTAGCCACCGCCCTCGAAGACACCCACGCGCTGGGTGGCCGCATTCAGCTGCTGACGCTCCTGCTCGGTGCGGATGTTGCGGAAGTGGGGCACGTCCTTCCTCGGCGGCGTGGGCACGGACGTTCCCTTGGGCACCATGTCGGCCCACTTCGAGTTGAAGTCTACGAGCGTGGTCAGGTTGGGCTCCCACGGCTCGGTGTCGGCGGGATACATCGTCTCAAACTGGTCGTCGTAGAAGTACTCGTCGCCCAGTCCGGCGTAGGCATGGCCAAACTCGTGGACGAGCACCTGGTTGAAGGTGGGATGGTCGGTGGTGGAGACGGTGAGCTGGTTGTAGATGCCGCCACCGCCGTAGGTGGGACTGTTGACGAGGACGATGATGTGCTCGAAGGGCACGCCCGACAGCAGGTCGTAGAGCCGGTGGATGTCCTGCGTCATCAGGTAGCGCTCGGTGTAGAACGTGTCGTAGTGGGTGCCCACGGTGGTGCGGCCCCATCGCCCCTCGTGGGGTATCGACGGCCCGGCATCGAGCGACTCTGCCGCCACGGCCACCACGTTGAAGCGGTTCTTCAGCGTGGTGAACGGCTCGTGGGCAAAAAGGGCATCGACCACACGCTGGCAATCAGCGTAGAACTTGCCCATCTGCTCGCGGGTGTAGCCCTCGGCCACAATGGCCAGGTCGATGCACTGCGTGACGTCGAGCTCGGCACCAGCACCCTTCCACACATAGTGAAAGGGGATGCCGTTGGGGCCGATGGGTCGGATGAGGATGTCCTGCGGGTCGACGGTGTGCGTGAGCTGGCCCACCACGTGGTTGTGGAAGTCGGTGAGCGTCACGCTGACGTCGACCTTCCGCCGCGGCATGGGCACGTTGTAGCTCGTCTGGAAAGCCTTCTTCACCTTCGTGGCCTCCTCCTCGGCCTGCCACTCCTGGAAGAGGGTGCTGAAGGTGTGGACGAAGAGTAGCTGCCCGGTGTCGTGGTCGCGCAGGCTAATCTGGCCGTTGCCGCGCAGGGGCACCTCCGTCAGACGGGCACGCCGTCCGGCCCACTGCGGAGTGACATAGGCCTGCTCGAAGTAGATGTTCTGCTCGGTGTTGCTGCCTGCGAAGATGTAGTCGAGGCGCAACGTCCGGCCGTCGAAATGGTCGTCGAAGCGCTGTGCAGCCACGCTGAGCGTGCCGCACAGCAGGAGGGCGGTCAGCAGGCGTCTCATGGGCGGTGATACTGTCTGAAGACCCTGTACTCGTCGCATCGCTTCACATAGTCGCTGGGGCCGTTGGGGTTCTGCTGCTCAAAGTCGTAGAGGGCAGCATAGTTCTTGTACTGCTGCGTGAAGGGCTGCGGGTCGCGCTCGAAGTCGGTGGTGCTGAGGTTCCATTCGCCCTTGAACCAGCAGTCGTCGTTCAGGTAGTAGTAGGCCAGGGCGAAGAGGGCACGCTCCTTGAGCAGCAGGTCGTCGCCCCTGCTGACCTCGCGCAGCAAGCCAACGGCCTTGGCACCCAGGTTGACCTCGTTCTGGCGCACCTCGTCGTTGACGCTCTTGCCGTCGCGCATCAGGAACCAGCAGTCGCCGGTGAAGTGGGCCTGGGCATAGCGCACGGCCAGCTCGTAGCACTGCTGCTGGCGCTCCTTGCCCTTCAGACGGCTCAGGCGGTCCTCCATCTTCTGCATCTCGCGGGCAAACTCCACCTTCGGGTTCTCGCGCAGCGTGGGGGCCTCGCCGTAGGCCTGGGCGTCGGTGAGCCACTGGCGCTTAATCCACGGCTCCACCGTGAAGTTGCGGTAGGCGGCGTAGGGGGCGTAGCCCTTCTGCTGATAGAAGGACAGCGGCACGCGCTCGAGCCACTTGAGGGCCTCCTTCCACTGGCAGAGGCGCAGGTACTTCGTGCCGATGAGGTCGTTCAGGTCATCTTCCTTCAGGCTGATCATCCCGCGCAGCATGTCGTCAACCTGCGTGGGGGCGGGCTTCTTCACGTAGTCGGCATAGCTGAGCAGGTCTTCCACGGGCATGACGTCGAGCTGGCCGTCATACTCGCTGGCATGAACGGCGTTGAGCAGCGCCAGCGAGGTGCTCTTGCGCCCGGCCTCTTCATAGCGCGGTGCCAGTGCCTGGTGGGTGATGCGGTCGAGGGCGCAGGCGTAGTGACTGTAGGGGTTGCCCTCGGTGTTCATCGACGTCATCCACTCCAGCTCGCCGGCCACGAAGCTGTCATACTGCTTGTCGACGGGCAGCTGCATGGCGCTGATGTAGAACTGCAGCAGACGGGCATTGTTCATGATGGTCGGGTTCTCGTCGGTCATGGACGCAGCCTGGCGGATGTCGGCGAGGGCCTGCTGGCGGTTGCCATACATGAACTCCAGCCAGGCCCTGGCACTCAGCCACAGGGCGGGATGCTGCGTCTTGCCCTCCGTGGCGGCCTTGCCGGCAAGGACTATCATCTGCTCGGCCTCGTGGCGCTGGATGTCGCGCACGAAGAGCTTGCCCTGAAGACCGCCGGAGAACGGGCTGTCCACGTCGGTGGCCTCCTGGGCGTTGTTCACGAAGTCCTGCAGCAGGAAAGGCAGCACGGCCGACTGCGGGTTGCGCTGGTACTCCTGGCTGATGGCCTGGTAGGAGCGCTTCTTGTAGTACTGCGTCATCAGGCTGCGCCAGTCGCCCTGCTCGGCAAATATCTGTCCGGCACGGTCGCCACGACCGGTCTTCATCAGCGCTCCGGCGTAGATGTTCTGCATCATGTCCTTGTAGACGGTCTCAATATACTTCGAGGCCGTCTGCTCCCAGAAGGTGATGTTCTCGCCGTGGCGCCCCATCAGCATGTTGCAGCGCATGAAGAGCAGGGCATGCTGCGAGCGCAGCTTCGTGGAGAGCTTGCCCTGAGCATAGGTGCGCACCTGCTGCAGCAGCATGTCGCGCAGCGCCAGCTCGTTCTTCGTGGGATAGTCCCAGGAGTACTGCTCGCGCTCCTTGATGCGGACGCACTGCAGGTAGCGCCCCAGCTGCTCGGCATAGGTGGCCATCAGCTCGTCGCCCTTCTTGCGGGCCTGGGCGGCCACGTCGTCGGCATCGAAGCTGAAGTACTGGTCCTCGGGAATGCCCAGATAGGCTTTCCAGTTGTTGACGGAGATGTCGTCGACGCGACGGTGGAACTCCTCCTGGTCGCAGACCCTGAACAGGTAGTAGTTGTGGGTCTCTATCCACAGACAGGCACTCGCCGGGGCCACAGCCGCCAGCGCGAGCGCACTAATGATGATAAATCGCTTTGTATGTATCATTGCTATAACGGTTAATATTTTCCTCATCAAGATTATAGACGACGATGCTGCGGCTCAGCGCCGGCCGCTTCTGCTCCACCATGCGCTTCACGGCCAGAATCTCGCTGGCCTCCACGGTGTGCTCGATGCGCACGCCCTGCACCTGCCGCTGCCAGCGATAGACGGGATAGGCTGCGGCCAAGGGCAGGGCATAGCTAGGGAGGCGGCTGACGTAGGGCACCACGTCGCGCTGGTCGAGAACGGGGTTGCGCTCCTCGAAGCGTCGGGGGTCGCCGGTGTTGTAGAGCATCAGCACGCCATAGTCGGCAGGCGGCACGGGCATCGACAGCTGGTGCAGGCGGATGGTGGTGCTCAGGCGCAGCCCGTGGATAGCAGCCTCGCGGCGCACCTCCTCTAAAAAGTCGTAGTAGGTCTTACGGCTGCGGGCGGTGTAGTCGCAGTCAATCTGCAGCTCGCTGACGCCGCCGATGTCGTGCGTCGCGTTCATCTGCACCACCCTGCTGACCAGCTGCCGGGCCAGCCCCTCGTGGGCCTGGTGCATGCAGTCCTCGGTGATGTAGACCGTGGGCACCAGGGCCACACTGGCAGGCAGCGTGTCGCTGAAGGCGATGGTGGCATTGGGGCGCGGCAAGGCCGTGGCCTCGTCCATCACCACGTCGAAGTAGCGGCAGTAGACCTTATCTATATCGTACTGCTGCAAGAAGGCACGTTCCACAGAATCCAGAAGCAGCTCCGTGCGCCAGAAGTACACAGAATTTCCCTGCTCCATGTCCTTCAGCTCGCGGCCACATCCCGTCATCAGCAGCGCCGCCAGCATCACCGTGAAAAAACGTAGTTTCAATGTCTCTCTCAACTCCTAATTCCTAACTCCCAAGTATCTGTGCGGCATGCTCCTTGGTCTTCACCTGCTTGCCGGCAAAGACCTGCTCGATGATGCCCTCCTCGTTGATGACGAAGGTGGTGCGGATGGTGCCCATCACCTTCTTGCCATACATAGTCTTCTCGCCCCAGGCGCCCATCTGCTCCAGCAGCGCGTGGTCCACGTCGGCAATCAGCGGGAAGGGCAGCTCGTTCTTCTCCTTGAACTTCTGGTGCGAGGCTGCCGAGTCCTTGCTCACGCCCACCACGCTGTAGCCCTGCGCCTGCAGCTCCTCGTAGTGGTCGCGCAGGCTGCAAGCCTCGGCGGTGCAGCCGCTGGTATTGTCCTTCGGGTAGAAGTAGAGCACCAGCTTCCGGCCCCTGTAGTCACTCAGCCGTATGTCGCGGCCATTCTCGTCTTTGCCCAGCACTTCGGGCGCTTTGTCTCCAATATTCATCATATCTCTTCGCGTTTTATCGTAATTTTCGGCAAAGTTACGAAAAAACGAGTGAAATGCAAAAGGAAAACCTGTTTTTCTTCATTTCTAAGTGCCTGGCCTCGAAACTAATTTCGCTTGGCTCGTTTTTTCGTGAAAAACGACGCAACAGTAAAGATTCGACGAGCGGTTGCAATTTCTTAACAAAGCTGAAAGAACCCTAAAAGCAATGTTCAAAATCACCACAACAAAAAGTTCATCCAGAAGAGTTGTTCTGGCTCGAAAAAACGCCCTTTTTCGACCCTTTGGAAGCCGATTCGCCACTTTGGCATGGAAAAAGCAGGTCATTTTTTGCACACAAGCCCCCATTCTGTGCAAATTTTCGGCCATTTTTTGCCAAATTTTTGCCTTGACTCCCCCTTCTGTAAGCACACCAAATTTTCAAAAGTCAACGCCAAATTTTCAAAAGGCGTTGACTTTTTTCAGCCTTCCGCCGTTTCTTTTTCGACAAAACGAGCATAAACATCTAAAATACAACCACTTAGCAAACCCTCTCAAAATTCGCTTTTTTCCAGCCAAAAAGTTTCTCGCGCAGAATTTTCAAAATTTGGAGGGGTTCAAATGTTCATTTTCGGAACAGGCGTTAACAAATATTCAGAAACAACCTTGGTGATTGCATATCCAAAGACCACGCGATTCGGCATTCTCTATCCAAACTCCAGCATACAAAAAACGTGTAACTCTTGGTTGATTAAACGGAATTTTATATCTTTGCAGCAAACTTACAATATAATGGAAACAATTCAAATAAAGCAGAATGGCAATGTGTACTCCTGCGACTTAGATATCAATAGGGAGGAATGGCTGGAGCTGATGAAGGACACCAATATGCCCGATGAATACAGGGATGCCTTGTTACGGTTCTATTATATGCCAGAACACAAAGGTACATGTACAGCTGTGAGTAATGCGAAAGGAGGTGACCCACAGTCTCTTAACTCGTACATAACCAAGATTGGCATATTCATTCAGAAGAAGCTAAACCGATTCGAGATAGTACGTCCCAATGGGAAGCCCTGTTTCTGGATTATCCCAATGTGCGAAGGGATGGACTTGCCAAAAGGGAGTGAAGGTACGTTTGAGTGGAAACTGCGCCATGAATTAGTAGATGCCATTCGGGACTATTTGTACTGGTATCTTATAGAACGATACAAGAAAGTAAGAAGACAAATACCTATAGATGGTGAAGAGTGGACAGAAATATACAAATGGCAACTTATAACAGCCAGCAAAGGGAAGACGCCGTTTGATATAGTTCGTGACCACGTTGCCCATCCAAGCAAATCAGAGTTGGGCGGTTTCTCAAACCTTATTGATGCTGTTCGAGACAACAAGACCTTGAAACATTTGGTTGACAACAATCGTGAAGGGCTTCAAAAAGCATTAGATGTGCTTGTAGATGAAACAAAGCCCTTGAATGATAGGTTGGCAGATTATAAGTCGGCAATGGCTTCACTTCTTCCTTCGTCTGGTTTTAATAGCAAGGCTAACGACGAGCGTACGGCATCAACCATACTTACATGTCTTAATCCAGAGAAATATACCATTTATAAATATGACGTTTATTCGTTGTTCTGCAAATATCTCGGCGAAGAAAGGAAAACCGCAGGACAATGCTATGAACATTTCCTTAATTTGCTAAAGCCTCTTAGCGTTTTGGCCGCTAGCGACAAAGAACTACAGCAGATTGTTGAACCTTCTTTGAAAGGACAATTGCGGAGTGATTTGTTGCTGGCGCAAGATGTTCTTTGGATTTTGCTGATAGAATTTCCTGAAGAGATGGGCTATATCCACAGTCTTTTGACTTCTCCAAAACAACGCGTATGGTTGTGGAGCAAAGCGTTTTTGTCTGACTTTCAGGACACGTTGGAAATAGGCTCCTCAGCAAAGACCATCAAAGATTTTACACCATATAAGTCGAGGAATGCGCTGCGTAAAGCTTATCAGCAAGATGTAGGTAACGGTGACCTGAAGATTCCCGATGCCTATTGGTCGTTTATCAACGAAGTGAATATTGGCGACATCGTTGTTGCTTTTGAGCCGAAAAAGGGAAATGGTAAACAATATCACTTACTGCATGGTTGGGGAATTATTACGTCTGATTGTATAGTCAACGAGTCAAATGAGAATCCCATGAGCAGGACAGTGCAATGGCGCATTTTCCTAAAGATACCCAAGCAGAATGAAGAAATGGGAAACAGCCTATTCTTCCAAGGAACAACCGACAAGCAAGCATTACATATTAAAGAATTGTTAGATATTAATTCAGAAGTAATTATGGAATCGAAATATCAGAAATATATAGACCTGTTAGAGGCAAACAAGAACCTGATTCTGACAGGAGCGCCTGGAACGGGAAAGACCTTCATGGCGAAAGAGATTGCAAAAGCAATGGGAGCCGAGGTTGGTTTCGTGCAGTTTCATCCATCATATGACTATACGGATTTTGTAGAGGGATTGAGGCCAATTAACCACGATAATGTTGTAGGTTTTGAACGGAAAGATGGTGCATTTAAGGAGTTTTGCGCTGAAGCATTGAATATTCGTGATACGACTAACTTCGATGAATGCATAGATAAACTATTTGATTCCGTTGGTGAAGAAATCTTGTTATTAGAAACTCCTACAGGGAAACAATTTGGATTAAGCCGTAGCGCAAGGGGAAATCTGCGATTGCACACAGGCAAAGAATTAAAAGAAAGTGGTGTCATAACCAAGAAAGACCTTAGAGCAGAATATTCTGGCATACCTACATTCAAATGGTGGAAAGGGTATTATCAAGGAATCATAACATACCTTACAAATAACTACAATTTAATTAATGATAGCAATATAATTGAAGATAATACACCACATGTCTTCATCATTGATGAGATTAATCGTGGTGAAATCTCAAAGATATTCGGCGAACTATTCTTCTCTATCGATCCAGGTTACAGAGGTGAGAAAGGCAAGGTAAACACGCAGTATCAGAACATGGTTCCAGAGGGCGATGTGTTTAAAGACGGTTTCTATGTTCCAGAGAATGTCTATATCATTGGCACGATGAATGATATTGACCGCTCTGTGGAGAATATGGACTTTGCTATGCGTCGCCGTTTTGCTTGGCAGGAAGTAACTGCGGAGGAGAGTTATACGAACATGATAGAGCAAGATCCTGAGTTTGCGCTCGTCAAAGATGAAATCAAGGCGAGAATGTTCAATTTGAATAAAGCTATCGTAGAGACAGAGGGATTGGATGAGGCTTATCAAATAGGTGCTGCTTACTTCAGAAAGTATCTTGACTATCAAGATAAAACCAATCCTTTCGATTGCCTATGGGAGAACCATTTGAAAGGTCTGCTCTTTGAGTATCTACGTGGTAATCGTAGGGCAAAGGATTTATTAAAGAAGTTACACGAAGCATACAACAAGACGAGCATCAATGAACAGCCTGCCCATACAGACAACGGACAACTCTGAATGGCATTTGACAGAAAAGGAACTTTGCCACCTTGACACGCTCAAGAAGCTGGCAGAGCCATCTATTGCTGACCTATGCCGGGAAGAGCATCCCAATTTGCTGATATTCCCACAAGACTTGGATGTCTATGGGGATAAAATTGGCGATTCCCATATCTTTGAAGTGAAAGGCGAAGCAATTGTCACGGGCAACATCATGGGCTTTATCGGTTGTGGCGATACAAAGGTTAGCATCAGTTCTCGTTATACACAGGGTAGAGATGACTACTTTCTGCACTACATGCTCAGAAAGGTGTTTGCCATCAATCTGTTTGATTTGCAATTTAACTCTGACGAAGAGAGCATCTTCGATTTCCTTATTTACCTGTTCCCAACGTTCTTGAAACGGGCTATGCAACAAGGTATGTACAGGGAGTATCAGACGCGGAAATATAATGATGGAAATGTAAAGGGAAGGATAGACATCTCTCGTCATATCAGGCAGAATATTCCATTTGCAGGTAAGATAGCCTACACCACCCGTGAGTATGCTCAGGACAATCATGTGACACAGTTAATTCGCCATGCCATCGAATATATCTCGCATCACCGCTATTCAGGAAACATCCTGCATAATGACGATGATACAGCAGATGCAGTAAAGGCTATTTGTCAGGCAACAGTATCATACAATCGCAATGAGCGGCAGAAAGTGATAAATCAGAATCTTCGTCCCATCAGCCACCCCTATTATGGTGAGTATCGACCGTTGCAGCAACTTTGCTTGCAGATACTTCGTCAGGAGGAAATGAAATATGGGCGAGACGATGATGAAATCTACGGAGTACTGTTTGATGGCGCTTGGCTATGGGAGGAATATCTGAACACATTCCTTGCAGACATAGGCTTTGAACATCCAAGAAACAAAGAGGGGAAAGGGCATAAGAGTCTGTTTACGGACGGCTCAGGTTGGTGCTATCCTGATTTCTTGAGTCCAGAGATGGTACTTGATGCAAAATATAAATGGTACGACGATTGGAGCGATGTACAAACTAAAGACCTGTATCAAGTAATCTCGTATATGCATGTTTTGAATAGGAAGAAGGGTGGGTATGTTGTTCCTGTAGATTGGACTTCATCAAAACTTCCATTCAAAACGCTCAAAGGTTTGGGAGGTACCATGTCCATGCATGGAATGGGGGTTTGTTTCAAATCAGAGTCGTTTGAGGATTATTATTCCAAGATAACTCTTTCAGAACAGCTGATAATAAATAAGTTGGAAACCGATAACAAAATGCCCCCCAAAACGATTTCAGATGAAGACTAAGAACACGATTATCTTGTTTTGGAACCCAGAGGTTTCGAGCTTTAAGATGGGCGATTACCAGCGACTGCTGGAAAACATGACGTGTGGACACATGAACTGGAGCATCCATGAGCATGAGAAGGCCCACTTCGGCGACCGCTTCTTCATGGTGTGCTGCGGAAGGAAAAGTGCCGGCGTATGCATGAGCGGTTATCTCGTCTCTGAACCATACGTCGACACCGATTGGGCGGGCAAAGGCAGGGTGGTCTATTATGCAGATATCGCTATAGACTATATGATTAATCCCACATGTCTGCCGATTCTGCCTTCCGAGGAAATCATGAAGGAGATTCCCGACTTTGACTGGTTGGGAGGACATTCCGGACGAGTGCTCGCGCCAGACGCTGCTGTGAGGTTAGAGGCGCTATGGGAGACTTTCGTGCAGCAGCATAGCAGCATGTTTGGCTTGCGGGCAAATAGGCAGGTGTTGAACCTTGACGACTATCGCGCGAACAAGAAGGAATATATCAGCCTGACCATCGGCGAGGACGGCAAGGTGCATGGCGAGACCAACTATAGCGACATTGCTTGCAGCGGTGACACAGTAGGAGAGACTATCCAGAAGCTGTTGGAGATGCTGAAGACCAAGCGCGATGGCACGATAGACTATGAGGTGGACTTTGACTACGTCGACAAGGACATGCTCCCACTCTATAGCAAGGCTGTGGATATGGCGATGGCCAAGTTCAAAGACCAAAGGGATATTCTGGGCCAGCCCTATATCGCCCACCTGGTCCGAGTGGCGAAGGACTCCTGCGATGTCAATAAGCGCATAGTGGCTTTGCTGCAGGATGTGTTGAAGATGGGATATGCCACGCCCGGCAGTCTGTTCAGGATGGGGTTCGGGCAGCGTATCGTCGATGCCATCATGTCGCTGACGCAGAAGGAGGGCGAATCGTTCGCCGATTTCATCATGCGCGTGGATGGCAATAAGATTGGCCGTAGTGTCATGATGTCGAACCTTGAGGACGAGCTGAACTTCTATCGCTACGACGAGCTGAAGGCCGAAGACCTCCCTCGCATCAATGAGAAGCTGAAGGTTTGGCGCTATCTTGACAATGGATTGGATAATACAAATAAGTAGATGAACACAATTGTTTCTGTAAACAACGAATTTAATGAATGACACAAATTGCTGTGCGTTGCTATTCGTGCAATTCGTATAAATTAGTTGTTAAAAAAGACGATGTTTGTGTAACTACATTTGATTTGTTACTCAACAATAAAGTTGAAAATGATGCAGAATAAGGATTATAGACTTGACCTCGTAAGGGGTTCGCTGATTGGTGGGGCTGCTGGCGATGCGCTGGGCTATCCGGTGGAGTTCAGCAGCTATCGTGAGATTGTTGCCAGATACGGAAAGGCTGGCATCACGCAGTATGAGTTGAAAGGTGGTGTGGCCGAGATCAGCGACGACACGCAGATGACGCTCTTCACGGCCAATGGCATGCTGCTGGGCATAACTCGTCACTACATGCGGGGCATCGGTGCTTCGCCAGAGTACTATGTGGAGTATGCCTATCAGGACTGGTTCAATACGCAGACAAGAACGTTTGAGAGCGTGATGGCGCAGGACGGCGATAGCCGTTCGAGGCATCGTCGCACATGGCTGAGTGCCATCCCCGAGCTGTACGCCCATCGTGCTCCTGGCAATACGTGCATGACGGCCATTCGTGACATCATCGATGGCCGTACACCGCAAAACGACAGCAAGGGCTGTGGGGGCGTGATGCGTATTGCCCCTTGGCCATTGTTCTGTGCATGTCAGGCTAAGAGTTACTCCACAGAAGAAATCGACGTCGCCGGTGGTGAGATTGCCCGTCTAACCCATAAGCATCCGCTGGGCTGGATGCCTGCCATCCTGCTGACGCATATCATCTACCGCCTTGTGAGGAATGGCGATTTCGTTGGACTTGATAAGGCTTCAGCAGTAAAGCATTTTACGGCTATAGTCAACGAGGCGTTAAAAGTACTACCCAGCCTTGTGGTAAGAAACAATGTCTCTGATGTTACTTGGGACAAAGACAAACCCATTGGCGAAGTGTTCCATAATGCTGTAGAGCGCCAATGTGAACTCATAGAGCGCGCTTTGTTCCTTGCAGAAAACGAACTGAGCGACGTGGATAACATCTGCCGGCTTGGCCAGGGCTGGGTAGGCGAAGAGGCACTTGCTATTGCCGTCTATGCCGTCGCCCGTCATGTTGACAGCTTCGAGGATACACTCATTGCTGCCGTCAACCACGACGGGGACAGCGACTCCACCGGGGCCATCGCCGGCAACATCATCGGCGCCATCGTGGGCTATGAAGCCATTCCTGAGCAGTTCAAGAAGCACCTGGAGCTCCGTGATGTCATCCTCGCCATCGCCGACGACCTTCACCAGGGCTGCATCATCAGCGAGTACGACAGGACGTACACACCGGAGATGCAGCAGTGGTATCAGCGGTATTGCAAGATGCAGCCAGCGGGATTACGAGCATTCGCGTGTCATTTGCGGACATTTGTGTGAAAAGAAAAGACCGTGGATAATTGAAGCTAACTTATAATGTTGAAATAAATGGAAAAGCAGTTTATTACTATTGAGGTTGTTCCCAAAAGGTCTACAGACCACGACGCCATTTCGCAGCGCATTGTAGAGAAGTGTATCACCATTGCGCATGAAGCCCATTTCCGCCAGCGCGACCGTGATGGCAATGCCGTCATCCTCCATCCTCTTATCGTTGGTTCAATGGGCAAGACGGATGCTGAGAAATGTGTCGGCTTCTTGCATGACGTGGTAGAGGATAGCGACTGGACCTTCGATGATTTGCAGAACGAAGGGCTACCCAAGGAAATCATTGATGCCCTGCATCTGCTGACTCATGAGAAAGGCACAGACTACTACGAATATGTACAGCGCATCATCGACTCTGGCAACCAGACCGCCATCAACGTGAAGCGCAACGACCTGCTTCACAACATTGCCCGAGGCAAAGCCTTCGGCTATCCAGAACTGGTGGCAAAGCATGAAAAGGCGCTGAGGATGATAGAAAGTGCTCCCACACATTAGGAGGATACATCATTGATGCGATATGCTTTTAGAAGTTACAAAAGCAGAATATCTGGACGGTTACAGAGTGAAGCTGCTGTTCAGCAATGGTGAGACAAAGATTGTTGACCTGTCTCAGTCTCTGAATGGTGTCATGTTCGCCCCCTTGAAAGATATTGAATTCTTCAAGCGATTCGTCATTAAGTTCAATACTATCGAGTGGGAAAACGGTGCAGACTTCGCGCCTGAGTATCTGTACAAGATAGGAGAAGCAGTGTAATACACTATCAGCCTTTTTTTAGTTGATGAAAACGGCTTTTTATAAAAACAACGAATTTTACGAATTACACGAATTGCTGCGCGTTGATAATTCTTTTAGTCATCGCTGCGCTCCTTTGTAAAAGCGCTGAGCGATTACGTGTAATTCGTAAAATTCGTTGTAGAAATCGACGTTTGCAAAAACAAAGCGTCATTTCGCCTTGTCGATGAGCTGCAGGAGCTGGGCGCGATAGCCGTGGGGATCGAAGGCGAGGCTCTGCTTCACCAGCTCGCGGGCCATGTCGAGGGTGGCCTCGCCCTTGTGGGGCGACTGGCGGAGCACCATGCCGAAGGCGGCGATGCCAGCGGCCAGACTCATGTTCTCTGAGAGCGGCTGCAGGGCCGACAGGTCGGCTGGGGCGAGCTTCTGGCTGAGGGCGATGCTGGCGGTGCCGAGGCTCTTCTTGTAGCGCACGTCGAAGGCGATGGCCTCATCGGCTGCCTTGTCCGCGGTGGCCTCTGAGGCGGTCAGTTCCGTGCTGACGGCAGGCTCCAGCTCGTAGAGGGCGGTGATGGTCTGCCCGGCGCCAATCTCGGCGGCATCCTTCTCGTCGTCGTCGAAGTCCTCGTTCTGCATCACGCGGTTCTCGTAGCCTATCAGCCGGTAACGGCTCACCACGTCGGGGTTGAACGTCAGCTGGCACTTCACGTCGTTGGCCACGCTGACGAAGCGCTCGCGCTCATGCACTAAGACCTTCATCATCTCGTCCTCGCAGTCGATGTAGTGGTAGGTGCCGTTACATTTGTTGCTCAGTTGCTCCATCATCGAGTCGTTCAGGTTGCCCATGCCGAAGCCCAGACAGGTGAAATAGATGCCGCGCTTGGCGTAGCCCTCGGCCATCTCCACCAGGGCCTCGGTGCTGGTGACGCCCACGTTGAAGTCGCCGTCGGTGCCCATGATGACGCGGTTGTTCTTTGTAGGGTCATAGCAGGAGAGGGCCTCCTCGTAGGCCATCTTCAGCGCCTCTCCGCCGGCGGTGCTGCCGCTGGCATGCAGCTGGCCGATGGCCTTCCTGATTTTGTCGGCCTCGCGTACGGGTGTCGACTCCAGCACTTTCTCCACCTTTCCGCTGTAGGTCACCAGCGAGATGCGGTCGTCGGGGCGCATCTTTCCCAGCAGCTCCGTCAGCCCCGCCTTGAGCAGGCCGAGGCGGTCGCTGCCTTCCATCGAGCCACTCACGTCGACCAGGAACACGAAGTTGGCCAGCGGCTGCTCGTCCTGAGCCAGCTCCCTGCCCTTCAGCCCCAGCCGGAGCAGCAGGTGGCCACTGTTCCACGGACAGGCGCCCACCTCGGCATTGATGGCCACGGCGTCGTCGCCCGTGGGCTGGGCATAGTCGAACGTGAAATAGTTCAGGAACTCCTCTATGCGCACGCTACCGGTACTGAACCCCGTGTAGCCGCCGTTCAGGTAGCGCCTCACGATGGCGTAGGAGGCACCGTCGGCATCGACGCTGAAGGTGCTCACGGGCTGCTCCTTCACGCTAATGAAGGGGTTGTCCTGAAACTCATCGAAGCGGTCGCCGCCCATCGGCATGGGCACGCCGTCCTCGGCATCCGCATAGTTACCATAGCCAGCCCACCAGCCGTCTCCGTAGCCATCGCCGTCATCACAGGCCGTGGCCATCATGCACGCTGCCATCATGGGCAGCAGTCTGAAAAGGTTCGTTTTCATTGTCGTTTTGCTTGTTTGAATGGTTGTTTTTCCATAAAAGGGAGGAAGGGCAAAAACCTTGCACCTTAAAACGCTAAAAAAGGTTAATCAGGTATAGAAAACTATTAAAAAACGTGTAAATTTCGCCTCCTGACCCCTCGAAATTTTGAAGAATTTTGAACGAGAAAACTTTTGGCTGAAAATAAGCGAATTTTGACGCACTTTACTAAACGGCTGACTTACAAGAAGTTAACCTAAAATATCGTCAAAAAAGGGTCAGACGGCTCAAAAAAGTCAAGGCCGCAGAAAAATTTGGCGTTGACTTTTTATTTTTTGGCGTGCTGAAAAAAGCGAGAAACGAGGCAAAAAATGGCCAAAAATGCTGCACAAACGAGCCAAATTGTGCAATTTTCGGCCTTTCTCGCCCCTCTTCCCACTCACGGAAGAGAGCCAAACGGGTCAAAAACGCCCATTTTTTTCGCTAAAATGCTTCGAAATCCTGACAGTTTTTTAATAACAATTATTAACAGTTCGCACCTTTCAGCAGAAGGCGAAATCAGTTATTTTGTGTATATTTGTAGCCCAAATTAAATGCACTCCCTCATGAGCATATTCAACAGCATCAATAACCCCCTAAACCTGACGCCGCGACAGCTGCAACTCATCGACCGGCTGAGCACCGAGGAAAGCCGTCTGGCCACCACCATGGGCACCTTCGTGTTCTCCCACAGAGCCAAACCCTACACCCAACTTTACGACGGCAAGGACGTGCGCCTGCTCAGTCCCAAGCTGCATCAGCTGGACCGCCTGCCAGCCTGCATGGGCACCCTGCGCGACCAGCAGAAGACCGTCGAGGCCATGCACCTCTGTCTGGCCTACGCCAAGGCCAACGGCCAGAACTTTGCCGACTTGAGCAGCTGGATAGCCAAATACAGCGGCAACGGCACCGCCCAGCTGGCCTTCAGCGACAACGGCACCTTCAAGGAAAGCGTCTACGAAGCCACGCTGAGGAGCCTCGTCGCCCACCTCTACGCCGAACGCACGATGCCGCAGAACGCCCCGCTGACAGCGGTCGACCGACTGGCCATGAGCACCGAGCAGACCTATGCCAGCCTGACCGACGAGAAGGGGAAGTACACCCTGGGCAGCTATCTGGTGATGCTCAGGACGCTGATGAGCATCATCCTGGGCCGGAACACCGACCCGGCCTCGCTCGACTTCCTGTTCCACGTGATGGACGAGCGCAACCGCCTGATACACACCCGAAATGTTCCGCCGCAGCCCGTTGAGGTGGTCATGGAATACTACGTGCTGGCGCTCTTCGTCATGACAATGCTGACCTTGCAGATGGCGAACGCCAGGGCAACAGAAGGAGCCGTCGTGTCGGCCAGCGAACCCGACGTGGAGCTGGGCGTTGCGGCAACGGGCAAGACCTTCAGCCTGAAGACGCCTAACGCCATCTTCGGCCTGCAGCTGCCACAAGGCGGAAACACGCTGACTGCCACCGACAGCAACGGGCAGCGCATCGCCCGAACGGTGAACGCTGCCGACAGCAACTTCATGCTGCCCCAGAACTGGGTGAAATTCGACTTCGGCACCACTACGGCGCCCTCGCAGCAGCCTGTGCCAACGGCAGGGAAGAGCACCGCGACACCACCGGCCACGGCGGCACCCACCATGACCGACATGGAGCGGAAGACGCAGATGGTGAACGCCCTGAAAGACGGTGGCAACGCCTTTGAACGGAAGAAATATGACGAAGCCCTGGAGCACTTCGTGCAGGCCGACAAGCTGCTGCCCAGCAGCCTGACGAAGGCGCTCATCGGCTCGGCACTCTATCATCTGGGCAACACGAAGGAGGCGCAGAAATATCTGAGCCAGGCCACGCTGACCCGATGGGGCCAGCACACCGCCCCACACGCCCACCTGCTGAGAGCCTACATGAACCTGGAAGACTGCAAGAAACGCTTCCAGAAGACAGGAAAGGACGAAGAATGGGACCCCGTGAGGCTGGACATGGCGGCGTTCAAGCAACTCGACACGAAAGAGAACCCCTGCGTGCAGCTGATGCCCACCAAGCAGCTGAAGCGCTGGTTCCAGCAAGTGCCCGACTGCAAGGAGCCACGCGACCTGGCAGCCACCATCGACGAAGAGATGAATATTGCCGCCAAGGGCCTCTCCGACAGCCAGAAGCGGCGGAAGCTGGAACAGCTGGCCAAAGCCAAGCAGGAGGAGGCCACGAAGGGCGAGGTCATCAACCTGCTCATCGTCGTGCTCACCATGGCCGTCACGATGGCCTGCCTGTGGCCGTGGACGAAGCAGAGTCCCTGGTGGACGGTGGGCGGCTGCGCCGTGCTGGGCCTCATCATGAGCTGGCTGACGCTGAGCGTTGCCGGCAACGCGGGAGGGCGCCCAACGCCAAGCAAGGTGACCGAGCGCAACGGACAGCTCTGCATCAGGGGCATCACCAGCTTCAACCCCTTCCACGTCGGCATACTGGCGCTGCTCTGGGCCGGCGTGCCGCTCGTCATCAGCCGGCTGTTCAGCACCTGGCTCGAGCTGCCCGACACGTGCGCCTTCTATGCTGCCGTCAGGCTGGCCGGACGCGTCATGTGGCCCGCCGCCATCGTTCTGGCAGCACTCGCGCTGACGAACGCGGCATTGCGTTTCTACGAGATGGCGAACGGCCCCATCAGCTACAATCCACGGCTCGACAAGCTGCTCAGGCCCATGCTGCCCTGCATGCGCTCTGACATTCCCAACGCCAGAGCCCTCATCGGCGACTTCATCGGCAAAATGGTCTTCTTCGTCGTCATCGCCTTCATCACCGCCGCCCTCTGGCTGGTCTTCACCGGCATCGTAGACAAGGAGATGAGCCAGCAGAAATACCACTACTGGCCCTGGCGCCCCAGCGTGGAGGTGCCTGCCGACAGCGCCGTGGTCATCAGAGACCGGCTGCTGCAACATATTGAGCAGATGCAGCAACGGCTGAACGGCCTGCCCTCGCCAGCCAGTGCCGGGTTGTCTTCCCAGCAGCCAAAGGCTTCGGGCAGCCGCAGGGGCAGCTCTGCCTCCCCCACCCCAGCCAAGCCGAAGCAGGTGAACGTTACAAGCATGTCATTCGAGAATAGCGGGACCGTCTACATGCAGATGGGCAGCTCGTACCAGCTGCAGCTCAAAGTGGAGCCAGAGGACTACAACGAGGTGCTGTCGGTCAGCGTGGCGAAGAATGTGGATGGACTCGATGTCGTCAGCGTGTCGCCCGAACTGGTGGTGACGCCCATCAGGCAAGGCAAGGTGCTCATACAAGTCACGTCGAACCGCACGCATCATGAGGCCCACTGCTACATAGACGTGACCTGCAGATAGAATTTCAGAATGTCCCGTTTTCGGATTTGAGCAAAATGAATGGATTAGAGCCAAATATATAAAAAGGTATGGACGGAGAACAAAATATCATCATCTATCGCACAGCGGATGGACGCGCATCAGTGGCACTCTATGCCAAGGATGGCAAGATCTGGCTAAACCAGCAACAGATGGCAGAACTTTTTGCCACCTCTAAGCAAACTATTAGCTACCACATTATTAACATTCTGAAAGAGAAAGAGTTAAAAGAAAATTCAGTTGTCAAAGAATACTTGACTACTGCCGCTGATGGAAAGAACTACAACGTGGTTTTCTACTCTTTGGAGATGATTATTGCCGTGGGTTATCGTGTTCGCGGATTGCGCGGTACGCAATTCCGTCAGTGGGCGACAGAACACTTGACAGAATATCTCGTAAAGGGTTTCACCATGGATGACGAGCGGCTGAAGGATCTTGATGGGCGACCTGACTACTTCGATGAACTGCTGCTCCGCATTCGCGACATTCGTGCCTCAGAAAAGCGGTTTTACCAGAAAGTTCGAGACTTATTCAAACTTAGCAGCGACTACGACAAGACAGACAAATCCACCCAGATGTTCTTTGCGGAAACACAAAACAAACTGCTATATGCAGTGACTCACCAAACCACAGCAGAATTGATAGTTGCTCATGCAGATGCCAACCAGCTCAACATGGGTTTGACCACATGGAAAGGTAGCATTGTCCGGAAAGGCGATGTGATTATTGCCAAGAACTATCTCCAAACCGATGAAATAGAATCCTTAGACCGACTCGTTGACATCTTCCTGACCAGTGCAGAAGAACGTGTAAAAGGGCGTAGGGACTTGACGCTTGACTATTGGCGTAAGAATGTTGACAATTTGCTTTCTTTCCAAGAGAAAGACATCTTGCAAGGGCATGGCTCTATCTCAAATTATTGCTGTCCGCTAAACTTGCGTATAGGACATATCACCCCTTCCAACCGCTGATTTTATGCGGTTGGAAGGGCGTAAGTCCAAATCTAAGCCCC
>CACYME010000010.1 GCA_902775475.1 uncultured Prevotellaceae bacterium
AGGGGGCCTGTTTTTGAAAATCAAAAGACACTTGCCTATTTATCGGCAGTTTCTGATGGTGATTGAGTCAAATGGAAATTTTATCGGACAGCAATAATTTTTTTCGCTTTGCGGTGCAAGATTTCGCTATTTTCGCTGTTATAAAAGAAAAACAAGCGTATAATGATGAGATTGAAGACTATTCTGACGACCCTTGTGGTCATGGGGCTGACGCTGCTGGCATCTTGCTCCGTGGAAGACGGCGACGGCTACGACAGCGTCTATACCCCGGAAAGCGATGCCATGGCCTCTACGTACTACCGCGGCACATGGCAGACCGGCGACCTGACCAGCAGCCAGAAGAACGTCACCACCAGCGGCGACATCGCCCTGCAGCTAGCGCAGGGCGAACCGATGCTGACCATCAGCCCGCTGCCCGTGCAGCTGTTCCTGCAACTGGCGGGAAGGGGCGACGCCACGGTGGAGATGGCCCAGCCCTACAACATCCGCCTGCAGGAGAAGGGCTACTCCTCGGCCACCGTGGTCTACGAGGCCGCGATGACGCCCTACACCTTCACCTTCCGCCAGGGGGGCGAGCTGCACCAGCTGCGCCTCAGCTTCCAGGACCGCAGCGAGGTGGCCGTGAACACCTACCTGAACACGCTCTCGACCGTCATCACGCTGACGGCCATCAGCATCGACGACGCACCTGCCGAGGCCGTCGGCCTCTCACTATCCATCAGCGCCGAGAAGCGTTAAGACCCCGAACCGCCAACGTGGACACCGAGCAACAGCTTCTGCAGCGCATCGACAAAGGCGAAGGCAAGGCCCAGCGCGAGCTTTACCAACGCTATGCCCCCACGGCGATGGCCGTGGCGATGCGCTACGTGGCCGACAGCGACAGTGCCCGCGACGTGCTGCAGGAGGCCTTCGTCAAGGTGTTCACCCATCTGTCTGACTTCAGCTATCGTGGCGAAGGGTCGCTCCGAGCGTGGGTGATGCGCATCGTGAGCCATGAGGCCATCGACTGGCTCAAACAGCAGCGCCGTTTCAGTCCTGAGCGCGACATCCCCGACGATGCCGTAGACGACGGCGACGAGCCACCCGACGTGGGCAGCGTGCCCATGGAGGTGCTCCAGCGGATGATTGCCAGCCTGCCCGACGGCTACCGACAGGTGTTCTGCCTCTACGTCTTCGAGCAGCACAGCCACAAGGAGATAGCCTCGCTGCTGGGCATCAAGGAGAACAGCTCTGCCTCACAATTCCTCAGAGCAAAACGACTACTGGCGAAAGCCATCAACAACTATAAACGACAACAGCTATGAAGCAACAAGACTGGACAGAACAACTTCGAGAGCGACTGGCCGACCACGAGGAGGCAGTGCCCGAAGGGCTGTGGGCCGACATCGAGCGGCGCATCGCCACGGCGAAGCCTGCCCGTCAGGTGGTGCTTCGGCGCTGGATAGCAGCGGCAGCAGCCTGTGCGCTGGTGCTCGTCGGCGTGTGGCAGTGGGCAGGCAAGTCGGAGCAGACTACGGTTGACCAAGCCAATGGTCAACAGACTGCCATGAACGGACAGCAGACTATAAATGCCGGGGAACAGACGGCGACATCAGGCGCAGCCACTCCCCTCCCTTCAAGGGGAGGGGTGCCCGAAGGGCGGGGTGGGGTCTCTAACTCCCTTCGCGTTGGAAAGTCACAGACCCCACCCCCTGCCACTCCCCTTGAAGGGAGGGGAGGGGCTACGCAGGGGGAGGCAACGAATAGTGGACAGACTGCCATCGCCCAGAATAGCGAATCGGTCATCGCCCAGGCTCAAGACTCCCAAGGTTCCTCTGAGGGAAAGTCACAGACCCCACCCCCTGCCCCTCCCCTTGAAGGGAGGGGAGCAGCCACGGGTAGACAACCAGCGGTCGGGAATGCGGCTACGGACGTTCACCTCAGCAGACACGAGGCCAAGAGTGGTGCCTCCCTCTCCCTCCACGCCACGAACCTGATGGCCTACGAGGGCACCACGAGCAGCACCCCCATGCAGATGGCCCCGGCCTACATGGGCGATGCATCGCGGACGCTGGCCCGCACGGCTCCCGTCTACCTGTCGAACCACGAGGAGCAGGCCGAACACCACATGCCGCTCACCGTGGGCCTCAGCCTGCGCCTGCCGCTCAGCGGACACTGGTGGATGACCACGGGCGTGAACTACTCTCGCGTCAGTTCCACGTTCACGCAGCAGCTGGGCAGCGTCAGCCAGACGACCAAGCAGCGCCTCCACTACATCGGCCTGCCGCTCTCTGCCGGCTACACCTTCTGGCAGACGCCACGCCTCACCGCCTATGCCACCGCTGGTGCCGAGGCCCAGCTGAACGTGCAGGCGCAGGTGGACCACGGCCACCTGGAGCGCGACCGCATGCAGTTCTCGCTGCTCGGCTCCGCCGGCCTGGAGTATCGGCTGGCACCGCAGTTCAGCATCTACGCCCAGCCCGGCCTGCGCTACTATCCCGACAACGGCAGCCACGTGCAGAACATCTTCAAGGACCGCCCCCTGCAGTTCGACTTGCAGCTGGGCCTGCGCTACACGCTGAAATAGTCAAAGAACGTTAAAAAAAGAGCGAAAATGTGGAAAAATTGAACACTCGACCCTCGAAAATACGCGAGAATTTCGCACGAGAAAACTTTTGGCTGAAAAAACGCGAGTTTTGAGAGGGTTTGCTAAATATCTGTATAGCAATAAGTTAGACGCGATTCACCAAAATTTGGTGCCTTTCCGCAGAAAAAAGTCAACGACTTTTGAAAATTTGGCGTTGACTTTTGAAAATTTGGCGTGCTTAAAACTGAGCGAAACGAGCCAAAAAACGCGAGAATTGAGCAAAAAAAAGTGAAAAAGGCTGCACAAACCACCCCTCTTTGTGCAAAAATCGGCCCTCTCAAGACTTTTTCTCCCGTTCATCACCACTTGTCGACGACTCCAAACGCCCATTTTTCACTCTAAAATGCTCCGAAATCCTGAACCTTTTTTATAGGAAATTTTGAACACTTTTCAGTCCTCTTCTTCCCTCCGTTTTTCTGGCCTCTCATGCCCTTGGTTTGGAAAAAGTGAAATAAATTTGGTTTTTCGCTCACTTATTCGTAACTTTGCAGCCACAAGTAGAGACGCCACAATGTGACGTCTCTACGCAAACGCATAATAACTATAGTTATATAGCTGACTTTTCGAAGCAACGCCTCCAGCACTACCTATGGCAACGAACATAATCAATACAAACGATGAAGAGACTACTAATAGCAAGCATGGCTGCAACGATGATGGCCTGCCAGAGCACGCAGCAGAACACCGTGTTCTGCTTCGACGAGATGACCTATTCCCCCAGTGAGACGCGCTTCCGCCTCTTCGCCCCTGCCGACGCCGAGTGCGCCGTGGTGCTTGACGGCGACACGCTGGCCATGGAGCTGCAGGCCGACTCCATCTGGGCAGCCACCGCCAAGGGCGACCAGAAGGGCAAGGAGTATGAGTTTGTGGTGAACGGCGTGGCCTCGCCGGGTGTCTTTGTCAAGGCCGTGACGGTGAACGGGCGCAAGGGCGTGGTGGTGGACCTGCGCGACAGCGACCCCGAGGGCTGGGCCACCGACAAGGGCGTACATCCCGCCACCTATGCCGACTGGGTGGTCTACGAGCTGCACCACCGCGACTTCTCCGTGGGTCGCCCCGACGCCGCCCATCCCGGAAAGTTCCTCGCCCTCAGCGAGCCGTGGGCCGTGAGCCACCTGAAGGAGCTGGGCATCAACGCCGTGCATATCCTGCCCAGCTACGACTTCGGTTCGGTGGACGAGACACGGCTCAACGAACCGCAGTACAACTGGGGCTACGACCCCGTGAACTACAACGTACCCGAAGGCTCCTACAGCACCGCCCCCGCCGACCCGCTCTGCCGCATCCGCGAGTTCAAGCAGATGGTGCAGGCCCTCCACCAGGCAGGCATCAACGTCGTCCTCGACGTGGTCTACAACCACACCTACGACATCGAGCACTCCAACTTCCAGCGCACCTATCCCGACTATTACTATAGGGCCGCCCTCAATGCCCTTGAAGGCGGGAAGTATTCCAACGGCTCCGGCTGCGGCAACGAGACGGCCTCGGAGCAGCCGATGATGCGCCGCTTCATGATTGAGAGCGTGAAGTACTGGATTCGGGAATACCACATCGACGGCTTCCGCTTCGACCTGATGGGCTGCCACGACATTGAGACGATGAACCAGATTCGCCAGGCCGTGGACGAGCTCGACCCCACCATCTTCATCTATGGCGAGGGCTGGAGCGCAGGGCAGTGCGCGCTGCCTACGGAGCAGCTGGGCGTGAAGGCCAACATCGCGCTGATGCCCCGCATCGCGGCCTTCAGCGACGACATGCGCGATGCCCTGCGCGGACCCTTCAGCGACGACACCAAGCCGGGACTGCTGGGCTTCGCACTGCTGACGCAGGCGGAGCAGGCAACGCTCATGGAGAGCCTGAAGGCGGGCATCGCCGGCATGGTAGAGCATCCGCAGGTGGACTACTCGCTGGTGAACTATAGCCCGAAGCCCTACGCCCTGGAGCCTGCGCAGATGATTAGCTACGTGAGCTGCCACGACGACATGTGCCTCACCGACCGTCTGCGCGCCAGCATCCCCGGCCTCAGCACCGACGAGCTCATCCGCCTCGACCAGCTGGCACAGACCGCCGTGTTCACCTCGCAGGGCGTGCCCTTCATGCTCAGCGGCGAGGAGCTGCTGCGCACCAAGCAGGGCGTGCACAACTCATTCGAGAGCCCCGACAGCATCAACCGCCTCGACTGGGCCAACAAGGAGAAGTATCCGCAGGTGTTCAAGTACTATCAGGACCTCATCGCCCTGCGCCGGCAGCATCCCGCGTTCCGCCTGGGCAGCGCCGAGCTGGTGAGGAAGCACCTGGCGTTCATCGACGCGCCGCAGGGCGTGATGGCCTATCGGCTCAGCGACGTGCCGGGCGACGACTGGCAGCACATCTGGGTCTATCTCAACTTCAACCGCAAGCCCGTCAGCATCGCGCTGCCCGACGACGGCTGCGAGGTGGGCTTCGGCAGAGGCACCATCGCGGCAGGGAAGGCAGAGATTCCGGCGCTGACGGCAGCGATTCTGCGACGATAGGGCTGTCTTGACTTCATTTAGACTACAATTAACAATAACAAACTACTTATGATGAAGAAAACTATTCTAACGCTTTTCGCAGCTCAGCTGGCGCTCATGCCGATGACTGCGCAGAACACGCCCGTGAGCCAGATGGAGCGCCTCGACCGCGGCGTGGTGGCCCTGCCCCGCAGCAGCGGCAGCGGCAACTTCGTCAGCTGGCGCATGCTGGGCACCGACGACGAGGACCGCCTGTCGTTCGACGTCATCCGCAACGGCACCGTGGTCAAGAAGGACCTCTACGCCACCTGCTACGAGGATGCCGGGGGCGCCAAGGGCTCTTCTTACCGCATCGTGACGAAGGTCGATGGCGAGGCCGTCGACACCACCGAGGCCGTCAGCGCCTGGGAGCTGGTCTACAATCCCATCAAGCTCGACCGTCCGGCGAAGGGTGCCAACGGCGGCGAGTATTCGCCCAACGACATGTCCGTGGGCGATGTCGACGGCGACGGCCAGTACGAGCTGTTCGTGAAGTGGGACCCCTCGACGTCGAAGGACAACTCGCAGGGCGGCGTTACCGACAATGTGTTCATCGACTGCTACAAGCTCGACGGCACCCGTCTCTGGCGCATCGACCTGGGTCGCAACATCCGCGCCGGAGCCCACTACACGCAGTTCATGGTCTACGACTTCGATGGCGACGGCCGTGCCGAGATGATGTGCAAGACGGGCCCCGGCTCGCTCGATGGCAAGGGCAGCTACGTGAACAGCGTGGCCACCGAGGACGTCATCAAGAACGCCAGCAACACCGCCCTCCATCGCAATAGCGACGGCCGCATCACCGGCGGACAGGAGTGGCTCACCGTGTTCGGCGGACTGACGGGCGAGGCCATCCACACCATCTTCTACAACCCCAACCGCAACATGAACTACGGCGGTGCTGCCGACGGCTCCCAGAACTGGGGCGACGTCGACGGCAAGAACGATACGGGCAGCTACGGCAACCGTGGCGAGCGCTTCCTCGCCGCTGTGGCCTACCTCGACGGGCCCGACAAGAACCCCAGCGGCATCTTCAGCCGGGGTTATTATGGCTATGCCTTCATCTGGGCTGTCGACTTCGACGGCCAGCTGCTGCACCAGAAGTGGCTCAGCTCGCACAAGTCGAAGACCAACTACACGCTCTCCACCTACGACGCCGAGGGGAAGCGCACCGTCCAGTCGTTCAGCAAGCTGCAGCCCACCAGCGGCAGTGGCAGCGGCACGATGTTCGGCAACGGCAACCACAACCTGAGCATTGCCGACGTCGATGGCGACGGCTGCGACGAGATTATCTGGGGCTCGGCAGGCCTCAACAACGACGGCACGTTGCTCTACGGCACTGGCTTCGGTCACGGCGATGCCATCCACATGGCCGACCATTGCCCCGACCGTCCGGGACTGGAGGTTTTTGAAGTGCACGAGGAGAAGGGCACCTACGCCTGGGACCTGCACGACGCCGCCACCGGCGAGGTGCTGCTGAAGGGTGGCCCCGCCGGCGAGGACAATGGCCGCGGCATGGCCGGACAGTTCGACGCCGCCGTGCGCGGCTCGCTCTTCTGGTCGAGCAGCGACGGCTCTGCCCGCAGCGCCGTCACCGGCGAGGCCGTCTCCACGAAGCACGGCTCCACCAACTTCCGCGTCTACTGGGACGGCGACCTGCGCGAGGAACTCTTCGACGGGGGAAAGATTGACAAGTGGAACAGCAACGGCACCGACCGCCTCTACCTGAACGGCAAGAACCTCTACGACTATAACTCGTCGAGTACCTGCAACAGCACGAAGTCGACGCCCAACCTGCAGGCCGACATCCTCGGCGACTGGCGCGAGGAAATCATCCTCTGGTCGGCTGCCGACAACGCCACCATCAACATCTTCACCACGAACACCGCCACTGCCTACCGCATGCCCACGCTGATGCACGACCACACCTACCGCATGGGCATCTGCTGGCAGAACACGGCCTACAACCAGCCGCCCCACCTGGGCTACTACCTGCCCGACGCCGTGAAGCCACGCATCGTCAGCAGCCTGGAGCATCGCGCCGGCCATCAGCAGCCCGTCAGCATTGAGCTGAAGTGGCGCTATGCCAAGTCGGCCATCCTGCTGGCCAGCTTCATGCCCGACGGCACTCGCAAGGCGATGACTCCTCCTGAGGACTTCGACCGCCCCACCTTCAACACTGCCGACAAGACCATCACCGTGACGGGCACGCCGCAGACCGTGGGCGACTATCAGCTGGTGTTCCGCTTGACGGGCTATGGCAACGAGACATCGACCGACACGCTCGTGGTGCACGTGATGGACATGACGGGCATCACCGACGTGACGGCTAAGGGGCACGAAAAAACGGCGCCCCTCTACGATTTGCAGGGACGCCGTTTGGAGGCTCAGCCGCGGAGCGGTATCTATATCGAGAACAAGCGTAAGAAAGTCTATTAGGGCCTCTCGGCACCCCCATCATTACTGATTGTGCAACAACCGTCCGTCGCTGGTGATACCGGCGGCGGACATTTTTATGCGCGTCTCCTTGCTGTTGTTGTAGAACTCCACGGTGAAGCGGCCCTCCTCGTCGCACACGGCGTTGGGGTTCCAGTAGAGCGTGCGGCGGTAGTCGGTGGGCTGTGCCGGCTGGCGCTGGCTGTAGTCGGGCTGGTAGAACTCCTCGGCCAGGTTGATGCCGCGCAGCAGGATGTGGCGGTCGCGGAACGTGGGCTGCACGCCGTCGTAGGGGATGAGGCTCAGCTCCACGGTGGCGTCGGGCGAGTAGGTCTCGCGCACCATCAGCGAGTCCTCGGTGCGAGGTTCGAAGTCGGTGAACACGCGCACGTCCTGCAGCCGCTTCAGCTTCAGCTGGTTGTAGACGTATTGCGACGTGCGGTTAGC
The DNA here is from genome assembly GCA_902775475.1 of uncultured Prevotellaceae bacterium. GTDB lineage: Bacteria > Bacteroidota > Bacteroidia > Bacteroidales > Bacteroidaceae > Prevotella. The sequence goes on from CACYME010000010.1 coordinate 8,041, forward strand.
ATGGAATACACCGGCTTCCACCGCTTCATTGTCGCTGCTGTAGGGTGAGTAGTTGCGGTAGTAGGTGTGGCCCTCCAGCCGTCCGTCCACGTTGTAGCTGATGGGGCGGTTCATGTTGCCGAAGAGGAATTTGCACACCTGCACGGGGAACTGGCGCATGTCGAGCTTGCCGTAGGAGAGTCCGCGGTCGGTAATCTCGTTGTACAGGTCGTAGGCGTCCATGACGAAGGCGGGCTTCTTCCAGTCCACGGCGCGGCGGCCGCGGCGGTGGCCCTTCACGTTGATGTTGTCCAGATGGTGCACGTCGTTCTCCATTGACAGGTCCGAGAGCGTGTCGATGAGCATCTCGTAGTCGATGTCGGGCTGGTGTTTCTCGTAGTAGGTGTAGTCGTGGGTGAAGATGGGGAAGAAGACGTCGCGCTTCACGTAGTAGTCGGGGAAGGCGTCCTCGTCGAGGATGGTGGCATCCTTGCGCGATGCCATGTTTTTCTTCACTGAGTCGTTCTCGGCGTAGGCCTTCATGTTCAGGTAGCCCAGTCCGTAGAACGGTGGAATCTCGAAGATGAAGTGTCCGCCATGGGTGCGCTGCACCGAGCCGGCCACCTGTCCGTCGACGCTGATTTCCGCCTCCACCAGCACCTCGTGCTTCAGCGACTTGTGGTTGATGCCCAGGTCGTTGTTGGCATCGATTAGGTTGCCGAACTCCAGGTCCGAGGTGTTGGTGTTGCTGATGCCAGAGCTGCCGATATCCTCGGTGGAGATGAATGCCGCCTCGTCGCCCGACTCGGCCCAGGGGTCGGCGTCGTATTCGGCCTGGCTTGTCTTGCGACCCGTCATGCCGACGCCCTCCTGCCATGCTATCACCTCGTCGGGCTCCACGGGGTTCACGCTCAGCATCTTGTAGACATTGCCCTCCACGGTGAGCGTCTTCTCCGGCTCGTAGCGCATCTGCCGCTCGCCCTGCGCCAGCTCCTCCCAGTTGTATTTGCGCCAGCCCTGCACCATCATCAGCAAGTCCAGGTGGCGGCGGTGGATGGCGTCGTCTTTTTCGAAGTAGTGGGCGGGGTAGGCGATGAAGCCCTTCAGCTCGCTCGACAGCAGCAGGTCGGTCATCATGTTGCCGTTGTCGTAGCTGGGCTCGTCAGTGTAGGCGTCGCGGATGGCGATGGAGAAGTTGGTAGGCTCGCTGACACCCTGCAGCTGTACGGGCAGCTCCACGTGCTCATAGGGGGCGTAGGTCTTGTTGTCCACGATGGGGGCGGTGACGAGCGCGCCGTCGTGCTCATGGTTGTTCACGAAGACGAGGCGGTCGGCCAGTATGCGGCCGTCGCTGTCGAAGAGGGTGACGTCGGCCACGCCGCTGGGCAGCTCGCTGAGAGGCAGCGTGACGTTCGAACGGCTTTCCGTAGGCCGCGTCACGTTGGAGCGCCCGTCGGAGGCCAGCGTCACGTGCTGAAAGTGCTTCAGCGCCCCCCGGCAGAGGATGCTCAGCCCATAGTCCTTGTAGGCGGGCAGGTTGCGGGCGTTGATGGCCAGGCGGTCACCGTCGAGCCGTAGCGCCACGCCCTCTTCCTCGCTCTTTGGCAGCGACTGGGTCCACTGCTTGCCGCGCCAGGTGAAGGTGGCCTTCATCCGCTTGTCCGTCGGGGTGACGGTGAACGAGCCACGACCCATGTACTCCGTGCGGATGGTGAAAGGCTGCATGCCGCTGGCGCTCACGGTGCCCTCGATGTCGACGGCCTCGCCGTGCTGGTCGCACACGTCGAAGGCCACGCGGTTCTCGATGCCCTCGATGAGGTGGCCGCCCTCGGGGTAGAAGGTCACCACCAGGTCGTCCTTCTTCACGCGGGGCAGGCGTGTCTTCGGTCGCTGGTACATGCTGCGCACGTCGTAGTCGCCAGCTTCCTCGGGCTTGCTGTAGACGGGCAGCACGCGGCTGTAGAGGCCGTCCCACACGCGATAGTAGTCCGCTGCCATCTGGCGGTTGTAGAACCACCACGTCTCGTCGTAGCGATAGTAGTGCTCCCGAACGTTGAAGTTGAGCATCCAGCGGGTGTAGGCGCGCAGCTCGTAATAGCCCGAATAGAGCGAGTCGGTCAACGCGAACTGCCCGCAGGTGAATCCCTTGTTGCTGACGACTACGGTTTGGCGCTCCACGAGCATGCCGTCGGGCGAGAGCAACTCCACGTAGAGCAGGCGGCTCATGTCCGTGGGCTGCAGGTTGTCGGCGCGCACCACATAGGCCTTGTACCACAGCGTGTCGCCCACGAAATAGCATTGGTTGTCCGTATGTACGTACACTTTCTCTTGCAATTGCGCCTGCGAGCCTGTCTTCAAAGCCTCGTGTATGTCGTCAATACCTTCGGCAAAGGCGCAATGTGCCATAGCCGTCAACAGGAATAAAACAGCCGATAAAAGTTTGTTCATGAATAGTTTTTTTTGACATGTCAGTATGCTTTTGACGCTTTTCGCATGTCAGGGTTTATTGATGATGCACAAAAAAATGGCAATGATATAGCAGTTGGCCTATTTGTGCGTATTTTCCCCCTGTTCTCAGCAGGAAGGCAGCGGGCGCTGCCATTGATTTTCCCGCCCGCTGCCATTATTGGCAGCGGCCGCTGCCAATATCGTCCCCGCCCGCTGCCAACAGAAAAGGCGTGGCTTTTTTCCCGCTCCGGCGTGGCCTGGTCCCCATTTGTCGCCACCTTTTTCCCCTCATCCCTGCTGCTATGGGGAAGCGAGAGGGCTTTCGGGCTGCCTGGCTTTTCTTTGTGTGCAGGGAAGAAGGGGCGGAGAAAGCGTGCCTTAACATTTTTTATATGCTCGTGATGCAAGATTATCGGTTTCCCGTGTTTTAGGTACAGACAAGCAAAAAAAATCTCGACTACGATGAAAAAACAGAAAAACTGGAGACTCGCCCTTGCAATGCTCGCTGCCCTCACCCTCGGCTCTTGCAGCAGCAACGATGATGACGACTTTACGACGGAGCAGATTCAGCGGACCTACTTCCTGATGAAGGACAGGTATGCCGGCACGATGACCGTCACGGAACAGGGCGAGGCCCCTCGGCAAAGCCAGACCTACACAGCCATGACCGCACAGTCGGCCGAAGAGCTCACCGTCGCAATCCCGCTCGAGCAGGTGGCCAGTCAGCTGAGCAACGAGACGATGGTCGCCCGCATCCGCGAAGTAGGGTTCGCAAAGGTGAAGGCCACCTACGAGTTCACCAATATCGACGAGGGCGGCGCCCACTTCGTGCTGCATCCGCAGATGGTCTACGACGAACAGCTCTGTCTCCCGGCGACGCGCACCCAGCCCGTCACCTACCAGGGGCTGACGCTGCTCTTCAACCACGACCGCGGCGGCGACTTCGTAAAGGAGAACGGCGCGCTCGACTTCACGCTCTGCGTAGGCGGCGTGCTGATAGACAACCACTACGTCGAGGGCTTCACGCCCATCGTCTACCACTTCAGCGGCATGTCTACGACGAAGGATATGAACGGCGAACTTGAAAAGAAATAGGCAGAATTGTTTCGTCGTTAAGAAAAACTTCGTAACTTTGCATCCGTTATGAACTTCACGACGACGCTTTTGGAATGGTTCCAACAGCACGGGCGCGACCTGCCCTGGCGGCAGACGCGTGACCCTTATGCCATCTGGCTGTCGGAGATTATCCTGCAACAGACACGCATAGAGCAGGGTCGCCCCTACTGGGAGCGCTTCATGCGGCGCTGGCCCACGGTGGAGGCCCTCGCCGCCGCCACCGAGGACGAGGTGCTGCGCGAATGGCAGGGGCTGGGCTACTATAGCCGCGCCCGCAACCTGCATGAGGCAGCCAGGCAGATAGCGGCTCGTGGCAGTTTCCCCAATACGCTGGAGGAGATAAGGCAGCTGAAAGGCGTGGGCGACTACACCGCCGCCGCCATCGGCTCCATCGCCTTCGGGTTGCCTGCCGCCGTGGTCGATGGCAACGTCTACCGCGTACTGGCCCGCCACTACGGAATCAGCACCCCCATCAACACCACCGAAGGCAAGCGCGAGTTCACGGCGCTGGCCCAGGAGCTGCTGCCCAAGGAGCCGGCACTGGGCAGTGACGAGGAAGCACCCGCTTCGCTGTTCAATCAGGCGATGATGGACTTCGGCGCCACACAGTGCACGCCCGCCTCGCCGCACTGCGCCGACTGTCCGCTGCAGCTGTCGTGCACCGCCTTCCGCAATGGCCGGACGGCTGAGCTGCCTGTAAAACTGAAAAAGCTGAAGGTGAAGGAGCGCCGATTGCAGTATATTTATATAAGGTATCAGGGAGAGACGGCCCTGCACCGCCGCCCTGCGGGCGACATCTGGCAGGGGCTCTACGAGCCGTTGCTGGCTGATGAGATTCCGCCAGACGCCATCCTGCTGCGGCAGAACGTGAAGCACGTGCTTACGCACCGCATCCTCTACGCCGACTTTTACCTATGGCAGCCCGCTGAGCGCCCCACCCTGCCCGACGGCTATTTCTGGCTACCCGAAGCCGATATTGACCGTTATGCCCTGCCACGGCTGGTGGAGCTGCTCTGCGAAAGACTCAACTGAAATACAAGAGGGAAAAACAGATAAGGACAATTCTCTTTGCTTTGTATAGAGAATTGTCCTTACCTGTTTTTTTCCGGAATGACGCCAGCGGCCTATTCGCCCGGCGAGAGAATCTTGCGATATTCGGCGGGCGACTTGAGCAGCTGCTCGGCCTGCAGCAGCTGCTTGTCGTACTGCAGGGCCGACTGAAGGGCTCCGCGCTGATAGTAGACGGCGGAGATGATTTCCTGTTCCAGCATCTGCTGGATGGTGGTACGATGGCGGTCAAGCTCCTTGCCGAGGTCGTGCTTCAGGCAGTCCGACAGGGCATCGAAGGCCTGCCGCGACTCGTCGTAGAAGCCCTCGAACTTCGCCGTCTTCACCAGCTCGTCGAACTGCTTGCGGCTCATGTCGTCGTAAGTGAACCCACTGTCGAGGACACGCTGGCGGAACTCCTGCCACTCCTGCTCGGTGAGGTGGAACTCAACTGGCGAGGCAATCTGCGGATGGCGGTAGAGATAGTCGACCACATAGTCGAACATCACCTCGGTGGAGTCGAGCCCGCTGGCCGAGAGATAATAGGCGATGTTGGGCATGGTGTCGTTCTTCACCTCCACGTCGGGCTTGATGCCACCGCCATCACGCACCTCGCGGCCATTGCGGGTGTAGAAGACGTGGGTCAGCGAGTCGGGAATATGCTCGGTGTAGGCGGCACCCGACTCGCGGTTGTAGTTGATGGCCTGTATGCAGCGGCCCGAAGGGATGTAGTACTTCGAGGTAGTGATTTTCACGTTGGCATGATAGGGCAGGTCGAGCGGCACCTGCACCAGCCCCTTGCCGTAGGTGCGCGTGCCCATGACGACGGCGCGGTCGATGTCCTGCAGCGCTCCGCTGGTAATCTCGCTGGCCGAGGCAGTCTCGCCGTTCACCAGCAGCACCAGGGGCATGAGCGTGTCGACAGGCTCCAGCCGCGTCTGATAGGTGCGGCTGGCCTGAGCCACCTTGCCGCGGTTCTCCACCACCGTCTGGCCCTGCGGCACCCAGATGTTGACGATGTTCACCGCCTCCAGCTCAGAGCCTCCGCCGTTGCTGCGCAGGTCGAACACCAGCCCCTTGGCGCCCTGCTGCTTCAGCTCGACGAAGGCGCGGCGCACCTCGCGCGAGCAGTCCTCGGTGAACTGATACAGGTTGATATAGCCTATGCTGTCGGGGCGCAGGCCATAGTAGGGGATATCGGGGAACTTGACGTTGCGGCGCGTAATCTTGAAGGTCATCTCCTTGCCCGTGGTGGGGCGCTTGATGCGCAGCTTGAAGGTGGTGCCGGGGTCGCCGCGCAGGCGGCTGCTCACGTAGTTCACCGCCTTGTCGGTCATCACCGAGTCGTCGATGCTCAGGATGATGTCGCCCTTCTTCAGACCAGCCTCAGCAGCGGGCATGCCCTCGTAGGGCTCGTCGATGACCACGCGCTTCAGCCGCGTGTGGTACTTCACCAGCGCCCCGATGCCGGCATACTTGCCCGTGAGCATCATCTCCAGCTGCTTCGTCTCGCTCTCAGGATAATACTCCGTGTAGGGGTCGAGCGAGCGCAGCATGCCCTTGATGCCTGCCGTCATCGTCTGGCCTGGCGACAGGGTGTCAACATAGAACAGGTCGAGCTGGCTGTAGAGCGTGTTGAATATCTCCAGGTTCTTGGCCACCTCCAGATTGTGGTTCTGCGCCCCGGCGGGGCAGAGAGAAAAAAGGGAAATCACGAATGACAGGGCTATAGCTATCATTCGCTTGTTTCTGACGGTTCTGTATCTTTTACACATAAATTGTTAATTGCTTGGCAATGGCGAACAAGTCTAAAGTCCTGCGACCTCTTCCTCCGATAGGCCCTTGCTCAAGACCTTTCTTTGTCAATTACGCCTGCAAAGTTACGAATAAGTGAGCGAAATGCAAAGAAAAAATCAGTTTTTTTCATTTGCATTTCCGAACGCAAGGACCCGAAACTCGTTTCGCCTGGCTTGCCCGAGAACTTCGGCGAAGCCAGAGTGACAAACAAAATGCTGAACGATCAAAAATTACGGCAATGAAAAAGCAGTTGGCCTATTAGTGCGTTGCCCTGAATAGTCAGCCTGACAAGGAGGAAGCCCCCTGTTCTCTACAGGGAAGGCAGCGGCCGCTGCCATTGTTTTTCCCGCCCGCTGCCATTATTGGCAGCGGCCGCTGCCAATATCGTCGGCGGCCGCTGCCAACAGAAAAGGCGTGGCCTTTTTCCCGCTCCGGCATGACCTGGTCCCCATTTGGCGCCGCCTTTTTCCTCCATCGCCATAAAAGCGGCAGAAAGAAGGCTGTCACGAGCCAGTTTCACAGCTTCTCCAGATAATCCGACGTGAGAGGGCAAAAAATACACAAGTACAGGATAAAAGAACGGACACGCCCGATTTCCTTCAGCATTCAGTAGCTGACGGTGCAGGGGATGCCGCGCTGGCGAACGAGCTGTGCGATGCGGTCGAGCTGCTCTGGGGTGGCCTTGCGTAGGCCCTGGGTGGGCGTCTCGCGGTCGATGGTGTAGACCATGACCTGCTGGGGGGCAATGCGGACGACGGCCTGCAGCCAGGGCTGCACGTAGTCGTCGCCAGTGTTGTCGACCGACTCGCCGCTGCAGTCGCCCGTCATGAACATGGTCTGGATGATGACGTGACCGCCAAAAGCAGCCATTTCATCGATGATTCGCTCCACGTCGTAGGTGCCCTGGGGGTGGTCAACGAGGCGGATGTAGTCGGGGTTGACGGTGTCGAGCTTCAGGATGTTGTTGTCCACACGCATCAGGGCGTCGTGCACCTGCTGACGGTGAATCATGGTTGAGTTGCTCAGCACGGAGACACGGGCCTCGGGACAGTAGCGGTCGCGCAAGCGGATGGTATCATCGATGATTTCGGGAAAATGAGGGTGGCAGGTGGGCTCGCCATTGCCCGCGAAGGTGAGCACGTCGGGCAGACGGCCCTCCTGGGTCATCTGTTGCAGGCGATGCTCCAGGGCCGTGGCCACCTCCTCGCGGGTGGGCATAGGCAGCTTGGGGCGATGGGCCTCGTTGAAGCCGCACTCGCAGTAGACGCAGTCGAACGAACACACCTTACCGTCGGCCGGCAGGAGGTTGATGCCCAGCGAGAGGCCCAGACGCCGACTGTGCACTGGGCCGAAGATGGGGGAAGGATAGATGATGGTACTCATTAATTAATTCAAGTTTCTGAAATACTCTTTTGAACACAGAGGCGCAGGATTCATGGCCGGCTACCAGCTACCACCGCCACCTCCGCCGCCTCCACCGCCAGAGAAGCCACCACCGCCACCGCTACTGCTACTGTCGTGGCTGATGGTCGAGATGGCGCTACTGGCAGTGGAGTAGAGGCTGCTCGTCAGGTTCTTCGTCAGGGCAAAGCCAGTGAGGGGCGAGGCAGCGTCGTACCAGTCGGGCTTCTCCACGTTGATGTCCTTGAACAGGTTGGTCCACTTCTTGCTGAGTCCGAAGACCATGGCGTAGGGCAGCACCCGATAGAAGTACTGCGGGTCGTCGGCCTGCAACTGCTCCAGGCGCTGCTTCTCGGCAGTTTCAATGAACTCCTTAAAGCCCAGCAGACGTCCCATCATCTGCACGCGGTAGTCGGTGTCAACCTCGAAGCGCCCTGCCAGTTCGCCCAGCAGGAAGCAGACCACGTAGACGACGAGTACCCCCCAGCGGTTGAGGGGAGCGCCGTAGTCGAGGAAGTAGCCAAAGACAAACCACATGACCAGCATGAGCAAGGCCTTGAGCAGAAAGAGCAGGATGCGACGCCCCCTGCTGCGGATGAGGTCTTTGCGCCTGGCCTCCTTCCGCAAGATGACGGCAAGGAGAAAGGGCAGGCCGAAGAGTGCGGCGGCACTGACGATGAGGTCGAAGTCGAAGGAGCTGACCACCGAGTCGCAGCCCAGCGCCAGCGTGGCGACGACAGCCAGGGGGATGTAGAGCCAGAAGGGCCAGCGGAGGGAGGAGAGCTTGTGCTTGCCCGTGAAGTGCTTCTTGAGCGACTTCGTAATCTTCCCAAACTCGTCGGGCTTCTCGCCGATGTCCTTCATGCGCACCTGCTGCCCGTCGCCGAAGAGCAGGCGCATGAGCTTCTTCTGATAGGCAGGGGCCGAGTCGGGCAGGTCCTTCAGCTTCGTCAGCTCCAAGTCATTCTCCTTAAACAACAGCTTTCCCTTCGTCACCTCCTTGATGCTCAGATAGCCTTTGCCGGCGAGCCAGGGGATGAGCGAGGCGATGTCGGAGGTATCGACGCTGGTGTCGATGATGGTTCCCACCTCGGCACTGCTGATGTCCTCGGGTGGATAGAACTCGATGACCTTCGTCACGTGGGGCGTAGTCTGGCGGAACTGCAGGAAGGCAATGACGAGCATGAGCAACGCGGTGAGGGCGAGGAAGACGTAGAACCAGATGGGAGTGATGGTGCGTGCGCCCACATAGTAGTCGGCAGGCAGCTGTGCATAGAGCGTGATGCCGTGGCGGGGCGCCACGTCGTCGGCCTCGCCACTGATTCTATCGGGCGTGGCCTCGACGCTGAGGGCAGGCACGATGCCATCGGTCGAGCCATATTCGCCGGAAAAGACCTGCAATCGGCTGTCGATGTCATCAGGCAGGGGCTTGTCGAAGCTGATGCTGAACTCCACGTGGCGGATGGGGTCTTCGAACTCTGTTCCCAGCACGGTGTGGAACAGGCAGTCGCCCTGTGGCAGACGGTCGTCGGGATAGGTGTAGGTGTAGCGGATGACGTAGCGCTGCAAGCCTTCCACCTCGCGGTCAGGGTTGCCAATGCGCACGATGCAGAAGTCGCTGTTGCTGTCCGTGGTGGTGAAGGGGGCGCCATCGACGCTGATGTGGTCGATGTCCACTATATAGCGGAACTGTTGCAGGTCGGGCGTGCCGCCGGGGCTCACGTTGTGATTGAGACTGAACTGGCGGGGGATGTAGCGATAGAAGCCATGACGAGGTTCCTCGAAGACGATGTCGAAGGTCTCCTCAACGTCCCACACGTTGTTCTCGTGCACCACGGCATCGATGGCAATGTTGCGGTAGTAGAAACCACCGCGGTTGGCACTGGCCTGCAGACTGGACACAAACAGCAGCAGGAGGCCAAGGGTTCTGTTCAGGATTTGCTTCATAGGCTGACGTCGACTGTATGCCGCTCTGCCTCGCTGTCCACGGCGAACATCGGCATCGGCCTGAAGCCGAAGAGCAATGCCACCAGGTTGAGCGGGAAGAGCTGACAGTGGTTGTTATACTCTCTTACGCTACCGTTGTAGTAGCGGCGCGACAGCGATATCTCGTCTTCCATCTTTGAGAGCTGCTGCTGCAAGGTGAGGAAGCTGTTGCTGGCCTTCAGCTCGGGATAACCCTCTACGACGACGAAGAGCGACTGCAGCGCCTTGCCAATCTCGCTCTCGCCAGCCAGCTGATGCCTACGGTCGCCGCTGGCAGCCTGGCTGCGTAGCTGCGTCACCTGCTGCAGCACATCAGCTTCGTGGCGGGCATAGCCTTTCACAGCCTCCACCAGACTGGGGATGAGGTCAAAGCGTTTCTTCAGGAACACGTCCATCGTGGAGAAGGCCTCGTTGGCCTTGTTGCGCAGCGACACTAACTGGTTGTAGACCATGAGCACTGCCACCAGCACAATGATCAGCGCCCCTATTACGATGTAGATTGTCATTTCGTCTTTTCTTTAATGTGATTACAATATGCAAAGGTAAGGAAAAGTTGGGAGTTAGCAGGACGTAAGGAGAGAGTATTTTTTGCCGAAAAGTATAAATAATGTTAACAGAAAGCAATTAACGGGGCTTCCGCGCCCCCTAACTCCCAACTTTTCAATACCTTTGCAACGTAATTGGCGTATTACGCCCTTTTTACGCATGAAGAGAAGACGAAAAATGACCAGCCGCCGCCATGGCATGCAGGTTGTGACTTTGTGTATCAGCACCACGATGGTTCTCATCCTCCTGGGGCTGGTAGTGTTGTCTGTGCTCACAGCCCGCAACCTCTCCACCTACGTCAAGGAAAACATGAGCGTGAACCTGGTGCTGGGCGACACCGTGAGCCTGGCCGACGGACAGGCCCTGCTGGCCCAGCTGAAGACGCGCCCCTACGCCCGGCAGGTGAAATACATCAGCCAGGAGGAGGCGCTGCGCATCATGACGCAGGAGATGGGCGACGACCCCGTGAAGTTTGCCGGCGTGAACCCCTTTCAGGCCGAAATTGAGGTGTTGCTGCAAGCCGACTATGCCAACAGCGACTCGCTGCGGCGCACTATCGGCGTGCTGCAGCAGGACCCGCGCATCGTGGAGGTGATGTATGCCAAGGACCAGATAGACGCCGTTGACCGCAACGTGAACCGCTTCAACATCTTCCTGTTGGTGCTGCTGGGGCTGAACATCTTCATTTGCTTCACGCTGGTGAGCAACTCGGTGCAGCTGGGTGTCTACTCGCGCCGTTTCACCATCCACACGCAGAAGCTGGTGGGAGCGCGGTGGTCGCTCATCCGCAGGCCCTTCCTCGCTAAAAGCATCGGCATCGGGCTGGTGGCCTCGCTGCTGGCGTGCGCCCTGCTGGGAGCCGCCGTCTACAGCGGCATTCAGCTGCAGCCGGGGGCCACAGACCTCATCACCCCGCGCGAGCTCATCATCACCGCAGCGGCCATCGTCGTCTTCGGCTTCTTCATCATGCTGCTGTGCACACTGCTCTCGGTGAACCGCTTCCTGCGCATGACGGCAGGGGAGCTGTACAAGATTTGAAGTGAATCAATACTTACTATAAGATAATGAACAAGAAAGATTTAGCATTTGGACGGATGAACTTCATCCTGCTGGGCATCGGAATGCTGGTGGTCGTCATCGGCTTCATCCTGATGGCTGGCGGCTCGTCGACCAACGAAGCCTATAACCCTGACATCTTCAGCCCCATGCGCATCAAGGTGGCTCCCATCGTGTGCCTGCTGGGCTTCGTGTCGATGATCTACGCCGTGGTGCACAACCCCGAGAAGTCCTTCCCCTGGCAGAAACAGACCACAGCAAACGAAAACAAGGAGTAGCGCATGGACTGGTTGCAAACTGTCATCATTGCCGTGGTTGAGGGACTGACGGAGTTCCTCCCCGTCTCTTCCACGGGCCACATGATTATCACCCAGAACCTGCTGGGTCTCGACGCCGCATCGCTCAGCGAGAGCGACAAGGCTTTCTTACACGCCTTCACGTTCATCATCCAGTTTGGCGCCATCCTCTCGGTGGTGTGCCTCTACTGGAAGAAGTTTTTCCACATCGACCGTACGCCGGTTCCCAACGGCAGTGGCCTGTTTGGCACGCTGAAGCACCGGTTCAATTTCTACTGGCTGCTCTTCATTGGCGTCCTGCCAGCCATCGTCATCGGCCTGGCCGCCAAGAAGTCGGGCCTGCTCGACTGGCTGCTCGACAGCGTCGAGGTGGTGGCCGTGATGCTGGTGGTGGGCGGCGTGTTCATGCTCTTCTGCGACAAGCTGTTCAACAAGGGCAGCGACCACGTAAAGGTGAACGAGCGCCGGGCCTTCAACATCGGTCTGTTCCAGTGCATCTCGGTCATTCCCGGCGTGTCGCGCTCCATGGCCACCATCGTGGGCGGCATGACGCAGGGGCTCACCCGCAAGCGCGCCGCCGAGTTCTCGTTCTTCCTGGCCGTACCGACCATGGCCGGAGCCACGCTGCTCGACCTGCTCGACCTGATGAAGGAGGACACGGCATGGGCCACGTCGCACAACATCAGCATGCTCATCCTGGGCTGCGTCGTGGCGTTCATCGTCGCCCTGCTGGCCATGAAGTGGTTCGTCAGCTTCCTGACCAAGTACGGCTTCAAGGCCTTCGGTGTCTACCGCATCATCGTCGGCGGCATCATCATCCTGATGCTGCTCACGGGCCACTCACTCGTCATGGTCGACTAAACGGAAAGAATACAAATGGATTTCCAGGAAGGAGAATTCATCTACATCAACAAGCCCTACGGCATGACATCGTTCGGAGCGCTGGCCTACGTCCGCACACGGCTGTCGCGCCTGCTCCACGTGAAGCGTCTGAAGACGGGCCATGCCGGCACCCTCGACCCGCTGGCCACCGGCGTGCTCATCCTCTGCACCGGGCGCGCCACGAAGAAGATAGAAAGCCTGCAATACGCCTCGAAGGAATACACCGCCACGCTGCAGCTCGGCGCCACCACGACCAGCTTCGACCGCGAGCACACGGTGAACATGACCTACCCCACGCGCCACATCACCCGCGAGCTGATTGAGCGCACTCTCGCCGGCTTCATCGGCGAGATACAGCAGGTGCCACCCGAATACTCGGCCTGCAACATCGCCGGCGACCGCGCCTACAAGCTGATGCGGCAGGGCCAGAAGGTGGAGCTGAAGCCGAAGACGCTACGCATCGACGAGCTGGAGCTGACCGACTTCGACCCGCAGACGATGCAGATGAGCATCCGCGTGGTCTGTGGCAAGGGCACCTACATCCGAGCCCTGGCCCGCGACATCGGCCAGGCCCTGGGCAGCGGTGCCTTCCTCACCGCGCTATGCCGGACCCGGCTGGGCAGCGTGCGCATTGAAGACTGCCTGACGCTCGACGAGTTCCCAGCCTGGCTCAGCAGCCAGGAAATCGTGCGCAGCAAATCATAAATCGTAAATCCGTAAATCGTTAATCACAATAGATGAAACTCTCACAATTCAAATTCAAACTGCCCGAAGAACAGATAGCCCTCTATCCTCCACACCGCGTCTTTGAGAACGAAGACGGCACCGTGGAGCGCGTCTACCAGCGCGACCGCTGCCGCCTGATGGTGGTGCACCGCAAGAGCGAGACGATAGACCTGTGCCAGAAGGACTTCGACGGCAAGGACACCAATGAGCCACTGATTTTCCGCAACGTTATCGACTATTTCCAGGAAGGCGACACCTTCCTGTTCAACGACACGGCCGTCTTCCCCGCACGCCTCTTCGGAACGAAGGAGAAGACCGACGCCAAGATTGAAGTGTTCCTGCTGCGCGAGCTCAACGAGGAGCTGCGCCTGTGGGACGTGCTCGTGGAGCCCGCCCGCAAAATCCGCATCGGCAACAAGCTGTTCTTCGACGGCGACGGCCCCATGGTGGCCGAGGTCATCGACAACACCACATCGCGCGGTCGCACGCTGCGCTTCCTCTACGACTGCCCCCACGACGAGTTCAAGCGCGAGCTCTTCTCGCTCGGCTCGGCACCCATTCCCCGCTACATCGTGGACCGCCGACCCACCGAGGCCGACGACATGGTGAACTTCCAGACCATCTATGCCCGCCACGAGGGAGCCGTCACCGCCCCCTCGACAGGTCTGCACTTCAGCCGCGAGCTGATGAAGATGATGGAGATTCGCGGATTCCAGAACGCCTTCGTCACCCTGCACTGCTCGCTGGGATGCTTCGACCCCATCGAGGTGGAGGACCTGACGAAGCACAAGATGAACTCAGAGCAGATGATCGTGACCCGCGAGGCCTGCGACACCGTCAACCAGGCCAAGCGCGCCGGCAACAAGGTGTGCGTCGTCGGCGTCAGCACCGCCCGTGCCGCCGAGAGCGCCGTGGGCACCGACGGCATGCTGAAGGAGTTCGACGGATGGACCAACAAATTCATCTTCCCGCCCTACGACTTCGGGCTGGCCGATGCCCTGGTGGCCAACTTCTACCATCCCGAATCGACCATGATGATGCTCACCGCTGCCTTCGGAGGCTACGACCTCATCTACGAAGCATACAAGACCGCCCTGAAAGAGGGCTTCATGTTCGGATGCTACGGCGACGCCATGCTCATCCTCGACGACTAACGATTCTGGGGGAGTTAAAGGGAGTTAACTCCCTCTTAACTCCCCATCATATTATGGAGCATACCGTCTACTTAGGGCTGGGTTCGAACCAGGGCAACCGCATGGAGAAGCTCGACCAGGCCTGCCAGAAAATCAATAAGCTGATTGGCCCCATTGTGCGCCAGTCAGCTTATTATGATACCGAGCCATGGGGATTCCAGTCGGAGAATACGTTCCTCAACGCCGTGGTCTGCTGCCACACCACCCTGTCGCCACGCCAGCTGCTGCGCGCCACACAGCGCATAGAGCGGCAGCTGGGCCGCAGCCAGAAGACCGGCCCCGGCGGCATCTACCACGACCGCCCCATCGACATCGACATCCTGCTCTACGACGACCTGCACGTCGACGAGCCCGACCTCATCATCCCCCACCCTCGCATGTTCATCCGCTCCTTCGTCATGGAGCCCCTGCGCGAAATCTATCCAGGCGGCGACATATAGACCGTTTCCCGGGAAGAGAGAAAAAGCAGCTTTCTGTGGAGCACAGCGATGCCCCAAAAAACGTCGGTATTTTTTTTGAAAGATATTGACAAAACACCCATTTTAGGGCCTCCATAACTTAAAAATTCTGCGCAAAAATACTTTTTGGCGAAAAAAACGCCATTTTTGAGAGGGTTCGCTAAGCGACTGGCAATCAAGCGCTTGGATTGATTTTTGCTAAAAATTGACCTTCGTTGGTTTTCAAAAGTCAACGCCGCAGAAAAATTTGGCGTTGACTTTTGAAAATTTGGTGTGCTTACAGAAACGCAAAAAGCAGCAAAATTGGAGCAAAAAACGTGCACAAAAACATACCAAGTGTGCAAATTTTTGTCGTTTGCTGCCCGTTTTTTCATCGGGCAACGCCTCCCAAAGGCTCGAAAACGGCCATTTTTCACTCCAGAATGCTTCCGAGCCATGAGCTAATTTTTCTGTGAAATATTTTGACAAATTCAGTACGGTTAGACGGGGGTCAATCAAGTCTTCGGATGTGCTTTTCTGCCGCTTTAAGGCCCAAGACATAGCAGAAAAAAATGCCGGTTCACTGATGGGTGAGCCGGCATTTGTGCTTTTGGGATTTCCGTCGCGCTATTACTTGCGGAGACCGAGGGCCTTCACGATGGCACGATAGCGGGTGATGTCCTTGTTGTAGAGATACTTCAGCATCTTGCGGCGACGGCCAACGAGCATGGTCAGCGAGCGGGCGGTGCCGAAGTCCTTGTGGTTCTTCTTCAGGTGCTCGGTGAGGTGCTTGATGCGATAGGTGAACAGGGCAATCTGGCTCTCAGCCGAACCCGTGTCAGTGGCCGACTGGCCGTACTGCTCGAAGATCTCCTTCTTCTTGGCTTGATCTAAATACATGGTTTTAATGTTGATTAAATAAGTTGTTGCTCATAACATCCTTCCCCCGCTCGCGGCCTTTAATCAGAGCCGCTTCACGGCGTCGAATGCTCTGGGTTTTCCAGAAAGCGGGTGCAAAGGTACTGCTTTTTCCTTGTTTTGCCAAGTTTTTTCCTGCTTTTTTCGTTTTGAGAGCCGATTTTCCCCCATTTCCCCCCGTCTTTTTCCTTTTTTTCCCGTTTTTCCCCTGCTTTTTCCCGCTGTTTACACTTTTTCTATCCACGCTTCCCCAAAAATCGGTCTTTCCCGAACCTGGATAATGCCGGGCGACGACATCGTTGTAACTTTGCACCACCAACGGGAGAGAAGGCGCCCTCTGCCCCGCGGAGAAACCATCAAAAAAAAGTAACGAACATGAAAAATCAGAGAGTATCCAATAGCGAGAACGCCTTCATCGAGGCCTGTCAGCGAATGCACAACCTGGGCAACGCCTGCCACAACTGGCTGCAGCAGACCCAGAGCACCGCCACCACCAGCATCAGCGCCGAGAGCGGCTGCCTGCGCAGCGTGCGCCTGGCCCGCCTGAAGCCCGTCACCCACGAAGTCACCGCCCAGAGTGCGCTGCAGCTGGCGGTACTGCCAGCCCAGTTCGACGGCGTGCGCCACCGGGGCTACGACCGTCCCTGCTGGCAGCTGCTCGTCTACAGCTGGCTGGGGCGCGATGTCACCGCCCTGCTCATGGGCCATCTCAGTGCCCGCATGCCGCTCAACGGCTGCACCTTCTTCCTGGTGCATGCCGACGGCTGCGAGCGCCTGGCCGGCGCAAAGCACCTATAGGCCCCTAAGGGGCCGAAAGGCAGCGAAGAACCAGCCAAAATCAGGCAAAAGTGCAAATTGATAGGAAAAGTATCAACAATCATCAATAAATGATAATTAAGTTTTCAAAAAACATATTAATTTTGCAACGGAATTTCAATCATTAACAACTAACTTAATAACACCTTATAATAAACACCAAAATCTTATGAAACCAAACCGCAGAAAAGAAACAATGCTGACGGCGATATGCTTGGCTTCGATGCTAAGCTACTCGCCGCAGGTGCTTGCTGCCACCGGTGAAGGCGCTTCGCCGCTACCCACCGAGGTGCAGCAGGCCAGGAAAATCACGGGTGTTGTCAATGATGCCATGGGGCCGGTCATCGGCGCCAGCGTCAAGGTGAAAGGCACATCCAATGGCGTGGCTACCGACTTCGACGGTAACTTCTCGCTGCAGGCCAGCCCCGGCCAGACGCTGGTGGTCAGCTACGTGGGCTACCTGCCCAAGGAGGTGAAGGTCGTTGCCGGGCAGAACGTCTACAACATCACCATCGAAGAAGACCGCCAGATGCTGAACGAGGTGGTCGTCGTGGGCTACGGAACGATGAAGAAGAGCGACCTGGCCGGTGCATCGGCATCGATGGACGAGAAGGGGCTGAAGGGTGCCAACATCTCTAACATCGACCAGTCGTTCCAGGGCCGCGTGACGGGTGTCACCTCCGTGCAGACGTCGGGTGCTCCCGGCTCCGCCTCGGCCGTGCGTGTGCGTGGCCAGGCCACCATCAACGCCAACGCCGAGCCGCTCTACGTCATCGACGGCGTCATCTTCCAGGGCGAGGGAGCCTCGGGTGCCAGCTTCGGTCTGGGCGATGCCCTGGGCAACGGCTCGGTGTCGACCATCTCGCCCCTGTCGACCATCAACCCCAACGACATCGTGTCGATGGAAATCCTGAAGGACGCCTCGGCCACCGCCATCTACGGTGCCCAGGGCGCCAACGGCGTGGTGCTCATCACCACCAAGCGCGGTAAGGCCGGCGAGGCCAAGTTCACCTACGACGGCTCCATCACCATCAACCGCCAGATGAAGCGCCTCGACATCCTGAACCTGCGCGAGTTTGCCGAGTTCTACAACGACATGGCCCAGCAGGGCGAGATTGCCAAGCCCGACGAGACCTACAGCGACCCCAGCATCCTGGGCAAGGGCACAAACTGGCAGGACGCCATCTTCCAGACGGCCATCCAGCACCAGCACCAGCTGGCCGCGCAGGGCGGTACCGAGAAGGTGCAGTACTACGTCAGCGGTGGCTTCATGAACCAGGAAGGAACCATCATCGGGTCTAACTTCAAGCGCTTCTCGGTGCGCACCAACCTCGACGCCGAGCTGAAGAAGTGGCTGAAGCTGGGCGTCAACGTGTCGTTCACGCAGACCAGCGACGACCTGAAGCTGGCCGACAGCGACGAGGGCATCATCAACTACTCGCTGGTGACGCCGCCCGACATCCAGATTTACGACATCAACGGCGGCTACAGCCACGTGTCGAAGGAAGGCTTCACCAGCCCCAACCCCATCGCCCTGGCCATGATGGACGACATCACCCTCGACCGCCAGAAGCTGAACGGCAGCATCTTCGCCGACATCACCCCCATCAAGCACATCACCTGGCACGCCGAGCTGGGCTTCGACCTGGGATGGAGCAAGGGTGAGACCTACGAGCCGAAGGTGAACCTGGGTACCTGGAACCGCCCGGCCAACGAGAGCCGCGGACAGAAGAACAGCAGCACCTTCTGGGCCCTGAAGAACTACGTGACCTACGCCAACACCTTCGGCAAGCACTCGCTGACGGCCATGCTCGGACAGGAGGCCTGGGAGTCGAAGTACGACTACGTGTCGGGCTTCAACAACAACCTGCCCAACGACGAGGTGCACAACCCCGCACTGGGCACCGGCACGCCGCAGATTGGCTACGGCTTCGGCTCAAGCTCGATGGCATCGTTCTTCACGCGCGAAACCTATAATTATGACGACCGCTACATCGGCACCTACACCTACCGCTACGACGGCTCGTCGAACTTCGGCCCGAACAAGCGCTGGGCCGGCTTCCACTCGCTGGCGCTGGCATGGCGCTTCTCCAACGAGGAGTTCATCAAGCAGTTCACCGAGGGATGGCTCAGCAACGGCAAGCTCCGTCTCGGATGGGGCCAGACCGGTAACTCGGGCATCGGCGGCTACAAGTGGGGCTCGGCCATGTCGGTCATGGAGACCGGCCTCGGCGTGAGCTACCGTCCGGCCAACCTGAAGAACCTCGACATCAAGTGGGAGACGCAGGAGCAGTGGAACGTGGGTCTCGACCTGGGCTTCTTCAACGGACGCATCGCCCTGGTGCTCGACTGGTACAAGAAGATGTCGAAGGACATGCTCATGCAGCTCAACCTGCCCTCCATCATGGGTACCAGCGGCAACGGCTCGAGCGCACTGGCAGCTCCCTGGGGCAACTATGGCGACATCGAGAACACCGGTTTCGAAATCGCCCTGAACACCCGTCCCATCGAGACGAAGGACTTCACCTGGCAGAGCGACGTGCAGTTCTCGTTCAACAAGAACAAGCTGAAGAGCCTGGCCGGCTCCACCGCCCTGCTCGGCATGGGTCAGTGGACCGACGTGGTGTCACGCTCGGTGCCCGGCGAGAGCCTCTACAACTTCTACGGCTACGACGTGGAAGGTGTCTACCAGTCGTTCGACGACATCCTCAACTCGCCCGTGAACCTTCTGCAGAAGAACAATCCCGTGGTGGACAATGGCGACGGCACCAAGTCGTGGAGCACCGACCCCACGCTGTATAACCCGCGCAACACCACCTGGGTGGGCGACCTGAAGTACCGCGACGTGAACGGCGACGGTGTCATCGACGAGAACGACAAGACCAACCTCGGCTCGCCGCTGCCAAAGGTCGTCTTCGGATGGAACAACACCTTCACCTACAAGAACTTCGACCTGAATATCTTCATCAACGGTAACCTGGGCAGCAAGATCGGAAACTACATGAAGATGAAGCTGACGCACATGAACTCGCCCTGGACCAACCAGCTCGACGACATCAACGGGCGCGCTCGCCTGCAGCCGGCCGACGGCAACTATGCCGACAACTGGTACAGCGACATCAGCAACGTCGTCACCACCGGACGCACCGACCTGCCCCGCGCTTCCATCAACGACCCGAACGACAACGACGCCTGGAGCTCGCGCTACATCGAGAACGGCTCCTACCTGCGCCTGAAGGCACTCACGCTGGGCTACACCTTCAACAGCAAGCTCATCCAGAAGTGGGGCCTGTCGAACCTGCGCCTGGCCTTCAACGCCACCAACCTGTTCACCATCACGGGCTACGACGGCTACGACCCCGAAATCGGTGCCTCGACGGCTTCGGCCAACGTGTTCGCACTCGACAACGGACGCTATCCCTCGCCCACCTCTTTCACGTTTAGCCTAAACGTTTCTTTCTAAATGAGGACTGAAGAAAACCATTGAACATTGAAGATTATGAAACTCAAGAATATTAAATATGTTGCAGCCGCCATGCTTCTGGGCATGGGTCTGACCGCGTGCGAGGACTTCCTCGACCGCCCCGTGGAAGACAACTACAACACGGAGAACTTCTACACCGACGACGCTTCATGCGTGCGTGGCGTGAACTACCTGTACAACTCGCCCTGGTATGACTTCCAGCGCGGATTCATCAAGATTGGCGAGGTGATGTCGGGTAATATGTACTGGGGTTCGTCGCCCTACATGAACTTCTCGCTCAACGGCACCGACCAGGACCTGGTGAACATGAGCTACTCACTGTGGGCTGAAATAGGCCACGCCAACACCGTCTACAACTCCATCAAGAACGCCAGCTGCTCGGAGAACACCCGTAACCAGTGCATGGGCGAGTGCCTCACATGGAAGGCCATGGCCTACTTCTTCCTGGTGCGCACGTTCGGCGATGTGCCCATCGTGCACGACAACTCGGTGAACCTGGCCGCAGGCGACTACAACGACCTGCACAAGGTGGAGAAGGCCGACGTCTACGAATACATCCTGCTCACCTTAGAGAAAGCCATGGAGCTGCTGCCCCGCGAGAAGAGCACCACCGGCCGCATCGACTACTACTGCGCCGAGGGCCTCTACGCCAAGGTGCTGCTGACGGCTGCCGGTGTCACCGGAACGCTGAACAGCGACTACCTGCAGCGCGCCAGCGCCGCCTCGCTCGACGTCATCGAGAACTCCGGACGCCAGCTGATGGAGAACTACGAGGACATCTTCCGCGGCTCGAACAACAACAGCGACGAGAGCCTCATCGCATGGCGATGGACCGTGGGCTCACACTGGACCTGCCAGAACACACAGCAGAGCGACCTCATGCCCGAGGGCTTCGACGAGTTCGGTGACTGCTGGGGAGGCTGGGGCGGCCCGTCGGTCGACCTGGAGATGGCCTTCGGCTATGCCTATCAGAAGACCCCCGGCGACGATGCCACCATCGTCATCGGCAACCCCGCCAACCGCGTGGACACCGACGTGCGCCGCAAGGCCACGATGATGGGTGCCGGCGACGTCTATGAATACTTCTGGCGCGACCACGACCTGGGCAACGGCAAAAAGGGCCTCGACATCCTGAAGTTCTTCTACGATGACACCTATAACTCGGCAGCCACCGGACAGTTCCAGGGTCCCTGCGGCGTGCAGAACGTGAAGCATGCCTATGGCGACAACGCCGACCATGAGGCTGAGTGCGGCATGTCGGCAGCCCGCATGAGCTACGCCGTAGCTACGCATATCCTGCGCCTGGCTGATGTCTACCTGGTACACGCCGAGGCCGAGGTGCTGCAAGGCAAGACCACCAGCAAGACGGCCCTCGACGCCTTCAACGCCGTGCGCTGGCGCTCGGTGAAGTCGGCCGTCGACAAGACCTCGCTTACCTTCGACGACATCTGGAAGGAGCGCCGCCTGGAGTTCGCCGGCGAGGGCGACCGCTGGTACGACTTCGTGCGCCGTGCCTACTACGACGTCAACGCGTGCATCAGCGAGCTGAAGGCTCAGCATCGCAACGCCCTGTGGAACTGCGACGGTGTCTACAAGCAGTACTATGAGAGCGGCGGCGCCACATGGGACGACAGCCAGTTCCAGTACGACCAGGACACGGCAGCTCCCAACGTGACCACCGAGAGCTTCATCCTGCCCTATCCCACCGAGGACGTCGCACTGAACCCCAACCTGGGAAGCCAGGTGACTCCCGACCATGTCGACGTGCGCAGCACCTACAGCTACTAAGTGTTGAATAGTTAACAATCATTATAAAAGCGAAAGTTATGAACAACAAGATATTCAAAGGACTGACCGCCACCCTGGTTGCCTGCGCCATGATGGGCACCACCGCTTGCGAGGACGAGCCCGACAAGTACGAGATTGCTTCCGGCAGGCCTACCGTGAACTACATTCGCCCAGTGGCACTGGCCAGCAGCGACTCCCTGCTCACCGAGGCATCGATGGGTACCACCCTCTGCCTCGTGGGTGACAACCTGCGCAGCATCACGGCCATGATGTTCAACGACCAGCCCGCCGTGCTGAACACCAGCTACATGACCGACCACACCCTCATCGTCACCGTGCCCAACGAGATTCCCGGCAGCGTGACCGACAAGATTTACATGGTGAACAACAGCAAGGACACAGTGACCTACGACTTCCACGTCGTCATCCCCGGACCCGTCGTCACTGCCATGTCTAACGAGTGGGCTGCTGCCGGCGAAGAGGTTACCATCAAGGGCGACTACTTCCTCGACTACGAGGAAAGCCCGCTGACGGTGAACTTCGGCAAGGGCTACGAGCTCAGCCGCAGCAACATCCTGAGCATCACCAAGAACGCCATCCGCTTCACCATGCCCGCCGATGCTCCCACTGGCGAGAAGATCAGCGTCACCTCGGTCTACGGCTCGGCTGAAGGCGCATTCATGTACAAAGACTCGCGTGGCATGCTCTTCGACTTCGACACACCGTGCTTCACGGGTACCGTGCTGGGCAACAACGGCTGGCACGCCCGCGACATCACCAGCGACGACACCTCGCTCTCTGGCAACTTCCTCGTGCTGGGCGGCGCTGCCATGGGAGCCGACGGTGCCTGGAACGACGGAAACTTCTCGTTCGAGTACTGGGCTGGCGACTGGGGCGATCCCGAAAGCTATCCTTCGCATCCTCGTGTACGCGATCTGGCCGACTTCAAGGACTTCGAGAACCTCAACCTGAAGTTTGAGATGCTCATCCCTGAGAGCAATGCCTGGTCGGCAGCACCCATGCAGGTCTACTTCGGTTCCGTGGAGCAGATTTCATGCGGCAGCACTGGCGTGCAAGACATCTACGGCAGCACACTGGGAGGCTGTAACAACACCTTCTTCCACGAGCAGGGCGCACTGCCCCGTGGTCTCTACATGCCTTGGAAGGACACCGATGACCTGCTCTATCACACGAGTGGAAAGTGGCTCACCGTGACCATGCCGCTAAGCGAGTTCGTCTGGGACTACGACGGAAACAAGCTCTCCACGGGTCTGACCAGCGAAGCCGACTTCGGCAGCTTCAACATCTTCGTCATCAAGGGAGCCTACAACGACAAGTCGGCGCTGCCCGAAGGTGTCGACTGCGACCCCATCATCAAGATTGACAACATCCGCGTGGTGCCTAACAAGTAACATTTGAACGTTGAACAACTGAACAGAAATCATTATGAAAAAGATTAAGAATATATTCGCACTGTTAGTGGTAGCCCTCGCCGGGCTATCGCTGACAGCGTGCAGCGAAGACGACCTGGACACCAACCAGTATCAGAGCGGTGTGGTGCTCAACGTCTACGGCCCGTCGCCACTGATGCGCGGTGGCATGCTGCGCTTCCTGGGCAGCAACCTCGACCAGGTGGCACAAGTAGAGATTCCCGGCATTGCTGCTATCACCGACATCGAGGTGATCAAGTCTGGCGTGCCCAGTGAGATTCGCGTCGCCGTTCCCCACGACGGCCCGCAGGAAGGCTTCGTCAAGCTCATCACGAAGAGCGGACAGGAGCTCATCACCAAGACGGAACTGCGGTTCACGCAGGGTCTGAACCCCGCCAACATCACCATGCCCGCTCAGGCCAAGGCTGGCGACAGGATTCGCATCACCGTGCCTGAGACAAGCGACGAGTACCTCGACATCATCCACATGGTGGAGTTTGCCGACGGTGTGCAGGTGGGCGAGGCCGCCTTCTCGGCCCACACCCGCTACGTCATCGAGCTGACTGTTCCCGAAGAGGCACAGACGGGCAAGCTGAACCTCTACACCGCTGACCTGACCATCGCTGAGGTGGCAGAGAATGCTGTTGACTACCAGATTATCCAGACGGAGAATGCCATCGAAATCCTGCTGCCCACGACCACGAAGCTGGCTTCACCGCGCGGCGAGGCAGCCAACCAGGGTTCCATCACCGTGAAGGCTGGCGAGACCGTCACCCTCACTGGCGACCTCTACAACATCGTGGCAGGCGTGAAGGTGGGAGGCATCACCGTTGAAGAACCTACGATTGACGCCCAGCGCATCGCCTTCGTCATGCCTGCCGAGGCTCCCGACGGCGACATCGTTCTCGTCTGCAAGAGCGGCGTGGAAGTGAACGTGGGAACCTTCACCACCGTGAAGCCCAGCAAGGCCGTGGCCGCCCCTGCTCCCGTGAAGGCTGGCAAGGAGCTGACCATCAGCGGTGCCGACCTCGACCTGGTCGTCAGCGTCGAGTTCCCCGATGCCGACGCACAGAGCGGCGATGCCATCAGCGTGGCTGCCGACAAGGTGGTAGTAAACGCTGTGCCTGAGAAGGCCACCGAGGGCAACCTCGTGCTGCGCATGGCCAACGGCGCAGGCGTGGAAGTGCCCTTCACGCTCGTCGTGCCCACCGTCAGCGGCTATGACAACGCCCAGGTGAGCGCCGGCGGCAAGCTGACCATCAACGGTACCAATCTCGACCTCATCAAGACGGTGAAGTTCGGCGATTCCGACCTCGTCAATGTCGAAGGCACTGAGCAGGCCATCAGCCTCACCGTTCCCATGAATGCCCAGAACGGCAAGCCCACGCTCACCCTGGCCAACGGCACAAGCATTGAAGGTCCGGAGCTGAGTGTCAGCGAGGCACTCTTCTGCTACACCACCCTGACCTCCGATGACCTGGCCGCACTGGAAGTGAAGGCTGGCGAGACGCTCACCCTGCCGGTGCGCAACATCGACAAGCTCACTGGCGTGGAAATCGACGGCGCTGCATGCCAGTACATCACTTCTGGCAGTACGCTCATCATCGGTGTCCCCGAAAAGGCGAAGAAGGGCTCGAAGGTGCATCTCATCTCCTCGAACGGCGACATCACCTACACCATCGACTTCATTCCCAACACCGAAGTGACCACCGTGCTCTGGACGGGTATGGTCGACCTGGCTGCATGGTCGCTGAACTGGCAGATTGGCGATGGCACCCAAGGCGCCAGCAATCCTAACATGTTCGTCGACATGGACCTGCAGGAAGGCGACATCATCCGCCTGTACGTCACGCCCTACAATGACTGGTGGCAAGTGCAGTTCTTCGATGGTCACTGGGGCGGACAGACCGAGATTGGCAACGCTACCGGCCTGGACAATGGCAACAACATCAACTCGGGCATCTACAGCCTCGAGGAGCATGGTGGCTGCATCGAGATTCCCGTCACCGCCACCCTCAAGGAGCAGCTCACCACGCTCACCGACTGGGGCTACTGCTGGATTCTGCAGGGCGAAGGCGTCGTCGTCACGAAGATTGCCGTCACGCACTACACCGTGCTCGAGCAGACGCTCTGGACGGGCGACCTCGACTTCAACGGCTGGGCCATCAACTGGCAGATTGGCGACGGCACCGCCGGAGCCAGCAACCCGCAGATGTTCGTCGAGGCTGGCCTGAAGGCCGGCATGATCATCCGCCTCTACCTCACCGCCTACAACGACTGGTGGCAGGTGCAGTTCTTCGATGGTCACTGGGGCGGCCAGGCCGAGATTGGCACTGCCACGGGCCTGAACAACGGCAACAACATCAACTCTGGCATCTGGAACCTCGACGAGCATAACGGATGCATCGAGATTCCCGTCACGGCAACACTGGCCGAGCAGCTCACCACGCTGACCGACTGGGGCTACTGCTGGATTCTCCAGGGTGAAGGCTGCCGTGCCACCAAGATTACTGTAGAATAGCTGAGCGACAACTAACCAAGAGGCGCAGCACCATCGGCGTTGCGCCTCTTCCCATTATCTCGGAACTAAACTCACAATCATGAAGATAAAGAAGATTTTGGCCATGATGGTTGCCCTGTTGCCCTTGTTGTGGGGCTGTGGCGGCGACGATGACCCTGCTGACGACCCCGTGGTCCCCACCCCGTCGGTCAACGTATCCATGCGCTCGCAGAGCATTGCCGAGGGTGCTGAGGTCGATGCCCCAAGCACCACCCAGCTGGCGCTGACCTACAGTGTCTCTGTCAAGCTGTCCGCCTCGGCCAGCATCACGCTGAACGGCGCCCCAGTCAACGCCACCCGCAATCCTAACGACGTGACGGGCATCCTGATTCCCCTAACCCTTGAGGAGGGCACCAGCTACACACTCATCGTTCCAGAAGGAGCGGTGGTAGCCAGCAGCAATGCCTCGGCCACGGCACCTGCTTTCACGCTCAACTTCAAGACGAAAGAGAAGGCTCAGTCCGTCACCCCCAACATTGTCACCACGCCCGTGGCTGCCACCACCGATGCGGCCAAGAAGCTCTACGCCTACCTCCTGGAGCAGTATGGCCGCAAGGTCATCTCCAGCGTCATGGCCAACGTGAACTGGAACAACGAGGAGGCCGAGCGCATCGGCAAGGCCGTGGGCAAGTATCCTGCCATGAACTGCTACGACTTCATCCACATCTGCTTCTCGCCCGCCAACTGGATTGACTACACCAAGATCGACCCCGTGCAGCAGTGGGTTAAAGCCGGCGGACTGGTGCAGTTGATGTGGCACTTCAACGTACCCAAGACGCAAGGCTCTACCGACGTTACCTGTACGCCCAGCGAAACGACGTTCAACACGGCCAATGTCTTCACCGACGGCACATGGGAGAACAAATGGTTCTACGAGCAGATGGACAAGGTCGTGGCCACCATGCTGAAGTTACAGCAGGCCGGCATCGCCGCCACCTGGCGCCCCTTCCACGAGGCTGCTGGCAACGCCACCCACAAAAAGCAGGCTGGCTGGACCAAGTCGTGGTTCTGGTGGGGCTACGACGGTGCCGAGACCTACAAGAAGCTCTGGCGCACCATGTTCGACTACTTCAAGCAGAAGGGCATCAACAACCTCATCTGGGTGTGGACCACGCAGAACTACAACGGCGATGCTTCGCAGTACAATCAGGACAGCGACTGGTATCCCGGCGATGAATATGTCGACATCGTTGCCCGCGACCTCTACGGCTACAATGCCGACCGGAACCTGCAGGAGTTCAACGAGATTCAGGCCACCTATCCGTCGAAGATGGTCATCCTGGGCGAGTGCGGCAAGGATGCCAACACCAACACCTCCTCGGCCCTGCCCGCCGACTTCTGGCGCAAGGGTGCCAAGTGGGGACAGTTCATGGTGTGGTATGGCGCCAACATGGAGGACGACAAATGGTGGCAGGAAGCCCTCAACTGCGAGGACGTCATCACCCGCGACCAGGTGCCAAGCCTTCAGTAGGCTGCGCCCCGGCGCTCCATGCGCCAGCACGACGCTCACCTCTCGATGGCGCCGCACCTTTTCGTGCGGCGCCTTTTTTTCCCCCGTCATTTTCTTTCCTGTTTTCTTTGTGCTTAAACTTTTTTTCTTATTCAACTTCCGCTGGGTTCGTAAAGCTGCGGAATGTCAATTCTCTTATCTTTGAACTAAGTCGAATGTGCTCTCGTTCGAAAGAACAAAAGAAAAATCGATTTTTCTTTTGTTTTTCGCTCGCTTATTCGTACCTTTGCACATATAAAGCCAACTACTTAGCAGAAAATCTATGCAGGAAAGAACAGACGAGAACTCATCAGCCACATTGACCGGTGGGGTAAAACAATCTATAAACAACGAAACAACTAACAACTAAACCATGAAGAGAATCAAGTTTTTCTATGCTTTTGGCCTGCTGCTCGCAGTGGGCTTAGTGACCATCCTGTCCGCCTGTGGCGGCGATGACGACAATGACGACCCCGTGGTGCCTACGCCAAGCGTCAGTGTGCAGCTGGTTTCGCAAAGCATTGCCGAGGGCGAGGAAGTGGAGGCCAGCACCACGCAGCTGGCACTCTCCTACAGCACTACGGTGCGCGTGGCCACCACCAACGGCATTGCACTCAACGGCACAGCAGTGAACGCCGTTCGCAATCCTCAGGACGCAAAGGGCGTCCTCGTCACTTTCGAGTTGCAGGAAGGTACTGACTACACGCTGACCATTCCTGCCGGCTGCATCGTGGCCAACGCCGACCCCACGGCACAGGCACCCGCCTTCACCCTCAGCTTTAAGACAAAGGCGAAGGCGCAACCCGTCGACAACAGCGCCACCGGACTGGCCAAGCGCTTAGGATGGGGCTGGAACCTGGGCAACCACTTCGACACCAGCTCGGGCGAGGACGGCAAGCACCCGCAGTGGGGCTACTGGGACAACGCCACGCCCACGCAGCAGCTCTACACCAACCTGAAGAAGACCGGCGTCAGCACCGTGCGCATCGGCGTCACCTGGGGCAACTACCAGAGCGGCGACGACTGGACCATCGAGTCAGCCTACATGGCCGAGGTGAAGCAGAACGTTGAGTGGGCCGGACAGGCCGGGCTGAACGTCATCCTCAACATGCACCACGACGAGTACTGGCTTGACGTCAAGACGGCAGCCACCAACAGCATCGTCAACAACACCATCAAGACGCGCATCAGCAAGACCTGGACGCAGATTGCCGAGGCCTTCAAGGACCAGGGCGACTACCTCTTCTTCGAGACGTTCAACGAGGTGCAGGACGGCCAGTGGGGCTGGGGCGCCAACCGCACCGACGGCGGCAAGCAGTACAAGACGCTGAACGAGTGGAACCAGACGGCTGTCGATGCCATCCGTGCCACGGGTGGCCAGAACGCCACGCGATGGATTGGCGTGCCCGGCTATGCCAGCAGCCCCTCGTTTGTGCTCATCGACCAGTTCCAGCTGCCCACCGATGCCGCCAACCGGCTGATGGTCAGCGTGCACTTCTACGACCCCAACACCTTCACGCTGACGCCCGAGTCGAACGGCGGCAAGAGCGAATGGGGACACACCGCCGCCGCTGGCAAGTTCCAGGCAGGCAGCAACGAGGAGCACGTCGTCGAGACCTTCCAGCAACTCTACGCGAAGTTCGTGGCCAACAACATCCCCGTCTACATTGGCGAATATGGCTGCGTGATGCACAAGAACAGCCGCTCCAACCTCTTCCGCAACTACTACCTGGAGTACGTCTGCCGCGCTGCCCATGCCTACAACCTGCCTCTCTGCATCTGGGACAACAACGCCCAGGGCGGCGGCGACGAGCATCACGGCTACATCAACCACACCGACGGCTCGTTCCTGAACAACATGAGTTCCATCGTGGCCAAGATGATTAATGCCGCCACCAGCGACGACGCTGACTACACGCTGGAATCCATCTACGACCGTGCCCCGAAATGACGAGGGCAAACGACACAGATTTATTTGGCATTGACCTTTTGTTAAGCAAGGCGGCGGTTCGCTTTCACGAACCGCCGCCTTTGTTGATGGGCTGTATGGGCTTGGGGGAACCTATTTATTATACTTCCTGATGATGGCGATGGTCGAAGAGTCGCAGTCGAACACCGAGTTCAGGCCCTGCGCCTCCTGGGCGGGGTCGCCGCAGTAGGCGTCGCCCACCTGCCACTGCTCCTGGTGCACGGGGCGGGCCTCGCCGCCCCATCCCCAGAAGTTGCAGCCCTTCACGATGCTGTCGCCCATGGCCATCGAGAAGATGTAGTCGTAGTACTTGTCGCGTGCCGTGGTGGGCGAGCCCACGTCGTAGCGGAAGTCATCGCGCGGATAGCCGAACTCCTCGACCACCAGCGGCTTCTGCAGCCGGCGGGCAATGGCGATGTGGCCCTTCAGGTACTCGCCGCTGTTCTGGCAGGCGCGGTCGATGTTCTGCTGCAGCGAGTCGCGCTTCGCCCAGTTCCAGTTGTAGGGCCAGATGTGGGCGTTCAGGTAGTCGATGTTCTCGTCGGCCGACACCCGTTCATAGAGCGCGGTGTCCTGCTCACAGCCCCAGATGCCCTCGCTGCCGATGCTGATGAGATGGTTCTTGTCGAGCGAGCGTATGAGCGCCGAAGCCTCGCTGAGCCACTGCGCGAAAGGCTCCTTCGACTCCTCGCTGAAGGCTCGCGGCTCGTTGCCTATCTGCCAGGCCATGATGGCCGGGTCGTCGGTATAGGCCAGGCCTGTGTAGCGGTTCGTGCGCCCGATGATGTCGCGCACGTACTGGTAGAACAGCTCGTGCGCCTTCTTGTTCTGGGCATACTGCGCCATGGCCTTCATGAAAGCCTGGTAGCCGTCCTCGTTGGGCCGGGGCTGTCGCCCGGCACCGGCCTGCTCTAAGTAGAAGCCGTAGCCTCCGCTCCACTCCCACGAGTTGTTCAGGTAGAGCACCGCCTTCATGCCGCGCTGCCCCATCTGCTGCAGCAGGTAGTCCAGTCCGGCCAGGATGGTGTCGTTATAGACACCGGGGGCCACCTGCAGCGTGGGCTCCACCTTCGTGGTCACGCCGCGCTCGCCGTCGCTGCCCACGAGGATGCGCAGGTTGTCGAGGCCCAGCTCGTGCAGCTTGTCGAGCTCGCGAAGCAGGCGCTGGCGGTCGCCGCCCTGGCCCTCGCTGCCCAGGATGGCTCCATACCAGAAGTTGGTTCCCACGTAGCGATATTCCTCGCCGTTCAGCATGAAGGCCGCTCCCTCGCGTTTCACAAATCCCGAATCGTCGGTCAGCACGTTCTGCTTCCCGTTGCATGCCGTCAGTGCCAGCAGCGCAGCGCTGGCAGTGAGCACGCTTAGCAATCGTTTTTTCATAAGCTAAAAAGAATCTAAATTGTTATAGATAGTAATGAGGATGCAAAAATACGCAATTTCACTGAAAAAAAGAAAGAAAAATTTGGTTTTCGCACAAAAAAGCAGTAACTTTGCAGCCGAAAAGCGTGGGAGAACGAGCCAGCCCACACACTTTTTACGATGCTGGACGATGGTGTAATGGTAACACTACAGGTTTTGGTTCTGTCATTCCCGGTTCGAATCCGAGTCGTCCAACATCAACAACTGCAAGCGTTTGTTTCCAAGCGCTTGCTTTTTTTTATGAACTGTCGTTTTAGAAAAACAGGAAAAAACAAGAAAAACAGGAAATTAGTTACTTATCTGTTTTTCTAACAAATATCAATGAGTCCACTCCCCCAAACCCCATCGCAGCAGAGAGACCGCTGAAATACAATACAGCCCCTTCACTCCCAGCACTGTAGGTCGCTGGCTATCTCTGGCAGCTGGCTGCGGTGGAACGTAGGCTCCTTGATGCCGCTGCGCTTCTGCCGCCGGTAGTCATCGAGCAGGCGGAAGGCATACTTCCCCAGCGTGACGATGGCCACCAGGTTGCAGGCCGTGAGCAGCGCCATGCACAGGTCGCCCAGGCTCCACACCGTCTCTAAGCTGGCCAGCGCGCCGAACATGACGACCACACCGCCCGACAGCACGCGGAAGACCGTCAGCACCGCCGGACTGGAGGTGATGAAGCGGATGTTGGCCTCGCCGTAGTAGTAGTTGCCGATGATGCTGGAGAAGGCAAAGAGGAAGATGGCAATGGCGATGAACGTAGGTCCGAAGGCGCCAACCTCGGCGTTCAGCGATGCCTGCGTGAGGGCGATGCCGTTCAGCTCGGGCGTGGTGTAGAGCCCGCTGATGAGGATGATGAAGGCGGTGCAGGAGCAGACGAGCAGCGTATCGGTGAAGACGCCGAGCGCCTGGATGAGGCCCTGCTTCACGGGGTGCGACACGGTGGCCGTGGCAGCCACGTTGGGGGCGCTGCCCTCGCCGGCCTCGTTGCTGAACAGGCCGCGCTTCACGCCGTTCATGATGGTGGCGCCGATGGCTCCGCCCACCCCCTGCTCCAGGCCGAAGGCACTGCTGACGATGACCTTCAGCACGTGGGGGACGAGCTGGATGTTCATCACGACGATGACCAGCGCCAGCAGGAAATAGCCGATGGCCATGAGCGGCACGAGCACGGAGCTGACGCGGGCGATGCGGTGGATGCCGCCGAAGACGATGAAGAGCGCCAGCACCGTCAGCACGATGCCCACCAGCAGCGGACTCCAGCCGAAGGCCTCGTGCATGGCGCCGCAGATGGTGTTGCTCTGAATGGAGTTATAGGACAGGCCGAAGGTGACGGTGATGAGGACGGCAAAGAGATAGGCCATCCAGCGGCAGTGGAGCCCATGCAGGATGTAGTAGGCCGGACCGCCGATGAACGAGTCCTTCTGTCGCTGCTTGAACAGCTGGCCGAGCGTCGACTCGATGAAGGCCGTGGCCGACCCCAGCAGGGCGATGACCCACATCCAGAACACCGCGCCTGGTCCGCCGATGGCGATGGCCGTGGCCACGCCGGCCAGGTTGCCCGTGCCCACACGGGTGGCCACGGAGACGGCAAAGGCCTGGAACGAGGAGATGTGGCGGTGATGGGCGTTGGCATCGCTGAGGTTCTTCGTGCCGTCAGTGGCCGAATCGGTGAGCAGGCGGAACATCTCGCCCACCATGCGGAACTGCACGCCACGCGTCTTCCACGTGAACCAGATGCCGCAGGCCACCAGCACGCCTATCAGCACATAGCCCCAGAGGGCATCGTTGATTCGAGCTATCAGTGCATCCATGAATGTAGTCTAATTCGCTTGCAAAGGTACAACTTTTTGGCGAGAAGCATTCATCTTTTGTAAAAAAATAAAAATGTTTCCCACCATCGCGCCACCGGGAGAGCCACAAAATAGTGTTCAAAATTACCACTAAAAAAAGTTCGTCCTGAGGAGTGATTCTGGCTCAAAAATCGGCCTTTTTTGGCCCTTCGGAAGCAAATTCGCCAGTCCTTCGCGGATTAAAAAAGGTTAATTTCTGCACACCCATACCCATTCTGTGCAAAATTTCGGCCATTTTTTGGCATTTTTTTGCCTCGACTCCCCGTTCTGTAAGCACGCCAAATTTTCAAAAGTCAACGCCTTTTGAAAATTTGGCGTTGACTTTTTCAAGCGAAAAAACGCCAAATTTTCCAAAAACAAGCGTAACCATCAGTTTTTCAAGCATTTAGCAAACCATCTCAAAAAACGCTTATTTTCAGCCAAAAATTTTCTCGCACAGAATTTTCAAAATTTAGAGGGGGTCGAGTGTTCATTTTCGGAACAAAATTAACAAAAATTTAGAAGCAATTTTAGGCATACGAGCGCAGGCGATCCGCCAGCCTGCGAGTAATCATTTTTTAGAATACAACGATTTGCAAAGAAAGTATCACGTGGATTGAAAATAAAAGCGTAACTTTGCAAATTGAAAACAATAACAAAAACCAATACAGCATGAAACAAAGAACAATCCTACTTTTGCTGGCCTTGATGGCGCTTCTGCCGCTGTCGGCACAAATCAGAGGCAACAACATCGTGGTCACCGTGGAACCCGACCATCAGGACTGGCACTACCAGCTGGGCCAGACGGCGAAGTTCACCGTGGAGGTGCGCCGTTCGGGCACGCTGCTCGACAACGTACAGATAGACTATGCCGCCGGGCCGGAGATGTACCAGACGGAGAAGAAGAGCCTGACGCTGAAGGACGGCACGCTGCAGCTGAAGGGCACGATGAAGCAGCCGGGCTTCTACCGCGTCGACGTGGTGGCCCACGTGGACGGGAAGGACTACAAGCAGGCCTGCGCCGCCGCCTTCGCCCCTGAGCAGCTGCAGCCCTCGACGGTGATGCCGCAGGACTTCGAGCAGTTCTGGAGCAACGCCATCAGCACTGCACAGCGCACCGACCTCGACCCCACACGCCGCCTGTTGCCCGAGCGCTGCACGAAGGACGTGAACGTCTATGAGGTGAGCTTCAACACCATGGAGCCTGGCAACCGCTTCTATGGAGTGCTCTGCGTGCCCGTGAAGGAAGGGCGCTATCCGGCCCTGCTGCGCGTGCCCGGTGCCGGCGTGCGCCCCTATGGCGGCGATGTCTACACCGCTTCGCAGGGAGCCGTCACGCTCGAGGTAGGCATCCATGGCGTGCCCGTGACGATGGAGCAGAAGGTCTACACGAACCTGAACGACGGGGCCCTGAAAGGCTATTGGGAATGGGGCATGAACAACCGCGACAAGTCGTACTATAAGCACGTCATCCTGGGCTGCATCCGCGCCATCGACTACCTGGAGCAGTACACCCCCTGGAACCGCCAGCAGCTGGGCGTCACCGGCTCCAGTCAGGGAGGATTCCTCTCATTAGCCACGGCAGGACTCGACCGTCGCGTCACCTGCTATGCCCCCGTGCACGCCGCCCTCTGCGACCACACCAACTCGCTGCGAGGCGTGGCCTGCGGCTGGCCCCACTACTTCTACTGGAACAAGGGCAAGGGCATGGAGCGCGAGATTGAGACGTCGCGCTACTACGACGGTGTGAACTTCGCCCGCCTCATCCGTCCCTCGCAGCGTGGCTGGTTCAGCTTCGGCTACTGCGACGACGTGGTGCCACCCACCACCGCCTGGGCCACCTACAACGTGGTCACGGGTCCGAAGGAAATCTCCCCCTACCAGGCCACCTGGCACTTCTGGCATCAGGAGCAGTGGGACGAGTGGGAAGCCTGGCTGCTGAAGCAGCTGAAGGGGGAATGACTATCGCCATAACGAGACCTCGTAATAACGTTAAAACGAAATAACGAAATAACGAAAAAAAACTATGAAACATTTATCACAGAGCATTTATCATCTGTCATTTGGCACAGCACTCTTGTTGCTGACGGCCTGCGGCGGACAGAAGAACGCCGCCAACGAGACTGAACAAACCGCAGCCACACAGCTGCTGGAACGCCTTGACACCCTGCGCAGCCACGGCATCATGTACGGACATCAGGACGACCCGATGTACGGCCTGACGTGGGAGTACGACCGCGACTCGAGCGACGTGAAGAACGTATGCGGCGACTGGCCCGCCATCATGGGCTTCGACCTGGGCGGCATCGAGATGGGCGACGCGAAGAACCTCGACAGCGTGCCCTTCGCCCGCATCACCGAGGAGGTGAAGAACCACTACCGCCGCGGCGGCATCGTCACCCTCTCGTGGCATCCGCGCAACCCCGTCACCACCACCGAGGGCGGCGGATGGGCCGGACAGCCCTTCCCCCAGGGAACGGCATGGGACGTCACCGACTCGGCCGTGGTGAAGAAGATTCTGCCCGGAGGTGAGTGTCATGAGAAGTTCGGGACGTGGATGCAGCGCGTGAGCGACTTCCTGGCCACGCTGAAGACCGACGACGGACAGAAGATTCCCATCATCTTCCGACCGTGGCACGAGAACAGCGGCTCCTGGTTCTGGTGGGGCGAGAAGCTCTGCACGGTGGAGGAGTACAAGGCACTGTGGGCCATGCTGCAGGACAAGCTGGTGGCCGACGGCTTCGACAACCTCGTGTGGTCCTATTCGCCCGGCTGTCAGGACAACCTGACGGCAGAGCGACTGCTCGACCGCTATCCCGGCGACGACCGCGTGAAGATGATTGGCCTCGACGGCTATCAGTGGCAACCCGAGGAGAAAGACAGGTTCATCGAGCGCACCAGGCAGAACCTCGGCGTGCTCTGCGAGGTGGCCAAGGAGCACGGCCTGATTCCTGCCATGACGGAGACGGGCATGAAGAACATGACGCAGCCCGACTGGTGGTCGTCGACGCTGCTGCCTGCCGTGAAGGACTTCCCCATCAGCTATCTGCTCACCTGGCGCAACTATCGTGATGAGTGGTTCGGACCCTCGCCTGCCAAGCCCGACGCTCCCTTCTTCCGCGAGTTCTGCGCCGCCCACGAGACGCTGTTCCTGAAAGACATAACGAATGACAGTAACAATAAGTAATGAGTAGTTAAAACGAAGATATGACAGATTTTGAGAAGAAAGTGGCAGCCCTGCGACAGCATCACGAGGAGCTGCTAAGCAGAGAGAACAAGCCGCTGGAATGGGGCAACGGCATCTACGAGAAGTACAAGTACCCCATACTGACCGCCGAGCACGTGCCCCTGGAGTGGAAGTACGACTTCAACGAGCACGACAACCCCTTCCTCATGCAGCGCATCATGTGCAACGCCACGCTGAACAGCGGCGCGCTGAAGTGGAACGGCAAGTACTGCCTCGTGGTGCGCGTGGAGGGAGCCGACCGCAAGTCGTACTTCGCCGTGGCGGAAAGCCCCAACGGCATCGACAACTTCCGCTTCTGGCCGGAGCCCATCACCATGCCCGACACCGACGACCCCGCCACCAACATCTACGACATGCGCATCACCCAGCATGAGGACGGATGGATCTACGGCGTGTTCTGCGCCGAGCGCCACGACGACGCGCAGCCCGGCAACCTCTCGGCAGCCACTGCCACCGCCGGCATCGCCCGCACGAAGGACCTGGTGAACTGGGAGCGGCTGCCCGACCTCGTGTCGCGCAGCCAGCAGCGCAACGTGGTGCTCCATCCGGAGTTCGTCGATGGCAAATACGCCTTCTACACCCGTCCGCAGGACGGCTTCATCGACACAGGCAGCGGTGGCGGCATCGGCTGGGCACTCGTCGATGATATCACTCATGCGGAAGTCAAGGAGGAGATAATCATCTACGAGCGCAAGTACCACACCATCACCGAGGTGAAGAACGGCGAGGGTCCCCACCCCATCAAGACCTCAAAAGGCTGGCTGCACCTGGCCCACGGCGTGCGCGCCACCGCCGACGGTCTGCGCTACGTATTATATATGTATATGACCGCCCTCGATGACCCCACGCGCGTCATCGCCCGTCCTGGCGGCTTCTTCCTCGTGCCCGAGGGCGAGGAGTATCTTGGCGACGTGATGAACGTGGCCTTCGCCAATGGCTGGATTGCCGATGCCGACGGTCGTGTGTTCATCTACTACGCCTCGGCCGACACCCGCATGCACGTGGCCACCTCGACCGTCGACCGCCTCATCGACTACTGCATGAACACGCCCGAGGACGGTCTGCGCACCGCAGCCAGCGTGGAAACCATCAAGCGGCTCATCGCAAAGAATGGTCGTGAAAAGGCGTGATAACGGAATAACGGTATTACGGAATAACGAAATAACGAAATAACGAAATAACGAAAAAATGGCAACACTAAAAGAAAAAATCGGCTACGCTATGGGCGACGCCGCTGCCGGAGGCATCACATGGAAAATCATGTCGATAGCCTTCCCTTTGTTCTTCACCAACGTCTTCGGACTCACCTTCGCCGATGCCGCCCTGCTGATGCTCATCGCCCGCATGTTTGATGTGGTCACCGATCCGCTGATGGGCGCCCTTGCCGACCGCACGCAGTCGAAGTGGGGCACCTACCGCCCGTGGCTCATCTATGGCGCCATCCCCTTTGGCCTCATCTTCGCCCTGCTGCTCTACACGCCCGACTTCGGTCCCGTGGGCAAGCGCATCTGGGCCTATTCGCTCTATCTGCTCATGATGGCTTGCTACACCGCCGTGAACGTGCCCTACGGCTCGCTGCTCGGCGTGATGACCGATGACGACAACGAGAAGAACCAGTTCTCGTCGTTCCGCATGGTGGGTGCCTATGCCATGGGCTTCATCACCCTGCTGTCGTTCCCCTACCTGCAGAAGATGGTGGGCGGCACCGAGCAGCACCAGTATGCCGTGCTGGGTGTCTTCTTCGGCGTGCTTGCCGCTGCGGGCACGCTGGCCTGCGGTCTGCTGACGAAGGAGCGCCTGAAGCCCGTGCGTGCCGAGAAGTTCTCGTTCAAGCAGTTTGCCGACCTCTTCCGCAACAAGCCGTGGATCATCCTGACGCTCATCGGCATCTGCACCAACTTCTTCAACGGCTTCCGCTATGCCGTGGCCGGCTATATGTTTGAATATTGTCTGCACGGCGATGTCACCGTCAGCGGCCTCATCATCAACTACACCGTGTTCATGACCTTCGGCGAGCTCACCTGCATGATCTTCGGCGGCGTGTCGCCGTGGTTCACCAAGAAGATGGGCAGCAAGCGCAAGGCATTCCAGATGGCAGCCCTCATCTGCCTGGTGTTCAGCGTGGGCTTCTTCTTCATTCCCATGGACAGGGCCTACATCTGGCTGATGGTGGCTGTGGTCATCCTCACCAGCGTGGGCATCGGCCTCTACTCACCCCTGCTGTGGTCGATGTATGCCGACGTGGCCGACTACGCCACCGAGAAGAACGGCACCTCCAGCACGGGTCTCATCTTCTCGTCGGGCACCATGGCCCAGAAGTTCGGCACGGCCATCAGCGGCTCGCTCGTCGCCCTCTTCTTAGGTCTGGCCGGTGCCAGCATGATTACCGACGACATGGGCAACACCAGCGTCGACCCTGCCAGCATCACCGACTCGGTGCTGACGATGGTGTGGAGCCTCTTCTCGCTCTTCCCTGCCATCATCGCCGCCCTCATCATCCTCCTCACGCGTCTTTACCCCATTAAGAAATGAATAGCAACACCGTTTGTTGCGACTCTGTCGCAACCCTGAAAGCCGAAATGCAGGACGTCCTCACGAGGAACATCCTGCCTTTCTGGCTCGACAAGATGCAGGACCAGGAGCACGGCGGCTTCTACGGGCGCATGGACGGCCACATGCAACTGCACCCAGAAGCCGAGAAGGGCGCCATCCTCAACGCCCGTATTCTCTGGAGCTTCTCCGCCGCCTACCGCATACTAAGTGAAAAGTTAAAAGTGAAGAGTGAAGAATTTGCTACCGCAACCCCGTCGCCGAATGCTATGGCGGCAGCAAATTCTTCACTCTTCACTCTTCACTCTTCACTTTTAGAAGCCGCCACCCGTGCGAAGGACTATATCCTCGACCACTTCATCGACCCGGAGTACGGCGGCGTCTACTGGAGCCTCGACTACAAGGGCCAGCCGCTCGACACGAAGAAGCAGTTCTACGCCATCGGCTTCGCCATCTATGGCCTCTCGGAATATGCCCGTGCCACTGGCGACCGCGAGGCGCTCGACTATGCCCTCCAGCTCTTCGACTGCATTGAGGAGCACGCCTTCGACCATGAGCACAATGGCTACATAGAGGCCACGACCCGCGACTGGCAGCCCATCGCCGACATGCGCCTCAGCGACCTCGACGCCAACTACCCCAAGTCGCAGAACACCCACCTGCACATCATCGAGCCTTACACCAACCTCTACCGCTGTCTGAAGGAGTTCCAGGCCAGCAGCTCGTGCAGCTACGTGCCCGCCATCGGTTCCATCCTGCCCATCGACATCAGCGTGCCCCAGGAGACCATTATTCGCGTGGAAGCGGCACTGCGCAACCTCATCGACATCTTCACCGACCGCATCCTCAACCCCGACACCCACCATCTCGACCTCTTCTTCGACATGGACTGGACGCGTGGCGCCGGCCATCTGGAGAGCTACGGCCACGACATCGAGTGCTCGTGGCTGATGCACGAGGCCGCCCTCGTCCTGGGCGACGAGCAGGTGCTGGCGAAGGTAGAGCCCATCGTTCGCATGGTGGCGAAGGCCAGCGAGAAGGGCCTGCGCCCCGACGGCTCGATGATTCACGAGGCGAACCTCGACACCGGCCACGTGGACGACGACCTGCACTGGTGGGTGCAGGCCGAGAACGTGGTGGGATGGGCGAACCTCTACCAGCACTTCGGCGACGAGGACGCGCTGCAGAAAGCCCTTCGCGGCTGGGACTACATCAAGCGCAACCTCATCGACTACGAACACGGCGAATGGTACTGGAGCCGCCGCCCCGACGGGTCGCTCAACCTCGACGACGACCATGCCGGCTTCTGGAAATGCCCCTACCACAACAGCCGCATGTGCCTCGAAATCATAGAACGCTTCTCATGAACAACATTTCATCCTATAACCCATGAAGAAAACCTTCCTTCTCGGAGCCCTTGCGCTCCTCACGTCTACGCCCCTGCTGGCCTGGCAGGGCGAGGTGACCATCGAGACCCCCAACACGCAGCTGCTGCTCACCGCATGGGAAGGCGGCGACCTGCGACAGTCGTACTACGGC
Organism: uncultured Prevotellaceae bacterium; assembly: GCA_902775475.1. Lineage (GTDB taxonomy): Bacteria > Bacteroidota > Bacteroidia > Bacteroidales > Bacteroidaceae > Prevotella. Next base: position 47,980 of record CACYME010000010.1, read on the forward strand.
GACAAGAGCGCCACCCTCAGCCAGCTGCGCGATGCCGGCAGCGACCTCAGCTTCGAGGCCCTGCCCGCCTTCGGCAGCGTCGGTGCCACCCATCTGCCTGCCCTGCAGGTGCAGCACATGGACGGCGACCAGAACCTGGAGATGCAAGTGACCGACTACCAAAAGCAGGACGAAGGTCGCGCCACCATCCACGTATTCACCATGCAGGACAAGGTGATGCCCGTCACGGTGAAGCTGTTCTACAAAGCCTATAAGAACGTCGACGTCATCGAGACCTGGACGGAAATCACCCATCAGGAGAAAAAGGCCATCACGCTGAAGCGCTACGACAGCGGCCACCTGGTGCTGCGCCAGGGCGACGTGTGGCTCACCCACCTGCACGGCAACTGGGGTGCCGAGGCCGACATCACCATGGAACCGCTGACGCTGGGCCTGAAGACCATCCGCAACAGCGACGGTGCCCGCAACAGCCACCTCGACGCGCCGGAGCTGATGCTCTCGCTCGACGGCAAGCCTGCCGAACTCACAGGCCGCACCATCGGCCTGGTGTTCTGCTGGAGCGGCAACTTCGAGCTGCGCCTGAACACCATGTCGCACCGCGAGCACCACGTCTATGCCGGCATCGACCCCGTGGCCAGCGACTACGTGCTGGAGCCGCGGCAGGTCTTCGAGACGCCCCATCTGGCCATGGCCTACAGCGCCGAGGGCATGAGTGGCGTCAGCCGCATCTTCCACCGCTGGGCACGCACCGAGGGCATGTTCCACCGCGGCATGCAGACGGGCGACATCCTGCTCAACTCGTGGGAAGGCATCTACCTCGACATCACCGAGGAGAAAATCATCAAGATGATGGACGACATCGCTGCCTTCGGCGGCGAGCTCTTCGTCATGGACGACGGCTGGTTCGGCGACAAGTATCCCCGCAAGGTGGACAACTCGAGCCTGGGCGACTGGGTGGTCGACAAGAACAAGCTGCCCGGCGGCATCAAGGCCCTCACCAACGCCGCCCGCGAGCGCAAGCTGAAGTTCGGCATCTGGATTGAGCCGGAGATGACCAACACCGTCAGCGAGCTCTACGAGCAGCATCCCGACTGGGTGCTGCAGCGTCCCGGACGCGACCTGCGCAAGGGCCGTGGCGGCACGCAGGTGGTGCTCGACCTCTGCAACCCGAAGGTGCAGGACTTTGTCTTCAACGTGGTCGACAACCTGATGACCGAGTACCCCGAGATTGCCTACATCAAGTGGGACGCCAACGCCAGCATCGAGAACTACGGCTCTACCTACCTGCCCCGCACGAAGCAGAGCAACATCTACGTGGACTACCACATCGGCCTCATCAAGGTGCTGAAGCGCATCCGCGAGAAGTATCCCGACCTGGTCATTCAGGACTGCGCCAGCGGTGGCGGCCGCGCCAACTATGGCCTGCTGCCCTATTTTGACGAGTTCTGGGTGAGCGACAACACCGATGCCCTGCAGCGCGTCTACATTCAGTATGGCACCAGCCTCTTCTTCCCGGCCAACGCCATGGCACAGCACATCAACCACGTGCCCTACTGGAACACCGGCAAGCGCGTCATACCCATCAAGTTCCGCTGCGACGTGGCCATGAGTGGCCGCCTCGGCATCGAGCTGCAGCCGAAGGACATGACCGACGAGGAGCGCAGGCAGACCTCGACCTGCATTGCCGACTACAAGCAGCTGCGCCCCATCGTGCAGACAGGCAACCTCTACCGCCTGCTCTCGCCCTACGACCGTCGTGGCGTCGCTGCCATCATGTACACCCCAAGTGGAAATTCCTCGAAGTCGGGCGGCGTGCTCTTCGTCTACAAGACCGACAACTACGTTGACCAGCCGCTGCCGCGCCTGCGCCTGGCCGGACTCGATGCCAGCCGCACCTACACGCTCAGCGAGAAGAACGTCCGCGTGGGCGAGAAGCCCTGCCGCCTCGACGGCAAGCAGTTCACCGGCCGCTTCCTCATGGACGTGGGCATCGAGGTGCCCCTCTGGGAGGACTACGCCAGCCGCGTCTTCGAGCTGCAATAGGCCCCTTCTTCCTTTTTGACGCGACAGTGTCGCGTCATAGAGAAACAGGCACACACGCGCTTTCCCCTTCGTTCTATGGACCCATGGAACGGAGGGGAAAACTTTTGTTAAAAAAGGCCTCAGGAGGGGCAGTAAGAGGGGGAAAAAATCGTTCAAAATGTCAAAATCTTTCACAAATAATTTTGTTCACGGCGACGTCGCATTCTGGAGTGAAAAATGGCCGTTTTGACCCCTCTTCCACCCTTCGCCCGATGAAAAATCAAGGCTCAGAAGGCCAAAATTTGCACACACGCCCTACTTTTGTGCACGTTTTTTGCTCCAATTTTTCTACTTTTTGCGTTTTTGTAAGCACGCCAAATTTTCAAAAGTCAACGCCAAATTTTCAAAAGGCGTTGACTTTTTTTTCCTGGCGAACGCCTTTTTTGCCAAAATTAAACCAACCTACTGGCAATCAACCATTTAGCAAAACCTCAAAAAACGGGCTTTTTTTCGTCCAAAAGTTGTTTCGTGGAGAATTTTCAAAATATGGAGGCCAAAAATGGCGATTATGTCAATACTTTTCAAAAAAAATGAGGGCACAAAAGCCGGAGCCTAAAGTTTGATTTCTATTGCCCTGAATGGCAACTCTGCATAGGGTTCAACACCTGGGGGTTAACATTTTTTATTGACTTTCGGCTGGAAAAAACTGACCGTTTCCAACGCTTAACTCCCAACAATTTCGTACCTTTGCCGCTGTATGACGAAAAAAGAGTGTTTTGACGACAGCGTGCAGCTGCTCAAGGAGCTGATTGCCACGCCGCGCGTGAGCCGCGAGGAGACGGCAGCCGCCGACCTGATGGAACGGCGTATGGGGGCATGGGGCCTGGCCCCGCAGCGCGAGGGAAACAACGTGTTGACCGTCTGTCCCGACTATGACGACAATCGCCCCACGCTGCTGCTCAACGCCCACATCGACACGGTGAAGGCCGTGGCCACCTGGGCGCGACAGCCCCACCAGCCCATGCTGGAGGGCGACCGCCTCTACGGCCTGGGCAGCAACGACTGCGGCGGCGGACTGGTGACGCTGCTGGCCGTCTATCGCCTGCTGAGGGAAATGCCTCGCTCCTACAATATTATATATCTGGCCTCATGCGAAGAAGAAGTATCGGGCCGCGACGGCATCAGCCGTGCCCTGCCGCTGCTGCCGCCGGTGAGCGTGGCCCTGGTGGGCGAACCCACGGGCATGCAGCCCGCCATCGCCGAGAAGGGGCTGATGGTCATCGACGGCTATGCCCACGGCGTGAGCGGCCACGCTGCCCGCAACGAGGGCGTGAACGCCATCTACGAGGCACTAGACGACCTGCTGTGGCTACGTGACTACCGCTTCGAGCGGGTGAGCCCCCTGCTGGGGCCGACGAAGATGACAGTAACGGTGGTGGAGAGCGGCACGCAGCACAACGTGGTGCCCGACCGCCTGCACTTCGTGCTCGACGTTCGCACAAATGAATATTACCAAAACGAAGAGGTGTTCAGCTTCCTGCAGCAGCAGATGAAGAAATGCGAGTTGCAGGCACGCTCCTTCCGCCTGCATTCGTCGTGCATCGCCGAGGACCATCCGCTGGTGCAGCGCTGTCTGGCCCTGGGGCTGCAGCCCTTCGGCTCGCCCACGCTGAGCGACCAGGCACTGATGCCCTTCCCCTCGCTGAAGCTGGGGCCCGGCGAGTCGTCGCGCTCCCACTCGGCCGATGAATTCATCTGCCTGAGCGAGATGGAGCGGGCCCTCGACATCTACTTACAGGTGTTAGGGAACTGAAGAAAAAAAGCGGAACTGCTCAGCGACCCCTCTACAGCCGTCTGAGCCAGTGTTTGGGATTGAGGGCTTCCCTGAGGTCCTGAAGGCGGAAGACGAGCACATGGCTGGCGGCAACGGTGCCAAGCGTCTGGTTGGTCTTCACCTTCTGCCCCACGCTGACGCTGGCCGAGGCAAGATTACCATAGACAGAGATATAGCGGCCATGGCGCACCATGACGACGATGCCATTGCCGGGGTTGACCACGGTGCTCACCACGCCATCGAAGACGCAGCGTGCCTGGGCACCGCCTTCGCCCTCTAACTGGATGCCGTTGCTCTGCAGCGTCACGCCGGCCATGGTGTAAGGGCCAAACTTGCGGATGACACGATAATTTCCGGTGATGGGCACGGGCAACCGCCCCTTGTTGCTGGCAAAGCTGCCCGACAGCTGACGGTCGGGGTCGGCAGCCGAGAAGGCCGATGTCTTGGGTGAAGTGGATGCCGTAGCAGACGATGACGACGCGCTGTTACGGCTGTTACTATTATTATTGCGACGCGAGGAGCTGCTGCTGTTGTTTCTACGCGAAGAACTGCTGCTCCTCCGACTGCTACTGGCCTGCTGCTGGGCAGCCAGCTCCTGCACTCGGCGGCGCTGCTCGGCCAGCTGGCGCTGGCGCTCCTCCTCGGCCTTGCGGGCACGCTCTATCTCCTGTGCAATGAGTTTCTCTATCTGCTGGTTCAGCGCGGCCTCCTCCTGCTGTTGCTGGGTGATGAGCTTCTTCACCGTCTGCTGCTGCTTCTGCAGGTCGGCCACCATGCGCTGCTGCTCGGCCTGGCGCATCTCCATCTGGCGCTGCTCGGCCTGCCCCTTGGCCAGCATGCGGTTCAGGCCGATGCGGGCGCTGTCGAGCTCCTGCCGCTTCATCGACACCTGCTCGCCCTTCTGCTTCACGGCCTCGCCCTGAGCGCGTTGGTAGGTGGTGTACTCGTTCATGAAGCGCATGCGACGGTACATCTGGTTGAAGTTCTTCGCGCTGAGCACAAACATGAGCTGCTTCTGCGCGTTACGGCTGCGATACATGTAGCGCACCGACTTGATGTAGTGCTGGCGACGCTCCTCCAGCTCGTTCTGCAGCACGGTGAGCTGCGAGTCAATCACGGCGATGTTGCGGTTCAGCGTGTCGATGCTCAGCGCGAGGCGTTCCATGGCCAGCCGGTTGTCGTCGATGCTGCTGCCCAGGGCCTCCACGTCCTGCATGCGCTTCTTCACCTGCTGCTCCAGTTCGCGCTGCCGCTGCTGGTTGGCCTTGCGCTGCTCGGCCACCTTCTTCTGCTTCTGCTGCAGCTGCTCCTTCTGCGACGGCTGGCGCGTGCGCTGCTTCGTCGTCTGGCGCTGGGCGGGCAACGTCAGGGCGAATGTCAGCAGAAGCAGGATGGTCAGCAATCGGCGCATAGGGAGCAAGAATTAGGAGTTAGGAGTTAAAGCGAGGTGAGGCGCTTGAGGATGTCGTCGACATCCACCTTGCTGTATTTGCTGCTCACGTTGGTGCGGGTCTCCCAGTCGCTGTCGGTGCTGAGCGAGGAGAGCTTGATGTCGAGCTTCATGTCCTTCGTGGGCATGGTGATGATGGCCTGCACATCGCTGGGGAACTGCTTCGACGCCAGGGCCTTGTATTCGCGGTAGCTCCAGTCGAGGCTGGTGTTGCCGTGTTTCGCGTCGTTGTGCGTCACGTTCACCGTCTTGATGCGACCCGTCAGGCTGTTCACCAGCCAGGAGTAGCGCATCCGGGCCTTCTCGCCGTCCTGGAAACTGACGACCGACTCGCCCTCACCCTGCTGGGCAGTGGCGAAGCGCTGCAGCGCCTCGGCATCGAGCGACTGCTTGCCGGGCTGGAACAGCTCGCCCCAGAAGAGGGCCTGCAGGCTGTTGAAGTTCAGCCCGCTGTCGCGCAGGAAGTCCACGTCGGCGTAGGCAGCCTTGATATACTGCTTATTGATGCGGTCCATGATGAGCACGTAGTCCTGGGTGAACTCCATGCGCGCTGCCTCCACCAGTCCGAGGGCCATGAGCTGCAGGCGGATGACGTCGTTGCGCTTCATGCGCAGGGTGCCGGAGAGCGACACGTCCTTGCCGCCGACGGTGGCGGAGAACTTCATCTTCGAGCTGACGTAGTTGACGTTGTCCAATGCCTGGTCGCACACCCGCTTCAGCAGTTCAACACTGTTGCTGGCCGCCGTCGACGGGCCGTTCTCCACCACTTTCGACGAGCGGCAGGCAGCCATCAGCAGCACGAGGGCAGCCACGAGGGCAAACTTCAAGTAGCTGTATCGTTTCATTTCTTGATATATCTTTTCTTTTTGATTTTCCTTCTCAGCAGTTTGTTGTCGGGGGCTTTTTCCAGCGCCTTCTGCCACTGGGCCATGGCCGCGTCGGTGTCGCCGCAGAGGGCGTAGATGTCGCCGGCATGCTCCAGCACCACGGGGTCGGGCAGCGAGTCGTTCTGCAGGGTCTTCTCCATGTAGATGCGTGCCTCGGCATAGCGCTTCTGCACGAAGAGAATCCAGGCGTAGGTGTCGAGATAGGTGGCGTTGTTCGGCTCAGCCTTCACCGCCTTGTAGCTCATGGCCTCGGCCTCGTCGAGACGCGTGCCCTTCAGGCTGAGGTAGTAGGCATAGTTGTTCAGGCAGCCGATGTTGTCCTGCTTCCACACCAGACAGGAGTCGTAGGCGTTGAAGGCCTCGGCCTCGCGCCCTTTCTGGTGGAGCAGGTCGCCCATGACGGCGTAGAAGTCGCTCACAATCTCGGGGATGCTCTCCTCGTTGATGACGTTGATGCCGTTCTGGAAGGCCTCCAGCGCCAGGTCGGTGTTCTCCTGGCGGTAGTAGGCCATGCCCTGATAGTAGTAGAACGCCATCTCCTCGGGGTTATACTGGCGGGCGGTCTGACAGAGGCTGATGATGCGCTCGTCGTCCTCGTCTTCCCAGGCCTGCTGCACCAGCCTCAGCCGCGCCGACGCCTGATCGGGAGCGAGTTGCAAAACATATTCATAGGCGCTGGCCACGCTGTCACGGGGCATGCCGAGCAGCTGCATGTAGGCGGCCTTCATCTCGGCCAGGTCGGGGCTGGGGTCGGGCTGCTGCAATATCTCGTCGAAGAGGTCGAGCACCACGGTGCTGTCGCCCCCCTCCTGCGCCGTCTCGATGATGAGCTGTCGCAGCTGGTTGGCCTTGTCCTCCACCGAGGCGCTGGGGTTGAGCAAGATGGCGTGGTTCACCGAGTCGGCACGTTCGCCGTCGCCGGTGCGGATGTAGTAGTTGCGCATCACCTGCTGTGCACTCAGGTTGCGCGGCTCCTCGGCCAGTATCTGCTGCAACACGCCGTAGGCCTGCTCCTCGTGGTCGGTGACGAGCAGCGTGTTGGCATAGAGCGTGCGATAGCGCAGGTCGCTGGGATGCAGGTCGGTGAGCTTCTTCGTCTCGCGGATGGCGTTGGCAGCGTCGTTCTGCTCGATGTAAAGACGCGTCTTCGTCAGGGCGGTGCGCTCCGTGGGGCCGTCGATGAGTTCCATGCGGTCGATGGTGTGGATGGCCTTCTCGTAGTCTTTCTGCTGGGTGTAGAGGCTGAAGAGAGCTTGCAGCAGTTCTTCGCGGCTCTTGTCGATGTCGTAGAGCTGCTCCATCACCACGATGGCGTCGGCATATTGGTCGTTGTCGATGTAGGTCGAGGCGAGGCGCTCCATGTAGGTGACGTTGGTGGGTTCCAGCTGATGGGCCCGCTCGCAGTATTCACGCTCGCGCTTCTTGTCGCCCAGGTCGGAGTAGGCCTGCGCAAGGAAGAACCAGGTCTCCGAGGCGTCGGGGCGCAGCTCGCTGCAGCGCACCAGCAGGTCGAAGGCCGCGTCGAGGTTGCCTTTCTGCCGCTGAAGCATGGCCTCATGGAACAGGATGTCGTATTCTCTGAGATTTGAGGTTTGAGATAGAACTGGCGTGTGCATGCCGATCAAGGCCACGGCCATCAGCACCAAGCGCACACTCCACGAAGAAAGATTCCCAGTCAGTCTCATCATTCTAAAAACAAATCTCAAACCTCAATTCTCAATTCTCAAATCACTTGACGCCCGTATGGCCGTAGCCACCGGCGCCGCGTTCCGTCTCGTCGAGCTGCTCCACGGTCAAGAACTCAGCCTGCTCGCAGCGGGCGATGACCATCTGTGCGATGCGCTCGCCGTCGTTCACGGTGAAGTCCTTGTCGGAAAGGTTAACGAGCAGCACGCCCACCTCGCCGCGATAGTCGGCGTCGATGGTGCCGGGTGCGTTGAGCACGGTGATGCCGTGCTTCAGGGCCAGTCCGCTGCGTGGCCGCACCTGGGCCTCGTAGCCCTCGGGCAGGGCGATATAGAGTCCCGTGGGCACCAGCCGGCGCTCCATCGAGTGGAGCACCATCGGCTCGTCGATGTTGGCCCTCAGGTCCATGCCGGCGCTCTGCACCGTGGCGTAAGCGGGCAGCGGCTGATGCCCGCGATTCACAATCTTTATCGTCATTCGTCTAAAGTCTAAAGTCTGAAGTCTTTCGTCTAAAGTCTAAAAACCTCTTAAAGTCTAAAACATGGCGAGGACCTCCTTAGCCGGAATATATTGGAACCCGCCTTCGGCCGACGACACGACGATGGTCTCGTCGCGTAGCGCCTTCTCCTCAAGCATTCGCTTCTCGGCGAGACGCAACCCCGTCTCGAGCTTCCGAGTAAAATTCTTCACTTCTTTATTTGACATAAGCCAACATTTTTTCGTATGATACGTTTTCTGCGATTTCTGTTTTGGCATTCAGCCCTCCCGATGCCACCGTGCGGCGCGGCGTGTCGCTATTGTCGAACACGGCCCAGTAGTCCACCAGCGGCACGAACAGGCGAAACAGGTTCTTGATGCCTGCCACGTAGCGCCGCGTGATGGTGCTCTTCGGGATGTCGTGGCCGCCCTTGCTCACCCGCTCGGCCACGCGACGCATGGCCAGCTCAGGGCTGTCGAGCCAGAAGTAGAGCAGGCTGACACGATAGCCGCGTCCTCGGGCTCGCTTCACCAGGTTGACATAAGAACGCGTGGCCAGAGTGGTCTCTATGGAGAAACTCTCGTCACGCGCCAGCAGGTCTTCTATCCTTTGCAGCATCAGGCGTCCCGCCTCAATGGCCACGCTCGTGGGGTTGAACGGCGACAGCCCTCGGGCTATCTCGTCGGCATTCACGAACTCCTTGCACCCGAGGATTTCGGGCAGCACCGTATAAGAGGCCGTGGTCTTGCCCGCCCCGTTACAGCCGCTGATGATATACAAGTTCTTAGCCATAAATCGGTGCAAAGATACGAAAAAGTTAGGAGTTAGGAGTTAGGAGTTAGGAGTTATCATTCCAGTGTTAACATTTTTTATTCATTCGCCCCAGAAAAAACACCAAGCGGGCCGCGCCTCGCTTACAAGTTTTTTTGTACTTTTGCACCATGAATTGGACAGAACTGATTTCCAACTGCCGCTTAGGGCAGGAGCACCGCCACCTGGAGCGCCACGACGACCGCACGGAGTTCAAGCGCGATTACGACCGTCTCATCTTCTCGGCACCCTTCCGCCGCCTGCAGAACAAGACGCAGGTGTTCCCCCTGCCGGGCAGCATCTTCGTGCACAACCGCCTCACCCACTCGCTCGAAGTGGCCTCCGTGGGCATGTCGCTCGGCAACGACGTGGCGAGCCATCTTTGTGCAAAAAACCGCGATTTCATCGATAGTCTCATCCCCGAAATCGGGCAGATAGTGGCCACCGCCTGTCTGGCCCACGACCTGGGCAACCCGCCCTTCGGCCACTCTGGCGAGAAGGCCATCCAGACCTTCTTCACCGAGGGGAAAGGCAGCTACTTGCAGGAGCGGGTGTCGCCGGAGTTCTGGAGCGACATCACCCGCTTCGACGGCAATGCCAACGCCTTCCGCCTGCTCACCCACAGCTTCAAGGGGCGTCGGCGCGGTGGCTTCGCCATGACCTACAGCACGCTGGCCAGCATCGTGAAGTACCCCTGGCCCTCCACCGAGTGCGGCAAGAAGAACAAGTTCGGCTTCTTCACCACCGAGCGGGCCGACTACGAGGCCGTGGCCACCCGCCTCGGCATCCCGCTGACGGCCCAGCAGCGCTGGGCACGCTATCCGCTGGTCTACCTCGTGGAGGCTGCCGACGACATCTGCTACGAGATTATGGACCTGGAGGATGCCTACAAGCTGAAGATTCTCACCTACGATGAAACCGCCCATCTGATGCTCGATTTCTTCGATGAAACCGTAAGAAATCGCATCCTGCAGCGCATCAGCGACGAGGAGCTGACCGACTCGAACGAGAAGATTCAGTACCTGCGGGCCTGCACCATCGGGCGCTTGGAAAACGAGTGCGTCAAAACCTTCATCGACAACGAGGAGGCCATCCTCAACGGCACGTTCCAGGGCTCGCTCATCGACCACATCAGCTCCCTTCCCGCCGAGGCCTACCGCCAGTGCGCCACGCTCTCGCGCCAGCGCATCTACAAGAGCCAGCCCGTGCTCGACGTCGAGCTGTCGGGTTACCGCATCATGGCCACGCTCATGGAACTCATGGTCGAGGCCATCGAGCACCCCGAGCGCTACTACTCGCAGCAACTCATCGGCCGCGTCAGTAGCCAGTACGACATCGGCAACCCCGACCTCGAGACGCGCCTCATGGCCGTCATCGACTACATCAGCGGCATGACCGACGTCTACGCCCTCGACGTCTACCAGAAAATCTGCGGCATCAGCCTCCCCATCGTCTGATAATGATTGCTAAGTAGATGAACACAAATAATTTATATCAACTAAATTTGTTCATCTACTTATGAAAATATCTTTCATTTGTTCAGGGCTCGGTTTCGGCCATGTTTTGAATGGTTAATTTCTGTTTAAGACGGGAGAAAATTTGTAAAAGGATGTGAAATGAAAATTCTTGATTTTTTTACAAAAAAAATTTTCATTCTAGAAAAAAATTATGCACACTTTTGGCTGTTTGTGCAGGGTTGAGCGGCGAAGGGAAAAGGACTGTTGACGCGATTTTTGCACAGACAAGGTGGTTTTGTGCAGGTTTTTAGCCTTTTTTTGCGAAAATTTTGCTGATTTTGGGGCTGTTTTTCGTTTCTGTAAGCACGCCTCAGATGAAAAAGTCAACGCCAAATTTTTCTGCGGCGTTGACTTTTTTCAGCCATCAAAGGGGTTTTTGAGCTATTTTGAGGATAAACAGCTGATACTCAACATTTTGCCAAACCATCTCAAAACTCGCGTATTTTCGGCCAAAAGTTTTTTCGTGCAGAATTTTGAAAATATGAGGGCCTTTAATGATTTTTGGGAGGCTCTCGTTTTAACATCCTTTTAGTTTTTTGGGGGCACGCAAAGAGGCGCAGAGGACGCAGAGATGAGGGGGATGAGGGATGAGAAATGAGAAATGAATAGACTTGCTGCGATTTACTTCGCGGTTTTTTCGCCTTGAGTCTATTCATTTCTCATTTCTTCTATAGCGTGATGACTCGCATGGAGTAGGGAGGCAGCGTGGTGGGGCTGCTGGTGCTGATGACCTCGGTGCGAGCGTGCTGGTCCTCGACGTTGACGCCGGTGAACTGCTGGCACTCCACGGTGGCAGGCAGCTGCAGTCCGCTGAGGCTGAGGTGGAGCGTGGCGGGCAGCGCGTTGATGAGCTTCAGGTAGCGACGGCCTGTCTTCGAGTCGATGACGAGGCTGGCCCCCACGCGATGGCGCAGGGCCTGGTCGATGGTGAGCTGCGAAGTGACGTAGCGGTCGCCGCTGTTCACCGAGAAGAGGCGCTGTACCTCGTAGGCCGGTGTGGTGCGCACGGTGGTGTTGGAGAAGTAGATCATGTCGGGGTTCCAGTTCGAGTGGCCGTCCTTGCAGAGCATCGGTGCATAGCTGGTCATCTCAACGATGTCGCCGTTGCGCTCGATGTCAGTAAGGTAGAGGGCCTCGGCCAGCGCCGTCTCCAGGTTGGGGCGCTTCACGTTCGTGCTGGCGGCCCATTCGCCGAGGTAAACCTTGGCTGGTTGAGGGTTGAGAGTTGAGGGTTGAGGGTAATTGTCGTAGTAGTCGCGGTGGTGCATGAACCAGCCCGTGGACTCGTAGTAGTGTTCGTCGACCATGTACTGCAGGTCGGGATGACGGCGGGTGAAGTCCCAGCCCTCTATGTAGTCGGCGCTGGGCGTGTGGAAGGGTCCCACAGTGCCGCAGACCTTGATGTCGGGGTACTTCTCGCGGATGGCACGGGCAATCATCTCGTAGCGCTCCTCAAAGACAGTGCCGATGATGTCCTCGTTGCCGATGCCGATGTACTTCAGGTTGAAGGGTGCGGGATGGCCGGCGTCGGCACGCATCCTGGCCCAGGGCGACGTGGCGGGGTCGCCGTTGGCCCAGTCAATCATGTCGAGCAGCTCCTGGATGTATGCCGGCATCTCATCCATGGGGATGCCCCCCTGCTGTCCGCCGATGCCCTCGGCGTTGTTGGCCGAGTTCTGGCAGGGCACGCCAGCAGCCAGCACGGGCAGCGGCTCGGCACCGATGTCCTCACAGAAGAGGAAGTACTCGTAGAAGCCCAGTCCGCGCGTCTGGTGATAGTGCCAGATGTTGAAGTCGGGCTTGCGCTCCCAGAGCGGTCCCACGGTGTGCTGCCAGTGGTAGATGTTCTCCAGCCCCTGTCCGTGGCTCATGCAGCCGCCGGGGAAGCGCACGAACTTAGGCTGCAGGGCAGCGATGGTCTCGGCCAGGTCGCGGCGCAGTCCGTTCTTGCGGTTCTTGAAGGTCTTCTGCGGGAAGAGGCTCACCATGTCGATGGCGGCCTGCTGCTGCCCCTCAGGCACGATGACCAGACGGCTGTTCTTCATGGCCTTGTCGTTCTGCCCGTCGGCCTTGGGGAGGCGGCCCACCTTGAGCACCGCGTCGTACTTCTTCCAGTCGGCAGACTGCGCCTTCACCTTCGTCTGGGCCAGCAGCAGGCCGTTGGCGGCCACCAGCTGCACCGTGAACTGCTTCGTGCCCCTGACGAAGATGCTGAAATCGTAGGCCTCGCCCATCGTGACGGCGATGCCGTCCCATCCCTCGTTCCATAGCGTGTCGCTGGCGATGAGGGCGTAGTGCGGGTTGTTGGGGTGCAGGGGCTGGTCGGTGGCAATCTCGATGGGGCGGGGCGAGTGCCAGGCGGTGGTGGCGCTCCACTCGCAGCGGTCCTTCGGGCCGTATTCGAAGTCGCGGTTCTGTATGAGCTCGGCATAGAGCCCACCGTCGGCGGCATAGCTGATGTCCTCGAAGAAGATGCCGATGAGCTGGTCGCTGATGGGCTTCTGGCGGCTCATGTCGATGCTGAGCGATGCCTCGACGGTCGATGGAATGGCCGAAAAACGCGTTTTGTCGTCGTGCATGCGCTCGCTGCTCAGCCGGTTGTCCTCGGCCCGGTCGGCAAAGAACTGGCGGACGCGGGCCATCTCCTGGTCGGAGAGCTCGAACACCTGTCCCTCAACGGACTTTCCTCCAATCCTGACGTGGTGCATGACGGGCTGCGAGCTCCAGGAGCTGACGGGCTCGGCGGCCGAGAAATGACGGAAGTCGGCGCTGCCCTTCACCCGGTAGTAGGCACCGTTGGAACGATAGACAATGTCAAAGCCGTCGCCCGACAGATAGACGAAGGGCGAGAGGCAGTTGCGGGTCTGCACACGGGGATAGTCCTGCGGTCGCCAGGTGACGAGGTCGCGGCTGTAGGCAGCGGCAAAGAGCGGCGAGCGGTCGTTCACCTGGAACACCAGCCGCCAGGAGCCGTCGTCGGCCCGGCAGAGCGAGGGGTGGTGCATGCGCTTCTCGGCCCCCCATGTGCCGTAGTCGCTGGAGCAGAGCTGCCCCAGATGCTGCCACGTGCCGCCGACGTCCTGCACGGCAACGTGCAGGCCCTGGCCTGCATCGGGCGAATAGATAAAGACGGTGTTGGTGCTCTGTTGGGCCAGAGCGGCCGCACTCACGATGAATGCAGCGCAGAATCCCCAAAAACGTGAAGAAATGTGCATAATAAAGTAGTTGTTTTGGTTATCTGTTCGCAAAGGTACAAAAATATTTGAAAATAGTTGGTTTTTTCCAAAAAAAATGCTTAACTTTGCCGCCAGCAACTAATGCTAACTGCTAAACCATGAATAATAAGAAGCTCTTTTGGGCGTTTTTTTTGTTATGCTCTGTTTTGACCGTCCGTGCCCAGGCGGTCTATAATGTACTTGACTTTGGAGCTAAAGGCGACGGCCAGACCGACGATGCCGCTGCGCTGCAGAAGGCCATCGACCGCTGTTCGCAGGAGGGCGGTGGCCGCGTGCTGCTGCCCCGCATGCACACTTTCCTGGCCGGTCCGGTGGAGCTGAAGAGCAATGTGGAGCTGCACTTGGAGAGCACCGCCACGCTGCTCTGCAACCCCGACGAGAGCATCTACACGCTGAGTGCCTTCGGCGAGAACCGTGGCGAGGGCATGATGTGGCTGTGGGCCAAGGGTGCCCGCAACCTGAGCATCACCGGCCGCGGCACCATCCACGGCAACGGCATCAAGTTCATGGGGCAGGAGCTTTCTGATTCCTACGAGCTGAAAGAGTTGAGGGTTAAGAGTTCAGTGTTGAGTGACGTTAGTTCTGCTGATGAAGCAAAGCCTCTCAACGCTCAGCAGGTAGAAGACCCGCGTCCCCACGTGCTGACGCTCATCGGCTGCGACAACCTGCTCATCCGCGACGTCACCATCATGGAGGGCGCCTACTGGACGGTGCACCTCGTGGGCTGCAACGTGGCCAACATCGACGGCATCAACCTGCTGAACAACCTGAAGATCCGTAATGGCGACGGCATCGACCTGGACCACTCGAAGAACGTGCGCATCTCGAACTGCCACATCACCTCGGGCGACGACTGCATCTGCCTGAAGAACCGCCGCGAATATGCCGAGTATGGGGCCTGCCACGACATCGTGGTCACCAACTGCACGCTCTCCTCACGCTCATGCGCCATCAAGCTGGGCAGCGAGAACATGGACAATATATATAATGTGTTGTTCGACAACTGCATCATCACCGGCTCGAACCGTGGACTGGGCATTCAGAACCGCGACGAGGGAACCATCACCGACGTCACCTTCTCGAACATCATGATGGACCTGCAGCTGTGGAGCGACGTGTGGTGGGGCAAGGCCGAGCCTATCTACGTGACCAGCTATCCCCGTGCCGACGGCAACCACAAGGATGCCAACTGGCGCTTCCCCAAGGGCGAGACGCAGGGCCGCTGCGGCGCCGTGAGCCGCATCGTGTTCAGCAACATCCAGGCCACCAGCGAGAACGGCTGCTTCATAGGCGGCGAGACGGAGGAGAAGGTGACCGACGTGACGCTGCAGAACGTGACGCTGAACCTGCGCCGGCAGACCACCTACCCCAACGGCATCTACGACCGCCGGCCCTGCAAGGGCGAGGGCTTCGTCAGCGACCGCCTCTACGGCATCTACATCGAGCAGGCTACGGGCGTGAAGATTGAGGGCCTGACGGTGAACGACTACCTGATGAACTTCGCCGGCAAGGTGAAGTATCCCGACAAGACGCTCAACCCCGTGAAGCGACTGAAGAACTTTATTAATCAAAACAAATAGTAACAACCAAAAAGAATGATTATGCGTAACGTGAAAGAAACATTCGGCCGCATGCTCGTGCTGGCTCTGCTCCTGACGGTCTCCGCCGCTGCCTGGGCACAGCAACGCATCAGCGGCACAGTGAGAGACGGTAAGGGTGAGGCCCTTATCGGCGTGAGCGTGAAACAGGCCGGCACGCAGAACGGCGTGACGACTAACGTCGACGGTCAGTTCACACTCACCGTCCCACAGGGCGCCAACCTGGAGTTCACCTACATCGGCTACAACAGTCAGACGCTGCGTGCACAGAACGGCATGGTGGTCACCATGCGTGAGGACAACCAGCTGCTCGACGAGGTGGTCGTCGTGGGCTATGGCACCATGCGCCGCAAGGACGTCACCAGCTCTATCACCACGGTGAAAGCCGACGACCTGAACAAGGGCGTATATACCACTCCCGCTGAGCTGCTTCAAGGCAAGGTGCCTGGACTTACCATCACGAACACGAACGACCCTAACGGCTCAGGAAGCATCTCGCTGCGTGGTGCATCGACGCTGCGCACAGAAGCCATGGAGCCTTATTATGTGGTCGACGGCGTGCCTGGCGTAGACCTCTCGCTCGTCTCGCCCGATGACATCGAGAGCATCGACGTGCTGCGCGATGCCTCCGCCACAGCCATCTACGGATCGAAAGCTGCCAACGGCGTTATCATCGTTACCACCAAGAAAGGCAACAAAACCGGCGTGACGAATGTGGGCTACAACGGCTATGTGGCCTTTGACAACACGCTGAAAACACTCGACATGATGTCTGCCAGCGAGCTCATCAGCTATGCCAAGGCCAATGGCGTGAACTTGGCAAACGCCGATAATCCCGCCAACACTGACTGGCAGGACGAAGTGCTGCGCACAGGCATCAGCCACAATCACAACGTGAGCATCAACGGCGGATTCGGAAAGACTTCCTACAGTGCATCCATCAACTACATGAACCGCAAAGGCGTGGTGAGGGGCACCGACATGGATCGCCTGAATGCACGCACTTTCCTGCAGACGTCAATCTTAAAAGACCACCTGGATCTTTCCATTAGCGTGAACGCCAGCTCGGGAACCTTCAACACCGTGGCCATGAGCTACGACGGCAATCATGCCGGACAGAGCCTCATTGAGCAGATGTACACCTATTCGCCGCTCGTCCCCGTACGCAACGCCGACGGCTCATGGTATGAGAACACCACCATCTCTCAGAACTTCAACCCGATGTCGCTCATCGCTGAGGACCAGTACACTGGCAAGCACAAGATGATGCAAGGCGTTGGACAGGCCACCCTGCACATTGTCAAGGGTCTCGACTGGAACGTCACGCTCTCCTACCAGAACAGACAGAACATCAGCAACACCTACCATTCGAGCAAGACACAGCTCACCAACCTGCACTCCAATGGTGAGGCCACGCGCAGCACGACCGAGGACATCAAGAAGCAGCTGGAGACCTACGTCAACTGGCAGCACACCTTCGCCGACGTACACAACGTGGGGCTGATGGCCGGCTACTCTTGGGAGCAGGACGACAATAACGACAGATTCGGCCTCACAGCATTCGACTTCTATAACGACGACCTGAAATACTATAACCTGGGCATGGCCAACCAGCTTGACATCAATGGCATCATTGCCTCGCCGATGTCTTCGCTCCGCATGATCTCGGTCTATGGCCGTCTGAACTACAGCTTCGACAGTCGCTACATCCTGCAGGGTACCCTGCGCCGCGACGGCTCGTCGGCTTTCGGCAAGAACAACCGCTGGGGTACATTCCCCTCGGCCAGTGCTGCATGGCGCATCTCCGAGGAGAAATTCATGAAGAACCAGGATGTGGTGAGCGACCTGAAGCTGCGCGTAGGCTATGGCGTCAGCGGCAACTCGCTCGGCTTCGATGCCTATACCGCCCTGCAGACCTACGGCTCCATGGGATGGTTCCCACATGTTGACCCCCTGACAGGCGAGTCGACCGATTACCGCATACTTGCCGCCGACCACAATGCCAACCCCGAGCTGAAGTGGGAGCGTACCAGCATGTTCAATGTCGGTCTGGACTTTGGATTCCTGAAAAACCGCATCAATGGTACCATTGAGTACTACGACAAGCGCACCAAGGACCTCATTTACGGCTATTCTGTTCCCCTGAGCCGTTATCCCTATGGCACGATGGATGCCAACGTGGGCGACATCAGCAACAAGGGTATAGAGTTCACGCTGAACATCGTGCCAGTGCGGACGAAGTCGTTCGAGTGGAGCACCACGCTGAACCTCTCGCACAACACGAACAAGGTGGAGAAGCTCTCCAATAGCACCTTCTCGGTTGACTATATCGACCAGGCCAATCCAGACGTTCCCGGCGGTAACAACTCCCAGACGGTGCAGCGCATTATGGAGGGTGCTCCCATCGGGCAGTTCTATCTTTGGGAGTGGAATGGCTACGACAGCGAAGGAAAGTCGCTCTTCAACGATTATGATGAGGACGGCAATCTGGTGGGTACGACCGACTCGCCCAACGACACCGACAAGCGCAAGCACGGCTCTGCCCAGCCTAAGCTGACTCTGGGATGGAACAACACGTTTACCTATAAGAACTGGTCGCTGACGGCCTTCTTCCAGGGCATGTTCGGCCACAAGATTTACAATGCTACGCGCAACTACTACAATGCCGTGTCGTTGGTGAACACTGGCAAGAACGTGCTGGCCGAGGTGCCCGACATCCAGCGCTATAGCGACACGCGTGCCCAGATGCCTTCCGACCGCTATCTGGAGAACGGCAACTTCTTCCGCCTTGCCAGCCTCTCGCTGAGCTACACGTTCAAGAACCTCAACGGCTGGGCCAAGAACATCCGTGTATATGCCAACTGCAACAACGTCTTCACCATCACCGGATACAAGGGCATCGACCCAGAGGTGTACATGGGCGGCCTGGCTCCCGGCATCGACTGGCGCAACACCCGCTATCCGCGCACTCGCACCTTCATGGTCGGCATGAACATCAACTTCGACAGCAAGGGTGAGGCTCCCACGGCTAAGACCGTCTACGTCACCGACAACGCCGAGGTAGAGCGCCTCAACGCCGAGCTGAACCGCCTGCGCGATGAGTACGAATCCATTAAGAACATCAAGCCGGACAACGTGAGGCTCATCCACGACACGCAGACCGTCACCTTCCCCTACCTCGTCAACTTCACCATCGGCCAGAGCGAAGTGGTGAACCGCGAGAAGGTGAACCTCGAGACCGTGGCTCAGATGATTAAGGCCACGCCCGACAAGAAGTACTCGGTCTATGGCTACGCCGACCAGCAGACGGGCAGCGAGGAGCGCAACGCACAGCTCTCGCAGGAGCGCTCGCAGAACGTCTACGACATCCTCGTCAACCAGTACGGCGTGCCCGCCAAGCAGCTGGTGAAGGCTGCCAAGGGCGGTGTCGACGTGATGTACCTCAACGACCCGCAGCTCTCCCGCTCGGTCATTATCTCAGAAGTAAAGTAACTATAGAACACATCAGGAAATTATGAAAACAAATATCAAACTATATCTTGCAGCCGGACTCCTCGGTCTGACCGCCAGTTGTACCGACCTGGATGTCGATGTAAAGTCGAAATATACCGGATTCCCCACTTCCGAGATTGCTGCCGAGGCAAAGACCAACGATGCCTACTTCGCATTCTGCGGGGCGCTGGGACGCCGCTACGACGAGGCCCTCTCCTTCAACAGCGACGAGTACACCGCCATTAGCTTTGGCGGCGACTACCTGAACAGCCGCGACTGTGCCAACTTCTCCCTGCACAGCGTCGACCCCTCTGCCAGCAAGAACCAGCTGAATGTCTACAACGATATTCTCTCTGGCATCACCCGCTGCAACAAAGTCATTATCGAGCTGGGAGGAGCCGATGCCGAGGCTTCTGCTCCCGTGCGTGCTGCCCGTGCCTTCTACACGTTCTTGCTCATGGACAACTGGGGCGACACGCCCATCATCGACCGCGTCCTCGACGAGGACGAACAGCTCGACCGCTCGCCCCGTGCCGATGTGGCACGCTGGATTGAGTCGGAGCTGCTCACCGTGCGCGATAATTGCACGCAGGAGGTGAACGCCTCTACCTATGGCAAGCCCACGCGCTGGATGGTCGATGCACTGCTGGCCAAGCTCTACCTCAACTGGGTGGTCTACACGCAAGACGTAACCAGCAGCAGCTGGTCGTCGACGGCCAGCAACGAGAAGCTGAACGACTGTGTGGCTGCCTGCGACGAAATCATCAAGTCGGGGCTCTTCAACCTCAGCGACGATTTCAAGGCCAAGTTCCTCTACAACAATGGCCCGCACATCAAGGACTTCATCTATGCAATGCCTTTCGACGCCAAGACGCGGCAGGGACTCACCTATTCGCGTTTCCGCACCTGGCGCCAGGGTCAGAAGAACAACGGCTTCTACTCCATAGAGCTCTCGGGTTCGGTGGGCGGCAACTATGCACTCACGCCTGAGTATGTCGCTCTCTTCACGCTCCCCGGCGACCGCCGCAACGACTGCATTGCCGGCGACGCTACCCAGGAGACCTTCGATGTCTATCAGTACGATGTGGTTACCGGCGAAAAGACCTCCGTGCGCAATCTCTACAACAACGAAACGCCCGTCACCTTCACCCGTAGCATCACGCTCGTCACGCAAGACGGCGACCTGAACACGGGCAAGGACCTGAACGGCTGGTGCCAGGGCTACAAGTCGATAAAGTTCATGCCCTACGTTCCCGAAGTGAACGAGAACGGCCGCAACATGAGCAACGACGTGCCCATCTTCCGCTATGCCGACGTGCTGCTGATGAAGTGCGAGGCCATCACCCGTGGTGCCACGGCAACCAATGGCGACACGCCCCAGAGCCTGTTCAACCAGATTCGCTCATACGTCAACGCTCCCGCTATCAATGCGGCTCCTTCGCTGCAGGACATCCTCGACGAGCGTGGTCGTGAGTTCCTCGACGAGCACTGGCGCCGCAACGACCTTATCCGCTTTGGCGACTTCGAGCGCGACTGGGGATTCAAGTACCTCAACCCCAACAACAAGGCACTCACCAACCGTCTGCTGCCGCTGAGCGTCGACGTGCTGAACACCAACACCAACTGGAAGCAGAACGCTGGCTACTAAGCCAAGCCTAAGCTCCATGAGAAAAAGGGGACAGAACAAGATTCTGTTCCCTTTTTCCTGTTCTTTCCTTTGCCATCACAAAGGCCCCTCCGGTGCTCTCTCTTTCTCTTTACCTGCCTCCCCCTTCTCTGCGCTCTCTGCGTCTCTGCGCGCGTCCATAGTCTTTTACAGACTTACCGCAAAGCGGGCTTTCAAAAACCCTACGGCTTGAAAATATTCCCACGCTGGGAATAATTTCGGCCTGTATGGTCGTTCATCATCGTCAAAGGTTGAAATTTCTGATTTTCTTTAGCTTTTCTTTTGCTTTTCGCTCGCTTATTCGTAACTTTGGCTTCGCCGAAGCTACTTTCGCTCGGAAGAGCAAAAGAAAATCGAGCTTTTCTTTTGCTTTTCGCTCGCTTATTCGTAACTTTGCAGGCAAATTGTACAATTGATAGTTTATGAATAAGATTCTGAAGAGTTGGCTGCCCGACGTGGTGGCTGTAGTATTGTTTGCAGTGTTGGCCTTTGTCTATTTCTATCCTGCCGACACGGAAGGACGAATCCTCTACCAGCACGACACGTCGGCCGGTGCCGGTGCCGGACAGGAGGCCAAGGAGTATCTGGAGCGCACCGGCGAGCGCACCCGCTGGACCAACAGCCTGTTCTCGGGCATGCCCACCTACCAGATTGCCCCGTCCTACGACAGCACCAAGGCCGTGGCGGTGGCCGAGAAGGCCTACCACCTCTGGCTCCCCGACAACGTGTGGTTCCTCTTCGCCTATCTGCTCGGCTTCTACATTCTGCTCCGGGCGTTCGACTTCAAGCACTACCTCGCTGCCCTCGGCTCCATCTTCTGGGCCTTCAGCACCTATTTCCTCATCATCATTGCCGCCGGCCATCTGTGGAAGGTCATGGCGCTGGCCTATCTGCCGCCGCTCATCGCCGGCATCGTGCTGGCCTATCGGGGCAAATACCTCGCTGGCCTAGCCGTCACCGCCATCTTCACCGCCCTCGAGGTGCATGCCAACCACATGCAGATGACCTACTACTACATGTTCCTCATCCTCTTCATGGTCGTGGCCTGGCTCGTCAGCGCCATCCGTGAGAAGCGCCTCGGCGGCTGGCTGAAGGCCACCGCTGCCTGCTTCGTGGGCGGCATGCTCGGCGTGCTGGTGAACATCTCGAACCTCTATCACACCTGGGAATATTCGCAGCAGACCATGCGCGGCGGCACCGAGCTGTCGAAGGGCGACGGCCAGACGTCGACCGACGGCGGACTCGACCGCAGCTACATCACGCAGTGGAGCTATGGCATCGGCGAGACGTGGACGCTGCTCATCCCCAACGCCAAGGGTGGCTCGCACAACGAGCAGCTGCGCGACAACAAGGCGTCGATGGACGCCAGCGACCCCCAGCTGCGCGAATTCTGCGGACAGTGGTATGGCTACTGGGGCGACCAGCCCTTCACCGCCGGGCCCGTCTACGTGGGTGCCTTCGTGCTCATGCTCTTCATCCTGGGCCTCTTCGTGGTGAAAGGACCGATGAAATGGGCACTTTTGGTCGCCACCATCTTCTCCATCCTGCTCTCATGGGGCAAGAACTTCATGGGGCTCACCGACTTCTTCATCGACTACGTGCCCATGTACGGCAAGTTCCGCACGCCCAGCAGCATCCTCGTCATTGCCGAGTTCGCCATCCCCCTGCTGGCCATGCTCGCCCTGAAGAAAATCATCGACGAGCCAGAGCTGCTCACGAAGAAAATCAAGTATGTCTACGCCTCCTTCGGCCTCACGGCGGGCTTCTGCCTGCTCTTCGCCCTGCTGCCCACCACGTTCTTCTCGTTCGTCAGCGACGGCGACGTGCAGCGCCTCTCGCGCTATGTGCAGCCCGAACAGCTCTCAATGGTCACCGACAACCTGGAGCGCATGCGCATACCCCTGTTCACCGCCGACTGCTGGCGCTCGTTCATCGTCATCGTCGTCGGCACGCTGCTGCTCCTCCTCTATAAGGCCCGCAAGCTGAAGGCCCTGCCCCTGGTGGGCCTGCTCGCCGTGCTCTGCCTCGTCGACCTGTGGCAGGTGAACAAGCGCTACCTGAACGACTCGATGTTCGTCGATGCCGACATCCGCCAGACGTCGCACGCCATCAAGCCCGTTAACAAGTTCATCCTCGAGGACAAAGACCCCGACTACCGCGTGCTGAACTTCATCACCGACACGTTCAACGAGAACGAGACCAGCTTTTACCATAAGTCCGTAGGTGGCTACCACGCCGCCAAGCTGGGCCGCTACAACGAGCTCATCTCTGCCTATATCGCCCCCGAGATGCAGCAGGCCGCCAGGGCCATGCAGCAGACCAACGGCCAGCTCGACTCCATCGACGGCGGCACCATCTACCCCGTCATCAACATGCTCAACACGCGCTACTTCATCCTCAGCGACGAGATGGCCCTGCGCAACCCCTACGCCCAGGGCAACGCCTGGTTCGTCGACCGCCTGCAGTATGTGGCCGACGCCAACGAGGAGCTATCCACCATGGGCAAGGTAGACCTGCGCCACGAGGCCGTGGCCGACCGCAAGTTCCAGGCCGTCCTCGGCGAGCCTGCAGCCCTCGACTCTCTCGCCGCCGTCAGCCTCGACAGCTACGAGCCGAACCTGCTGAAGTACACCGTCAGCAGTCAGACGGGCGGCGTCCTCGTCTTCTCCGAGATTTTCTATCCCGGATGGACGGCCACCATCGACGGCCAGCCAGCCGAGCTCGGACGCGTGAACTACGTGCTGCGTGCCCTCCACGTCGGTGCAGGAAAGCACCAGGTGGAGCTCGCCTTCTTTCCCCAGACGGTGAAGACCACCGAGACCATCGCCTACGTCTCGCTCGCCCTGATGCTCCTCCTCGTTCTCGCCGCCATGGCCCTCGGGCTCCGCAAGCGCAAGACCACCGACCAAAGTCAAGACATAGCATGAGCGAATCGAGAGTCCTGCACGAGATAACCCCTCTGGCCGACCACGACTTCATGTACGTGGCCGACCGGCACAAGAAGGAGTTCACCTATCCCATCCACTGCCACGACCTCTTCGAGCTGAACTTCGTGGAGAACGGCACCGGCTGCCGGCGCACCGTGGGCGACTCCAGCGAGGTCATCGGCCAGTACGACCTCGTGCTCATCACCAGCCCCGACCTGGAGCACGTCTGGGAGCAGCACGAGTGCCACAGCGATGACATCCACGAGGTCACCGTGCAGTTCAGCGTCGACTTCACCGACGAGCAGAGCATCTACCGCACCAACCCCTTCTCGTCCATCTACAAGATGTTTGTCAGGGCGCAGAAGGGGCTGGCCTTCCCCCTGCCCGCCATCATGCAGGTCTATCCCCGCCTTGTCCGTCTCTCCACCATCAAGGAGGGTTTCTATGCCGTCAGCGAGCTGTTCACCATCCTCTACGAGCTGTCGAAGCAGGACGGTGCCCGCGAGCTCTCCTCGTCCATATTCGCCAAGGTGAGCGCCGAGAGCGACTCGCGCCGTGTGCTCAAGGTGAAGAACTACATCGAGGAGCACTACCGCGACGAGCTGCGCCTGGCCACGCTTAGCTCCCTGGTGGGCATGGCCGACTCGGCCTTCAGCCGCTTCTTCAAGCAGCGCACGGGCAAGAACCTCAACGAGTATATCATCGACGTGCGCCTCGGCCATGCCGCCCGTCTGCTCGTCGACACCACCCACACCGTCTCGGAAATCTGCTACGAGACGGGCTTCAACACGGTTTGCAACTTCAACCGTCTCTTCAAGAAGCGCAAGGGCTGCAACCCCACCGACTTCCGCGACAAGTACCGCAAGACCAAAATCATCGTGTAGCCACGGTTTTTTTTGCGGTTTCTCTTTTGCGCGGGCTCCTTCTTGAAGGCCACGGTTTTCCACGGTTTCTTTCTGCTATGAAGGAACGCCCAAACAGGTCAACTGCTATATCATTACCTGAAGGAAAGTGACATAAGCGAGTCGGGCCGCCTGTCTCTCCCGACAGGCGGCCCGTGGCTCATTCTTGGAAAAATGTGTGAAGCTTCTCAGCTTGAAAAATGTAGTGTTTTAATCCTAAATGATAATTGTTATAGAGAAAGCATAGAAATTATTTTCACGTCAGTTGATGCTCACGCCCAGCAGCGAGTCGGGCATCTGCACGGTGGTGGCCGGTCCCTCGCCCACCCTCGTCAGCGAGTCCTTGGTCTGCTCGTAGGCCATGGCAGGCTCGCCAGTGGCCACCTCCAGACCGCGCTGCGCATACTCCTCGGCGTCCACCCACGTGTCGTCCTGTCGGAACGACTGGTTGATGGCCAGGCCCAGCGTGAGCAGGATGGCCACCACGGCGGCGGCCCCGAACAGCGGGCGCAGGCGCTCAGCCAGGCTGATGACGCGGGCCTTCACCTGCACCGTCTCGGGGGCAGCAGGGCTGTCGGTGCCCTCGGTCATCGCCAGGATGCGCTCATCGAAGTCGCTGCCCAGGCTCTCGCGCTCGCCCAGCACGGCGAAGAGCGGCGCATACTGGCCCAGCTCCTGCGGCAGGTCGGCGGGCGCCTGTCCGTAGAACGCCTTCAGTATCTGCTCCTCCTGCAGGGTGGTCTCACCCTCGAAGTAGCGGTCAAGCAGCTGTTCAATGTACTTATAGTCCATATTGCTCGGTTTGTTGAAACTTCTGTTTGAGAGTCTGGCGCGCCCGGAAGATGTTCACCTTCACCTGCTGCTCCGTGATGCCCATCACCTGGGCAATCTCCTTGTAGGGCTTCCCCTCTACGTCGCGCAGCTGCATGCAGGTGCGCTGCTTCTCGGGCAGCTGGTCCATCAGCCGTCGCACAAGCATCACGCGGTCGCGCTGCACGGTCTGCTCTTCGGGGTCGGCGGAGTAGGAGTGGTCGGGGTGGTCGTAGCCACCGTCCTCCTCCAGCGTCTGCACCTGTCGGTCGGCTCGCTTCAGCTTGTCTATCGCGGTGTTGCGGCAGATGGTTAGGCAGAAAGCCTCCATCGACTCCAGCTCGCTCCACTGCTCGCGCCGGCTCCACACCTTGAGCATCGTTTCTTGCACAACGTCCTCAGCATCAGCTCTGTTGAGAGTGATGCGCAGTGCCAGCCGGAAGAGTTCATCCTTCAGCGGAAGCACCTCGGTGCGGAAGCTGATGTCTTTCATCCTCTCTATAATGTAAGACGAACGACAAGCAAAAAAGTTACAATCACCGCAAAAAAAATAGCATTAATATAGCAGTTGACCTATTTGTACGTAGCCTTACCTGCCGATAAAGCGCCGCGAGGCACTCCTCTCCCATGTAGGAGATGGACTATCCGCAAGGCCACGGCTTTTCATGGTTTTTCGGTACTGCCAAAACCGTGGAAACCGTGGCCACATAGTTGATATGAACTGTTGATTTAGAAAAACACAAATTCACTAATTGTGATAAATATTTATCCCAATTAGTGAACAAGACAACTTCTTAAACAACGTTAAAAAAGAGGCGAAAATGTGGTAAAAATGAACACTCAACCCCCTCCATATTTCAAAAATTTCGCGCGAGAAAACTTTTGGCCGAAAATAAGCGAGTTTTGAGAGGGTTTGCTAAATATTTGAGCAGAAGACGGTTAAGCGTATTTTTGAAAAATTTGGTGCCTTTTCGCTTTCAAAAGTCAACGCCAAATTTTTCTGCGGCGTTGACTTTTGAAAATTTCGCGTGCTTAAAA
>CACYME010000011.1 GCA_902775475.1 uncultured Prevotellaceae bacterium
AATTTTGCCGATTTTGGGGCCGTTTTCCGTTTCTGTAAGCACGCCTCAGATGAAAAAGTCAACGCCAAATTTTTCTGCGGCGTTGACTTTTTTCAGCCGTCGAAGGGGTTTTGAGGCGGTTTTGAGGCTAAGCGGCTGAAAACCAGCGTTTTTGTCGAACCCTCTAAAAACAGGCGTTTTTTCGACCAAAAAGTTTTTTCGTGCAGAATTTTCAAAATATGAGGGCCTTTAACGGTTTTGGGGAGCCTCTCGTTTTAACATCCTTTTAGTTTTTGGGGTGGTCTGCGACTCTGCGCGGGATAAAAGGGAGAGGAGGGGAGGGGAGGGGGACGCAACGCTGTTGCGTCATAGAGAGACTGGCGGAAAAGGGGGTGGTTTTCCTTCTTTTTTTGCCGATTACTCACAGCGAAACAATTTTGAGACAAAAAGAAACAGCTGTTTCGGCGAAAATAGCTACCTTTGCAGCAGAAATCAAAACCGTAGCATACACACACAGAACAATACGGATGAAGCAAGTAAAGTTAGTTTTAGTTAATATGGTTAATAAAGTAGTTGTTATGGTGCGGGGGCTGATGGTTTCAGCCCTCGTATCTTTCGCCACAGCCACGGCGCTGTGGGCACAGACCCTCACCTCGACCAACCTGCCGCTGGTGCTCATCTACTGCGGTGAGGCCATCAACGCCCAGGCGAAGGTGCAGGCCACGATGAAGATTATCTACCACCAGGACGGCGAGCTGAACAGCCCCACCGACACGCCTACCGACTACGACGGACGCGTGGGCATCAAGCTGCGCGGCAACAGCTCGCTCTCGTTCGCACAGAAGAAATACACCATTGAGACGCAGGACGCCGACGGCAACGACCTGAAGACGCCGCTGCTGGGCATGCCCGCCGAGAGCGACTGGGTGCTGCTGGCCCCCTACAACGACATCTCGCTGCTGCGCGACGTGTTCGCCTTCCAGCTCTGGACCGACATGGGCCACTGGGCACCGCGCACACGGCTCTGCGAGGTGCTCGTCAACGACGAGTATCAGGGCGTCTACGTGCTCAGCGAGAAAATCAAGCGCGACAAGGAGCGCGTGGACATTGCGAAGCTGAAGGAGGACGACGTGGAGGGCCGCGAGCTCACCGGCGGCTACATCGTGCGCGTGGATGCCTACGACGACGGCGACGCCACCTTCAAGTCGAAGGTGAAGGGCGTGCCCGAGAGCCAGGGCGGCGGCTTCGGCGGCTGGCCCTGGGGTGGCGGCGGACAGAGCACCGCCGTGACCTGGACCATCTACCACCCGAAGAAGGAGAAGCTGCAGCCACAGCAGAAAGCCTACATACAGGACTTCGTGGACCGCATGGAGCAGTCGTTCCAGGCACAGAACTGGAAGGACCCCGTGGAGGGCTATGCCCGCTACGTCGACGTGCCCTCGTTCGTGGACTATTTCATCCACACCGAGCTGAGCCTGAACGCCGACGGCTTTAAGCGCAGCGCCTACTTCTACAAGGACAAGGACGCCGCCGACGGCACCGAGGCGAAGATGGTGGCCGGACCGGTGTGGGACTACAACCTGGCCTATGGCGACTGCAACTTCTGCAACGCCAACAACGTGAGGGCCTGGGTCTACGAGGGCTGCACCACCAACCCCACGCCCGCCTTCTGGAAGCGCCTCACCACCGACCCGGCGTTCATGCAGCAGGTGCGCGAGCGCTATGCCCAGCTGCGCCACACGCTGCTCAGCCAGGAGCGCATCAACAGTTTCTTCGACACCCATGCCGAGCTGCTCAGCGAGGCCAAGGACCGCCACTACCAGAAGTATAGCGACCTGCTCGTTGACAACAGTCAGCAGCAGCAGGGCGGTGGCGGCGGCTGGCCGTGGTGGCCCTGGGGTGGGGGCAGCAGCAGTCCGGTGGCCTATTTCGCCGCCTATTTCGTGGGCTCCTATGCCGAGGAGATCAGCACGGTGAAGGAGTGGTTCCAGAAGCGCCTCGCCTTCCTCGACAGCCAGTGGGGCTACGACGACGCCACGTCGGGGCAGCGCGCCCTTAGGGGCGACGCCGGCTTCGACATCGATGTCGAGACCTTGCCCGCCGACCCGCAGCAGCTGCGCCTCGTGGTCAGTGCCGACCGTCCGCTGCGCCGCGTCGAGGTGTGCTCGCTCAGCGGTCAGCAACTGGTAGCCGCCGAGCTGCGTGACGGTCAGCGCCACATGGCCCGCCGCTGCTCGCTCGTCTGCAGCCGCCAGCCCTGCGTCGTCGTCTGCCAGGCCACCGACGGCTCGAGGGCGTCGCGCACGCTGCTACAACGCTGACAAAACAAGGCTATAAATCCCTCAGAAAGGCGCACTTTATAAAAAAGTTGCGCCTTTTTGCATGGATGCTAAAAATATTTTGTAACTTTGCACCCAAATAGATAGTTAGGAGACGGCATGGAGCTGACTTCCTTCGACGTCGATGACAGCAGCGCCAGCTTCACCGCTACGATGGTTATGGCCAAGATGGGCAATTGAAAGAGATTCTAAACAAATAAATAAAAACACATCAAGAATGTCATTCACACGTATGACCGCTGCCGAGGCTGCAGCGCTGATTAAGAATGGAGAGAACCTGGCCATGAGCGGATTCACACCCGCCGGCGTGGCCAAGGCAGTGACGAAAGAGCTGGCCAAGATTGCTACGAAGGAGCACGAGGCTGGCCGCGAGTTCAAGGTGGGCATCTTCACCGGTGCCTCTACCGGACAGTCGACCGATGGCGACCTGGCCGTGGCACAGGCCATCAAGTACCGTGCCCCCTACACCACCAATCCCGACTTCCGCAAGCACGTGAACATGGGCGAGATTCCCTACAACGACCTGCACCTGAGCCACATGGCACAGGAGCTGCGCTACGGCTTCTATGGCGACATCGACTGGGCCATCCTCGAGGTCTGCGACATCGAGGAGGTGGGCGACGAGCTGCGCGTCTACCTGACCGCTGCCGGCGGCATCAGCCCCACGGCTGCCCGTCTGGCCAAGAAGGTCATCCTGGAGCTGAACCATTTCCACAGCCCCAACGCCAAGTACATCCACGACGTCTACGAGCCCCTCGACCCGCCCTATCGCAAGCCCATCCCCATCTTCAACGTCAGCGACCGCATCGGCAAGCCCTACGTGTCCATCCCACGCGAGAAAGTGGTGGGCGTGGTAGAGTGTAACATCCCCGACGAGGCTCGCGCTTTCAAGGACAGCGACCCCGTGACCGACAAGATTGGCTACCTGACGGCTGAGTTCCTCGTCAGCGAGCTGCACGCTGGCCGCATCCCCAAGGAGTTCCTGCCCCTGCAGAGCGGCGTAGGCTCGACGGCCAACGCCATTCTGGGCGCACTGGGCGAGGACAAGCACGTGCCCGACTTCAACATCTACACCGAGGTGATTCAGAACTCCGTTATCGACATGATGCTCAATGGCCGTGTGAAGGACGCCAGCGCCTGCTCGCTCACCGTCTCTAACGAGTGCTTGATGCAGGTCTACGACAACATCGGCTACTTCAAGGATCACCTGACGTTGCGCCAGAGCGAGATCTCGAACCACCCGGCCGTCATCCGCCGCCTCGGCG
This sequence comes from uncultured Prevotellaceae bacterium, assembly GCA_902775475.1. Lineage (GTDB taxonomy): Bacteria > Bacteroidota > Bacteroidia > Bacteroidales > Bacteroidaceae > Prevotella. Next base: position 3,584 of record CACYME010000011.1, read on the forward strand.
TCATCGCCATCAACACCGCCATCGAGTGCGACCTCTACGGCAACGTGAACTCCACGCACATCAGCGGCACGAAGATGATGAACGGCATCGGTGGCAGTGGCGACTTCGAGCGCAACGCCTACCTGAGCATCTTCACCTGCCCGTCGACGGCCAAGGGTGGCCTCATCTCGTCGATTGTGCCCTTCGTCAGCCATCAGGACCACTCGGAGCACGATGTCAACATCATCGTCACCGAGCAGGGTATCGCCGACCTGCGCGGCCACAGCCCCATGCAGCGTGCCGAGCTCATCATCGAGAACTGCGCGCACCCCGACTACCGCCCGCTGCTGCGCGAATACCTGAAGCTGGGCACCGGCGGCCACACCCGCCACTGCCTCACCGCAGCTTTCGCCATGCACGACACGCTGGCTCGCAAGGGCGACATGCACCTGACGGACTTCTCTGAGTACGTTAAATAAAGAATTTTTTTAGAATGGGACGGGACAGCTGAACGTGAGCCGTTCGCCCGTCACGGGATGATGGAAAGCCAGCTCGGCGGCATGCAAGAGGAGCCGCTGAGCTGGCTTTCCGTATAGGCGGTCGCCGACGATGGGGCAGCCGAGGCCCTCGGCGTGGGCGCAGTGCATGCGCAGCTGGTGGGTGCGCCCCGTGTGGGGAGTGAGGGCCACGCGGGCCCGCCCGTCCTCGACGCTGAGCACCTCGTAGTCGGTCACCGCCTCGCGGCCGTGCTCGTGGTCCACCACCTGGCGCGGACGGTCCAGCGGGTCGGGGCGCAGGGGCAGGCTGATGGTGCCCCGCTGCTGGGCGGGCACGCCGTCGAGCAGCGCTATATACCTTTTATATATCGTGCGCTCCAGGAACTGCCGCTGCAGCCGGTGGTAGGCCTCGCGCGTCAGCGCCACCACCAGCAGGCCGCTGGTGTCCTGGTCCAGGCGATGCACCATCCACACCTCGCCGTGTTGCCGCCTCAGCAGGCTCTCCACCGACTCCTCGCCCGTCAGCCCCGGCACCGAGAGCAGCCTCGCCGGCTTGTTGACCACACAGAATGTAAGTGAAGAGTGAAGAGTGAAGAGTGAAGAATCGGCTGCCGCCTCAGCATTTCCCTCCATGCGTGCGGTAGCAGATTCTTCACTGTTCACTCTTAACTCTTCACTTTTAAGCATCCACTCCAGGATGGGCTTGCACTTGCCGCGGCAGGCGGGATAGAACTGGCCGTGGTGGCGCACCTCCTGACGGGGCGAGCGACCCTGCCAGAACTCGGCTATCTGTACGGGTCGCAGACGGTGGAGGAAGGCATACTGCAACAGCTTCGGCGCACAGCACTCGCCGGCACCCGACGGTGGAACGTGCTGTGGCGTGGGGGCGAAGATGGTGGTCAGCGTGCGCTGCTCGCCCGCCTCGTTCCGCATCACGAACTGGTCGAAGAGCCAGCGCTGCAGGGCGTCGGAGCGGTGCCGACGCTCCTCCCTGAGGCGTGCGATGGCCTCCTCCTGCGGCCTCAGCGCCTCCTCGGCATGGGCCACGGCGTCGCGCCAGCGCTGCTTCAGGCGGCGCAGCTCGGCCTTCTGGAACTGGCTCTCGCGCACCAGCGCCTCGCTGTCAGCCCCGGCATCGCGCTGTGCCTGTCGGCGAGCCCGTGCCTCGTTCATCAGCTGGCGGTAGGCGCTGGTCTCCGCCTCGGCCTGCTGGCGCAGCCGGGCCAGCTGCTGGCGCTGGGTGGTCAGCTGTTCGTCGTGCTCCAGGGTGTCTATCTGGTGGTTGATGGCCGTGATGGCGGCCTCCTCGCGCTTAAAATAGCCGTCGGCTTGCAGGTAGTCGAACACCGCGGGCACGAACCAGGGCCAGTCCTCGCGCCCCCCAATCTGTCCGCTGTAGGCTGCCAGGAAGCCCAGGCACCCCTCGTCGTCGCGGCACACCAGCACGCCCAGCATCTTCCCCTCGGCCAGCTCGGCGGCCCATTCGGGGTGCGAGGCCACGTGGCGGCGCACCTCGGCGGCGGCGAGCAGTGCCAGCGGGTGGGGCTCGTAGCTGAAGGGGTTGTTCAGCCGCAGGGGCAGCTCGCCCTCGGCCTGCAGCGGGTGGAAGCGGTCGTCGGTGGTGGTCATAGCTCCATGATGAGTTCGTCGAGCTGTTCAGCGGTGCCGCGGATATTGGTGAACTTATAGTACATGCGCTTGCGTGCCTGGGTGATGGCGGCCTTGGTCTTGAAGAGGATGTCGGCCATGTCGGCGGGTGCCACGTGCAGCTTCAGCAGGTAGCAGATGCGCAGCTCGGTCTCCGAGAGTCGTGCCAGGGCGAGCAGTCGCTGCGAGAGGTGGTCGTAGATGTCGTCGAGACGCTGCGACAGGTCGGCCCACTCCTCGTCGCTGATGCGGAGCGGCTGCTGCGAGGGCAGCTTCAGGCGCTGGTAGACCTCCGTCTGCTGCAGGTCGGCCAGCAGGGCGTCGCGTCGCTGCTGGGTGGCCTCGATGCGCTGGTTCTCCAGTGCGAGCATGTTCGTCTCCAGCTCTATGCGGTGGGCGGCCTGTGCGTCGTTCTGCCGCCGTGCCTCGGCCAGCTCCTGGCTCAGGGCCGAGAGCTTGCGGCTGTTCTCGGCCTGCTGCCGTCGGCCCTGCTCGGCCTGCTCCTCCTTCTCACGGGCCAGCAGCTGCAGCTGCTGGCGGTCGGCCAGCTGCTTGTGCCGGTAGTAGCGCCGCGCCATCCAGGCCACCGCGCCCATCAGGAGCAGCGCCGTGGCGAGCAGCCCGATGAAGAGCTGCTGCTGGCGGTTCTCCTGCTCCAGACGGTCGCGCTGCGCCTTCATGCTGTCGAAGTTGTAGCGGGCCTGGGTGCGCTTGGTCTCCTCCTGCTTCTGCTGGGCATACATCGAGTCCTGCGCTGCCGAGAGCCGCTCGTAGTAGTCGAGCGCCGCCGGAAGGTTGCCGCGCTGCCGCTCTAAGCGTGCCAGGACGTCAAGCACCTCCACCTCCCCCTGCCATTTATAGCGGCCCAGAAGCTTCTGGAAGTAGTAGATGGCCGAGTCCGTATGCTCCTGCCCCAAATGCCAGTAGGCCCAGTTGCCGTCGTTCAGCTCGTTGCGGGGCATCACCTCAAGCGCCTTGTCGAACTGCTCCGTCTGGATGTAGATGTCGCAGAGGCTTTGCATGGCATAAGGAACAATGTTTTCTTTCTGGGGTAAAGTTGCTCCCAATGCTATTGACTGCTTATAGTAGAAGATAATACTGTCTATAGCGTTCTCAATGGAATAAACCCTGCCCATCAGGTGCGCCCCATGAGCCATACGTAGGGTGTCATTGTTAGCAACAGCAAAGCAATAATATGCTTTATAATAAGGAACACAACTATTCAATGAGCGCTGGTCGAAAAATATATCTCCCAGCTCCCTATTAATTAGGCAAAGAAGTCTGTTGTCTTTGCAGTTCTCTGCTTCTGTTTTGGCTCTAAGAGCATATTCAACGGCAGTTGGATATTCATGGATTTGTGAAAAGACTTGTCCAATAAAAAGCAGAGCTTTGGCATATTTATCGGTTGCTTTTTCTTTCTGATAATAGTTGCAAAGACGATTTATCAAAGGAAGGTTTTCTGTCGACAATTGATCATGCATGTATGCCTTTTCCAACTCTACCAAGTGCCGGTAATTGCTAATTTCCTCGGTTTCATCGATAGTTCCTGCCTGATAGGCTGCTAAAAGATGGTCACCCCTCACATGGCGGCCCTGCATATAAGCGCTATCGGCCTGCACCAGCTCCGTGGGGTAGTCCGGCCCACTGCTGCAAGCGTGAAGGAACAGGGCTATGGTGGCTATGAGCAAAAAGGTAAAGCGTCGGATGGTCATGGTAGTTCCTGTCTTTTTGTTGTTGCAAAGATAGCTATTTTGCATCAATGGAGCAAAAAAATAGCCGAAAAAGAGTTAACAAAGAGTTAACAAAAGCCCTTTTAGTTAACAAAGAGTTTACATTTTCGGCCTGTTAACTACTTGTCAACTCGATTCTTTGGCCTCAGAACTTTTGCACCCTAACTTTGCACCCGAGAAACGCCGGAAACGGCAAAAGTAAAGAACCAATTAAAACTTCAAAGACATGAAAAAGAATCTTTTTACCCTCGCAGTGCTGTTCATGATGCTGGCAGCACCGATGGTGGCCCAGCCGCAGGCATGGCAGGCCCCGAAGTCATTAACAATGAGAAAGGCGGCAGCGGCATCGAGTGAGGCTCCGTACCGCCTCGACAGCGTGTGCACGGTGCAGCCCGACGGCTCGCCCGTGAAGAAGCAGGTGGTAGAGTACGGTGCCAATGGGCGTGCTGCCCTGCTCTATGAGCTGGGCTACAGCTGGCCCGCCGACAGTGCCGCCCCGGTGACCGTGCCGACAGGCAAGCACGAGTACAGCTACACCGACGGCGGCGTGATGCAGAAGGAGGAGGTCTACCAGTATGTGGGGGGGCGAATACCGCCTGTCGGAGCGCACGGAGGTGGTGGAGTTCTACAAGGGCACCGACCTCCCCGGCGTGACCATCGACAGCCGCCCCTCTGACGGTGTGCTGCAGCCCTTCCTGAAGCAGGTGACCACGGCGGTGAAGCGCGACCGCATAGACAGCTACGAAGCCTACCTCTGGCAGGGCGGCGAGTGGGTGCTTTACGCCGACGGGCACATGGACTACAACGGCGACGGCACCACGCGGCAGGAGACGATAAACATGCTGATGGACGGCTTCACGATGACGGAGGCGATAGCCTACGAGTACGACAGCCACCAGACGGTGCAGCAGGTGACCATCACGGTATCGGTGCTGGGTCAGGTGCTGCAGCAGGGTGGCATCGCCTACGAGAACCGCTACGACGAGCGCGACCTGCTGGTGGAGCAGAAGATCATCCCCGACGGCGAGGCCCCGACCATAGACTACTACTATTGGCAGGGCGGCACCACCACGCTGGTCACTGCGCTGCCCCGTGCCTTTGCCTCCGGCGGTGGCTTCGTCGACCTGAATGGCCGTCGGCACAGCGCAGCCCCCAGCCGACGTGGCCTCTACATCGTAGGCGGCAGGAAGGTAGCTTACTGATGTTCTCTGCGCGAAAACGGCCCCCTCCAACCTCCCCCAACTGGGGGGAGGCTTTAGAAGTTACTTCTGCCGCGGAATCCGGCGCAGCCACTTCCCCCCAGTTGGGGGGATTGAAGGGGGCCGGAGGGGGCCAACAGTTATTATCTTATAAGCGTGATGAAAAAACTGATTCGTTCATTGATAGCCCTGCCGATGGTGTCGCTGCTGGCCACGGGGCTGGTGGTGCTGCTGGCGAGGTGGCAGCTGGGCAGCTGGGCGGCCTTGCCTACGGCGCTGTGGTGCCTGGCCTTCTTCTTCGTGGTGGGCCTGGTGGGCTGTCTCGCCCTCTACTGGTGGGAGTGGCGCTGGACGTCGTAGTGCTTAGAAGGGATAGCCGATGGCGAAGTGGATGGTGCTCATGTCGCGGAAGCGCCGGATGTTGAAGTAGCCGCCGTGGTCCGTTTCGTAGGGCAGGTGGAGGCCGAGGCCCCAGTCTACGCGCAGCACGAGGAAGTCGAGGTCGTAGCGCAGTCCTATGCCCGTTCCCACGGCCACCTGCTTGAGGAAGTTGCGCAGGCGGAAGCGGTTGTTGGCGAAGATGCTGTTCCAGGCGTTGACGAAGTCGAGCAAGAACTCGTCTTCGTCTTCCTCCAGGTCGTCGGTTGGCAGCATCCAGTCCTCCGAGCTCCATACGTTGCCCGCGTCGAGGAAGACGGCTCCGTAGAGGCTGCCGAAGAGGCGGTGGCGCAGCTCGAGGTTGGCCACGAGCTTCGAGTCGCCGTTCTGCAGCACGTAGGAGAACTGGTTGCTGCCGCCGAGGCCGGGGAAGGCTCCGGGGCCTATACTTCGCACGGGGAAGGCGCGGATGCTGTTGGCACCTCCGGCGTAGAACATCTCGCTGAAGGGCCCGCTCAGGCTGTTGCCGTAGCTCCACATCACGCCGGCGTTCAGGTGGCCCACGAGCTTCGTCTGCAGGCCCAGCGTCCAGGTCTTCGTCAGGTCGGTCTCAATCTTGATGAACTGCGAGTAGGGGTTCTTGAAGAGCGTCTTGTCGCGCTGGTGCCATCCGTTGCCCTGGATGACGACATCGTAGAGGGCCGTCAGGTTGCCGCTCTCCTCGACGGTGGTCTCCCATCGCAGGGGGTTGCGCAGGGTCTTCGGCGAGGCGTAGGTGTAGGTGTAGCGCATCTTGGGGATGAAGTAGTTGCGCATGGTGGTCTCTAAGTAGGGGTTCTCGCCGAGCAGGCTGTCGAAGAGCTCGGTGTGGCTGTTCATGAACTGATACTTCACGGTGAGCGGCGACAGCTCGTGGCGGCTCTGTGGCGAGGACTGCCAGCGGTAGGTCCACTCGCCGCTGACGATATGCATCTTGTAGTAGTTGGGGCGGCGCACCACGTCGCTCGACACCTTGGCAATGGTGGTGGGGTTGCCGTAGAAGCGGCGTCGACGGGGACGGGGGGCAGCAGCGGCGGTGCTCCCTGCTTCGCCGGGAGCGGTGCCTGGCCTTGCTGAGGCCTGTCGGCTACTGGACCTGAAGCGGGGGAAGACCGTGCGGGGGAACTCTATCGACACGTCGGCACCATACTGGTAGCTGTTCATGCGGCTGTCGCGGCCGCTGGTCTCCCATTCGTAGGCACCGTGGAGGTTCAGGTCGAGCTTCTCGCCGCCGCGGAAGGCGTTGCGGCGCGTCAGACCCACTTTCAGCTCGGGGCCCAGTCGGCCGATGGTGCGGTTCACGAAGTTGGTCTCCACGTAGAAGTCGTAGGGCTTGTCGAAGATGCAGTCGAGCAGCAGGTTGAGGGAGTCGGTGGGGGCCGTGGGCGTGAACTGGAAGTCTACGGTGCTGAAGACGCCGGTGGCGTTGACCTTCTGCATCGACTCCTGGTAGTCGGCATAGCTGAACAGCTGGCGGGGCCGCAGCTTCATGTTGCGGAGCACCACGCGGGGTCGGATGGGGGCATGCTTGCCGTGGAAGGAGATGTCGAGATAGCGGCGCACGGTGGTGGTGTCAACCTGCTCCATGCGCGAGCGGCGCAGTCGGACGCTGGTCTTGCCGATGTGCCAGGGGCGCAGGGTCTCGGGCGGCAGCGAGTCGGCCATCTGCAGGCGCAGCGCCACGCGGTTGGCCACGGCGAAGGTGTCGGCGAGATAGGAGGCGTAGGCGGGCTGGTAGTAGTAGAAGCCGTTGTTGCGGAAGAGCTGGCTCAGGCGTGTGCGCTCGGCGTCGAGGTTGCCCACGCTGAAGGGCACGGAGGGCTGCAGGAGCGACTCCTCGCGGGTGGAGTCGATGAGGTGCTGCATGGCGGGCGTGAAGCCCACGTAGGCCATGCTGTCGATGCGGAAGAGGGAGTCCATGCGCACGGTGTAGGCAATCTTCGCCTTCTTCGGGTTCTTCTGCGGCACCTCGGCGAAGCTGACGTCGCCGTGCATGTAGCCGTTGGCACGCAGCACCTGGCGCGCCACCTGGGCACGCAGGGCGGGGTTCACCTGGCTCATCAGCACGGGGGCCTTGCCGAAGGTGCGGTTGAGCCATTTCTTCAGCACGCCGCTTGAGCCGGTGGTGGCATTCCATATCCACAGCCGGTAGGGGAACGGCGTGCGGTAGTAGCTTGAGCCGAAGAGGGCACCGTTGGGGGCGGTGGCGAGGGCGCCTTCCAGCTCCTCCTTCACCTTCTCGGCGTGGTCGCCCGGCTCGTAGTCGGTGTAGGCAATCTTCTCCAGTCCGATGAACAGCTGGTCGTCGTCAGGAATCTGGCTGGTGGTGGAGCAGGAGGAGATGGCGCTCAGTCCTCCCAGGAGGGCTAAGCTAAATGATAAATGATAAATGATAAATGAGCCCACCCCCAGCCCCATTCCCGAGCTGAGCTCGCCTACCCGTAGCCTTTTCCCAAGGGAAGGGAATATATAGACTATACGAGCGATGAACCTACGTATGTATTTACTTATTATTATCATTATTGTATAGTGTCTTGGGGCGTTTGAGTCGTCTGGGGCGTTACGGTCATGGCAGGTCTATCCATGCTCCTCTCCCTTGGAATGGGGCTGGGGGTAGTTTGTTGGGGCTTTATGATTTCTATCAGCCTATCCAGCTTTCGCTTCCAGACGAAGCCGCCGCCATATTCGCCGGTGTAGCCGTCGAGCCAGTCGTAGACGTTCTGGTTGTAGAACAGTTTTACGTATTTGTTGCTGGTGGGCGAGAGGCGGTACTCCATGGTGACGTTGTCGAAGAACGACTGCTGCTGGCCCTGCACCTCGGCGCCGGTGGAGACCTTTCCGCCAATCTGCACGCTGAGGCGGTTGTTCCAGAAGCGCTTGGCGAAGCTGAAGGAATAGTCGGTGCGCGTCTGTCCGGTGGCATCGGTGGCGTTGTCCAGCCCCACCTGCAGGTCCACGGTCTTTAGGGCGCCGGCGGTGATGTTGTTGATTTCGCTCTGCAGGAACGAGTTCAGTGCCGAGTTCATGGTGAAGCCTGCGGTGTTGCCGTCGGCCAGGTACATGCCCGTGGTGAGCATCGTCACGGCCAGCTTGCCGCGCTCCTCGAGGCTCATCGACGCCAGCTCGCTGTGCACCTGCATGTCCTCGGGTGCGTCGATGGTGAACTGCAGGCCCATGTTCTCCAGCGTCTGCGTGATGACCACGCCGCAGTCGAAGCTCACGGTGCGGTTCTGCCCGTCGGCGCTGGCCACGGCAGAGCGTGTGCGCTCGGTGGCGGTGAGGTTCAGGGTGGGGTTGGCGGGGTCGCCGGTGAACTCCACGTAGCTGCCCTCCTTGATGTTGAACGTCTTCAGCGGGATGACGGGCAGCGAATACTTCATCGTGCCGCTCTGCACGGTGTAGCGCCCGTTGAGGCTGAGGCCGTCGCTCAGCATGCGCATGCGCAGGTCGCCGCCGCCCAGCAGGTCCACGTAGTTCGTCTGCTCGGCGTTCAGCGCACAGCGCACGTGGGCACCCTGGTCGATGCTGAGCTGCATGTCGAGACTGAGGGCGTCGCTCTCAGGGCGCTGCACCACGACGAGGGTGGTGTCGCTGAAGTCGGTGAAGCGCACCAGCTCGTCCATCTGGTTGTCGGTGGAGAGCGGCGAGTCGAGCAGGATGTAGTTCAGGTCGGTGGTGCCCAGCACGTCGAGACGTCCGCGCATGTTCAGCTGGTCGAGGTTGCCGGTGAGGCGTGCGAAGAAGTTGACGAACATCTTGCCGTAGGCCACCGACTCCTTCTTCTGCTTGGCGTTGATGAGCTGGAAGTTCTGCGAGCGCAGCCGCAGGTTCACGGCGTCGGTGCCGCTGCTGTTCAGGTCGACGCTGCCGCTGATGTTGAGCGGGTTGTTGTTGTAGGCATAGAGGGCGAAGTCGGTGAAGAGCAGCTTCGAGTCCTTCACCTCCAGGGGCTTGTCGCCGAAGCGCATGCGCATGCCGTAGGGGTTGCTGACGAGGTAGCCGCCGTCGAAGCTCACCTTTCCGTTGCTCTGCAGGTTCGACAGCTCGCCCTTGACGCTCAGCTCGCCGTTGGCGGTGCCCTCGAAGCCCAGCAGCTGGTCGGGTATGAAGCCGTTGACGATGGCGAGCGGCATGCCTGTGAGGTGCAGCGTAGCGTCGAGGCGCTTGTCGCTGAGGTAGGAGCCTTGCAGGGTGCCCACGGCCTCGTCGTCGAGCAGCAGCGAGGCATCGACCACGTGGGTGCCGTCTTCGCGCAGCAGGTAGACGAACTCCGAGCCGAGGTTGCCGATGTGGCTGCCCTCGTAGGCCATCTGCGCCACCTGTATGTCGCTGGCCACGGAGATGTTGCGGCCGGCGTCCATCATCAGGTGGAAGTCGCCTTCGAGCTTGCCGCTGATGTTGGGCAGCAGCGCAATGTTGCCCGTCAGCTCGCCCAGGTCGAGCTGGTGGACGCTGATGGTGAGGTCTTGCAGCAGGGTGGAGTCCTGGTTTTCAGAGTAGACGAGGATGTGAGTGCCGTCGTCGGCCAGCAGGTCGACGTTGGCCTCGAGGCGCAGGTCGTCGTGGAGGAGCAGGAAGTTGTCGGCGTTGAGCGTGAACTCCTTGTAGCCCAGCGTGGGCCGTGTGGGAATGAGCTTGAAGTGCAGGCCGTCGGCCACCATCTCGGCCTGAGCGCCGATGCGGATGTTGCGGCGTCCCTGGTCGTCGAAGTAGCGCACGCCGAAGCTGGCGCCGTGCTCCTGCAGCCTACCGTCGAAGAGCACGTTGAAGGCCCCCATCTTGTTCTTCTTGCCGTTGGTGACCTGTCCGTTGAAGGTCAGGCCCTGCGTCTTCTCCACGAGCGAGATGCGCATGGTGTCAATTTGCATGTCGCCGGTGCTCAGCTGGAGCAGCCGTGCCGTGCCGTTGACGCCCGTCAGCGGCGAGAGCGTGAGGTCGGTCTGCATGTCGAGGAAGTCGATGCCCGTGGCGGCGCGGAGGATGTCGGCCACGGGGTTGTTGCGCTGGCTGGTGATGTAGAGCTTGCCCTCGGGCAGCAGCCGCTTCAGCTGCGGCTGGTCGATGGTCCGCTCGCGCAGCTGCATGCCGATGGTGTCGGCCAGGGCACCCAGCTTGGCGAAGAGGTGCTCGTAGTCCTCCTGTGCGTCGAGCTTTACGATGAGGTCGCCGCTCTGCACGCGCACCTTCGTGGTGTCGGCGCTGGTCTTCACCAGCAGTCCGAAGTTCTCGGGGTGATGGGTCTTCACGGTGTCGCGCAGCGAGATATTGCTGACAAGGGCCGACAGCTGATGCCGCCGTTGCAGGTCGCTGTTCAGCTCGAAGCTGCCGCTCATGGCCACCACCGTGGGTGCGTCGGTGATGCCCAGCGCGTGCAGGTCGACGTGCTGCAGGTCGGCCTCCACGGTGGCCTTCACGTCGGTATTCCTGTGGCTCAGGGTGGCCAGGTCGGCATCGATGTCGAGCGTGCCCCTCAGCAGGCGGTTGCTGACGTCGGCGGCAATGACCGCCCGGCCGTCCGTCAGGCTTGCCGTGACCTGGATGCTGTCGAGCAGCCATTGGTCGTACTGCAGGCTGTGCAGCTGCAGGTCGGCGGTCCCCTCCAACCTCCCCCAGGGGGAGGCTTTCCCTGTGGCGGCTCCCAGCTGGGTGAGGTTGGAGGGGGCCGACCCTTTCAGCGTCAGCTCGGCGGTGAGCAGTCCGAGCGAGTCGCGCGGCATGAAGTGGCGCAGGTTCAGGCGGCTGGCCTTCAGCGTGGCGTCGTATTTCAGGGTTGATAGTCCGTCGTTGTCGAGCAGGGCCGAGAGCGGTGCCAGCAGCTTCCCCTTGAGCGAGGCCGAGCCGCTGCCGTCGCGCATCGTTACGTCGGCCGTCACCTGCTTCGTGTCGGCCTCGATGTCGCCCTGCACGGTGAGACCACGCGGAATCCTCAGCGACGGCCCCAGCGGGAGGAAGCCGAGGTCGTAGGCGTCGGCCTTCACGGAGAGCTTCGCCTGCATGCGCTCCAGGTTGAGCACGTCGGCCAGCTGGCCGCTCGCCTCAAAGTGGAGGGCCGTAGGCATGGTGACGCTCAGCTGCTCCACGTCTAAGTGGTCGGTGTCGCCATCCACCTGGGCATGGAGCACCACGGGACGCCCCTCCCACTCGGCGCTGGCCACGGCCTTCAGCTGCTGCAGGCGCAGCTGGTCACCGCTCATGCTGATGGCGCCGTGCAGCTCGCCCACGTCGATGCCCGTGGAGTCCTCGCGGAGCGTGGCCTCGCGGATGCCCACGCGCAGGTCGGGTCCGAAGGAATAGAGCGAGTCGAGGCCCAGCCTGACGTTGCTCAGGGCGAAGAGGTCGTTGTAGCTCAGCGCACCGTCGGTCCAGTCGATGCGTCCGAAGGCGAAGCGCGCCAGCCCCAGGTCGAGGTCGGCCTGGTCGATGCGTCCTTCGCCCATATAGGCGTTGATGCGGGTGGTGGAGTCGGCAAAGAGGGCGGCGGAGTCCATGAGCACGGCAATGCGCGTGCGCTCCAGGTCGAAGCGGTCGAAGCGGATGCGCCAGCCGACGGTGGAGGTGTCCACGGCGGCCGTGTCGCTCATGTAGACAGTCAGGTCGGTGTCGCTCAGGCGCGGTCCGCGCAGCTCCACCTCCATCTGGTTGATGTCGATGCCGGGGGAGGTGAACGTCAGGCAGCCGATGGTGCCCTGCAGGCGCAGGTCGCCGATGAAGTCGAGGGTGTTCACCCTGGCCTGGCGCAGCTGTAGCGCATCGAGCACCACACGCCCCTGGCGCAGCAGCGGCCACAGCTTCACGTCGGCCACGGCGCGCTGGATGTCGGCGATGGTGTCGCGGCGCCCCGAGGCGTCGGGCTTGACGATGCGCAGGCCGTCGAGGCCCAGGTCGAGCGGGAAGTCGAGGTCAACGTGCTCAACGCTGATTTCCATGCCTGTCTGCTCCGAGACATAGCTCACCACGCGCTGTGCCACCCAGTTCTGGATGGCCGGTACGTAGAGCAACGCTGCCAGCAAGAGGAACAGCAGGACAGGACTGAGCAGCACCACGCCCGCCCACTTGAGTCGTTTCTTCATCTTTTACGACTGCAAATTTACATAAAAATCCTTATTTACAAGCGTTTCGGGGAAAGATTTTTGTTTTCTTTATCCTAATTCGCCCAGAGGGCTGGTGGCAACGGCGGCAATGGGCAGAAAAACAGGCCATAGCAGCTCACCTGTCAGTGTGTAGAACTGTTCCTTTCTTTGGAGGGAAAATGCTTTCATTTTTTTTGAACAAAATTGACAAAATGGCCGTTTTTGGCCTCCATATTTCGAAAGTTTTCCACGAAAACAACTTTTGGACGAAAAAACCCCTGTTTTTTGATGGTTTACTAATTGGCTGATTGTCAGCCGGTTGACTTGATTTTGGCAAAAAAAGGGCTTCGATGAGAAAAAAAAGTCAACGACTTTTGAAAATTTGGCGTTGACTTTTGAAAATTTCTCGTGCTTACAGAAACGCGAAAAGTAGCAAAATTTGAGCAAAAAACCTGCACAAAAGCATGGCTTGTGTGCAAAACTTCGTCGTTTGCGGCCCGATTTTTCATCGGGCAACGCCTCCCCAAGGCCCGAAATCGGCCATTTTTCGCTCAAAATTGCTTCGTCGCCGTGAACAAAATTTTCTGTGAAATATTTTGACATTTTTGTAAAAGATTTTTGACATTTTAGAAACGATACCGCCCCCTCCCCTGACTTTTTCTTCTTACTTTTTTTGGCGGTGCGCTGAATTGTTTGTATCTTTGCAGCCACAAGTAGAGACGTCATATAGTGGCGTCTCTACGCAAGCGCATGATAATAGAAGAACTTTTGAGCATGAGACGACTATCAACCATCATCGCACTGCTGCTGGGCTTCTCTGCCACGGTGACAGCACAGGAGTCGCACTACCACAAGGCGCTGCGCTCGGCTGAGGAGGGTGCCGTGGAGGGGCTGGTGGGCCTGGGCGGCAGCCACGTGAGCGGCATGACCAACGGCATCTACTGGTCGAGGGTGCGCAATGCCGACGATGTAGCCATCAAGAGCCAGACACCCGCTGAGGCCAGCGCCCACCGGCAGACGTTCCTGCGCTTCTACAACATGGCCTTCGATGCCTACGTCGTCGGCGACCACTACCGCACGCTGCTCTACGGCGACAGCGCCCTGCAAGAGGGACTGGAGACGGCCGACCTGCACTTCTACATGGCCATTGCCTACGAGAAGCTGGGGGCCTACCGCGAGGCGCAGCAGGCCTACCGCCACTCTATGCGTGGCGGATACTACGTGGCTAACAAGGCTTACAAGGAATTCAAGGCGCGACAGAAATCGCGCCGAAAAGCACAGCAAGAACCATGACAACAAACAGGGAAACCATCAGGCTGACGGACGTCAGCATAGGCTACCGCTGGAGGAAAGGGCTCCGCACGGTGGCGACAGGCATCACTGCAGGCATCAACAGCGGCGAGCTGACGTGTCTGCTGGGACGAAACGGAGCGGGCAAGTCGACGCTGCTGCGCACGCTGGCGGGCTTCCAGCCGAGGCTGGCAGGCAGCATCAGCATCGAGGGGCGCGAGCTCGACGACTACAGCGACCGCGAGCTGGCGCAGCGACTGGGCGTGGTGCTGACGGAGCGTCCCGACGTGCAGCAGATGACGGCCTGGGAGCTGGTGGCCATGGGCCGCTCGCCCTATACGGGCTTCTGGGGACGGCTGAACAGCGACGACGAGCGCGTGGTCGACGAGGCCATCGCCCTGGTGGGCATCGAGGCGCTGGCCGAGCGACAGGTGACGACGCTGAGCGACGGCGAGCGGCAGAAGGTGATGATTGCCAAGGCGCTGGCCCAGCAGACGAGCATCATCTTCCTCGACGAGCCAACGGCCTTCCTCGACTATCTGTCGAAGGTGGAGACGCTGCTGCTGCTAAGGCGCATCAGCCGCGAGGCGGGGAAGACCATCTTCCTCTCTACCCACGACCTGGAGTTGGCCCTGCAGGTGGCCGACCGCCTGTGGCTGATGCAGGGCGGCGAAGGCCCTTCGCCGCAGAAGGGCAGTGCGCTGGCCATCGGCACACCGCGCGAGCTGGCCGATCTGGGCGTGCTGGCGCGATTCATAGAGAGCGGCGAGGGCGTCAGCTTCGACCCCTCGACCATGCGTATTGAAGTCTGTGGAAATGGCTTTCAATAGGATATAGCAAAGGAGTGCGGTATGAATCACTCACCCCGCACTCCTTTTCCTTCATGGGATGGCGAAAAGGCCATCACAAAGGATTGTACAATAACATAATCTTTACCTTAAAATCTATTAACTACTAACCTAATGAAAAATGTGCGTAGTCTCACGACTACAAGTGCAAAGTTACGAACAATTAGGAGAAAATGAAACACTAAATGCCATGAATTTTCTACTGCTATGTATGTTTTTGACTTACATCAAAAAGAAACAGGCTGCACCAAGTGGCGCAACCTGTTTCTTTTTGTTAGGAAGAGCGGAAGCAAATTCTTCACTCTTCACTTCTTTACAGCTTCGGGCCTGCAGCGACCATCGAAAGATGCTCGTTGCTTTCAGCCCTAGCTTTACAGCTTCGGGCCTGCAGCGACCAGAGCCTTACCGGCCTCGTTGCCCTCGTACTTCTTGAAGTTCTTGATGAAGCGACCAGCGAGGTCCTTGGCCTTCTCTTCCCACTCGTTGCGGTTCTGATAGGTGTCACGAGGATCGAGGATGCCCCATGCCACGCCCTCGAGCTGTGTGGGAACCTCGAAGTCGAAGTAAGGAATCTTCTTCGTGGGAGCCTTCAGGATGGCGCCGCCGAGGATGGCGTCGATGATGCCACGCGTGTCCTTGATAGAGATGCGCTTGCCCGTGCCGTTCCAGCCGGTGTTCACCAGATAGGCCTTGGCACCGCTCTTCTCCATCTTCTTCACCAGCTCCTCAGCATACTTCGTGGGATGCAGCTCGAGGAAAGCCTGGCCGAAGCAGGCGCTGAAGGTAGGCGTGGGCTCGGTGATGCCGCGCTCGGTGCCAGCCAGCTTGGCGGTGAAGCCGCTGAGGAAGTAGTACTTCGTCTGCTCCGGGGTGAGGATGCTCACGGGAGGCAGAACGCCGAAGGCGTCGGCGCTGAGGAAGATGACGTTCTGTGCGTCGGGACCGGCGCTCTTGCCGTTTACCTTCTTGGCAATCTTCTCGATGTGCTCGATGGGGTAGCTGACGCGGGTGTTCTCGGTCACGCTCTTGTCGGCGAAGTCAATCTTTCCGTTCTCGTCGACGGTGACGTTCTCCAGCAGGGCGTCGCGGCGGATGGCGTTGTAGATGTCGGGCTCGCTGTCCTTGTCGAGGTTGATGACCTTGGCGTAGCAGCCACCCTCGAGGTTGAACACGCCCTCGTCGTCCCAGCCGTGCTCGTCGTCGCCAATGAGCAGGCGCTTCGGGTCGGTAGACAGCGTGGTCTTACCCGTGCCGGAGAGACCGAAGAAGATGGCGGTGTTCTTACCCTCCATGTCGGTGTTGGCCGAGCAGTGCATCGAGGCGATGCCCTGCAGGGGCAGGTAGTAGTTCTGCATGGAGAACATACCCTTCTTCATCTCGCCACCGTACCAGGTGTTGATGATGACCTGCTCGCGGCTCGTGGTGTTGAAGGCCACGCAGGTCTCGCTGTTCAGGCCCAGCTCCTTGTAGTTCTCCACCTTAGCCTTCGAAGCGTTGTAGATGACGAAGTTCGGCTCGAACTTCTCCAGCTCCTCAGCGGTGGGCTGGATGAACATGTTCTTCACGAAGTGAGCCTGCCAGGCCACCTCGACGATGAAGCGCACGGCCAGACGGGTAGCCTCGTTGGCACCGCAGAAGGCATCGACCACGTAGAGCTCCTTATTGCACAGCTCCTTGATGGCGATCTCCTTCACCTTGGCCCATACCTCCTCGCTCATGGGGTGGTTGTCGTTCTTGTACTCCTCGGTGGTCCACCACACCTTGTCCTCGCTCTGTGCATCCTTCACGATGTACTTGTCCTTAGGCGAGCGGCCAGTGTAGATACCGGTCATCACGTTCACGGCGTTCAGCTCGGTGTTCACGCCCTTGTCAAAGCCAGTCAGGCCAGCCTTGGTCTCCTCTTCAAAGAGGTACTCATACGACGGATTGTGGGCAATCACCTTCGAACCGGTGATGCCATACTTTGTAAGATCTAATGTTGCCATTGTTTTTATAATGCTTTAATGATGTTGTTATTCCTTTTCGGGTGCAAAGGTACAACATTTATTTGAGAATTGGGATTTGAGAAAGGAGATTTTTGTGCGCACACAACGCTTTTTTGGTTAAAGTATCAAAAAACGCGCTTTGCCACTTGCGGTTTGACAACTGCAAGTGGCAAAAAGGCGCGTTGAAGTAGGGAATGTTTTTATTTGACAATCTCTTTCCTGCCGTTTCGCAGGTAGATGCCCTTGGCCGTTGGGGTGCCTTCGAGGCGTCGGCCATCGAGCGAGTACCAGGCCTGGCCGTCGGTCTGGCTGTCGGTATCGGTGAGGATGCTGATGCCAGTGGTGACGGGGTCTTTGTCCTGGTTGGTGAGCAGGTAGAGCTGTCCGCCGTAGAAGGGGTTGCAGGTGCCGATGTAGAGGCCCTCCTCGGTGTCGAGGAACGACGGGCAGCCGTAGTTGTACTTGTCGTTGAAGCCGTTGCGGGTGATGGCCTGGAAGTGCTCGGCGTCGGAGGTGCGATAGAGGTCGAAGCCCCAGTCGTCGTTTTCCACGGCGCGGTTGATGTAGAGGTACATGTCGATGCCCCTCACGTCGATTTTGCTGACGAGTTCCTGTAACTTCTGCTGGGCCTCGGCGAGCTTGCTGGCCACTTCGTCAGCCACGTCGTGCTCCTGCAGGTAGCTGTCGATCATGGCTTGCACGTTGGCGAGCAGCTCCAGCACGTCGCTCAGGCTGTTGATGGACTGCAGGGTGGCGATGGCCTGTCCGAGGAACTGCTCAAGGAACAGGCGGAGCGTCTCGAGCTGTTCGGCCAGCTTCTCTGAGAGTTCGCCGGCAGAGCCCTGTAGCTGGCTGATGAGCGCCTGCAGGTAGGCCAGTTTCGACTGTCGCTCCTCGGCGGTCATCTGCAGGAACGAGCCGTTGGTGAGCTGCGTCATGTAGCCGTAGAAGATGCCGGCGTCCATGGTCGAGATGTAGAGCTGTCCGTCGTACTGTCCCATGCGCCAGATGTACTCGTTGGTGGTGCCGTCCATCAGGCTGGTGAAGTTCTTGCACTCCTCAAACTTGCCCGTCTCGTCGTTCAGCTTCCATATCTTCTGCGGGTTGTGCAGCGAGTTGTACATGTAGAACAGGTAGTCAGATGCCTTCACCTCCTGCCCTGCCAGCTGCTGTATGAAGCCGGCGAAGAAGGCAGCCTCGCCGCCGAAGGCGTGGTCGAAGTTGTAGGCATAGAGTTCGCCGTTGAACTCATAGACCGAGCCGATGAGCGAGCGCATGGTGCCGGGCTCGCCTCCCTCCTGGTCGCTCAGTCCGGGGTTGTTGACGCCGTTGGTGGGCCCTGCCACCTCCTGCCAGTACCAGCCGTACTCGTTGGCCTGCTCGCCGTCGGCGGCGGGATGTCCCTTGTAGACGACGAATCCGGCGCTGGAGGGAGCCGTGGCGTAGATGTAGCCGTTGTGCGTGGCCAGCTCCCAGATGGGTGATGCGGCCCAGTTGGTGTTGACGCGGTCGAAGGCGGTGCGCCCGAAGTCGCGGTAGTCAGCCACGCGCTCCCACACCGTGTCGTCGCTGTTGCTCTTGCGCAGCACGGCCATCTTCGCCACCAGCGCCTCGTCGCCCTCGGCCACCATCTCGCGGTCGTCGGCCCCGGCAAAGAAGAGGTGGTCGTCGTAGACGCAGTTGGCGCGCAGCGACACCGAGCCCATGGTCTGGAAGACCTTGGTGAAGTTGCCCTGCGGATCGAGCTTCAGGATATACTCTGCCACGGTGGGGTCGGCCGAGTAGGAGCCGAAGTAGACGTCGTCGCCGAAGGTGACGGCCATGCGGAAGGACACCGTGGGCTCGGCGGTATAGACGACGCGGAACTGTCCCGTGGTGCGGTTGTAGGCGATGATGTTGGCGCCCTCGCTGTTGTCGTTGCGCGGAATGTCGCCGTTGGTGACAGCGTCAATTAGCGCCCAGAAGGTGTCGAGCGAGATGCCGCCGTCGCTGAACGACGGGGCGTACATGTTGACCAGCATGCTGGCGATGTTGCGGGTGGTGGCGATGTAGATGTCGTCGCCGCGCAGGGCCATGCGCCAGGTGTAGCTGTTCTCGCGGTCGCCGCCCTCGATGAGTCCGTCCACCTGTCGCTCGCCGCGGTCGGGGTTGGATATTTTCTGCACGATGTAGCCGGCGTCGTCGTCAGCGCTGCCGCTCTCGTCGCCGCTGATCTCGAAGGTGGCGATGAGCGGGAAGTGGTCGCCGAGGGGAGTGCCGTCGCTGCGGGTGTAGCCCTCGCTGTCGAGGCTGACGCTGAGGGGCGTCACCTGGCAGCCCTCGGTGGGGTTCACGTAGAGAATCTTGTCGAGCGGCTCGCCGTCCAGCCGCTCACCGCCCAGCGCGGGATAGCTGCCGCCGTTGCAGCGCTCCATCCAGGCGTCGCCCACGGTGGCCAGCCCAGTGGCCTCAATGGCGTCGATGAAGGCCGTCTTGATGTCGTCGCGGTGGTAGAAGCTGTTCATGTCGCCGGCCACGATGACGGGACGGCTGTCCAGGCGGGCCACGATGTCGGCGGCCAGCTGCTGCCACTGAGCCAGGCGGGCCATGCGGTCGCGCAGGTCGTTGTGCTTCTGCTCGTCGCGGGCGCTGCTGGCGTCCATGTGCATATTGTAGACCACCACGCGATGGCCGTCGGCGAGCGTCAGCTCATGCCGGCGGAAGCCCTTGGTGATGATGTTGTCGAAGTCGTGGCTGAACTTGCCGAAGCTCTCCGTCCATGGCGTGCGCACATAGTCCTGGCTGCTGATGCCTTTCTTCCAGAGGGTGTTCAGGCCGTCGCAGCCGTACTTCCAGTTCTGCAGGTGGGCGTAGTCGATGTTCTCGCCCAGCAGGCTGATGCCGCCCGTCCATTCGTCTTTCTGGTAGTCGAGCAGCAGGTGCGACCAGATTTCCCATCGGTAGTTGAAGTTCTCCTGCAGGCAGATGATGTCGCAGCCCTTCTGCGCCAGGTACTGGCTGATGCGCAGGCTTCCGCCGGCCTGCGGTCCGTCGGGGTTGACGTTGAAGAAGGCCAGCTTGCCGGGCAGTCCGTCGACGTTGAGCGAGGCCACGGTGAAGGTCGTTCCGGCGCTGCTCTGGCCGAGGGCGGAACAGGAAAGGAGTAGTGCGCCGAGGGCACCGAGTATTTTGTGGGTTTTCATCTTTTCTCCGTTTTTAGCTTATTCGAAAATGTTCACGTTGTTCTCCTTGAGCCAGTTGGTCAGCCGTCGCTCGTAGTAGCCCACGATGCAGGCCTCCGAGGCTTCGCGGATGTCCTTGGCCGACAGGGTTCGCGCTGCGGCGGGCTCGCTGTTCAGGTAGGTGAACAGCTGCAGCAGGTCGGTGAGTTCGATGCCGCTGTCACTGAGCATCTGCAGCACTTCGGTGGTGTCGGTGCCAAAGTTGTTCAGCGTCTCCTCCAGCTGTGCCAGCATGCTGAAGAAGTCGAGTCCGCCGCCGCTCTCTCCGCCTTCCTCGCCGCTGCTGGTGAGCCTCTTGTAGAGTGCGCGCACGTCAATGCCCTTCTCCTCCAGCAGGTGGACGATGCCCATCAGCGTGGCCGGCTCGATGAGGTCGGCATAGTGGGTGTTCAGCTCGTCGTCGTAGTAGAGCAGGGGCTGTGCCGTCAGCGCCGATGACAGCGTCAGGTAGAAGGCGATGCCACCCACCATCGTGTGCTTGCCCGTGGGAATCATGAAGTTGGTCTGCAGGCGGGTGCGCTCAGGGACGATGGTCTTCTTGAAGCCGTCGCAGCGCTTGCCGTCGTAGTCGAAGCGGTTGAGGAACTCTATGAAGGCGCGCCCCGAATTGGTGGGAACCACGCTGTCGCGCATGGCGTGGAACACGAAGTAGTGCTGCGTGGAGTCGGGCGTCCAGCCGTTGGCCAGGCTGTTCTCCTCTGCTGCCTTGCGGATGGCCGAGTAGATTTCGCCCTGCCTCGACAGCAGGTCGTCCTGGATGACGTCGCTCACCTTCAGCCCCTTCAGCTGCGCCCTCACGTAGTCGTTGTCGTAGTCGCCGCACATGTACCATTCCTCGAAGTGCGAGGCCACCGGCTCCTTGAACAGCTGGTCGTAGGTGAAGCCCAGGTTGGCATATTTGTTGAGGAAGCCCAGCGTCATCGGCACGAAGGTCACGTCGATGTTCTCGTCCTTCCAGTTGATGAACTCGTTGATGGCCGCCATGATGTCGAAGGGTGCTCCGCCGACGAGCGTCTTGTCGAACACCACCTGGTCGCGGTACCTCAAGTCACGCACACGCTGCGTGGCGATGGCGTCGAAGCCGCCCGAGGAGTAGCCCGCATTGATGGTGAAGCGTCCCTGGCTGATGCCCCGCTGGCTGAGCAGCTGGCGGGCGGCGAGCAGACAGTCGATGCTGGCCTGGCCGTTGATGTCGTTGAAGCAGTACACCTGGTCGCGGTCCTCGGTGATGCCGAAGCCCAGGAAGTCGCTGGTCACCACTATCCAGTTGGGCTTCAGCGGCGTGGTCATCACGTAGTCGATGCCCTGGGCATAGCCGCGCGTGGGGACGTCGGTCTTGGCCATGGTGCTGAAGTGGTTGTAGAGCAGGATGCCGTCGCAGGGCTGCTCGCCGTTGTAGACCTCGGTGGGGATGACCACCTGTCCGCTCAGCTCCACGTCGGCGCCGTCGATGTCCTTCGAGGGGTAGACGATGTCGATGCGGTGCATCTCGCGGCTGAAGAGCTGCAGGTCGTTGTAGGAGAACGTCCATGTGGTGTCAAGCTCATGGATGACCCTGACGGGCAGGGCCGTGCTGGCTGCCTGGCTGGCCGCTGCCGAGCCGGTGTCGGCAGGCAGCATGGCACCGCTCGTCGGCAGGCTTCCCGCCATGCCGAGCAGCATCATTACAATTGTTTTCATGTGCATGTTAATCTGTCTTGATATGTAAATAATGTATTTGCGTGTTGGGGATTGCCTGCATCGTCAGGCGTTCTTTGTGTATTGCGCTTTAAGGGAATGATTTTTGCAAAGATAGTAATAATTTGTGATATGGCAATACAAAAGTAAAAAAAAATTTTGTTTTTTATCTTTCGCCGGCAGCGGCGGGGCGCGGCGAAACTGCAACGCTTCTCCGCTGCCATGCGTGTGCACATGAAAATCCGCCCCCATCCGTATTTTTATCCGCTGGTCGCGGACAAAGACCCGTCGTGGGCGGATTTGTTACCGAAAAATCAGAGGGATGAGAAATGAGGGATGAGAAATGAGAAATGGTTACTCTCGAGGCGAGATGTGCGCTGCTGTTTTATGCGGCCAAGTCTATTCATTTCTCATTTCCTCATTTCTCACTTCTCACTTCTCAGAACACCACTTTCACCGTGCGCTGCTGTCCGTCGCGTAGCGTCTGCCGCACGACGTTGAGGCCTTTCTGCGGCTGTGCGAGCTGGCGACCGTCGACGGTGAAGTACTGGCTGCTGACCACGTCGTCGCCTCGCATGAGGCTGACCACGCCCGAAGCGACGGTGCCCAGGTCGACGTTCTTCACGGCAGTCTTAAACTCGTCGAGCGTCTCGATGTTGGTCACGCAGACGAGGGCCACCTTGTAGTTCAGCTCCTTGGCCCAGATGTAGAGCGTGTGCTCTCCCTGGTCGAGGTTGCTGACGAACTTGGTCTGGTCGGCCTTGGCGATGAGCGCGGTGAGGTTCTTCCATGCCCACTCGCCCTTGGTGCTGGCGCCGTTGGAGGCGTAGGCCTCGTTGTCGTCGAAGGCGAGGAAGACGGCGTCGGCGTTCGACTTGGCGCAGTTCACGTAGGCATAGATGTAGTACTTCTGCTTGGCGGGCGAGGTGAAGGTGAACTGCAGGGCTTTGGCCTTGTCGTCGGGCACGGTCTTGTTGGCCTCCTCGATGACGGCGTGGGCCATCAGCTTGGTGGGCGAAGTCTCGTCGGCCTCCCTGACCCAGTCGGTGCAGCCCTCGGGCACCATCGTCGAGGCGTCGCCCCAGATGGTCACCGCCTCAGGCCGGTTGTCCTCCAGCGTGTTCGGCTTGTGGTCCTCGCTCTCCCACCAGTCCATCCACTGGCCCAGCTCCACCAGTCCGCCCTGCACGGCCTTGTGCGTGCTCTCGGGGTCGCTGAACATGGGTGCGAGCGTGATGTTGGTGTCCACGTCCTTGCCCAGCAGGAAGCGGTCGAGGAAGCGCTCGACGTCGGCATACTGAGCCTGTGGCAGCTGGCAGTGGCTGTGGTCGGCGTTCATCGAGTAGCCACAGCGGTCGGCAATGCCATAGCGCTCGTAGACCTTGCGGGCGGCGTTGATGGACACATAGCCCGAGAAGTCGCCGAGCCAGCGCTGGCTGGGGTTGCCGAGCAGGAGAATGGCGCGCGGACAGGCCATGGCGGCCAGCTCGTGGTGGTCGTAGGGCAGGTAGAAGGTGTTGTCCTTGGCAAAGTTCTCCTTCAGGCTCTTCATGAACCAGCTGTAGTCGGTGTTGTCGAGACCCTCCACGGCGTCGTCGTCCTTCGAGTTGTAGAAGTCGCGGTTCCACACACGGCTGACGCGCCAGGCGTTGACGCCGCCGCCACCGGGCTCCTGCGGGATGATGAGGCAGACGCGCTCGTCGAAGGCTCCCGTCATGAGGGCCATCTTGCCGGCGTAGGAGCAGCCCGTGACGCCGATGTGGTCCATGTCAATCTTCGTCTGCTCGGGGCCCAGCTTCTGCAGACCGTCGAGGATGCGGCTCAGTCCCCATGCCCACTCGATGTAGGCACCGTTGTCGGAGTACTGCGGATAGAGGCGGCGGAACTCGCGCGAGGAGTTGCCACCCATCTGCGAGTAGCCGTTCACCTGGCTGGCGGGCAGGTTCAGGCGGGCAATGTTGCGGCTGGTGATGAGCTGCTGCGGGATGGAGATGTTGTCGGCACCGATCATCAGCGGGTAGGGGGCCATGCCGCCGGCGGGGTAGTTGATGGTGGTGTTCAGCGTCAGCGACTGGTCGCCCACGGTCACCTTCACGAAGAGCGTGTTGCCGTCCATCCAGGCGTCGATGTCGTCCATCGGCACGGCAGGCTTCTCGCCCAGCTCATAGTGCTGCAACTCGCGGGCAATCTCGCCGCGGCGGCGCTGCCACTGGTCGAAGGTGAGCGCACGCCCGCTGCCGTCGCTGAACTCGAAGGGGTCAGTGAGCGGCTCGCAGTAGTACTTCTCGGGGTTGGCCTCCATCTCGGCGATGGTGGGGAAGGCGGGGTCGGGCTGTCCGGCGGCGGTGTTCTCCACGTCGTAGTGCAGTGGCAGTCCCTCGGGCTTCACGGGGTTCCACACGCGGATGAGATAGCTGGCCTGGCCGGCCTCGTAGAGCGTGTTGCCAGCGAACGAGGCCTTCACGGTGGCGTAGAGCTCGCCGTCGGCCAGCGTCACGGCACCCGTCTGGGCGTCGATGCTGACGCTGCCTGCCGGCTCGCTGGTGGCGCTCCACTCCACGGGCACGTTGTGGGGATTCACCAGCTCAGGGGCCACGAACGGCTCGCCGGGCTTCAGCAGCACCATCGCTTTCGAGAACGACAGGCGCGAGGGCTGCTTCTGGATGACGGCATCGTCGAAGGTCTCCAAGTAGAAGTCGAGGATGCGCACCGAGCCGCTGCCGCTCTCGTCCTCGTTGCCGCCGGAGAGCGTCACCTCGGTGATGTTCTTCAGGGCGTTCTCGCTCAGGTAGTCACTCAGCTTAAACTCCTGCAGGCCCGTCTGGTTGACGGTGATGGTGGTGGCCTCGCCGTTCACGTAGACGAGGATGCGGAAGCTCACGGCGTTCAGGTCGGCACACTCCACGGCCACCTTCTCGTAGACCGAGAGGTCGCCGGTGGGCAGGCCGAGGTTGTGCAGGGCGTTGGCATACGAGATGGTCCACGACAGCGTCTGCGTCTCGGCATCCCACGACGAGTAGTCCATCGTCGTGGCGTCGGCCAGGTTGGCGTGCACCTTCTGGGTCTCAGCATTCATTTGTCCCATGCCAAGGAGCATGACGGACAAGAGGCATAGTAGTTTTTTCATTGTTGCTATCTTTTTTTGGTTATTACTATTTTATCACCTTCTTCACCCGGATGGTGCCGTCGGCCATGCGGTCGCGCACGATGTTTAGCCCGTGGGCCTCGCGGTAGCTGCGCTTCACGCCTGCTGCGGAGTAGACCTGGCGGCTGTCCACCTGGCTCATGCTCACGGCGTCGCTGACGCCCGTCATGTCGGCCACCGTGCGGGTGATGCTGCTGAAGTGGAGCGTCATGGGCTGTCCGGCATACTGCAAGTAGACGCGCTTGTAGTCGTCGTCGACGGCGGGCGACGTCCAGCTGGTGCCACCGGCGGGCACGTCGTATTCATAGGTGGTGTCGTCGCCGTCGTTGAGCACCACGTAGAACGTGAAGCCCTCGGGTAGCGGCTCGCGGGTGTTAAACGTGAAGCGGTGAGCGGTGTGGTTCTGGCGGTCAACCAGGCTGCTGTAGAGCCCCACGATGCCGCGAATGCCAAACTTCACGTCGGCCTCGTAGAGCGGGTCGGGCTCCACCCATCCCGGTGCGGGCTTCCAGCTGCCGTTGCGCACGTTGCACGAGGTAATCTCGTTGCCGTCCTCGTCGATGAGCGTCGCCTCGGTGATGACCACGGTGCGCTTCAGCGGGTCCTTGTTGGTGAGCTGCAGGGCGAACCAGGTGCAGATGGGGTCGTCGTCGAACCAGCCACCGCCGGCCTCGGGCGTGTCATATTCGGCAAACTCGCCCTCGATGACCGTCTGGTTCTTCTTGAAGGGGATGTAGGGGCCCTTGTAGTTCTGCTCGCTGTAGACGTTGCGGGCGAAGAGCTGCACCTGTCCGTCCTCCTCGGTGCCGCGCTGCAGACGCACGCGGAAGCTGGGGAAGTCGGTGATGCTGAAGGGACCTTTCCACAGGGCGATGTCGCACCACTGTCCCTCGAGCGTCACCTCGGCGGGATAGACGGTGAACACCGAGCCGTCGGGCTTCAGGATGGATGCCCCGATGTCGGCTACCACGGGCATAGGCTCCGTCCCCAGGGCTGGGAAGTCCTGGGCCTGCGCCGTAGCCGTCGTGAGTAGTCCAATGGTCAGGGTTATGAGTAAATGTTTCTTCATATATAAAGGGAGTTAAGGGGGAGTTAAAGGGAGTTAGGGGGGAGTTAAAGGACGTTAGCTTCTTCCTATAATAAAGTAGGAGCTTGCTTCTTCATGATGAAGGAGTGGGAATTCAGGAGCAGGAACTATCGTCCTTTCGCTCGAGCTCTGCTCGCTTGCCTAAGCAAGAACTCCTTTCAACTCCCTTTAACTCCTTTAACTCCCCCCAAAAACCATTACTTCTTCATCACCTTCTTTGAGCGCATGGTACCGTCGCTGAGGGTCTCGCGGACGATGGTCATGCCCTTCGTGGGCTGGGCCAGCTTAGCACCGGCGGCGTTGAAGAACTCCACGCGCACCACCTTGGCCGTGGCGTCGCCCTGCGTGCCCTCGATGGCGGTGGGAATCTCCTTCTCGAACACCTCGCGCACAATCTTCGTGAAGCGCACGCGCAGCGGCAGCAGCGACTCGTCGCCATAGTAGCCCACGTAGAGGCTGTTGTAGCTGCTCGGGATGGTCACCGTCAGCGCGGTGGTGCCGTAGCCCTCCTGCTCGTTCTCCACGGGGTCGAAGGTCCACTCCCAGGTGTCCCAGTTCAGGCCGATGTTCATCACCATGGTGGCCACGCCCTCGGGCATCGGCTCCTCGGTGTAGAACGTCACCTTGTGGTAGGTGCCTTCCTCCACGGTGCCGCTGTAAGTGCCTAAGTAGTCGTTGGCGGCGTTGAACTCCACGATGGCGTCCCAGATGTTGCCGTCGTCATCGTAGCTGCCACCCACGGGCAGGATGGTGCCGGCGTTCCAGCCGTCGGCCACAAGGCCCTCGGTGGGCACCTCCTCCTCATCCTCGTTGATGAGGTAGACGCCCTCGATGATCATGCCCACGTTGTTGCCCGTGCGGTTCTGCAGGGCGAAGCGCAGCACCACGTTGTCGCCCTCTAAGGCGTCGATGTCGAACTCACCGCTCATCACGCGGCCGTCCTCCGAGATTTCCACCATCATGTCCTCGTCGGTCTCCCAGGGCACGTAGACGGCGCCCTGGCTGCCGTGGCTCTCGGTGCGATAGAACATCTGGATGTCTGCGGGGTCGGCGAGCGGTTCGCGCAGCACAATCTTGTAGGCGGGGTACTCCGTCACGTCGAAGTCGGTCTTCCACAGCTTGATGTCCTGCCACTGGCTGCTGAGCACCACCTTGGCGGGCAGGCCGTTCTCGCCCACCTCGGCGGCGGGGTTCGGGTCGATGATGACGGCGGTGCCGTTGCTACCCACCTTGATGGGCAGCTGCTCGCGGCTGATGGCGCCGTTGCTGTAGCGAATCTCGCGGAACAGCTTGATGTCGCCGGGCAGCGTGCTCGTGGTGCTGGCGGTGTGCTGGATAGAGATGCCGGTGTAGTCCTGCGTCAGCTCCACGCTGGTGCTGTTGCCGCCGAGAACCCATGAGGGATAGCCGTTAGAGCCGTCGGCCCAGTAGACCTTCCACTGGAAGCCCTCGGGCAGCGGCTCGCTGCTCACCAGGCGGATGAAGTGCTGGTCCTCGCCGATGGCGACGGTACCGCCGAAGTCGACGCCCACCTCAGCATAGCGGCTGGTGAACTCGTAGACCTCCTTCTGCTCGCCGCCGGGAGCCTCCGTCAGCGGGGTGAGCGAGCCCGTGGGCCAGCCGCTGCCCTTCCACTGCGGGCGCCACTCGGTGCCGTCGGTGCGGGTGAAGACGAAGTCGCTGAGCGTGAGCGTCACGTCGTCCTGGTTGCCGTCGTTCATGAAGGCGAAGGCCACCACCTGCGTGTCGTCGCCCAGCATGCTGAGGTCGATGGTGCCCTCATACTCGGTGATGCCGCCCTCGAGGTGGATGTACTGGTTCTGATAGGATGACGTCTGCGCCTGGTTGCGCACGGAAATCTGCACCTTCCCGGCCTCTAACGGTTCGCCGAAGGTGGCCTTGAACTTCGCAATCTGCGTGGCGTCGAACGACTCGGTGATGCTGATTTCGCCATACTGTCCCGGCAGGGTCACTGCGGCGGGCAGCTGTGGCACCTCAACGGCCGAAACGGTCTTCTTCGACCATCCCCAACCTGCCAGGGAGCCCAGCGTGAGCTCCTCGGCTGCGACGGCCTGCCCTGCTGTGCAGAGCGCGGCTGCTAAGAGTAAAAATAGTTTCTTCATAATGAAAAAGTTTTTAGTAAGTAAATGTTATTCGATAGGCAATTAAGATGTTAATTGTGCTGCAAATTTAGCCATTTCACCGTTAACAGTCGTTTCAAAAAGTCTCAAATGGTCTCACGTTTGTCTCATGCAGAAAAAAACGCCCTGCACAAATGGAAAGGAGCAAAGAGAAGGTGTGTCAAATCATATTGACCATTTGGTATATCGGCGGTATACCATCGGTATATCGCCGATATACCATCGGTATACTGCCGATATACCGATAGAGAACTAAGCTATGACGGACCCTCCTCAACCATGTATTTTTTTCCTCCCCAGTTTTGGGGGAAGAGACGGAGCCGTCAGTAGCGGCGTGCGGCCTCCTGCAGCGCTTGCTCCACGTCGGCGGGGTCGGCATCGGGGTTGAGCAGCTTTTCACGCATGGGCATGATGAAGAGGGGATTCTCGGTGAACGTCTGCGCCAGCCACTCGAAGGCTATCTGCTCGGTGCTGATGGAGGAGTTCCATGCGCGGCGTCCGGCGAGATAAAAGTGCCAGCGGTCGAGATAGCTGTCGGTGAGGAAGTGCTGCCCCCTCTCAGAGCTCGGCCCCCTCCAACCTCCCCCAACAGAGGGAGGCTGCTGCGCCAGACGGTCGGTTGGGGGGAGCAGCTGAATGCCGTAGGAGCGCAAAGTGTCAGCCCCCTCCAATAGGGAAGCCGTAATGGCGTTGATTCCTAATGATGCGCAGGCGCGGGCCAGGGTGGTGAGCAGGCCGCGGCGTTCTATCTGCTCCAGGTCGTCGGCCAGGAAGATGGGGCGCAGTGTATCAGTAGGCTGCTGCACGGTCTTCTCGTCAGAGCCGAGGGTGGCGCAGAGACAGCCGTCGCCCATGGTTTGCGAGCGGAGGATGAAGTAGACACCGTAGAGCAGTCCCTGGGCTGAGGACGAGAGGATGCGGATGCTGCCCTGCGGTGACTTCTCGACGGAGAAGGCCCCGGCCCCCCTCGGTCCCCCGGCCCCCCTCAATCCCCCCAACTGGGGGGAAGTGGCTGCGCCGGATTTCGCGGCAGAACTAACTTTGGAAGCCCCCTCCAGTTGGAGGGGGTTGGGGGAGGCCGCCTGCAGCATGACTGGTGTGCCCGTCCAGTGCTGGCGCAGTTCGGCCTCGGCCAGACGGACGATGGCGCGGTCGGCGTCAGTGAAGAGGGAATCCCCGACAACAGCAATAGTTGTCGGGGACTGCTCATCGGTGAGAGAGAGGCGCAGCCACAGGCGAGCATCGCCCTGAGCGGTGGCTGCGCAGGCAAAAGCCAACCAAAAGAAGAATGTCAGGTGTCGTTTCATGCGATGTTCTTTTGTCGCTCCTCCTACTGCCGGTAGGCGGGGTTCTGATAGGCCACGCGCTCCTCGTCGGTCATATCGAAGGCATCGATGGTGGTCTGCGGGATGGGGCGCAGATAGTGGCCGTCGAGAATCTGTCGCGTCACCGTCTCGGGCGTGTTGTCGGTGGCTTTCGAGCCGCAGATGCGGTACGTTCCGGCCTTCTCGGCCCAGGTCTGCGTGCGGGTGAGGTCGAACCAGCGGAAGCCTTCGCCGAAGAGCTCGCGCATACGCTCATCGAGGATGTAGTCGATGGTGATGGTCTGCGGCGTGGCGGCGGTGAGGTCGGCGCTGAAGTCGGCGCTGTACTCCTCGCAGTACTGCTTGTCGCCGTTCACCTTGTGCGTCCACTTGCCGGCACGGGCACGCAGCACGTTCAGCAGCTCGCGGGCGCTGAAGCCTGCCTTGGTGGAGGCACCCTTCACGGCAGCCTCGGCACCCAGCAGATAGAACTCAGAGAACTTGGCGATGTTGAACGGACGGGCGATGGGGCCGTTGGGTGAGCCCAGCTGGCGCTGGCCGGAGGCGTTGGTGGTCTCCAGGGGATACATGCCCAGCTTGTAGGGCCCGGGGAAGCGCAGGCGGCTGATGGCCTCGGGGTTGATGACGTACTCGCGGTAGCCGTCGAGTGTGCCGGCACCCACGGCGCCGTGCTCGCGGCTCTTCGTCGAGTAGCTCACAGGCGTGGCCGGCTCCTCGTCGAGGAAGCGCAGCACCACCTCGCCCTGGTAGATGGGCTGGTCGCCGTGTCCCATGACGTAGGTGATGTCGGGGTTGGCGCCAATCTCCCAGTTAGCATGGTAGACGGTGGTGAAGGAGGCGTCGTAGCGCGAGTCCTTCTGCTTGTCGGTGAAGTTCTCGATGGCGTCGATGCACGGAGCCATGCGAATCCAGGGACGGCCCAGCGGCTGGATGGCCTCGCGCTGCACGGGGTTGATCCAGGTCTGCTTGTCGCTCTGCATCTGCAGCGTGGGGTAGTTCCAGTTAGCCATCCACCCGGCGAAGTTGTCGGGAGCGTTGCCACCGGCATAGCCCCACGACGAGTTGCTCTCGGTCATGCCGCTGAACTGTGCGCTCTCGGTGGTATGGTCGGCCCAGAGGAGGATTTCCGGGTTGCGGTCGTTGGTGTAGCGCGTCACGTCGTAGTAGGTCTCGCAGAGGCCGTAGGGGCCGGGGTTCTGCAAGGCCTCCACGCAGAGGTCGTAGGCCTGCTGGAAATACCAGGCGGCGTCGTGGCCGTCGGGGTCCTGGCGGGCGCAGTCGGGATAGGTGGGAATGTTCTTCGGGTTCTGCAGCCACCAGGCGTAGGTGAGATAGGCCTCGGCCAGGTACTTGCGGGCCACGGTCTTCGTGACGGCACCCGTGGTGCGCGGCTCGTCGGGCAGGTTCTGCACGGCCAGGCGCAGGTCGGGGAAGATGGCGCGGGTGTAGACCTCGGGCACGGTGTTGCGCACGCTGCTGCGGCTGGGCGTGGCGTTGAAGGTGAGCTCGCCGGAGCCGAAGTCGAGGGGCACGCCGCCGAACATGCGCACGAGCTGGAAGTAGTCGAAGGCGCGGAAGAAGCGGGCCTCGCTGATCTTGCTCTCGCTGATGCCGGCCTCGGTGGCGTTCTCGATGATGCCGCTGGCGGTGTTGATATAGGTGAACACGTTGTTCCAGAGCACGTCGCTGCGGCTGCTGGCCGAGGTGAGCGAGCCGGCGCCGGAGTAGTCCATGTCCTTGAAGTTGCCGTCGGCCGACTGTCCGTAGGTGAACTCGTCGGTGCCCGTCTCGCAGGCGTTGAGGTAGTAGCCGTTGCCGTAGATGTTGCGCAGGTGGGCGTAGAGCGACGTCAGTCCGCCCTCGATGCCCTTCTCGGTCTTGAAGAATCCCGGCTCGTAGATGGTGCGCGGCTGTTCGTCGAGCACATCGGAACAGGAGGTGGTGGCTGCGACGAGGCCGCATCCTACTGAGAAGGCGAGGAATAGTTGATATGTCGTTTTCATAAGGCGTGAAGTTTAGAAGGTTAAGTTAAGACCGAAGATGAAATTGCGCGTAGAGGGCGTGTTGTAGCCGATGACGGGAATCTTGTGTGCTCCGCGGTAGCCATCCATCGTGACGGCCATCGTGCCGCTGTTGTTCGAGAGCGAGTTGGTCTCCGGGTCGAGGCCGCACTCGTTGGTGTAGGGCGAGAAGAGCACGAAGGGATTCTGCACCGAGGCATAGGCACGCAGACGGCTGATGCCGAGGTTCTTCAGGCCCTTGAAGTGCTCGAAGTTGTAGCCCAGGGTGATGGTGCGAATCTTCAGGTAACTGGCGTCGAAGTAGCCCAGCGTGGAGCCGTAGAGCGGGTTGTCGTTCGAGCTGATGCCGCCGGGCATGGGGTACTTGGCGCCGGTGTTGTCCTCGCGCCAGTAGTCCACGTCGAGCTGACCGCGGCGCCCGCTGAGCATGTTCAGGTAGCCGTTCGAGGAGTGGATGGCGGAGATGAGCTTGCCGCCAATCTGGAAGGCGCCGATGACGGTGAGGTCGAAGTTCTTGTAGCTCACGGTGGTGTTGAAGCCGCCCACGAGGTCGGGCTCCATGTCCATCACCTGGCGGTCGTCGGTGTTCATCTGGCGGGTGGGCATGCCCTTCTCGTCGTACTCGCCGGTGTATTCCACGCGAATCATGCCGAGGTTGCCACCAGGCTCCAGGATGTCGAGCAGCGTTGTCGTCGAGCCGTCTTCAAGGGTGAACTCCTTGTTGTCGGAAGCATTCCACAGGCCAATCTTCTTGTAGTCGTAGATGACGTCGATGGGATGGCCCACGAACCAGCGGTTGTTCACGTCTTCCTCGGCGCCGCTGGCCAGTTCGACGAGTTTGTTGCGGTTGGCGTAGAGGTTGATGCCGGCTTCCCAGTTCCAGCCGTTCTTGTTGTCGAGGATGACGCCGTTGACGGAGAACTCGAAGCCCCTGTTGCGCGTCTTGCCGACGTTGGCCATGTAGCTGCCCACGCCGCTGGTGGGAGGCAGGTTGACCGAGAGCAGCAGGTCGTGGGTGTTCTGCACGTAGTACTCCAGCGTACCGTAGAGGCGGCCGTTGAACAGCGAGTAGTCGAGGCCGAAGTTCCAGGTGGAGCTGTACTCCCATCCCAGCTCGGTGTTGGGCAGCGTGGAGACGTAGTAGCCCGTGGCGTTGTTGGCACCGAAGTTATAGTACTTCGTCGAGAGGGCGCCGAGGGTGCTGTAGGGGTCGATGCTCTGGTTCGACGTCTCGCCGTAGCCCACGCGGAGCTTCAGGTTGTCGAGCCAGTCCTGCTGCATGAACTCCTCGCGGGCGATGTTCCAGCCAGCCGAGACGGCGGGGTAGGTGTGCCACTGATGGCCCTTGGAGAGGCGCGACGAGGCATCGCTGCGGAAGGCCACGGAGAGCATGTACTTGTTGTCGTAGGTGTAGATGGCGCGTCCCATCCAGCTGATGAGCCCGCTCTGCCAGTAGTTCTGGTTCGAGGGGTTGACGTTCAGGTCCTGCTCGGCGGCACCAATCTGGTAGTACTGGAACAGCTCGTTGGGAATGTCGCGTCCCGACATGTGGTTCTGCTCGTAGAAAGTGCGCTCGGCGCTGTAGAGGCCGGTGAGGTTCAGGTGGTGCTTCACGGCGAAGATGTGGTCGTAGTTCAGGATGTTCTCCACGGCCCAGTTCTTCGTGATGGTCTGCTGCACGCTGGCCGAGTTGGGCTCGCTGGCGTTGGTGCTGTTGATGCCCGTGCCGGTGAAGGCGCCGGTCTTGGCCGTGCGGGCGTTCAGGCCGATGTTGATGCGATAGCTGAGACCCTTCACCCAGGGGCAGGTGACCTCGGCGAAGAGGGTGTTGTAGGTGCCGATGCCCTTGTTCTCGTTCAGGTAGGCGTCGTCGAGGTCCTCCAGGCGGTCCTTCGTCCAGATGTACTGCTCGTCGTTGGGCATCACGGCGGTGCGCTTCAGGTTGCCCTGGGCGTCGTAGGGATTAATCATCGGGGTCTTCGACAGCACGTTGTAGAGGCCTACGTTCGTGCCTCGCGTCTCGCGGTAGCTGGTGTTCGTCGACAGCCCGAAGCGGAAGTAGTCGCCCACCTGCTGGTCGAAGTTGCCGCGGATGCTGTAGCGGTCGTAGCCCTGCGTGGGCACCACGGCCTCGTCGTGGTAGTAGCCGGCGCCGAAGCTGTAGCTGCCGCCGTTGGTGCCGCCGCACACGCTCACGTCGTGGCTCTGCGTGAAGCCCGTCTTGTAGAACAGGTCCTGCCAGTCGGTGTCGGCCATCTCCTCCTCGTCGAGCGTGTTCACATAGTTCGACGAGCCGTGCTCGTTGGCATAGTTACGCATCTTCACATACTCTTCGGTGTTCATCATGGGATACTTGTGGAACACCTTCTTGAAGCCCATGTAGGCGTTGTAGGACACTTTGGCGGGCGAGCCCTGGGCACCCTTCACGGTGGTGATGATGATGACGCCGTTGGCACCGCGCGAACCGTAGATGGCGGTGGCCGAGGCATCCTTCAGGATGTCCATCGACTTGATGTCGGCGGGGTTGATGTCGCTCAGGTTGCCCATGAAGGGGATGCCGTCGAGCACGATGAGCGGGTCGTTGCTGGCGTTCAGCGAGCGCTGGCCACGGATGCGAATCTGCATCTCGGCACCCGGCTGCGAGCTGGTCTGCGTCATCAGCACGCCGGCCACGCGGCCCTGCAGGGCCTGGGCGGCATTGGTGGCGGCAATCTGGTTGAGCTTCTCGCCGCCGATGTTGGCCACCGAGCCGGTGACGGTCTCGCGGCGCTGCGAGCCATAGCCGATGACGACCACCTCGTTGAGCGCGTGGCCGTCTTCTCTTAGAATAATGTCCAGGCGCGAGGTCTGGCCTGTCACCTTCACCTCCTGCGTCTCATAGCCTACGTAGGAGAAGACGAGCGTGGAGCCCACGGGGGCATCGAGCACGAAGTGGCCGCTGAGGTCGGTGACGGCACCGTTCGACGTGCCTTTCACCATGACGGTGGCACCCATCAGCGGGCCTTCTGAGTCGCTGAGCGAGCCGGTCACTCTCTTTGTTTGCTGCTGAATGGCGTCGGTGCCGGGGGCAGCTTCGCCGCCAGCCCATGCCGCCTGCGGGGTGCACACGAGTCCCAACAGGGAGCAAACACCCAGCGCGAGAATTGTTTTTCTGTTCTTTCTGCTCATAGACGTTTGTTGTTTAAAGGGTTAAAATAGCATTTTCGTGCTGCAAAGATAGGCATTTGTGGCGAATGTCTCGTTAGTTTTTGTTTCCGAGACGTTGGTGGATGTCTCTAAACAAAAAAACAATGCCCCTCCCCCCCGCTTGCCTTTCCCCGCTTGTCTCTCTATGACGCAACAGCGTTACGTCTCTCCCCCCCCTCCTCCCCACGGAAAAGCCAGTTGCTACCTCTTGTTTTTTTTTGAACAAAATTGACAAAATGGCCATTTTTGGCCTCCATATTTCAAAAATTCTCCACGAAAAAACTTTTGGACGAAAAAAAGCCCTTTTTTTGAGGTTTTGCTAAATGGTTGTTTGTCAGCAGGTTGGTTTAATTTTGGCGAAAAAAGTCGTTCGCCAGGAAAAAAAAGTCAACGCCTTTTGAAAATTTGGCGTTGACTTTTGAAAATTTGGCGTGCTTACAGAAACGCGAAAAGGAGCAAAATTGGAGCAAAAAACGTGCACAAAAGTGGGGTCAGTGTGCAAATTTTCGCCTTCTGCGGCCCGATTTTTCATCGGGCAACGCTTCCCCAGGGCTCGAAAACGGCCATTTTTCACTCTAAAATGCTTCGCCGCCGTGAAGCAAATTTTCTGTGAAAGATTTTGACATTTCAGTGCTCATTTTTCATTTCTCACTCCCCTCTTCTTCCTGATGTTTCTCGGCATATTCCGTGGGCGTCATGCCGTAGTACTTGCGGAAGATGGTGGAGAAGTGCGACTGGTTGTTGAAGCCCACGGTGTAGGCAATCTGCGTGATGTTCACCTTGTGCTCGCGGATGAGGCGCTCGGCCTGCTGCAGGCGCAGGTTGCGGATGAAGTCGGCGGTCGATACGCCCGTGATTTCCTTCATCTTCCGATGCAGCTGGGCCCGGCTGATGCCTACCTCGGTGATGAGCTGCTGCACGTTGAACGAGGGGTCGTTCAGGTTCTCGTTCACCACCTTCACGATGCGGGCCATCAGCGCGTCGTTGTTGCCCCGCACCTGGATGTCGTCCACCTTGTCCTTCTGGCTCAGTGCGCCGGAGAACTTGCCGCGCAGGCGGCGCACATTATTAATAAGGTTGTCAATCTGCACGTGCAGCTCGTCCATGGCGAAGGGCTTGGCGATGTAGCTGTCGGCACCGTTGCGGATTCCCTCTAAGCGGTGGCTCACCTCGGTCTTCGACGTGAGCAGGATGACGGGGATGTCGCTCAGCTGCGGTGTGCCCTTGATGCTCTTCAGCAGCTGCACGCCGTCCATCTCGGGCATCATGATGTCGCTGATGACGAGGTCGTAGCTCTCGGCGAAGAGGGCCTTCAGCGCCTCCTTGCCGTTGGGCACGGCGTCGATGCGATACCAGAAGCCCAGCTCGGAGCTGATGTAGCGGGCTATCTCCTTGTCGTCGTCGGCCACCAGGATGCGATAGTTCTGCGTGGGCTGGTGGCGGCGCGGCTGCTTCTCTATGGCAGGTGCCTCCGGCTCCTCGTCGGTGGCGATGGCCTCGGGCTTCAGGTGCTTGTTGCCTAATGGCAGCGTCACCTCTAAGCAGGCTCCGCGCTGGCCGTCGGTGCGGTTGAAGGCACGGATGGTGCCGCCGTGCAGCTGCACGATGCTGCGGCTCAGGTTCAGGCCGATGCCCGACCCCTCGGCATGGATATTTCCCTGGTTGGCTCCCTGGTAGAAGCGCTCGAAGAGGCGGCTGGTGTTCTCGCCCTTGCTGAAGCCGATGCCGTTGTCGATTACCTGTAGCAGCAGCTGCTGCTCGGGCTGGCGCTTCGTGGGCTGCGTGAGCTGCAGGCGCACCTCCACCTCGCCGTCGTCGTAGCTGTACTTGAAGGCGTTCGACAGCAGGTTGTTGATGACCTTGTCGAACTGCTTGCGGTCTATCCAGGCGTCGAGGCGCTCCACACCGTCGTGCTGGAAGCTGAAGCGGATGTTTCGCTCCTGGGCGTTGTACTCATACATCTTGCAGATGCTGGCCGTGAAGGCCACCATGTCGGTCTCGCGGCAGTGCAGCCGCAGCTGGTCCTTGTCGATGCGGCGCTCGTCAAGAATCTGGTTCACCAGCAGCAGCAGGCGCTGGGCGTTGCGGTCGATGATGCTCAGGTAGTGGTCCATCTGGCCCGCCTCCTCGGCGTTGTCCATCACGGCCACGCGCTCCTGCAGCTTCTTCAGCGGACCCATGATGAGCGTCAGCGGCGAGCGGATGTCGTGGGTGGCGTTGATGAGGAAGCGCATCTTCGACTCCTCTAACTGCTCGCGCGTCCGCCGGCGGTACATATATCCTATGAGTCCTATCAGCCCGACGAGCCCAGCCACATAGAGCACCCATGCCAGCGGCGACTGGTACCAGGGCGGGCGCACCACCACCGTCAGGCGACAGGGCTGCTCCGAGCGCTCGCCACCGCGCTCCATGGCCGCCACCTCGATGTTGTAGGTGCCGGGCTTCATCTTGTTGAACGACAGCAGGTGGGTGCCGTCGGGGATGGGGGCCCAGGTGTCGCCGTCGTTGATGCGATAGACGAAAGCGGTGTTGTCGGTCTTGCGGAAGTCGAGCATCGAGAACTCCATGTGGAACGTGTTGTCGTCGTGAGGCAGCTCGAAGCGGCGCTGACGGCAGTCCTGGCGCTGGCCGTTCACGGTGAACTGCGTCAGGAACACGGGCCCCATCTGCAGGCCGCCGTCCTTCACCTCCTGGGGATAGAAGGCGGTGATGCCGTCGTAGTTGCCGAAGAGGATGCGCCCGTCGGCAGTGGTGATGTGGGCCCCCACCACGTATTCGTGCATCTCCAGTCCGTCGTCGGTGACGTAGCTGCTGAAGGCCCTGCGCCGCGCATCGTAGTGCCAGATGCCGTCGGCGGTGCTCATCCACAGGTTGCCCAGGCGGTCGCCCACGATGCTGTAGATGCTCTTGTTCTGCATCTCCTCCGAGCCGGGGAACAGCGAGAACTCGCCCGTCTGGCGGTCGCAGACGTAGATGCCGGCCTCGGTGCCGATGAGCATGCTGGCGTCGGGCTGCTCGTAGAGCGAGTAGCACTTGTAGCCCTTGAACTGTATCTCCCAGCCCATCACGCGGAAGTTGTCGTTTTTCGGGTCCATGCAGCCCAGGCCGTCGACGGAGCCTATCCACAGCAGGCCGTGGCTGTCGTAGTAGAGGGCGCGAATCCAGTTGTTCACCACCGTGCCGTTCTTCCGGCCCTCGTCCTGCATGCTGAACGAGCGCTGCTGCCCGCTCTGCTGGTCGTAGACGAGCAGACCCTTGCCGTCGTTGCCGATGAAGAGGGTGCCCTCGCCGTCGTCGGCGATGCACGACACGCCCCAGCCGTCGATGTGCAGCCGCTGGCGCGCAGTCTGCTTCACAGGGTCATATTCGTAGAGGGCGTTCTCCGTGCCCAGCCAGTAGCGCTGCTGGCCGTCGCGGTAGAGGCGGGTGGGGGCATCGGGGGAGTGCAGCTGGCCCACCACCTTCCCCTCGGCGTTGAAGCGGAAGATGCCATACTTCTGTACCACGCAGAACACGTCGCCGTCGTCAGCAGGCGCTATCGACGACACGCTGCTGCCCAGCACATAGCCCTGGGCCGAGAGCAGCCACGAGGTGAAGGCGCTCTGGCTGTGGCGCAGCAGGTAGAGGCCCTTCTTGTTGCAGCCCACCCAGAGGTTCTGGCTGCGGTCCTCGAAGATGTAGTTCACGTTGGCAGAGGCAAGGTTGAATGTGGCCTCGGCGCTCGTCACCTGCGTCATCGTGCGGCCGTCGCGGGGCAAGACCATCAGGCCCATGCCCGACGTGCCGATATAGAGGTTGCCCAGCCGGTCGGCACAGGCGTCGCGGATGGACACGTCTGGCCCCAGTGCGTCCAGGGCGTAGTCGGCGGGCAGCAGCTGGCCCCGCTGGTAGTCGAAATAGAGGATGCCGTGCATGCACACCACGTAGAAGCCGCGACCGTCAATCTTCAGGAAGCGCACCACGGGGCCGCAGCCCGTCTGGAAGTCGGCAATGTAGGTGGGTTGCAGGCCGTCGACGGTGTAGCGCGTCAGCTGCGACTCCAGGCCGCTGCACCACACGTTGCGGCGGTCGTCGACGAACACGCTGCCGATGAACTTGTCGGCATACTGGCGGCTGAAGCCTGAGGGCTGCACCACGCGGTCGCTGCCGGCGGGGATGGCGTAGAGGCCGTAGCCCGACGTGGCCACGAAGATGGTGCCCCCCTCGTCCTCCACCATGCTCACCACGCGTGGCTCGGCACCGTCGGGGAAGGCATAGCGGCAGAACTTGTCGGTGCGGTAGTCGTAGCGGGCCAGGCCCTTGCGGCAGCCCACCCACAGCTGGCCCCGGCTGTCGGTCAGGAAGGCGGTCACCTCGTTCGACACCAGCGACGCCGAGTCGCGCACGTCGGTGAAATATTTCACGAACTGGTAGCCGTCGAAACGGTTCAGGCCATACTCCGTGCCCACCCAGATGAACCCGTAGCCATCCTGGGTCACGCAGTTGATGGTGCTGCTCGACATCTTGTCGGCCGTGTAGAGCTTTCCCTCGTCGGCCGACAGTGGCTGGGCGCGGCAAAGCAAAAAGAGCAGTAGTGTAGCAATCGTCAGTAGTCGGTATTGTCTCATGTCTCTTCTTTAGTATGTCGTTATCATCATGGTTTTCGTAGGTGCAAAATTAGACATAATTAGCGAAACGGCCAAATAAAAACGCCGAAACCATCGACAATGAGACATTTTGAAACGAGACAAATACAAACGAAAACACCCTTTCCGTGAAAAGTGAAATATACCAATTTCGTGGACAGATAGGTAGTTAATCAAAAATAGTTGATAAGAACTGTTGTTTTAGAAAAACAGGAAAAACAGGAAAAACAGGAAAAAAGGTTTTTATCTGTATTTTTTGTTTTTATCAGTTTTCCTAACAAATAAGTAGATGAGCACAGATTATATCAACACAGAGACACAAAGACACAGAGAATGCACGACTGCAAGTTTACGAAAAGTTTGGGAAACAGCCAAGAAAATCGCAGAAAAAAACAATTCCGTAACAGCTCAGTCATACACAAAAATGAAAGAAATTATCGTAATTTACATAAGTGCCCATTGAAATCATTTGTCCCCGCGCAGAGACGCAGAGGGCGCAGAGTCTCGCAGAGAACATCTTTCTTCGGAAGAGAGGCGCCTTCGGCGCATGGAGTTAATGGAGAACTTCTCAGACCACCCGAGGCAGCTCTGCGGCCTCATCACCAGGGTGCTCTCTCCTTCTCTTCCCCTGCTTTCCCCTTCTCTGCGAGGCTCTGCGTTCTCTGCGTCTCTGCGCGGGGACAATACAGCTTGCGGTAAGTCCATAAAACCCATGGGACAACCGTAGAGCTTGAATATTGTCCCACCAGAGATGATTCGCTGAATAGTTGCAGCAGAACCACCCCCTGCCTCGGCCTCAAGAGAGGGGAGTGGTTGCTTCTGCTGATGAAACTATTTCGCGTGGCGAAAAACCGTGGCTGCGGTGCCGTCGGCGTGGCGGACGATGCTGAGGCCCGGCAGCGGGGTGCTCTGGCGACGGCCCAGCAGGTCGTAGTAGTGTGTGGACGAGGCTTCGGGCAGGGTGGATGACTCGATGCCGGCAGAGACGTCCTTGGCCATGCCGTGGATAAGGAGGTCGGAGAGACAGATGGTCTTGCCCGTGGCGGCACCGTTGTACCAGGGATAGACACGGATGAGCAGCTGCTGGCCCTCGCTGAGGGTGACGACGGGCTGCGCCTTGACGTACTGCATGCTGTTGGCTGGCATCTTCTTCATCTCGAAGATGGTGGTGCGCGTCTCGAAGCCGTCGGTGCTGTAGTAGATGTGCGAGCACATGCCGTTGCCACCGCAGCCGCAGACGAAGAGGCTGAGCTCGTCGATGCTGAGCGTGGTGCCCTTGGCGGGCTGGATGCCCCACTGGATGTAGCGCCCGGGGTTGTCGTCGATTTCGTCGGCTGGCCAGGCATCGCCGCTGAGCAGGTTGCGCTGCGTCTTGCGCTGAGCGTCGTAGCCCGTCCACTCCGGCCAGGTGGTGTTGGCGTTCGGGGCGGAGTAGCGCTGCACGTACATGCCTGTCCACGACTGCGGCACCACGGTGGCGGGGCCGTCGAGGGTGTAGCTGTCGTCGCTCTCTAAGCGCCAGAAGGCCTTCACCTCCGTGCCGCCTTCGAGTACTACGGCGGTGGCAGTGACGGGGATGGTGACGACGCGGTCGCCCTGCGTGATGGTGATGGTGCCCGTGGTGATGCCTGGCTCGGCGAGCGTCAGCTGGGCATAGAAGGTCTGTATGAGCGTGGCGGCCTGATAGCCCACGCTGAGGGTGCTGCCCCAGCTGGTCTTGTCGGTGCTGAGCTGCAGGCCGTCGGTGCAGCTGATGCTCACGGTGCCGCTCTCGGGCTGCAGGCCGAAGCCGCTCAGCGTGTATTCCTTTTGCAGCGTCTGTCCGCGGTAGGCCTGGCCGAAGTCGCCGTCGAGGGGCGAGACGTTCAGGTCGGTGGGTATTACGATGTCATCGGCCAGCAGTCCGGCGTCCTTCATCAGCTGAGCGCAGGTGCGAGCCACGAGCAGGGCGCCGGTGGTGTTGAAGTGGGTGGAGCCCTGTCCGTCGAAGAGCAGGGCGTTGCACTTCGTGGGTCCGTAGCTCTCGTAGAGGTCGGCGGTGGCCTGCGTCAGGTTGATGAAGGGCAGCTGCATCTCCTGTGCGAGCTGTTGCATCTGGTAGGTGTAGTCCATCGTGTGGTCGGTCTCCGGCAGCTTGTGGCCCGAGGTGGGCCCATTGTCGGTGAGCACGGAGAAGCTGTCGCCCAGGTCGTGGCGACCGTTGCGGCGAATCTTGTTGCCAGTGAAGTAGCTGCGGCAGGCGGCTCCCACGAAGACGGGGTGGGCGCCCTTGTCCAGCACCTCCTGGGCCAGCTTGCGCAGGTTCTCCTTGTAGGTGGTCGAGGGAATGCTGCCTCGCAGGTCCACGGCGTCGGCCTGTGCCTGGTCGCCGATGCGCTCGTAGTAGGCCTTCAGCTGGTGGCCGTCCATGCCGTTGTGCTGCTCGTCGTTGTGGGCAAACTGAATGATGACGTAGTCGCCCTCGGTCACCTGCTTCTTCGCCGTCTGCCACAGCTCGCTGTAGCCGGTGTAGGTGTCGCGGCCTCCACGGGCGTAGTTGATGGCAGTCCAGCCGTTGGTGAGGAACTGTCCGAAGTACATGCCCCAGCCACGGGTCACGGTGGCCTGTTCGTCGTAGGGCGCCATGGTCGAGTCGCCCAGCGTGTGCACCTTCTTGGCGGCTCCGGCTCCGACGACGGCAGAGAGCAGGACGAAGGCAATGAGTAGTAGTTTTTTCATATCGTTTGTTGTTAGTAGATTCATCTGATGCTGAACTCGCAGCCGCAGTATTGCTGGTTGTAGAAGCCGTATTGGCGCAGCAGCTGGGCACGGCGGTCGGTGAGGCCTCCCTTGCGCCAGTTCTGGGCCCAGAAGCGGGTGCCGGCGACGGCCTGCTCGGCGGCCAGCCCGGCGGCGGTGATTTGCTCCAGGCTCTTCCAGCGCGACGAGGCCAGCGTGGTGGTGAAGTAGCGCAGGCCCAGCTCTTGCGCCTTACGGGCCGTGGCCAGCAGCCGCAGGGTGAAGCACTGCTGGCAGCGGGCTCCACGCTCGGGTTCGTGCTCCAGGCCCGCTACGCCGCAGCGCCATGCGTCGTGGTCGTAGTCGCCGTCAATCCACGTGATGCCGAGGCTCTCGGCGTGGCGCTTGCTCTCGTTCTTGCGGATGTCGTACTCCTCGCGGGGGAAGATGTTCGGGTTGTAGTAGAAGATGGTGGGGCGCACGCCGTGCTGCAGCATCCACTCCACGATGGCGCTGCTGCACGGGGCGCAGCAGGCGTGCAGCAGCACGCGGTCGAGGCCCTCCTCGGGCAGTTGTATAGCAGGTTGCTTCATGGCTTTATGCTGCTTTTCAGGTGGTAGCTTCCTTCGGCCAGCTCGCGGGGTGGCATGCCGGGCAGCAAAAGCGTGGCCGACGTGCCCTGCGGGATGGTGAACCCGTAGTCGGCGGTGCCGTCGGCGTTCAGCTGCCAGCTGCTCTCGATGCGTCCGAAGGCGGTGTCGAGATGTCCGCGGGCGAAGGTCATCTGCCGTGTGGGGTCAGGCTCCGGTCGGAGCACGAAATGGCGGTAGCCGGGAGCTGCCTCGTCGCGCTCGATGCCTATGCAGCGGTTGATGAGCCACTGGCCCACGGCGCCGAAGGAATAGTGGTTGAAGGAATTCATGGAGTTGTTGCCCCCGAAGCCCGCCGTGTGGGTGTAGGAGTTCAGGCGCTCCCAGATGGTGGTGGCGCCCTGGGTGACGGGATAGAGCCACGAGGGATAGGACTGTTGCTGCAGCAGACGGTAGGCCACGTCGCTGCGGCCACAGTCGCTGAGTACGCGGCTGATCCATGAGGTGGTGATGAAGCCCGTCATCAGCGAGTAGGGTGGGCAGCGGGTGCCGTCGTCGGTGGTGTTCTCGCGCTCGATGGTAGCCACGAGGGCATCGGCCAGCTGCTGGCGCAGGTCGCCCTCGACGATGCCGAAGGCCAGCGGCAGCACGTAGGAACCCTGAATGTCGATAGGCTGTCCCTGGCGTTCAGGCCTGAAGGCCGAGAAGCGGGTGCGGCCCGTCAGCGGGTCGATGTAGGTGTCGATGAAGAACTGCCTGCGCTCGTCGCGTCGCTGGGCATAGCGCTGGGCGTCAGCCGTGTGGCCCAGCAGGCGTGCCGTCTTCTGCATGATGTCCAGGTCGTAGATGTAGTAGGCCTCGAAGAGCAGCGTCTTGTCGTTCTTTCCGTCTTCCAGCCCCAGCCAGTCGCCCAGGTCGCCCCAGGCCCGCTCCTGCACGAGCAGTCCCGTGGCGACGTCGAAATAGTGGGCGTCGATATAGTCGATGTAGCGCTTCATGGCTTCGTAGTGCTCGGCGAGGACAGCCGTGTCGGCATATTGCAGCCAGCACTCCCAGGGAACGGTGATGCCGGCGCTGCCCCAGAGCAGTCCGCCGAAGCCGCCGC
Organism: uncultured Prevotellaceae bacterium; assembly: GCA_902775475.1. Taxonomy (GTDB): domain Bacteria; phylum Bacteroidota; class Bacteroidia; order Bacteroidales; family Bacteroidaceae; genus Prevotella. The sequence goes on from CACYME010000011.1 coordinate 47,087, forward strand.
CCACGGGGGCGATGTCGGGCATGCGGCCCTCGGGGGTCTGCACGTCGCGCATGGCTTGCAGGTGTTTGCGCAGGAAGTCATCGACGTTGGCGAGCATGACGGCCGTGCGTGAAAAGACGCTGATGTCGCCACTCCAGCCCATGCGCTCGTTGCGCTGCGGGCAGTCGGTGGGAATGCTGATGAAGTTGGCCAGCATCGACCACTCGATGTTCTGCCAGAGGCGGTTGACCAGCGGGTTGCTGCACTCGAAGGCGGCGGTGAAGCGCTCGACGCTGCTCAGCACGATACCTTCGACGGCGGTCAGGGGCAGGGGGCGGTCGAGGCCGCTGATTTCCAGATAGCGATAGCCGTGGAGCGTCTGCTCGGGGATAAACGTCTCGTCACCGCTGCCGCTGGCGATGTAGACATCCTGGGCCATGGCGGCGCGGATGTTCTCGAGCATCATGGTGCCGGCCTTGCCAGCATAGGCGGGCAGGTCGGGATAGAGCACCTCGGCATAGCGGAAGGTGAGCCGCTGGCCGCGTCGCATACTGCTGAGGGTGATGCGGGGAATGCCGGCCATGTTCTGCCCCATGTCGTAGACGTAGACGTGGGGCCGCACCTCGCTGACGCTTTGCGCCTGTAGCGTGGTGTGGCGGTGAACGCCCGTGGTGGCGGGGAGCAGGCGGAAGTGGGAGTAGTCGTCGACGCGGGGCTGCGTGCCGCCTCCTTCGCTGGGCAGATGGCCTTCGAGCGTCATCTCCTGCGCTGCCTTCCAGCGTGTGTCGGCGGCGGTGTTGTCGTAGACCTCGCCCTGGAACATGCTGGCATATCTTATCTTAGACTGCGTCGACGCGAGCCATTGGCCGGGCTGGGTGGTGACGACGGTGGAGTCGCCGTCGGCATAGCACACCTTGATGCGGGCGAGGAAGGCCAGCTGGTCGCCGTAGAAGTTCCAGTTGCCCGTGAAGGTGAGGGCACCGGCCCACCAGCCCTCGGCCAGGTGTACGTCGAGCGTGTTGCGGGTCTGCAGCAGCGGGGCGAGGTCGTAGACCTGATAGTAGTGACTTCTGTTATACTGCGAGGCACCGGGAGCGAAGTACTCGTCGCCGACGCGCTGGCCGTTGAGCGTGGCTGTGTAGATGCCGCGTGCCGTGGCCGTGAGGGTGGCGGAGCTGACGGGCTTGGACTTCAGTGTGAACTGGCGGCGCAGGGTGGGCATGCTGCCGTGGCTGGGGTCGCTCAGCACCTTCACCGCTGCGGTGCCCGGCTGGCCGATGCGCCGGGCGACGGCGTCTTCGTAGAGCAGGGCATGAGGCGAGCGATAGTTGCTGACGGCCACCCGCAGCAGCGTGGCCTGCTGGCCGGGGGCCATCTCGTAGCCGACGTCGCACAGCTGCGGGAAACAGATGTAGTCGCCGCCATCGCCGATGGGGTTGAGCACCACGCGCCCCAGCCGATGGCCGTCGAAGGTGAGCTCGGCGCTGCCCAGACAGCAGGCCGCCTCGACGGTGTGGGGCGCATAGACGCTCTGCAGCGGCACGTCATACGATGCTATGCGCTCCGTGCCCTTCGTGGTGTAGCCGACGCGGAAGACGTCGAGGCGACGGGCGGCGGCGTCCAGCTCCAGCTTGATGTACGACTCGTTGCGCCCGTTCTCCACGCCGAGGATGTTCAGGTGGCGCTGCATCAGCCTGGGGTCGTTGCCGCCAAAGAGCACCGCCGCCTTCGTCGACTGGCTCTGCTGGTCGAGCTGCAGCTGCCAGCTGATGCGGAACTGGGAAAGATAGGGTGCATAGAGCACGGGGTCGTCGTTGCCAATCCATTTGGCATCGCCAAGCTGGGCTGAGCATAGCAGCGGAAGTGCCAGCAGCGCAAGAAGTAGAAGTCGTCGGAGTGTCATGTGGGTGGGAAGAGGTTAGGAAAGCAGATGATAGGTGCCGCCGGCCAGGGGTCGCACCACGCCCTTCATCTCCAGCTGGAAGAGCAGGGCGGTGAGCTGGCCGATGGGGATGTTGGTCTTCACGGCGAGGAAATTCTGCTGCAAGTCGCCGGCGGTGCTGAGTGCCTGCACGACGGCCTGCTCCTCGGGGCTGAGGTCGGGGAATAGCGAGCGCTCGATGCCCTCGCTCTTGGCTTGCAGCAGCTGTTGGTCGGTCTGCCAGCCCATGGCTGTCACGAAGTCCTGGGCCGAGGTGATGAGGGCGGCGCCATTGTCGCGGATGAGGTTGTTGCACCCCTCGCTGTAGGGCGCTCCCACGGCTCCGGGGAAGGCGAAGACGCTGCGGTCGTAGTCCTGGGCGATGTGGGCGGTGATGAGGCCGCCGCCCTTGGCCGCGCTCTCCACGAGGATGGTGGCATCGGCCATGCCCGCCACGATGCGGTTGCGGCGCACGAAGTTGCGCTTGTCGGCCCGTGTCTCCGACATATATTCCGTCAGCAGGCCACCCTGCGTGAGCATCTGCTTGGCAGTGTCGCGGTGTCGGGGAGGGTAGAGGTCGTCGAGGCCGTGGGCCAGCACGCCGACGGTGTCGAAGCCAGCGGCGAGTGCCTGCCGGTGGGCGCAGATGTCGACGCCGTAGGCCAGTCCGCTGACGATGAGCACCTGCGGACAAAGCTGTTGCAGGTCGGCGATGAAGCGGCGTATGAGGTCCTGCCCATAGACGGTGGCATGGCGCGTTCCCACGATGCTGACGACGCGCTGCTGGTTCAGCTGCGCCGAGCCCATGTAGAAGAGCAGCAGGGGTGCGTCGGGGGTGGTGGCGAGCCGCTGCGGATAGTCGGCATCGTTCAGGCATAGACAGCCGATGCTGTGCTTCTGCACGAAGGCCATCTCCTGCTCGGCGCGGGCCAGCGGCAGGCTCCAGTCGCGCAGGGCCTCGGCGAGGCGCGACGTGCCGTCGGGCAGCACGTCGCCGATGTCGCCACGATGGTCGTAGACCGCCTTGGCGCTGCCTATCTGCCTGTAGAGGTGGAGGGCGGTGCCGAGGCTGATGCCCGTCATGCGGGTGAGGGCCATCGTGTAGAGAATCTCTTCCTGGCTCATGGCTGCCCGATGTATTTCTGGAAGGCGCGGTCGTAGTCCTCGCTATGGCCCAGCTGGCCGTTTATCAGGCACACCAGCTCAATCTTCCCACGGAAGCAGAGCTGCTCGTCGCTGGCGCGGTAGATGTCCTGGTAGAACACGTACTTGATGCGCTCCTTCTCGAGTCTTAGGCGCGAGATGAACACATCGTCGGGTCGCAGCGGAATCTTGTATTGCAGCTGCATGCGGGCCACCACGGCGTCGACGCCCTTCTGGTGCATCTCGGCGAAGCTGAGGCCGCATTCCTTGAGGAACAGATGGCGGGTGTGCTCGCAGTAGTGCACATACTGGGCGTTGTTCACGATGCCCTCGATGTCGCATTCGTAGTCGCGCACCTCCATGCGGGTTTCAAAGTGGTATTTCATCATATTTTTATTTATCATTTATCATTTAGCGCGAAGCGCGCAGATACTCATATCCGAAGCGGCAGCGCAGGCAGTCCTTGCGGTCGCAGTATTCGCGCTTCAGCTGGATGAGGGCCTGCGAGTCGCCGGCGTTCCTCACGGGCAGCCCGCACTCCTGCCACATGGTGATGATGTGGTTCTTCTCGGCACGCATCTGCTCCAGCAGGTCGAAGGCACGGTCGCACAGCTCCTCCTTCTGGCGGTGGCGCCCCACGGCGAAGAGCATGGGGATGGCGGTGTTGATGATGAGGAGGTCGGCCGATGCCTTCGACAGCTGCTTGCTGCTCTTCGTGCTCTCCGAGCCGAAGGTGTAGTGGGTCTCCCAGTAGGGCGTCACGTGGGTGGCCAGCAGCTGGCGCAGCGCCTCCACGTCGCGGCACTCGATGAGCGCGCTCAGGCTGGTGCGCCGCTCATAGTAGAGCGTGGCCAGCTGGGCGATGCGGATGTGGGGGAAGTTCTGGGGCCTGAGCCGCAGGAAGCGCCACAGCGCATGGTCGATGGGTTGCAGCTGGAACTTATGCTGTAAGTAGAGATACTCGTTGCGCAGGCGGGCGAAGTAGCCCTCGGCCAGCGCGTCGGCCCGGTAGCGCTCGGGCACGCTCTCGGGCTGCAGCAGTCCGGCCTGGCCCATGAAGATGGCCTCCACCTGGAACAGGTCGTCGCGGTGCTTGCCCACGGCGCTCAGCGGCACGGCACGCGCCCACTGCTCGAAGGCGTCGCCGTTGATGCCGAAGCCGAAGTTGCGCGCCAGCGTCTGGAAGTAGGCGTCCTCCCACGAGCCGTCGGCCTGGAGGGCACGCTGGCTGATGGCCTGCGTCTTCTGCTCTAAGCGCTCCGTCTGCAGGGCAGCCATCCACGCGTGCACCAGCAGCGGGCTCAGGTCGGCGATGATCTTGTAGCAGGGCGGATATTTGTCGGTGTGCAGCAGCTCCTCGTAGTGCTCCTTCACGTCGTCGGGCACGTGCAGCACCAGCTGCGGCAGGTAGTGGCCGTCCTCGGTGAGCACGTCGGCATCGGCCAGGCCCGTCACGTGCAGCACCACGTTGTTGTAGCGCGCGTCGCGGTCGTGGCCGTGCTGATACCAGTCGGCAGAGCGCTGGTGAATCTCCACGTTGCCCACCCACAGCGTGCCGCCCAGCCGTACCTTCGCGTTGAAGAAGTCGGGCCCGGCGTTGCGGTTGTGTAGGCCGGGGTCGATGACTTCCACCTCGCGCCCGTCGGTGGTGAGCAGCGGGCCCAGCGGCAGCAGCCGGTGTTTCCAGACATAATGAAGCAGCTCTTCCATGTGTAGCGTTATTGTCTGTGCAAAATTACGACATATTTTCAAAATAAACGAAACAATCCGCAAAAATCCACACACGGCGTATTAAAAATCTGAACTCGTCGGACAGTGTGGGGCCGCTGCGCTCCTTTGTAAAAAACACGAAATCTTAGGCTACTTTTTACCTTCAGTTTTTTTTGAACAAAGTTGACAAAATGGCCATTTTTGGCCTCCATATTTTGAAAATTCTCCACGAAAAAACTTTTGGACGAAAAAAAGCCCGTTTTTTGAGGTTTTGCTAAATGGTTGATTGTCAGTGGGTTGTTCTGATTTTTGCAAAAATGGGGCTTCGTTGAGAATAAAAAGTCAACGACTTTTGAAAATTTGGCCTTGACTTTAGAAAATTTGGCGTGCTTACAAAAACGCGAAAAGGGGCAAAATTTGAGCGAAAAACCTGCACAAAAGTGGGGCCTGTGTGCAAATTTTCGCCTTTTGCGCTCCGATTTTTCATCGGGCAATGCCTCCCCAAGGCTCGAAAACGGCCATTTTTCGCTCCAGAATGCTTCGCCGCCGTGGAGCAAATTTTTTGTGAAAAATATTGACTTTTTCGGGTCAGCTTCAGTGTTATTACCATTTTTTATGCTTTTATTCGCCGCTATGTGCCGTTTTTTTCTTACCTTTGCAGCGTTTTTAATACGTATTAAGATGAAAATAGCTTTAATAGGCTACGGCAAGATGGGCAAAATGATTGAAGAGATAGCCCGCAGCCGTGGTCATGAGATTGTGAGTATCATTGACATTGATAACCCCGAGGAGTTCGACAGCGACCGCTTCGCCACTGCCGACGTGGCCATCGAGTTCACCTCGCCCACCGCTGCCTTCGGCAACTACCTGAAGTGCTGGCAGCGCGGCGTGAAGGTGGTGAGCGGCAGCACTGGCTGGAAGAAGGACCACGAGGCCGACGTGCTGGAGCAGGTGCGCCAGGGGCAGACGCTCTTCTGGGCCTCGAACTTCAGCATCGGCGTGGCCATCTTCTCTGCCGTGAACCGCTATCTGGCACGCATCATGAACCAGTTCCCGCAGTACGACGTGGAGCTGGAGGAGACCCACCACGTGCACAAGCTCGACCACCCCAGCGGCACGGCCATCACGCTGGGCGAGGAGATCGTGGAGGCCATCGACCGCAAGACGGCCTGGGCCGAGGACACCACCGACCCCTCGCTGCTGCGCATCGACCACATCCGCCGGGGCGAGGTGCCCGGCATACACACCGTGCGCTACGACAGCGATGCCGACATCATCACCATCAGCCACTCGGCCCACTCGCGCCGGGGATTCGCCCTCGGTGCCGTGCTCGCTGCCGAGTACACCAAGGACCACCAGGGCCTGCTCACCATCAGCGACATGTTTAAGTTCTAACCGACCACCTATCTAAAAATGAAAGCAAAAGAAAAGAAGCCGCTGAACATGAAGTGGCAATGGGCAAAGTTCGCCATCGTGCTCGTGCTCTACCTGCTGTTCCTCTACTGGCTGAAGTCGTGGCTCGGACTGATTGTCGTGCCCTTCATCTACGACGCCTATATCTCGAAGAAAATCAACTGGCAGTGGTGGAAGGAGAGCGAAGGCCCCGTGCGCTTCGTCATGTCGTGGGTCGATGCCATCGTCTTCGCCCTCGTCGCCGTCTACTTCATCAACCAGTTCTTCTTCCAGAACTATGTCATCCCCTCCAGCTCGCTCGAGAAGTCGCTGCTCACCGGCGACTACCTCTTCGTCTCGAAGCTGAGCTACGGCCCCCGCATCCCGCAGACGCCGCTCACCGTGCCCCTGACTCAGCACACGCTGCCCGTAGGCGGCATCAAGAGCTACATCGAGTGGCCCCACTGGGACTATCGCCGCGTGAAGGGACTGGGCACCGTGCAGCTGAACGACATCGTGGTGTTCAACTACCCCGCCGGTGACACCATCTGCACCGAGCAGCCCTATCAGACCTACTACTACGACCTGTGCTACGACCTGGGCTATCAGGCCTATGAGCAGGCCTACGGCATGCCTGAGAACATGGAGCAGCTGCTCGACTCCATTTCCGCCCAGGAGCGGCTCACCTTCTTCAGTCAGATATATGCCAGCGGCAAGGCTGCCGTACAGAACAACTGGCGACAGTTCGGCGACATCGACACCCGTCCTACCGACCGCCGCGAGAACTACGTGAAGCGCTGCGTGGGACTGCCCGGACAGACGCTGCAGATAAAGGACCGCATCATCTACCTCGACGGCAAGGCCAACAAGGAGCCCGACCTCGTGCAGTATGCCCACACCGTCGTCTTCCGCGAAGGCGCCGTCCTCACCGACGACTTCATGGAGGAGCAGGGCATTACCTGCGAAGACCTGGGCTATCCCAAGGGCTCGCAGGGCGACGACATCCGCTTCAACCGCCGCACCGTCGTGGAGTCGATGCCGCTGACGAAGGCCGCCAAGGCCGCGTTGGAGAAGCGCACCGACCTGGTGGAGAGCGTGGCACTGAACACCACACCGCCCGCCGGCGACTGGCGCAAGGTGTACCCCCAGAACGGCAACATGCACTGGACGCGCGACAACTACGGACCCATCTGGATTCCGAAGAAGGGACAGAGCATCGACCTCACGCTGGAGAACCTGCCCGTCTACGAGCGACCCATCCGGGCCTACGAGGGCAACAAGCTGGAAGTGAAGGACGGAAAGATTTTCATCAACGGGAAGGAGAGCACGAAGTACACCTTCAAGCTCGACTACTACTGGATGATGGGCGACAACCGCCACAACTCGGCCGACTCGCGTTACTGGGGCTTCGTGCCCGAGGACCACATCGTGGGCAAGCCCATCTTCATCTGGTTCAGCAGCGACCCCGACCGCGGGCTCTTCTCCGGCGGCATTCGCTGGAGCCGTCTGTTCCGTTTCGTCGATAACATCAAGTAGCCCTGTCCCCAAAAAGCTGTTCCCCAACCCCCTGTATTCCTATGCTGCAACAGCGTTGCAGCCCCACCAACGACCAATGCTGAAGACCGCTAAATTCCTCCTCGCCCTCCTCGTGGCGCTTGTGCTGATGCTCTGCTTCAGGGCACTGGCATTCACCATCTGCACCGTCGAGGGCGAAGGCCTCAGCCCCGTGTTCCACCGTGGCGACCGCGTGCTGGTGAACCGCTGGAGCTACGGCCTGCGCGTCGGTGGCGGCGAGGGGCTCTTCAGCTATGGCCGCATAGGGCGTCGACCCATCAGCCGCGGCGACCTCGTGGCCTTCGAGAACCCGAAGGATGACAGCCAGGTGCTCATCTGCCGCTGCAAGGCCCTGCCCGGCGACACCATCCACCAGCCCGACGGCAACATCACCATTGTGCCCGGACTGGTGAACTGTGCCAACGCCGACCACTACTGGATGGAGGCCCTCAGCACCGAGAACCCCACCGACTCGCGCATCCTCGGCCCCATACCCGAACAGTTCATCATTGGCCGTGCCACCGCCATCGTCTTCAGCCACGACACCACCCAGCCGCTCTGGCGGGGATGGGACGGCGCACGCTTCCTCCTCGCCCTATGACACCTATGGGCTAACTCCCCCTCTCTTCAATGCCCCAGAACAGCCAGCCTTCCCGCGTTCCCCTCCTCTCCACCACCTACTTCGGACCCGTGCAGTGGTACCAGAAGCTCTTTCGCTATCCCAGCGTCGTGATAGAGGCCCATGAGTCGTTCGTCAAGCAGACCTATCGCAACCGCTGCATCATCGCCACGGCGCAGGGAACGCAGGCGCTTACCGTGCCCGTGGTCCACGACCGCGAACAGGCCGACATCAGCCAGCTACGCATCAGCGACCACGGCAACTGGCGACATCTCCACTGGCAGGCCATCACTTCGGCCTATGGCGACTCTCCTTTCCTGGAATATTATGAGGACGACCTGCGACCCTTTTTCACCGAGTGCCGGTGGGAGCGCCTCCTTGACTTCAACGAGGCGATTATGCAAAAGATGTGTGAGCTGCTGGACCTGCGTCTTCACGTTACAAACACAACAGAATACGTGAAGACCGATGACCCGCGTTTTTCAGATACAGTAGATTACGCAAAGACCGACGACCCTCGCATCACGGCCAGTCAAGTAACCTCCACTGCCTCCCTTGTCGACTTCCGCCATGTCATCAGTCCCAAGCACCCTCTTCCTGATACTGACTTCCAGCCCCGTCCCTACTATCAGGTATTCTCCCAACGCCTCGGCTTCCTGCCCAATCTCAGCATCCTCGACCTGCTGCTCAACATGGGGCCGGAGGCCGTGTTCTTCCTGTAGCTATGCCAGGGTGATGCCCTCGGCCATGACGTCTTCGCCGCCGAGGAAGAGGTGGGCCTGCTGGCTGAACTTCGTGGGGTCTTCGGTAGTGAGGTAGCGGGTGGTGCCGCCCTTGGAACAGCGCTGCTCCATGTCGGGGTGGCGATGCAGGTAGTCGTCGAGCGAACGGGCTACATAGGCTCCCTGGGCCACAATGGTGACCGTCTGGGGCATGTAGCGGCTGATTTTCTGGAGGAGGAGGGGATAGTGTGTGCAGGCGAGGATGGCGGCATCGATGAGCGGGTCGGCATCGATGAGCTGGTGGATGTACTTCTCAACGAAGAAGTCGGCACCAGCAGACTGGGCCTCGTTGTATTCTACCAGGGGCACCCATAGCGGACAGGCCTGGCCGGTGACGGTGATGTCGGGGTGGAGCTTCTCTATCTCCATGCGGTAGCTGTGGCTCTTGATGGTGCCCTCGGTGGCGAGAATGCCCACGTGGCGGCTGCGGGTGAGGCCTCCGATGACCTCTGCCGTGGGGCGGATGATGCCGAGGACGCGACGCTCAGGGTCCCACAGGGGAAGGTCGTGCTGCTGGATGGTGCGCAGGGCCTTGGCGGAGGCGGTGTTGCAGGCCAGGATGACGAGGTGGCAACCCATCTGGAAGAGCCGGCTGACGGCCTGGCGCGTGAACTCGTAGACCACGCCGAAGGAGCGCGGCCCATAGGGAGCACGGGCATTGTCGCCCAAATAGAGATAGTCGTACTGGGGAAGTTGCTGGCGGATGGCTTCAAGGATGGTGAGTCCGCCGTAGCCACTGTCGAAGATGCCGATGGGACCCTCACTCATCACTCATCATTTATCACTTATCACTTTCATCACTTCCTGTGTGATGTCGATGGAGAAGTCGGGGTCGATGAAGGGACAGGCGTTGGAGTCGGTGTTGACGACCACGGCCAGCTGGTGCTGGCGTGCCACGGCGGCAATGGCCTCGCTGAGCCGCTGGCGCAGGGGGGCGAGGGCGTCGGTGCGGGCCTGCTGTAGCTCTTTCAGGCTCTGCTCCTTGAACTCGACATTGCGCTGCAGCAACTGTTGCAGCTCGGTCTGCCGTTTCAGCAGGATGGTGCGGGGGAAGTCCTTGCGACCATCGAGGAAGGCCTCGTACTTCTGGTTAAAATCGTCCTCGACGCGCTTTAGCTCCGTCTGGTAGGCCTGTCGCAGCGTGTCCATCTGGTTTTCCACAAGGGTATATTGCGGTATGCTGACGAGGACGCTGTCGTAGCTGAGATAGCCGATGAAGGTCTGCGCCCCTGCGGGGCTAAATGATAAATGATAAATGATAAACGATAAAGCCAGAACCAAAAGGCTTCTTCTCTTAGAGATGCTACTATTCATAACGTTTGTTCCTTTTTGCTTCATTGCTATCATTTATCATTTATCATTTAGGTCGAAGTCCGCCTATTTCAGTCCCAGCTTGGCCTTCACCTGAGCGGTGACGTCGGTGGAGAGCGTGGTGCTGATGTAGGGAATGCCTGCACCCATCTCCATGATGTAGACGTAGCTGCCCTCCTGTCCGATGACCTTGATGGCATCGACTACCTTGGAGGTGATGGCCTGCATCTTCTCCTGCTGAGCCTGTGCCAGTGCCTGCTGGTTGTCCTGATAGGTCTGCTGGATGCGCTGATAGAGGTCCTGCAGCTCCTGGTTGCGGCGCTGCTTGATGTTGTCGGGCAGGGTGGCCTCTTCCTTCTCGAAGGCCTCGGCCTTCTTCTGGAGCTCGTCCTGCATCTGCTTCAGGTCGGCCTCATACTGCTGCGTGAGCTTCTCGATCTCGCCGCGGGCGGTGGCAAACTCCGGCATGGCCTGAATGATTTCCTGGGTGTTGACGTGGCCAAACTTCTGGGCCGATGCGGTGGTGAAGCCGCAGATTGCGCACAGGGCGCAGATGATAAACTTTTTCATTGCTGTTGTTGTTATTGTTATTTCGTGATTTTTTCCGTTATATCGGCATGACGGCATAGCGTTATATCGTCGGGACGCTATTTCGCCATGTCGTGGTGGCGCCTCTTAATTCGAGTAGCCCAGCTTGCGGAGCACCTCGTCGCTGATGTCAATCTTGGGCGAGCCGAAGATGATGCCAGTGTCGCTGGCGCGGTCGAGGACCAGCTGATAGCCGCGCAGGTCAGCCACGTCCTTCACGGCGTTGTAGACTTCCTCCTGGATGGGGTTCATCAGGGCGGTGCGCTTCTTGAAGAGCTCACCCTCGGGGCCGAAGTACTGGCGCTTCAGGTCGCTGGCCTGCTTCTCCTTCTCCATGATGGCGTCCTGGCGGGCTTTCTTCTGCTCAGCAGAGAGGAACACCACCTCGTTCTGGTAGTTCTTGTACATGGTCTGCGCCTCGGTGGTGAGGGCGTCAATCTCGGCCTGCCACTTCTTCGACACCTGCGAAAGCTGCTCGTTGGCACGCTCGTAGGCCGGAATGTTCTTGAAGACGTAGTCCATGTCGACCAGGGCAAACTTCTGCGCCTGCGCTTCGCTAAATGATAAATGGCAAATGATAAATGATAATGCCAGCACCATCATCCATCTGTTATTCATCATTTTTGTTATTGTTCTTTTCATCTTCATAGTTTGTGATGCCGCTCCTTTTCGGCAATTGTCATTCATTTATTATTTATCATTTGTTGTTTAGGCCGAAGGCCGTCAGAACTCCTGTCCCAGGATGAAGTGGAACTGCGAGCCGCCCTTGCGCCATCCGCTCTGGCCCTGGTAGACGCTGTCGAAGCCGTAGGCCCAGTCGATACCCATCAGTCCGACCATAGGCAGAAAGATGCGCACGCCGAAACCGGCGGAGCGCTTCATGTCGAAGGGGTTGAAGTCCTTGGCGCTGGCCCAGGCGTTACCGCCCTCGAGGAATCCGAGTCCGTAGATGGTGGTGTTGCCCAGCATGAAAGGATAGCGCAGTTCGAGCGTGAAGCGGTCGTAAGCGTAGGCGTCGTAGCTGCTGTAGCGGCCGGGCGTGCGCTCGTTGCTCAGCGCGTTAGCCGAGAGCGAGAGCGAACCGTTCTCGTAGCCGCGAAGGCCGATGGTCTCCTCGGCGTAGCTGGTGCTGTAGCCGCTCATGCCGTCGCCACCCACGTAGAAGGTCTCGAAGGGCGACTTCTTGTTTTTGTTGTAGGAGCCCAGCAGTCCCATCTCCACACGCGTCATCAGCACGAAGCACTTCTGTCCGCTGGTGAGGGCGGTGAAGGTGCGGGTCTTGAACTTCCACTTGTGGTATTCCACCCAGCGGTACTTCTCGCGCTGCTCGTTCTGGAAGCGGTCGTAGTCGTTGTAGTAGGTGTTCCAGGTGGCCAGGTTCTTGTAGTCCTTGTTGTCGAAGAGCGACCAGGGCGGCGTGAGCGTCACGCTGAGTTCAAACTCCGAGCCCTTGCGGGGGAAGAGCGGGTTGTCGGTAGAGGCACGGGTGAGTGCCAGCGAGAGGTTCAGGTTGTTGCAGTTACCGTTGGTGATGAGGAAGTACTGCCAGTCCTTCAGCATGTAGCGCTGGTAGGCCAGGGTGGCCTGGAAGTGGAAGTAGTCATCGGGCCAGCGGAGGCGCTTACCCCATCCGAGTGATACGCCGAGCAGCTTCACGTACTTGTCGTCGTCGAGGAACGACTCGTAGTTGTTGTAATAGCCGTAGTTGTTGTAGTAGCCATAGCCGGAATACATGTACTGCAGGGAGTTCATGTAGGCCGAGTTATAGTAGTTGCTCGACACGTCGCTCTGCTTTGAGTAGTAGACGCCGACGTTGAGGGCGTTGGGTCGCTTGCCGCCGAACCATCCCGTGCCGTAGCTGGCAGAGAGTGAGGAGTAGTAGCGGCCATTGGTCTGGTAGCTCAGGCCCACCTGCTCGCCGTCGCCGGCAGGCAGGAAGCCGCGGTGCAGCTTGTTCTTGCCTAAGAGGTTGCGCAGCGAGAAGTTGTTGAACTTGATGCCCACGCGGCCGATGATACCCGTCTGTCCCCATCCGAGTGATAGTTCCAGCTGGTCGTTCGACTTCTGCTCCAGCTCCCAGTTGATGTTCACGGTGCCGTTCTCGCCGTCGGGCTTCACGTCGGGGTTGATGGCCTCGGCGTCGAAGTAGCCCATTGAGGCAATATCACGGTAGGAGCGCATCAGCGCCTCCTTCGAGAACAGGTCGCCGGGCTTCGTGCGCAGCTCGCGGCGCACCACCTCCTCGTAGAGGCGGTCGTTACCGAAGATCTTCACGTTGTTCAGGTGAGCCTGCGGTCCTTCCAGGATGCGCACTTCCAGGTCGATGCTGTCGCCCACGATGTTCACCTCGGCAGGTTCAATCTGCGAGAACACGTAGCCATTGTTATAATAGTAGTCGTGCACGCCGTCCTCGTCGGTGAGCAGGCGCTTGTTGAGCAACTTCTGGTTGTAGACGTCGCCCTTCTTCATGGCCAGCGTGCGCTCCAGGCCCTCGGTAGGCACCACGGTGTTGCCCACCCAGGTGACGTCGCGCAGATAGTATTTGTTGCCTTCCTCAATCTTCAGGAAGACGTTCACGTGCTTCTCGTCCTCGTTCCACACGGAGTCCTCGATGACAGTGGCGTCGCGGAAACCCAGTTCGTTGTATTTCTCGATGAGCGACTTCTTGGCCTCGGCATAGCGCTCTGGGGTGAACTTCTTGGCCTTGAAGAAATTCCGGAACTTGCCGGCTTCGTGAATCTTGCCCAGGGCGCCCTTGGTGAAGAGTCCGCCCTTGATTTTCGCGTCGCCCACCTGATCGTTGCCTTCGAGCACGATGTTGCGCACCTTCATCTTGTCCTTCTTGTCGATGTTCACTTCGAGCACCACCTGGTTCTTGCCAGTGACGTCGTCGTGCTGCGTAATCTCCACCTCGGCGTTCTTGTAGCCCTTGTCGTCGAAGTATTTCTTGGCCAGAATCTTGGCGCGGTCAACGAGGTTCTTCGTCAGGCTCATGCCCTTGCCCATGCCGAGTTTGGCGTCCAGGTCCTCGCGCTCGCTCTTCTTCACGCCGCTGTAGGTGATGTCGGAGATTCGCGGACAGAGGGCGAGGTTGATGCTGAGATAGACCTTCGAGTTGATGATGCTGTCGGCGGTGATGCTGACCTTCGAGAACAGGCCGTGCTTCCAGTAGCGCTTCACGGCCTCGGTAATCTCCTGTCCGGGCAGGTCGATGCGTTGTCCTATAGAGAGGCCTGAGAGGTTGATGAGCACGTAGTCCTCGTAGTCGGTGACGCCCTTCACCGTCATTCCGCCAATCTCCACCTGGCGGGGTGTTCCGGCGTAGGAGATGTCGGGCCGCATGATGATGTTCTGTGCCCCGGCAGGACTGAATGATAAATGGCAGATGAGCAATGACAAGACCAGCACCGACAGCCATCGGCACTCTCCCCTCATGCTCCTCCTCTTTATCTTCCAGCTGCTACAGTAGCACATGTTATTCTTTGCGTTTGTCATTTGTCATTTGTCGTTTATGGGCTTGGCCTCGCCCTCCACCTGTGCCTCGGTCTTTCCGAAACGGCGCTGGCGGCTCTGGTAGTTCTTGATGGCCAGGTGCAGGTCTTCCTCGCTGAAGTCGGGCCAGTAGGTGTCACAGAAGTAGAGCTCCGAGTAGGCGATCTGCCAGAGCAGGTAGTTCGAGATGCGCAGCTCGCCTCCGGTGCGTATGAGCAGGTCGGGGTCGGGCATGAAGTAGGTGGCGAGGTGCCTGTTGATCATGTCCTCGTTGATGTATTTCCAGTCGCTGTATTCCTCCTTGCCCAAGTCGTGGTACTGCATGATGTCCTGCATGGCCTTGACGATTTCCCACCGGCTGCTGTAGCTCAGTGCCACGACGGCGGTCATGGCCGAGTTCTTGGCGGTGTGCTCCTCGGTCTCGCGCAGCTTCTGCTGCACGTCGGCCGGCAGTCGCTGCACGTCGCCGATGACGCGGAAGCGCACGTTGTTCTTCATGAAGATTTCGTCTTCGAGCATGGTGATGACGAGCCCCATGAGCGTGGTGACCTCGTTGGCGGGCCTGTTCCAGTTCTCGGTGGAGAAGGTGTAGAGCGTGAGGTATTTCACGCCCAGGCGGGTGCACTCTGCGGTGATGCGGCGCACGGCCTCTACGCCTGCTCTGTGTCCTTCGCTGCGGTCCAGTCCGCGCTTGGTGGCCCAACGCCCGTTGCCGTCCATGATGATGGCAATGTGCTGGGGGATGCGTGTCATGTCCAAGTCCTTAATCATAATGAAAAATCTTCAATGTTCAACGTTCAATGTTTTTTTAGTCTCTGTCGTTGTGGCAGGTTTTGCACTTCTCCCAGAACTCGTAGGTCAGCGATACCTGCAGTGTGCTGTAGCAGTCGGTGTTCTTGAAGATGCCGCTGCTCTTGATGCCGTAGGGGTCCTTCACGCCGTCGAGGCGGTCGGAGCCGGTGAAGTGCATCACCCACTCGGCGGTCAGGTTCAGGCGGTTGCGCAACTTGTACTTCACGCCGAAGCCCAGCAGTGCCTGGGCAGCCACCACGCTCTTGGGGGCCTCGCGGGGCGTGAGCGAGAGCGTCAGTGAGTCAGCCTCAGCGGGCTGAGGGCCTCCCGTCAGCTTGGGCTTCCCGGCGAAAGCCAGTCCTGCTCCCATGGCGATGAACGGTGTCAGGGGCCGTGCACCCAGGTACTCCTTGCCCGTGCCGAAGGGCCAGAAGTTGTATTCGTAGCGCACGGTGAAGTCGGTCACGCTGGTCTTGAAGTCCACGGGGTTCTCCCTCAGGTCGGGGTACCAGGTCTTCACGTCTTTCGACGAGCCTTTCAGCTGGCCCGTGCTCAGCTGTGCCGCCCACGCCATGCGCGGGTTCATCTTGTATTTTGCCAGCAGCGCCAGGCGTGGCTGCATGCCCTTCAGCACCTTGCCGTTGAAGTCGCCCTCGTAGGCTGCCAGGCCCAGTCCGCCGCCAATCTCCATGCGGTATTCGGGCTCGTCCTGTGCCAGAGAGGTGATGAGTGATAAGTGAAAAGTGATAAGTGCCATCAGCACCTTCACCGTCCACATCTTGCTCCGACCGTGTTTCACTCCGTTCATCACTTATCACTCATCACTTATCACTTATCACTTATCACTTATCACTCATCACTTCGATGCAAAGCCTCGCCACAGCTGGCCGGTGCTGGTGAGCAGCCAGAGGCGCTCCTGCTTGTCGGTGGTCATCAGCACGCGGTCGCCAGTGAGCGATGCGGGCAGGTCGTAGGTGGAGTTCTGCCGCCAGGTGATGCCCTGGTCGGTCGACTGGCGCAGCACCATGTCGCTTCCGATGGCGAACACCGAGCCGTCATAGCAGGCCATGCTGATCCATTCCTGACGGGGCAGGGGATAGTGGTTGGCGTCGTCGAAGGGCATGTAGACCCATTGTCCGCCGCCTGCCTGGGACACAATCTTTCTCCAAACGCGCATGCTGGTCTCGTCGTCCTGTCGGGGCGTGCCCACCAGCAGCACGTAGTCGGTGTCGTCGGCCGGGGCGTATGCCCAGTTCACGCAGGCCGTCTTCCCGTCTGCCGGCAGCAGGGCGCTGTCGTCGTCGAGGCTCTCGGCCTGCCAGGTCTGTCCATTGTCGCGCGAGCTTTGCAGCAGTCCGTCGTCGCCAAAGGCATATTGCTCGTAAGCCGATGCTCCCACGGTGCCGTCGGCCTCTGTGAGGCTGATGCTGTCGCCGCGGGCCACCAGCTTCTTCGTCGTGATGTCGCCAGCGTCGATGGTTCCTGCCAGCTCCCATGCGAAGCTGACGCCGGTGGTGGCGCTGACGTTCAGCGTCACGGTATAGTCGCGGTAGGCCAGGCCGTCCGACGAGATGACGCGGAACACGCGTGGCTGCGAGAAGTCGATGGAGTCGTTGCTGGAGTACCACCTCAGCGAGTCGCTGGTCATCGACTGTATGGCCACCACGCCGCTGTTCTTCGTGTTGATGGTGCACACCACGTGCTTCACGTCGGTGCCCACGGGCAGCTCCTTCGGGTTGAAGATGTCGTGGCTCAGCTGGTTGATGGTCATCTTGTAGGTCGAGCCCGTCACCGTGGTCTTGATGATGGTGTCGTTGCCCGTCTTCGTCGAGACGCTTGCCGTATATCTGTTGAGCGTGCCGAGCGTGAAGCTGATGATGGCCGTGTCGCCATAGCCAGAGCTGTTGTCATCGTCGTTGCCGAGGCACGAGGTGAGCATCACCACACAGGCCAGTAGGGCACAGAGCCTTATGGGAAATCGTTTCATTCAGTACTTGTTTAAACAAATCGGGTGCAAATTTACGCACAATTCCGCAAATATCAGCCATTCTACCCCGATTATTCGTCAAAAAATATCATTATTTGTCGGATTTTAAGTTGTTTTTAGGATTTTCCGGCATAAACAGGGCGGCTACTTACTCGTAGCCGCCGAAGTTGTTGTCGTCGCCGCCGCCTTGCAGGTCGTCGCCGCCCTGCCCCTCGTCGCCGTCGCGGTCGCCTTTCTTCTTCTGGATCATGTTGCCGAAGTTCCACGTCAGCTGCAGGTTGATGCGCGGGTCGCGGTGGTTCTTCTGGTGGCGCCAGAAGGTGGGGCCCTCGGTGAAGTTCTCGAACTTCCTCGAGTTGAACACGTCGCGCCAGTTCAGCGCCAGCGCCAGCTGCTTGTTGAAGAAGGTCTTGCGCAGGCCCAGGTCGAGCGAGCCGTTGGCGCGGCGGTAGCCCTGCGTGATGACCGAGCGCGAGCGGTAGTTGCCCGTGGCCTGGATGGTGATGTTGTAGGGCAGGATGACGCTGGCCAGCAGGCGTGCGTCCCAGGCGAAGTTGTCGTTGCCCTCGCCGCTGACGCTCTGTCCCTCGACGATGGTCTGGAAGCCGTCGAGGTTGTAGTAGTAGGCGTTCAGCGTCGTCGTCAGTTCGAGGATGCGCCACAGCTTGTCCTTCAGGATGAGCTCTGCGCCGGCGCTCTGGCTCTTGGCCACGTTCAGGTTGGTCATGAACATGGTGGGCTGTCCCTGGTAGGTGCCCTGGTAGCGTATGCGCTGCATCACGTCGGTCGTCGGGCGGTAGTAGGTGCCCAGCGAGAGGGTGTGCTCGGCCCAGGTCTTCAGGAAGTTGAGCGAGAAGGCGTTGGTGTATTCGGGCGTGAGCAGCGGGTTGCCGAACTCAATCATCGAGGCGTCGCGGGTGTTCTTGAACGAGTTCAGCTGTCCGCCCCAGGGCCGGCGCAGCCGTCGTGTGTAGTTCAGCTGAATCTGCGTCGTGGGCGTCAGCTCGTAGTTCAGGAAGAGCGAGGGGAACAGCTGGAAGTAGTCTTTCTTGAACGTCTCCTCCTGCTGGTAGTAGTCGATGCTGCGGGTGTCCACCTTCCAGTATTCGCCACGCAGTCCGGCCATCACGCCGAAGCGCCCGAACTTCATGTTGGCCGTGGCGTAGAGGGCGTGCACGTCGAGGTCGTAGATGAAGCGGTTGTAGAAGTAGGGGTCCTCGGCCAGCCGTGGGTCGTCGGGCGAGAGCCTCACGGCCTGTCCTTCCGAGGCATACTCGAAGCTCTGCTGCGGCGTGTTCTCGTGCGAGAAGCGCCCGTTGTAGCCAGCTTCCAGCTTCAGCGCCTCGCTCACCTTGTTCTCATATTCCAGCTTCGCCTCCCAGTTGCGGTTGTTGATTTCCTGTGGGCGATACTGGTAGGAGTAGGCGGAGAGAGTAAGGAGGGGGGCGTAAGAATAAGCATTGGCCGGGAAAAAATCGTATGTTGTGTCGTTCAGGTATTCGTTCGAGCCGTCGTTGCTCCAGCGGTTGTGCGAGAGCGAGGCATCGAGCTTGTGGGTGCCCTGCTCGTCGAACTTGTGGGTGAAGGCCAGCTCGCCGTTGTACATGTGGTTTTTGCCGTCGCCCCAGGTCTGGCGCCTCAGCTCTCGGTCGCCCTGGCGGTTGCCCTGCGCGCCGAAGGTGCCGTATTCATAGGTCGTCAGGTTGTCGTTCGAGCGGTTGCCGTGCATCATCATGCCGCTGAGCGACAGGTCGTCGTCGTCCGTGAGGTGGAAGGTCAGTCCGGCACGGGTGAAGAGTCCGCCGCCGTGGTTGTTGTTGTCGCCATGGCTGTCCTGATAGCTGTTGAAGGGTGCGTTTTCGGCGTCGCGGTAGCGCTGCTCGCTCTCGTTGCTGCCCTTGCCCTTGCGGCGGCGGTAGCCGATGTTGGCGTAGGCGTCGACCCACTTTGAGCTGTAGTTGATGTTGCCGCCCACGTTCCAGCCGCCCTGCTGGTTGGCGCCCGTCTGCACCGAGCCGTAGTAGCCCGCCCGGCGGTCGCGCTTCAACACAATATTAATAATACCGGCAGTGCCCTCGGGCGAGTATTTGGCCGACGGGTTGTCGATGACCTCGATGCGCTCGATGCTCTCGGCAGGAATCTGCTGCAGGATGTCGCCGCGGTTGTCGCTCGTCAGCCCGCTCTGCTTGCCATTGATCCACACCTCCACGCTGGTGCTGCCGCGCAGCGAAATCTCGCCGTCGGTGGTCACCTCCACGCTCGGAATGTTCTCTAAAAGGTCGCTCACCGAGCCACCGGCTGCCGCCAGCACCTCGTCGACGGTGAACGTCTTGCGGTCCACCTCCAGCTTCATCTGCGACCGCTGGCCCGTCACCTGCACCTCCTTCAGCGTGTGCTGGTCCTCGGCCAGATAAATCATGTTGTAGTGCTGCGTGCGCTTCTGCAGAGTGAGCTGAAACTGGCGCGTCACCGTCTTGTAGCCCACCATCGAGAGCTGCAGCGTGTACGTGCCGTCCTTCAGCTGGCCCACGCTGAACTGCCCCTTGGCGTCGGTGATGGCACCGCCGGCTATGCGACCGCCAGCGTCGGTCACTTTCACGTTCACGAACGGCAGGGCTTCGTCGCTCTGCTTGTCTACCACGCGGCCTCTCACCACGCCTTGTGCAGCGGCTCCCAGTACAGAAAGCAGCAAAATGATTGTTAGTGTAAATCTAGTCATGACCATCGTTTGACGCTTATAGTAGCCGAGGGTTTAACGCGGTGTGAAAAAAAGAGGCCATGAAAAATTTGTAGGGCGGCAACTCATTTGTTCCCGCGCGAGTGCAAAGTGTTACCACTTTGCGGTAAGTCCATATAGACCTTGAGGCAACCGCAATAGTTTGAAAATATTCTACAGAAATGTCAAAAATAATTTACAAAAAATGTCAAAATCTTTCACAGAAAATTTTGCTCACGGAGAGGAAGCAATTTTGCGCGAAAAATGGCCGTTTTCGAGCCTTGGGGAGGCGTTGCCCGATGAAAAATCGGGCAGCAAAAGACGAAGATTTGCACACAGACCCCACTTTTGTGCAGGTTTTTCGCTCAAATTTTGCGGCTTTTCGCGTTTTTGTAAGCACGCCAAATTTTCAAAAGTCAACGCCAAATTTTCAAAAGTCGTTGACTTTTTTTTCTCAACGAAGCCCCTTTTTTGCCAAAATCAAATCAACCGGCTGACAATCAACCATTTAGGAAACACTCAAAAACAAGCGTTTTTTCGTCCAAAAGTTGTTTTCGTGAAGATTTCTTGAAATATAGAGGCCAAAAATGGCCTTTTTGTCAATATATTTCAAAAAAAATGAGCTATGCAAATAGGGTGTCCCAAAAGATGGGCTTTCCAAGGCCCGGAATGGCTGTCAGTGGGAACCCTCCGCTGGCAGCAGCTGCTGGAAGAGCTTGTCGGGAACGGGAGCCTCGACAACGATGCTGGCACCCGAGACAGGATGGACAAACTCCACGCGGCGCGAGTGGAGCGAGATGCCGCCGTCGGGGTTCGAGCGGCGTGCACCGTACTTCAGGTCGCCGCGGATGGGCATGCCCACGGCAGCGAGCTGGCAGCGAATCTGGTGGTGACGGCCCGTCATCAGCTGCACCTCCACCAGCCGGTAGTGGTCGCCCTGGCCGAGCACGCGGTAACGCAGCATCGCCTTCTTCGAGCGGGGCACCTCGCGCTCGTAGGCATACGACTTGTTCTGCTGCTCGTTGCGCACCAGCCAGTGGGTGAGAAGTGAAGAGTTGGCCCCCTCCGTCTCCCCCTGGGGGGAGTGACTGGCTGAGCGGGTCATCCCCTCCAGGGGGGATAAGAGGGGGACCGTCTCCACGATGGCCCAGTAGGTCTTGTGCACCTGACACTCGGCGAACATCTTGTTCAGCCGCGTCAGCGCCTTCGACGTGCGGGCAAAGACCACCAGACCGCTCACCGGGCGGTCCAGACGGTGCACCACGCCGAGGAACACCTCGCCCGGCTTGTGGTATTTCTCCTTGATATACTGCTTCACCAGCTCCGACAGCGGTGTGTCGCCGGTCTTGTCGCCCTGCACAATCTCGCCGCAGCGCTTGTTGACGATGATGATGTGGTTGTCCTCGTAGACTACTTCCATACGGATGCTTATTGTTTATCTCCCAGATAGTTCTCCATCTCCTGCTTCCACTCGTAGTAGGGCAGCACGGGCAGGCGCTGCCAGTTGTTGGTGATGTCGTCGATGCGCCAGTCGCCGCGCTCGTAGACCATGTTGAGCAGCACGGGCGTGGCTACCTCGCCGCAGTGCACCACCAGCGAGGCGGTGCCCCGGTCGCCGGTCTTGTCGATGATTTCCACGCTGCTCACGTAGGTGAAGGCCATGTCGGCAGAGCACGTCCAGTAGTTCCAGCTGAAGAAGCCGCGACCCTCCTCCGCTCCTTCGTCGGCAGCGATGACGGCAGCCACCTTTGCCCGCCAGTCGTCGCTGCAGTACTGGGCGTCGAAGTCGGGCCACTCGGTGGGGGCCAGCTCGCCCGACTGGCGCAGCGTGTGGAGGCGGTTGTAGAACAGCGTCACCGCGGCATAGATTTCCTGCACCCGCTCGCGCAGATGCTCCTCGGAGTGCTGGTAGTCGGTCTTCCGAAGGTTGCGGAAGCTCTCCAACAGCCAGGGGATGCACACCATCACCATCAGCGCCACGAGTCCTTTGAACAGTTGCAGGGTCATTGTTTGCGGCCTTCGGCCTATGATAAATGATAAATGAAAAATGCCGCTTAGAAGGGAAGTGTGAGCTGCTGCGGTGGCAACTGGGTGAATGATAGCCGATGATGGGGCGTGAGGCCGTGCTGGCGGATGGCGTCGCGGTGGGCCTTCGTGGGATAGCCCTTGTTTTGCTCCCAGCCGTAGTGGGGGAACTCCTTGGACAGGGCAATCATGTAGTCATCGCGGTAGGTCTTTGCCAGTATAGAGGCCGCCGCAATGGCCATCATCTTGCCGTCGCCCTTCACAATGGTGGTAAAAGGTAAACCCCGCCACGGCTTGAAACGGTTACCGTCTACAATGACGGCTTCCAATACCCGACTTTCACGCGTTGAAATGCCTACTCGAGTGAGTCGGTGAAAGTCTTCCGTATTGGAAAATCCGCTCAAGTCCGTAGCAGGGGATTTCTTATCTATGTTCGTGTCAGAATGATGTCCGTTCTGGTCTGTGTCAATGCGGTCGAGGGCCCGGTGCATGGCGAGGATGCTGGCGTTGAGGATGTTGAGTTTGTCAATCTCTTCAGGGGAGCAGGTGCCCACGGCCCATGCCAGAGCGTCGTGCTCGATGATGGGGCGCAGTTGGCGGCGCTGATGGTCGGTGAGCTGCTTCGAGTCGTTCAGCAGCGGATGCTGATAGTCGTCGGGCAGCACAACGGCAGCTGCAAAGACCGGTCCTGCGAGGCAGCCACGGCCAGCCTCGTCGACACCAGCTTCCGTCAGTCCTGTATAATAATGGCTCTGCAGCATATAACTCTAACTCCTAATTCCTAACTCAGCATCGGTATGACTCGATGCAGGGCGGAGGCCAGCGCTTCCACCTCGTCGAGTGTATTGTAGAGTGCAAACGATGCGCGCACGGTGCTCGTGAGCCCCAGCCGGGTGAGCAACGGCTGTGCGCAGTGGTGCCCGGTTCGCACGGCCACCCCCATCTGGTCGAGCAGCGTGCCCATGTCGAGCGGGTGGATGCCATCGACGACAAAGCTCACCACGGACTCACACGGGTTTTCGGCCACGGTTTTGCACTGTTCGACACGGTCTAAGTCGTTATCAGTCCGTGTTGAACCGTGTGAAACCGTGGCAATAGAATCCGTCCGTGCCGAACCGGGACCGAGGAGGCGCATTCCGGGGATGTCGCTGAGCAGTTCGATGCAACGCCGGTACAGCAGCTGCTCGTGGGCCTCGACATTTCCGAGGCCAAGGCCGCAAAGGTAGTCGATGGCCGTGGCCAGTCCGTGGGTGGCGACGTAGTCGGGCGTGCCAGCCTCGAACTTGAACGGCAGCTCGTTGTAGGTGGTGTGCTCCCAGCTGACGTTGCTAATCATCTCGCCACCGCCCTGATAGGGAGGCAGACGGTCGAGCCACTCCTCGCGGCCATAGAGCACGCCGATGCCCGTGGGGCCGTACATCTTGTGACCGCTGAAGGCCAGGAAGTCGCAGCCCAGCTGCTGCACGTCGATGGCCAGATGGGGTGCGCTCTGTGCCGCGTCGACGAGCACGGGGATGCCCCGCTCGTGGGCACGCCGCACCACCTCGGCTACGGGGTTCAACGTGCCGAGCACGTTGCTCACATGGCAGAGGCTCACCAGACGCGTGCGCTCCGTGAGGAAGTCGTCGAGCAGGTCAAGACGCAGGCGTCCGTCGTCGCTGATGGGCAGATGGCGCACAACAATGCCCTGGCTGATGGCTTGCATCTGCCAGGGCACAATGTTAGAATGGTGCTCCATGTCGGTGACGAGAACCTCGTCGCCAGCTTTCATCTGCGAGCTGCAGAACGTCTGTGCCACCAGGTTGATGGCCTCGGTGGTGCCGCGGGTGAAGACAATCTCATTGGTGGAGCGGGCACCCAGGAACTGGCGCACGCGCTCACGGGCCTGCTCGTGCAGCTCGGTGGCTTGCTGCGAGAGGTAGTGCACGCCGCGGTGAACGTTAGCGTTCTGATTCAGGTACTCGCTGCGCATGGCATCGAGTACGCAGAGTGGCTTCTGCGTCGTGGCCGCGTTATCGAGGTACACAAGCTGCCGCCCGTGAACCTGACGTGAGAGGATAGGAAAGTCTTCCCGGACTTTATTTACGTCGTACATTACTTAATCATTACTTTGCGCACAGAGCCGTCAGCCGAGACCACGATGTTCAGGCCGCGCTGCAGCGTGCTGGTGCGTACACCGCCCATGGTGTAGATGCCGGCGGGAGCGAGCGTGGCGCTGCTGCTCACCGTCTCGATGCCGCTCAGCTCGGCATTCAGCTCGTCGAGCAGCTTCTGCGACTCTTCGCCCTGGTTGGCGATGTAGATGTCGAACACCTTCGGGCCGGCGGAGGCCACTTCCTCGGTGATGCGCACGTAGACCTCGTCGGTGCCGTCGTAGCTCAGCGTGTACTTGCTCCACATGCGGCTGTGGCCCGTCTTGGCAATCTCGCCAATGGTGCTCCACGTCTGGCCGTCGGCCGACACCTGTGCCAGCAGCGGGCCGCCGGCCATGTTGGCCAGCACCACCACGTCGAGCGGAGCCTTGTACTTGTCGAGCGTCTCGATGCTGCCGTTGGCAGGCTCGCCGGCAATGAACTTATAGAACTGGATGTCGTTCTTCGTCACGGGGAACAGCGGGCCTACGTCGGTGGCGTAGAGCGGGTTGTAGTTGCTGTCGTCGCCGAAGTTGGTGGTCTGGGCACCGATGTTCTGCCAGATGAGGCAGGTGCCGCGGCTCTTCAGCACCCATTTCGGGTCGTCGCCTGGCTCGTTCACCACCTCTGGCTCGCGCATGTCTTCGTCGGTGTAGATGGTCACCTCGATCTCCTCGCCCGTCTCCGGGTCAGTCTGTATCTCTACGGTGCCCTCGCCAGTGTACATCGTCTGGGCCGAAGCTCCCCATGAGAACATGCCCTTGCCGTTGGAGACGCTCAGGCCGCTGGGGTTGTTGTCGGCAGTCCACTGCGTGGCCTGGAAGTGGGCGGCCACGTCGACGACCACACGCGGGTTCCTCACCAGCACGCGCTGGCTGGTGGGCTCTGACCACACGTCGCCACCGGCCACGGCGAAGGCCGTGATGTCCTGCGGCATGGTGATGATGAAGGGCTCGGCGTAGCGGGTCGACTTCAGCGTGTCGGTGGTGTTGTCGAAGTTGTACCAGATGACGACCGTGGTGTCAGTGGCGGCGCTCTCGCAGCTCAGGGTGACGATGGTCTGGCCGTCGCCGCGCTCGCTGCTGATGACGGGAGTCTTGGGCTGTTCCTTGATGTCGATGTCGAGGCTCACCACCTGACTGAGCGTATAGCCCTCGGCGATGGCGGCGGCCTTCACCGTGCAGGGCTGCGTGAGCGTGAAGGTGCCCTCATAGCGGGTGCTGGCGGTGGTGGGGTCGCTGCCGTCGGTGGTGTAGTAGACCTCAGCCTTGGGCAGGCCGGGGGCCTTGATGGTGACCTCGGTGAAGAGGTTCTTGTAGACGCGCGAGATGGCGGGCACGTTGGCGGCGGTGATGTCGCGCTTCGACTCGGACAGCACGGTCAGGGCGTTGTCGAGCACACGCAGGGCAGCGTCGCTGTAGCTGGGCGAGTAGGGCATGAAGATGTAGCTGTTGTGATTCTTGTTGTGCAGGTGAATCATGGTGGGTGCGTTCTCGTCCTCCATGCCACGGGCTATAATCTCGTCGGCCTCGAAGTAGCTGCCCAGGTTGACGGCTGGCAGCTCGCCGCCGTCGTTGCTGACGAGCAGGGCAGTGATGCCGTCTTCGCTGATGAGCTCAGCACCGTCGAAGAGGGCGTGCTTGGTGTTCAGCACCTTGGCGAAGCCGTCGCTCATGCTGGTGGTAGGCTCGCCGTAGCCCCAGGCGGCATAGAGCGATGCGTTGAGGTTGAGCACCGGCGTCCACGGCAGGGCCTCCTTCAGCGTCTGGGCAGGAGTGCCACCAGCAGGCACCGAGGCACCAATGACCACCACGTCGTACTTCTGCAGCTCCTCGGCAGCGGGCAGTGCGCTGGCATCGAGCGTGGTCAGCTCGGTGTTCTCGCGGGCTGCGAGATAGTTGTAGACGATGTCCTGGTCGCCGTTGGTGACGTAGGCCACTTTCGACACCTTGGCCACGTCGCCGTCGTCAATCATGAACAGGGTGAAGTCGATGCCACCGGTAATCATGGCAAATTTCACGTCGACGGAGTCGGTGGCATCGGTCACAATCTGCCACTTGTTGGTCACCGTGCCCATTGAGGCGCGGATGAGGTTGTCCTCGGGACCCTCGATGCGCTGCATGTAGTCGTAGCTGGCCTTGATGCCGCGGTTCTCGGCCGTGGCGTTGGCCGACTGTCCTACGATGGTGATGGTCTGGCCGTTCACCAGTCGGGGGAAGATGATTTCTTCCTTATCGCGGTTCAGGCGGAACTTCTTGGGGAAGATGATGACGTTGTTGTTCTTCGACAGGCCGGCGGTGCCCAGGCTGAGGCCCTTCAGCTCCTCGATGAGCTGGTTGTTGGCCTTGAACGGGCCAGAGAGCTTTGTGGCTTCGTTGGCCTGCTTGAACGAGCCGTCGTCGTTGTACTGCACCGTCCAGTTGCCATCGGTGTCCAGGTTGGCGATGGTCTCATCGCTCACTCCCTTGCTGAAGTCCCAGGTTTTCTTCACCTGTCCTTGTGCGCCAAAAGCAAGAATCAGCAGGAGTGTCATCAACGTAAAAAGTCTCTTCATAAGCGCTTTAGAAAGTTAAGTTGTTAGAATTCGATGCAAAGGTACAAATAATTTTGTAAAGTACAAATTTTTTTGTACGAAAAAAGGCAATGATATGGCAGTTGGCCTATTTGTGCGTAGCTATAGTAGTTTCAGCTATGGCCAGGTGTGTGAAGTCAAACCCTACATGAATGCCTGACAAGGAGGAAGCTCCCCCTGTTCTCAGCAGGAAGGCAGCGGCCGCTGCCATTGTTTTTCCCGCCCGCTGCCATTATTGGCAGCGGCCGCTGCCAATACCGCCTTTTTCCTCTCATCCCAGTAAAAGTCACGCGAAGGTAACGGACTTTTTCAAGTAGACTCATATATCATTACCCAAAAAAGGCGTTGCCTTCCAGCGGGAAGGCAACGCCTGAGGTTTCGTGGCTGCGGACAGCCAGTTACTTGGCCACGTACTTGCGGCCCTGGTGGATGTAGAGACCACGCTCTGGACGGGCGCTGAGGCGACGGCCCTGCAGGTCGTAGTAGTAAGCATCGGTGGCGGGACGCACGGCGGCGGTGGCCTCCTCGATGCCGGTCAGCAGCTGCTCCGACTGCTCACCCTGACGGGCGATGTAGATGTCGTAGAAGCCTGCCTTCGAGTTGTTGCCGCAGAGATAGGCGCGAACGTACACCTCGTCGGTGCCCTCGTAGCTGCGCACCACGTTCGTGGTCAGGCGCTGGCGGTTCTGGATGACGATGGTGTCGCCGATGGTCTGCCACTGGCTCTCCCACTGGTTGCCGTCGACCGAGGTCTGCAGCACGATGCTGTGGGTGGCCTCGCTCGTGGGCTTCACGATGCTGCCGATGTTGGCTACCACGTCGAACGGGCCCTGGTACTTCTGCGTCGTCACCAGATAGGCGTTGTAGGGGAAGCTGGCACCGCTGGGCACGGTGTTCTTGTCGGCCAGGTTGATGACGGCCTTCGTGGTGGGGAAGTAGGGGTTCTGGTCGTCGACGGTGGCGAAGTTATAGCCGTCGCTGTTGCCGAAGTTCTCACCCGTGGTCAGGTTCTCCCAGGTGACGAGCTGTCCGCGGGAGCGCAGCATCCAGCCGTTCTCGAAGTCCTTCTCCTCCTCGGGGCTCAGCGTGTTGTAGGTCACCACGGTCTTCTCCTCGCCGGTCTCCGGGTCGGTCACGTACTCCTCGGTGAAGTCGTCGGGGTCGAAGTAGTTGTAGCTGGCCTTGTCCTTGCCCCAGCTGAAGAAGTAGCTGGTCGAGGTGCTGCCGCCGTTGTAGGTCTCTGAGTTGGCATCCATGTGCGAGAGCACGTCGATGCGCACCTTGGCGTTCTTCACCATCACGGCCTGCTGGGCCAGCTCGGAGTCGACATATCCCTCGGCCGAGGCGAAGGCATAGATGGTGCGGCCAAGGAGGCTCACGGCGATGGGCTCGGTGTAGACGGTAGACTTTGCGCGGTCGTTGCTGCCGCTATAGTTATAGTAGATGGCAGCCTCGGCATTGTCGGCGCTCAGCGTGACGATGGTCTTGCCGTCCTGCTGCTCCTGGGCGATGGCGGGCTGCGCGGCCTGCTGCTTCAGGTCTACCTGCTGCTCGGCCACCTGACTCAGCGAATAGCCGTCGCCGCGCACCACGGCCTTCACCGTCGTAGCCTGCGTCAGGTTGAAGGGCTCGGTGTAGCGCGTGCTCTGCTCCGTGGGCTCGCTGCCGTCGGTGGTGTAGAAGATTTCGGCCTGCGGCACCGAGCTGCGGATGGTCACGTTGGTGTTCATGTTCTTGTACTCCAGGCTGAACGAGGGCTTGGCGGCCTCCGTCTGCTTGCTCTTCGTGTTGGCCAGCAGCGTCACGGCGTTGTTCAGCACCAGGTCAGAGGCGGCCATGTACATCAGCTCCTGCGTATAGGGGATGTAGAGATAGCCGTTGTGGTCCATGTTGTGCTGGTGGATGGCGATGGCGTCGGGGTTGCCCATAGCCGTGGCCAGCACCTGGTCGCCGGCGAAGCGGCCGGCCAGCGTGGGACTCTGGAACGGCGTGTCGTCGCTGGCGAAGACGAGCACGAAGCTGCCCTCGTTGTCAGGGTCCTCGATGAGCTCCACGTTGCGGTAGAGCGCGTGGTTCGGGTTGGCCACCACGGCAAACGTCGTGCCGGCGTCGGCCGTCGTTCCCACGCCCCATGCCTCGTAGACGGCGGGGTTCAGGTTCAGCGTGGGCACGAAGGGATGGATTGTGTTCAGCGAGGCGATGGCGTCGGCGTTGGTCACCGTCGAGCTGATGATGATGGCGTCATACTCAGTGGCGAGGTCCATCGACAGCGCACCGCTGGCCTCGACGGGCGTCACCGTGTAGTCGATGCCGCCGCTCACTTGGCTGTAGGCACGGTCGGCGCTCAGGTCGCCGCCATAGAGGAAGGCCACCTTTGCCAGCTGCGAGTTGTCGCCCACCTCCATGTTGTAGATGTGGCAGCCGCTGGTGTTGTAGACGATGATGTCCACTGTCTCGCCGTCGTCGTTGCCGCTGGTGCCCTCGGGCAGCGTCCAGTTCTCCCAGGTGTAGGTGTCCTGCGTGGTGGGCTTGAAGCTCTCGCCAATCTTGTTCTCAGCGGCGATGCTGCCCACGTAGAGCTCCACGCCACGGGCGTCGGAGGGCTTGTGCGACTCAACGGTCATCGTAATCTTCTGTCCGATGCGTACACGGGGGATGGTGAAGCACACCATGTTCTTGCCGCCACCGCCCAGCCAGAGGTACTGCGGACCGGCATATTCGCCGAGCGACGTCGAGGGGTAGTCGATGGCGATGGCCAGCGAGCGGTTGTTCGTGTAGGTGGCGCCGAACTCCAGGCCCTCGAGCTCGCTGATCACCACGCCGTTGGCCTTCAGCGTGCCGCCCTCGGCATCCGTCAGCCAGAAGCACTTCCCGGCAGTAGCCTCGGGGGCCACCTTGCCCTCGCCGGCGTCGGCCTTCTTCTCAATGTCGCTCCAGCCCTCTAAAGAGCTGGCGGCAGCGTCGGCCATCAGGTTGGCAATCGTCTGGGCACTCCACGACGTGAAATTCCACCTCCTGTAGTTCTGTGCGCTGGTGCCCAGCACCACGAGGAGCATCATCAGAGTAAATAGTTTTTTCATAATTAAGTAGTTGTTAGTGAGTAATAAATAATATTCAACGGTCTCGTACTATCCAGTTTTCAAGGCTTATACCTTTGAAATTCTCGAAATGCTTGGTGTTGTCTGTTACGCATACGAAATTATAGGCAATAGAGGTACAGCCTATTAACAAGTCGAAATTGTCATCACAAGGTGTACCAGCAAGTCTGAGTCTGATTTTTTCTTTTGCAGCCAAATTGATGGCATCTGCTATAGGCAGTATCCTAATGGCACTCAGAAATCTGTTAAGCTCTGCCGACTTGTCAATACTATCTCGTTGCAGCAATAGTTCAACGCCGAATTTCAGCTCCAGCTCAGTAGCTTCTGAGATATAGCAATTATCCCATCCTACTCTGTCTATGCATTTATCTAGGCTGTATTTCCCGCGTAGATAAAAGGCACAGATATTTGTGTCCAAAACATAACCAGCAGCCTTCATAGCTCAACTATATCCTGATTGAACGTCCGCTCACTCCTGAGAGCCTCAATAAACTCTTCATCGCTCATGCCGTCGTCTCCCCAAATGCCATAGAATTCACTGGCAGAAATCTTCTTCCGCTTGCCAGTATTTCTGAGCGACTGTGTCAGCATCAAGATGAGGTTAATCTTCGAGTCGTTGTCCAGATACTTCAGGCTGTTCCACCTGTTCTCCAGTCTTGACCTTAACATTGTTGGTGTCATTGCTTGCCTCTTTTATGTTTCGCTTGCAAATATACACAATTTTCGGTGAACAACCACAAAAAAACAGAAGTATTTGGGTAATAAATGTTCAATTTGTTGAAATTGGGCTTTTTTCGTCCTCCTTCATGGCCACCAGCAACAATCAGGGCGCACCCGCCGGGGATGCGCCCTGAAAGTGAGCTATGGTTCGATAACGTTCTGTCGTCTCTATGCATCAGTCTTCGTCGTCCCAAAGGGAGTTTCCTCCTCCACGACTCAATACCTCATTTGTAGGATTTGCCTCTTCATCGAGCAGAGTAGACGCAGGGCTTGAGGGCGAACTGGCTATCATCTGCTGAAGCTGGATATTCGTCACGAGCATGGCGGGCATAATATATGTCTTTTTCATAATCGTTCTGTATTTTAATGTCTTATTAACTATAATTAGTTATTTAACTATTACTTTATAACTCTTACCATCGGCCTTGCGTACGATGTTAATGCCTTTCTGCAGAGCGGGCATCTGAGAACCAGAGGCATTGAATATTTGAGCGTCGCCGCTAGTCAAGGCCTCAATAGCATTGATGCCTGTAGACTCAGCATCGAAGAAGAATACGCGAGTTTCAGATCCTGTAGCGGTCACATAACAGCGGTTAGCACCAACAGTAGGCTGACTGTTTTCTGCGACTTTGTAGAAGCCTACTTTGTCGTTGTTCTTCTGCATTACGTATGAGCCAACGGGAGCGGTTGTAGCAGCATAAACGCCAGTAAGCAGACCAACAGTATTCTCTACTGCTGCACCAAGGCCCCAGTTTTCGATAGTTTCATTCCATGAACCTTCGATGATGTAAGGCTGGTTGGCCTCGATAGCATCAGCCACCACAAGTGTCAGCTGGTCACCGCTATATTCAACGCAGGTGTAAGCCTTTACATCTTCTGGCTTGTCAGCAGTGAAAGGCAGGATGAGTGTTCCATAGCCAGCGGCACTGGTGTTGATAGAAATACTTGCCTTAGAAGCCTCAGCAAGAGTGAAGTCGGCATTGCCATCCTCAGTATAAATGTTTCCACCGTCTTGGCAAGCAATGGTCTTGTTGGTGAGAGTGTTGTAAATATTGAATACGTTGTCAGTAGCAGTAGCTGCAATCTTGAACTCGCCCTTCTTTGAATCATCGGAAGTAGCTTGAATCTGGCTGTTAGCCCAATCTGCTTTACTGCCATTGTTAGTGCCGTAGGTCAGGTATGTTGTACCTTCGGAGGTTTCGAAGCTGATGTTATAGATGTTTCCACTAACCTGCGTGAAGATTAACGTCTGATTCAGATTGGCGTTGGGGGCAAAGTTAGCATTCATTCCGTAACCAGTGGGGTTATTGTCACTTGTAGAGCCAGGAATAATAATCACAGCGTTGCCATTCTTGGCATGTCCTTCAGTAGCCACAACGAGATTGTACCGTTTATCGGGGCTAGGAGCATTGAGCGTCTGGTTTTCATAAGCCACTATGGCTCCATCAAGTTCATCAACAACTTCCTGCACGGCAGCAGCAGTGCTTTCAGAAGTTACTGTATAAGCATCAATGGCATTTTTAGCACTCTCGTATGAGGTATAGAGGTTGTCGTTTGTGTCTGCATTATATTGGAACACGCCTTCTCCTATGTTAGCAGAAACTTTCTCCAGCTTGTTTGCTGCTTTGGCGGCAACTAGTGCATCATAAGAAGAGTAGGCATTACGATAAGCTGTCTGAGCATCTTTGATGGCCTGAATGGCATCGCTATACTCTTGTTCTGAAGTAAAGTTGCTTGCGTCAACGCCGAGAGCATTATTCAAGTCATTCAGCTCCTTGCCAGTTACATTGGTATAAAGAGCATTCGACTTGTCTGCTTCAACCTCTGCAATCAGCTGTGGAAGATATTGCTTGTAGTAGATCATCTTACTGCTTCCATAATAATGGAGACGGAATTCGTCAAATAGTGTCCAAACATCTGAGGAATGTGCATCGTCCTTGAATCCAAGGCGAAGTGTTCCATCTTCCACAAGAGCAGCTACTTCGGTCTGATACTTGCCAACAGCAAACCATGCAGCAGCACCCTCCATGGAGTTCGGAATGAATCCAGGAGCATTTGCCGGCTGCTTGTCTGTATTGAATGCACTTTCACCGTTGGGGTCTGTGTAAATTCTTGTTTCATTCATTTCTTCCATGATGTTCTTAACCACAGAAGCGTCATTGTTTACGTAAACTCTTGCTGTTGCATTATTGATGCCGTTAGCATAGTCTGCATACACAGCATCATAACCTCCAGGACGCTGGAATGCTTTCATACTAAGAGTAAAGCTACCATTGGGAAGTCCAGCAACAGACTGGTAGAAATCAAACGCAGCATTTCCAAAAAATTCGTTGCACTGAATACGTGTGTTAGGATTCAATGTAGATTCTTTTGTCCATCCAGTAATATTATTATTGTCGAAGTCTGGATTAGCCATTAGGCAAGTAATGTCGAAGAACTCGCCATCATTGGCAGGTTCTGAATTGTTTACATATTCTTTAATTGCATCTTTCAGAGCAAAAATAGCAGCAGCAATGTCATCTGCCTTCTCTGCATTATTTACTGCTTCCTGCTGAGCAGAAATTACGCCAGCGTAGGTGCTGTGACTTCCTGCTGTCGTTTCTGTATAAGCGACATCAGCGATGGCCTGAGCCTGTTCTTTTAGAGTATTGAAAGGAGCCACATCATTGGCATATGCAACAATAGCATTTTTTGCGATAGTTATTGCTTGGCTTAAAGTGCTCACAGCAGCTTGTACTTCGTCTATCGTGGTCAATGTGGATTCATCAACTACTGCTTCTTTTAAAGCGGCAAGTTCTGAAGGATACATAGGCTCATTATAAAGAGCTTCCGCCTCACTGACCTTTGCTCGATAGTCATCGATGTAATCATCAACGGTATATTCCCAAAGAGTTACTGGGCCTAGGATACACCAACCACCATTAGGGCAGGTTCCCTTAAAACCAATTTCTACTTCAACAGTTCCTTCTCCTGTGACGTTAAAATCAAATTCATTTGAGAATTTCCCTTGTGAAAAGGCTGTTGCTGCCTTATAAAGGTCATTGCTCCCAGCATACCCAGACAAATCCTCCATAGAGTTAAGCGCAATGACATTTTGGGTCTTTTCACCAGCAAAAATCCAAGCCATGTTGTTGTTGGTGCCATCACCACTCCAGCTGTTACGATAGAATGCATTGACGGCTAAACGATAGTAGCCAGCAGGAAGGTTAGCTGTTTGCGAGAAACTGAACGGATTACTCCAGTTCCAAAATTCCACTACATTGACTGCACCATCTATTTTCCAGTCTGTTTTACCTGGATTTCCCCAGCCTTCCAGAGATGATAAATCTGCATCTTTTAGATACGTTTGTGTAACATCGGTCTTTGCCTGCATTCCTGCGCTGACGAGCAGGGCACATGCTGCGATTAAAAGTTTAAGTTTTTTCATAAATTAATAGTTAAAGTGAGTAAATGTAAAATAGTTATGTTTGATTCGTGTAAAGTTTGTTTCGCTCGTGTAGATGCCTTTCGAAAAGGTTCAATGTGCAAAAGTACACATTATTTATTATGTGCGTGCGTGTAGAGGGGGTGAATTAAGAAAGATTATGATTTTATAGTTTTTTTTGTCCGCAGGGGGCGTGAATATATTTTTGTCTGCGGCGCAACGTGTAATGACCGTGAATGAGACGTGAATGGGTCGTGAATTGTTTCTCTGCCTGCGGTGGAGAATTGGTATATGGGCGATATACCATCGGTATATAGGCGATATACCATCGGTATATGGGCGATATACCAACATATACCATCGGTATATAGGTGCAAGGAAACTATATACCAATGTTGATTTTTCGCCTGCGGCGCAACACGAATGAGCATGAATGAAACGCGAATGGGTCGTGAATAGTTTTTCTGCCTGCGGCGCTACACGAATGTGCATGAATAAGACACGAATGGACAGGAATATTATTTATGAGTCCACTTGAAAAAGTCAAGCAATGAGCAATACTGCTTCAAATTCACGCGCAGTAGCATTCCCGACCTTAAGTTGTTCCAGTTGTCTTCTCCTATGAATTATTCAACTCAGAGACACAGAGATACAGAGTCTTATCCATGCGCGGAACATCATCTCTGTATCTCTGTGTCTCTGTGTTGAATATATTAATTATGTTTATCTACTTATATGTTGCGATGTTGCGCCGCAGGCAAGGAGGGGCTATTTGAAGGTGGCAAGCTCGTAGAGGGCATCGAGGGCGCGGCCCGTCTCGTTGTCGAAGAGGCTGGCGTTGTACCACCTGGAGCTGAGGTTTCCGGTGCAGCACTTGGCGTTGGCCTCGGCGTACCACCAGCTGATGCCGTTCACCTGGGGGTATTTCTTCAGCAGGGCGATGAGGTCGGCGGTGAACTGGCGCTGTCCGGCGTTGCTGTAGGGGTAGGTGGCGGAGTAGTCGATGGTGGTGCCCTCCACGGCCCACTTCCAGGGATAGCCGGTCTCGACGATCTGTATGGGCTTGCCGTAGTTGCGGTCGGTGAGCTGCTTCAGGGCTGTCTCCAACTGCGGGAGCTTTCCGTGGAAATAAGGGTAGTAGCTCAGTCCGATGACGTCGTAGTCGATGCTGGCGGCCTTGATGCGGTCGAAGAAGTCGGTGAGCACGCCCGCGTTGGCCACTCGCTCGCTGTGGATGATGAGCTTTGCCTGTGGGCATAGCTCGCGGCATGCCTTCGTGGCCTGCTGTAGCAGGAGGAAGAAGCGGTCCCAGTTGGCCTGCGGGCTGTTGGTGTAGCAGCGGTTGACCTGGCTGTTGCCCACGGCGGCCTTCGTTCCCCAGAGCATGCCGTAGCTGATTTCGTTGCCCGTCTGGATGAAGTCGGGTGTGGCGCCTGCGCTGTTCATCTGCTGCAGGCAGTCGCGGGTGTAGTCGTAGATTTTCGCCTGCAGCTCTGCGTCGCTGAGTGCCTTCCAGGCGTCGGGCGTCCACTGCTTGCCGGGGTCGGCCCAGGTGTCGCTGTAGTGGAAGTCGAGCATGAAGCGCAGTCCGGCCTGCTTGATGCGCTTGCCGAGGGCTACGACATAGTCGAGGCTTTGGCAGACGCCCTTGTCGGAGTCCTTCGAGGGGTCTACGAAGAGTCGCACGCGAATGGTGTTCCAGCCCTGCTCCTTGACGAAGGACAGCAGGTTGGGGATGGTCTTTCCGTTCTTGTCGGTGTACTGTGCGTGCTGGCTCTCATACTGGGTGAGCATGGAGAGGTCGCCGCCCACGAAGCGGTCGTCGTCGGCCGGTGGGGTGGGGTCGGTAGGGTCGGTAGGTTTTGTAGGTTCGGTAGGTTCTGTAGGTTCGGTAGGTGTATTAGGTTCTTCTGGGACGACGGGCTCGTCGGCGGGGCTGTCGCTGCCACAGGCAGCACAGAGGAAGAGGGCAAGGAACAGGAGTGATTTCAGTTTCATGATGATAATGTTGGATGATGGAAAAGGGAAGTGTTTACCAGCGGTCTCTGGTCTGGATGTCGTCGGCCCAGCGGTGGTCCTTGGGGAAGGGCTGTCCGCCCCATGCCTTCACCTGCGTCCAGGGCTCTGCGGGGTCGGTCCAGAAGGGGTGGTCGGCAGGCAGTCCGAGTGGCATGAGCGAGAGGCTGGTCATGTAGAGCGAGCCGTTGTTGGTGTACCAGTCGGCGGTCTCGGGCTGCGAGCCGCAGAAGCCGATGGTGAGGAATCCGCCGTCGTTGTAGTTCTGCTGCTGGTCGTACATGCGGTGCATGACGGCGGTGAGGGCGGCGCGCACCTGTCCGTTCGAGAGCTCCTTGGGCAGCGTCTGCTTCCAGGCCATCAGTGCGAGGGGCTGCATGGCGGCCATGCGGTAGGGCGTGCTGCGCCCGATGACGGGGAAGGTGCCCTCGGGGGATATGAAGCGCTCGAGGATGATGCTGTACTTCTGTGCCCGCTTCAGGGCGCGGTCGAAGTATTTCTTGTATTCCAGCCGGGTGTTGGCCTTGGCGTCGATCATGTTCTGCAGGGTCTCGAGGTACATGGCGTGGAAGACGTAGCTCGAATAGTAGTCGAAGGCGAAGACGGGTCCGTCGGCATACCATCCGTCGCCGACATACCACTCCTCGACCTTGCGGATGGTCATCATCACGCGGAAGTCGTCGTACTCACGCAGCCCAGCGGCCTTGGCGATGAAGCTCTCGATGACGCTGCTGAAGAGGAACCAGTTGGTGTAGGGCGGCTCGATGCTGCGCAGCTTCTTGAACTCGGTGATGTAGCGCTGCTTGGTCACCTCGTCGAGGGGCACCCACAGGGCGTCGTAGGCCCGGATGAACGACTCGGCGATGTAGGCGGCATCGACGAGGTTCTGCCCGCTGACGCCCCAGCAGAGGTAGTCGGGGCTGTCGGGGTCGACGCTGTTCTTGTAGGCGGCCAGCGCCCACTGGCGCAGCTGGGCCACCATCTCTGCTTCGGAGAGAGAGGCCCCTGAAGCCCCCCCTACTGCCCCCGAAGGGGCTTCTTTAGTCTTGCGGGTCTTGGGGTCTGTCGTGCCCCCCTCGGAAGGCGAAGAGGGGGCTTCGGCTTCTGCCAGACTCAGCCAGGGGGCGATGCCGGCCATCAGTCGGCCGAAGGTCTCCATGTAGACCACCTTGCGGTTGCGGTTGTCGAAGGAGGGCGAGAACTCGGTCTTCATGTTCTTCTGCAGCTCGCCCTTGGCCATGTTCTCTAAGACGGGCTGGGCCATGCGCCAGGCTTCCTGGCACCAGTACTGGCGGTCGGTGAGCTGGGGCGCCTGCTTCTTCTTGGCTGCTGCGGGCACGATGGCCATCAGGGTCAGCAGCGAAAGGATGATGAGCTTTTTCATTATCGTTGTGATTTTTGGGGGAGTTAAAGGGGAGTTAAAGGACGATAGACTCTTCCCTTGTTTTTACCTTTGGGGGTGGAAGCAAGGAGTTGCAAGACTAACGTCCTTTAACTCCCTTAACTCCTTTAACTCCCTTTAACTCCTCATTATTTATTTATAAAGTGTTTCTTTCCGTTCATGATGTAGATGCCGGCCTTGGCGGGCTGGCTGACGCGTCGGCCCTGCAGGTCGTAGAGCTGGCCGACGGCTGGTGCCTGGCGCTGCAGGTCGGCGATGCCGGTGCTGAGCGAGCCGAAGTTGAAGGCGCGGTTCATCATCTGGTTCAGTGCGGCCACGTCGGCCATCTTCGTCAGCGGGCGGTTGTAGACCACCACGTCGTCGAAGCTGGCATCGGGCGAGCCCCAGAACGAGCCGTAGCCGAGATAGAAGCTGGGGCTGGCGGTGAGCAGGTCTACGATGGCGTTGTAGTCGAAGGCGGCCTTCGTGGTGATGCTCTTGCCGTTCTGTTCGCCTTTGAAGCGGTCGCCTGTGCGGAGCGTCCCGTCGACGTAGACGTTGATGCCGCGTGTTGCCGTGCGCGAGAAGACGATGGTGACTTGGTGCCACTGTCCCACGCTGAGGTTCGTGGTCTGCACGGTCTCCGGGTGGTTGATGTCAATCCAGTTTCCGGCGCCGTCGTTATAGCCGGTGTAGAGGTTGCCCGTCATGTAGAGTCGGGCATTGCCGGCGTTGAAGCCGAAGAGGGCATCCCAGAGGTTGGCGTCGGTGCGCTTCACCCAGAAGGCGAGCGTGGCGCCCTCGTCGAGCGCCAGCCCGAAGAGCGGGTTGGGCATGCTCACGTAGCTCTCCTTGCCGTTGGCCCCGGCGCTGAGGTGCACGTAGCTGCCGTTGCGCAGCGGCTCGTCGCTCTCGATAGTAGGCTTCCTCGTGATGTTCTTGCGCAGCAGCTCGGCCTGTTGGTCGGTGTTGAAGCTGTTGATGAGGTTGTCGGCCTGGTCGAAGCCATAGTGGGCCACGATGCCGTCCTGCCACTCGGTGCTCTGCGGCTTGGCATTCTCTTCCGAGAGGGCTTTTACGTTGTAGGTCTGCTGCCAGTAGTAGCCCGGCGTGCTGAGTCGGGCGTCGAGCGCCACGGTGGTGTTCTCGCTGACGCCGCTGGGGTTATAGCGTCCGTAGGGGCTGATGATGTCGGGGTGGCTGCTGGTCCATAGCGGCTCAACGTTGGGGTCGCCCTGCCAGAGGCTGTAGAGGTCGACGTTCTTGCTGATGGACTGCCCCTCGCGGATGGGCACCGTCTGGTTGTTCAGCTGCCATGCCAGGGCATACTTCGGGTGCAGCTTGTAGGCCCAGAGGCCTGCTCCCGACTGTGCGTTGGCGCTGATGGCGATGGCGTGGGTATTGCGCTCGTCCATCGTCTGCTCGATGACTACGCCCTCGTACTTCACGCCGCCCATCGTCAGGCTGACGTAGCTGGTGCCCTCCTGCTGCGACCAGCGTCCAGTGCGCTCACCGCTGATGGTCCCGTCCTCGCCGAGCACCACCTCGATGGGCTCCACCTGCTCCAGGGCTTTATGGTCGTTGGCAAACTTGTGGATGAGCACGCTGTAGGTGCCAGCCACCTCGTGGGCCGTGAAGTACTGGCGCGAGGCCAGGTGCTGGTCGGTGAGCGTATCGCCGTTGTATTCGAAGGGTGCCGCCACGAGCCATCCGTCTTTGTTGACGAAGACCTGGTGCACGCGCACCTGATGGCCCTCGTCGCCGGCCTTCTGGTCGTTGCAGAAGCGGGTGTGATAGACCAGGTAGGTGCGCCCGTCGGGGGCGGCGATGATGCTGTTGTGCCCCTGCGAGCGCTCGCCCTGCGGCATGAACCCCCAGTGGCTGTAGGGGCCGAGCAGCTTCTGTCCGCGTGCTGGGGCGTTGGGGCCGTAGTTCAGGCTGTAGGAAGTGAAGATGGCGTTGCGGCCCCCCGGGTCCTTATAGGGTCCGTCGGGTGTCTGCGAGCGGAAGACGCGCATCTCGTAGCCACCCTTCTGGTCCAGTCCACCGTAGCTCATGAAGAGGTAGTAGTAGTTGCCGATGTGCTCGATGTAGGGCCCCTCGCCCGAGACGTAGTGCCCGCCGGCAATCTTCTTGCCGAAGTAGGGGTCGGTGGTGATGTCGTCGCCGCTGCCCACCAGCTGGTAAGTCACGTCGTAGTCGCGCAGTCCGTTCTCCTCGTTCAGGCGCAGCATCCAGATGCCTCCGCTCCAGGAGCCGTAGGCCATCCAGAGCTGCCCCTCCTCGTCGTAGAAGACGCAGGGGTCGATGTTATTGGGATAGCGGTTGCCCCATTTGTTGCCGGTGTTATAGCGCGATGGCAGCGATGCCTGCGTGCCGATGACCAGCTCCAGGTCGGTGATTTTCCACGTGTGCTGGCTGTCGTAGAATCCGCTGATGACCACGGGTCCCTGGTAGAGATAGGGCCCCTCGATGTTGTTGGAGGTGAGCAGGATGATGCTCGAGTGCCATGCGTCGCCGTTGATGCTCAGGTACTGGCACCACTTCTGCATCGTAGGGTTCCAGATGACGTCGGGTGCCCACATGTTGCCGTTCACGCTGTAGCCTGCGTCGGTGCGTGCTGCCCAGTCGAAGGCGTTGAACTGAGGGAAGCTGACCATCTGTCCGCCCTTGGGCACCTGCGTCACCGCCGGGGTGACGAAGGCGGTCTCGTTCGAGGCGTTGTTGTTGTTGCCCACCTTCCAGGGTGAGCTGAAGCCGGTCCAGTTCACCATGTCGCTGGTCCAGGCGCAGGCCCGGTGGGAGCCGAAGATGTAGTAGCGCTGGTTCGACGGGCAGTAGACCACCGAGGGGTCGTGCACGCTGACGCGGCGCTTCGAAGTGTTCTTGTAGAGGGTCTTGGCCTGTTGCACCGTCAGTTCGGTCTCCTGTGCCGTCACGGTGGCCAGTGGCAGCAAAGCCAGCAGCAGGATACTCAATGTTTTCTTCATTTTAGTAGTTTTAGTCGGCAATGTGGATAGTTATTTGCCGCAAAGGTACGCCAAAAAGGCGAAAAGGCCAAACTTTTTCCCAAATATTTTGCCCGTTTCGCGGGAAATGCATATCTTTGCATGACTAATTATCAAAACCTATGAAGACAAAGAGACATTTCGCACTGCTGGCATGGCCCGCTATGGGCGTGCTGCTGATGGGGCTGTTGGCAGCCTCGTGTAAGGACGGCAAGACGGCCAAGGAGGCCGAAGCCAATGTAGAGGAGGCCGAGGAGCTGGACGAGGAGGACATGGCCGACAACCCCGACGCCTACTTCCAGGATGTGAAGACGGTGAAGGTGAAGACGGCCTTAGAGTTCCTCAGTGCGCTGAAGAGCAACCGCCACATCATCATCACCGAGAGCGACGACCTGGACCTGACCGACGCTATCAACACTATGGCGAACAACGACGAGATGGATTCCTACTCCTGGGGCGACGGCTCTGTGCGCACTAATGCCGGCGTGTTCTACAATGAGGAGTTCGACGGTAACACCATCGTCATCTCGAAGCTCCACGACGTGTTCATCGAGGGACAGGGCACCGAGGGTGCCGACCTGCGCGTGGTGCCGCGCTATGCCGACGTGCTGCGCTTCGAGAACTGCCGCAACATCGCCATCCGTAACGTCACCATGGGCCACTATGCCGCCGGCTCCTGCTCGGGCGACGTGCTCGTGCTGAAGAAGACGAAGAACGTGCTCGTTGACGACTGCCGCATCTTCGGCTGCGGCGTCAACGGCCTGAACACTAGCTATGCCACCGACGTTAAGGTGAAGAACTCGAACATCTACGGCTGCAGCGACCGCGGCATCGTCATGGAGGGCTCGCGCAACATCAGCTTCGAGAAGTGCAAGGTCTACGACAACGACTTCGGTGCCCTCTATGCCGACGAGGGCTGCGAGAAGGTGGTCTTCGACAAGTGCAAGTTCTACGACAACGGCGGCTCGCTCTTCAACTGCCTCACGGAAATCAGGGTGAAGAACAGCGAGCTGACCCACCACCGCGGCACCGACCTGTCGAACGTGAACACCTACAACTGCGAGTTGCACTTGGACGACAGCGAAGGCGGTGAGTACTAATTTTTGGTATAACAAATTTAACATTTAATTGTTACCGAAAGTTAAAGTTGTTCCCTGCAAAATGTTGAAACAAATTTAACGGAAAGTTCCATTTAAGGCCCTCAAAACTCGCTTCTTTTTCACGAAAAAACTTTTGGCTGAAAATAAGCGAGTTTTGAGGGTTTTTGCTAAATAGTTGTCTGTCAGTTATTTAGGCTTAAAATGCGCTAAAAACCCGCCGCGAGGCCAGAAAAAGTCAACGCCAAATTTTCAAAAGGCGTTGACTTTTGAAATTTTGGCGTGCTTACAAAAACGGATTTCAAGGCAAAAAAACGCCCAAAAAGCAGCACAAATCGGCGTAAATGTGCAAAAATTGGGTCGAAAATGACTTTTTCACGCTCAGAAAACGCTGCACAAACAGCCACAAGTGTGCATTTTTCGTTCTAGATTGAAAATTTTTTTTGTAAAAAATCGTGAATCAGAAATTGGCCGTCGAGCGACTTTTTCCAGATGAGAAAAATTGTTAAAAAACGGTGTTCGGCTTGTTTTATGATAAGATTATAATTATCTTTGCATAAAAATTTGCGAAGCTATGCAAGTTACCAATCCCTTTGTGGTACAAGGCTACCTGTCGCCACACTATTTCTGCGACCGCGTGGAAGAAACCCGCTATCTGTCACAGCTTGTCACCAACGGCAACAACGTGGCGCTCATTTCACCGCGCAGGATGGGCAAGACGGGTCTCATCCTCCATTGTCTGAACCAGGCGAGCATCAAGGAAGCCTATTATACATTTGTCGTCGACATCTATGCGACGAAAAACCTGCAGGAGTTCGTC
This sequence comes from uncultured Prevotellaceae bacterium, assembly GCA_902775475.1. Lineage (GTDB taxonomy): Bacteria > Bacteroidota > Bacteroidia > Bacteroidales > Bacteroidaceae > Prevotella. The sequence goes on from CACYME010000011.1 coordinate 89,366, forward strand.
TTCGAGCTGGGAAGAGCCATCATGGCAACACTGAAGCCGAAAGGCCACCGCGCCTGGGAGCTGTTCTTGAACTGCATAGCGTCGCTGCGGAGCACCATCACCTTCGACATGAACGGTAATCCCGAGTGGGGGCTGGGCATCGGCGAGGTGAAGACCCCGGCGACGACCCTCGACGAGATTTTCGACTACCTGGAGCATGCCGGAAGGCCCTGCATCGTGGCCATCGACGAGTTCCAGGTGGTGGCCAACTATTCCGACAGCAACATCGAAGCCGTGCTGCGGACGCGCATACAGCGATGCCGGAACACCACCTTTATCTATGCTGGTTCGCAGCGCCACATGATGTCGGAGATATTCCTCACCCCCTCAAGGCCGTTCTACCAGAGCACGATGCTCATGTCGCTCGGCCAGATTGCCCTGGACCGCTATACCGACTTTGCGCAGAACCTGTTCGGCGAATATCAGAAGAGCATCACCGCCGAGGCCATTGCCGATGTCTACAACCGCTACGACGGCATCACCTGGTATCTGCAAGCCGTGCTCAACGCCCTCTTCGCCATGACCGAGCGCGGCGAATGCTGCACGCCGGAGATGGTGGAGCAGGCCATTGAGCAGGTCGTCACCCAGCAGAGCTTCGCCTATGCCTCGCTGCTGCATCAGCTGCCCACGAAGCAGAAAGAGGTGCTCGTGGCCATCTGCAAAGAGGGAAAGGCCGAGAACATCACCTCGCGGCAGTTCCTGCAGAAGTACCACCTGACGGCAAGCTCGGTGCAGGCAGCCGTAAAGGGGCTGCTGGAGAAAGACTTCATCACCTTCGACATGGGCGTCTACTCCCCCTGCGACCGTTTCTTTGCTCAGTGGCTCCTGAGATAGGCCTGCTCAGAGGGGCTGCGGAAACGCTAAAAAAAGTAAATCTTTCGATTATTACAAAACTTTGGGCTACCTTTGCAGTCTGATTCAGTGACGGGGCCGCCAACGAGGCTGCCAGCCGCTGGATGTCGACGACTAAAACAACGACTGCAAATGAGCATCACAAGCATAGCAAGAAGACTGTTTGCCCCCCGCTGGCGCGAGCTGGAACGCCACCTCAACGGGGCCGAGGAACTGCAGCGACAAGTGCTGTCGCGCTTAGTGAACAGCGCCAAGGACACGGAGTGGGGGCGCTATCACCACTATGGCAGCATGAAGACCTACGAGGACTTCGTGCGCTGCTGTCCGCTGACCTCCTACGAAGACCTGAAGGGCCACATCGACCGCATGCGCCACGGCGAGCAGGACGTGCTCTGGCCGGGGCGCGTGAAATGGTACGCCAAGTCGAGCGGCACCACGAACGACAAGTCGAAGTTCATCCCCGTGTCGAAGGAGGGACTGAAGCGCCTGCACTACAAGGGCGGCACCGACGCCGTGGCCATCTACCTGCGCAACAACCCGCAGAGCCGCATGTTCGACGGCAAGGGCCTCATCCTCGGCGGCAGCCATCAGCCCAACTACAACCTGCCCGGCTCGCTGGTGGGCGACCTCAGCGCCATCCTCATCGAGAACATCAACCCCGTGGTGAACCTGGTGCGCGTGCCGCAGAAGGAGACGGCGCTGCTGAGCGACTTCGAGCTGAAGCGAGACCGCATAGCCCGCGAGGCCATGCACAAGAACGTGACCAACCTGAGCGGCGTGCCCTCGTGGATGCTCTCGGTGCTGAACCGCGTGATGGAGCTCTCGGGGAAGACCCATCTGGAGGAGGTGTGGCCCAACCTGGAGGTGTTCTTCCACGGCGGCGTGGCCTTCACCCCCTATCGTGAGCAGTACCAGCAGCTTATCACCAGCCCGAAGATGCACTACATGGAGACCTACAACGCCTCCGAGGGCTTCTTCGGCCTGCAGGACGACCCCGCCGACAAGTCGATGCTCCTCATGGCCGACTACGACGTGTTCTACGAGTTCCAGGAGTTGAGAGTTGAGGGTTCAGAGTTGAGAGACGTTAGCTCTGACGACCAGTCTAAAGCCTCTCAACACTCAACACTCAACACTCAACCCGTTGTCCCCCTCTGGGGCGTGGAGACGGGCAAGAACTACGCCATGATCATCTCCACGTCGTGCGGACTCTGGCGCTACATGATTGGCGACACCATTCAGTTCACCTCTACCAACCCCTACAAGTTCATCATCTCGGGCCGCACGAAGAGCTTCATCAATGCCTTTGGCGAGGAGCTCATCGTCGACAACGCCGAGAAGGGACTGGCCTACGCCTGCCAGCAGACGGGGGCTCAGGTGCTGGAGTACACCGCCGCACCGGTGTTCATGGACAAGAATGCCAAGTGCCGCCACCAGTGGCTCATCGAGTTCAGCGTGCCGCCGCAGGACCTGCAGCGCTTCGCCCGTCTGCTCGACGCCCACCTGCAGGAGCTGAACAGCGACTACGAGGCCAAGCGCTACAAGGACATCACCCTGCAGCACCTCGAAATCATCCAGGCCCGCCCCGGCCTGTTCAACGACTGGCTCGCCTCGAAGGGCAAGCTCGGCGGACAGCACAAGGTGCCCCGCCTCTCGAACAGCCGGGAATATATCGAAGAGCTGCTGAAGCTGTAAACAGCCCACCCCAACCCCTCCCCAAGGGAGGGTCTTTTATAGAAAAGTGAAGTTATGAAGAAAAAGATAATAAGAGGTGTACGCTCAATAGCAGGACTATTCAAGCCCCTCCCTTGGGGTGGGGTTGGCTGTTTGGTATGCTTCCTATTATGTGCCTGCGCCCGCATGGGCAACCCCGACGGCGGCTGGTACGACGACACGCCGCCCAGGGTGGTGAGCGCCTCGCCTGCCGAGGGGGCTACGGGCATCACGGCGAAGAAGGTCATCATCAACTTCAGTGAATTCATCAAGCTGGAGAACGCCAACGAGAAGGTCATCATCTCGCCCCCGCAGCTGGAACAGCCCGACATCAAGGCCGCCGGCAAGCGAATCATCGTGGAGCTGAAGGACACGCTCAAGGAACAGACCACCTACACCATCGACTTCAGCGACGCCATCACCGACAACAACGAGGGCAACCCCATGGGCAACTACACCTACAGCTTCTCCACCGGCGACCGCATCGACACGCTCGAGGTGTCGGGCTATGTGCTCAACGCCGAAGACCTGGAGCCCGTGAAGGGCATGCTCGTGGGACTATACCCCTACGACGCCCCCGACAGCGTCTTCCGCACCGAGGCCATGATGCGCGTCTCGCGCACCAACGGCAGCGGACAGTTCGTCATCAAAGGCGTGGCGCCCGGCAAATACCGTGCCTGTGCACTGAACGATGCCGACGGCGACTTCATCTTCGGACAGAAGAGCGAGGCCATCGCCTACAGCCGCGACAGCATCGTGCCCTCGTGGAAACCCGACACAAGGCAGGACACCATCTGGCGCGACTCGCTGCACATCGCCAACATCGTGCCCGTGCCCTATACGCATTTCCTGCCCGACAACATCACCCTGCTTGCCTTCCAGGAGCCGCAGACCGACCGTTTCCTGCTGAAGACCGAGCGACAGTCGCCCGAGAAGCTGGGCGTATTCTTCACCTACGGCCACGACTCGCTGCCACAGCTGAAGGGCATCGACTTCGAGGCCGATAGTGCTTTTGTGACGGAATATACCGAGCACCGCGACACCGTCTACTACTGGCTGCGCGACACCGCCCTGGTGAACCGCGACACGCTGACCATGGAGCTGCGCTACATGGCCACCGACACGCTGGGACAGCTCGAAGAGAAGGCCGACACCATCGCCTTCCTGCCCAAGGTGCCTTTCGCCAAGCGACAGAAGGAGCTGCAGAAGGAACTGGAGAAATGGCAGAAGGAGCAGGAGAAGAAAAAGAAGCGCGACGAGCCCTACGACACGGTGATGCCACCGAAGTTCCTCAGCCTGAAGATTTCAGCCAACCAGATTACGCCCCTGGAGCGAATCAGAATGGAACTGACGGAGCCGCTACAGCGCTGCGACACGTCGATGGTGCACCTCTATCAGAAGATTGACTCGGCCTGGTATAACGCCGCCTGCACCATCGAGCAGCAGTCGCTGCGCTCGTTCGTCCTCTCGGCACAGTGGCAGGAGGACACGGAGTATAGCCTGGAGATTGACTCCGCCGCCTTCGAGAACATCTACGGACTGGTGAACAAGGCGATGAAGCAGGGCATCAAGGTGAGCAAGGGCGAGGACTTTAGCACGCTCACCGTCGATGTCAGTGGCGCTCCCATCACGAAGGCCGACTCGATGGCCGTCGTCATGGTGCGACTGCTGGACAACAGCGGTAAGCTGCTGCGCGAGGAAAAGCCCGACGCCAGGGGCAGGGTCACCTTCCTCTACGTGAAGCCGGGCACCTACTACCTGAGCGCCTACTGCGACATGAACGGCAACGGGCGGTGGGACACCGGAGAGTACGACTTGGACCTGCAGCCCGAGCCGGTATTCTTCTTCAATGAAGAGGTGGAATGCAAGGCGAAATGGGACGTCAGCCGGAAGTGGAACCTCACGGCCACGGCCCGCTACCTGCAGAAGCCTTCGAAGATTATCAAGCAGAAGCCCGAACAGGCCAAGAAGCTGCGCAACCGCAACCTGGACCGTGCCAAGCAGCTGGGAATAGAGTATATTCAGGACAAGACGGGCGTGAGATTGTAATTAAACGACTTAAAATAGATTAAACGAATTAAACTGGCGCTGGTGTATGAGGTCAGAAAAGCAGACATTCGTGTGAATCAGTTGTTTTACCAAAGAAGAAAAGAGTATGAAAAAGTTGAGAACGATAATCAGTAAGTGTGTGATGGCCATTGTGCTGTCGCTGTTTATGGCCCCCGCCGCGGCACAGTCGCAGTGTGGCATTGAGAACAAGGCCTTCAAGGCCGGCGAGTTCCTGGCCTACGACCTCTACTTCAACTGGCAGTTCGTATGGGTGAAGGTGGGCGCCGCCTCGATGTCGACCGTGATGTCGACCTACAACGGGCTGCCCTGCTATCGCACCAGTCTCACCACGAAGGGCAATGACAAGCTCGACGGCGTCTTCGTCATGCGCGACACGCTCACGTCCTACTGCACCATCAGCGACCTCTCGCCGCTCTACTACCGCAAGGGAGCCCTCGAGGGCAAGCGCTACTACGTCGACGAGCTGTGGTACACCTATCCTAACGGCTTCTCGAAGGTGAAGATGCACCGCATCAACCGCCACGGCGAGCACTCCTGGCAGGAGAAGGAGTACCAGCAGTGTGTCTACGACATGATGAGCATCTTCCTGAGGGCTCGCAACTTCGATGCCTCGACGATGAAGAAGGGCGACGTCATCCCTCTGCCCATCACCGACGCTAAGCACCTGAGCGACTCGTGGATGGTCTATCGTGGCAAGGAGAACTACAAGGTGGATGGCACGCGCGAAAAATTCCGCTGCCTCGTCTTCTCATTTATGGAGCGCGAGGACGGCAAGGAGACGGAGCTCGTGAAGTTCTATGTCACCGACGACCAGAACCACATGCCCGTGCGGCTCGACCTGAATCTTTCCTTCGGCTCGGCTAAGGTCTACCTGCGCTCCTATCAGGGTCTGCGCAATCCGCTGGAATCGAAACTGAAATAGAGTTAGGAATTAGGAGTTTTGGGCGAGGTAACGTCACCGATATTGGAGCTGCAGCGACAGCGCATGCTGTTGCAGATGGAGTACGAGGCAGAGAAGGAGGCTTTTCAGCAGGCCACTCAGGCCCGTGGCATAGAGCGTCTGGTGGCTCATGGCGATGCCTGGCTGCCGTTGCGCGTAGGCCGCAGCTATTATAACTCGCTCAACCAGCTCTGCGTGGAGGTGTTCCGCCAGCCTGCTCCTGACGACGAAGACCCTATCGACCACAACTTCGAGTTCGGCAAACCCGTACAGTTCTTTAAAGTGTTGAGAGTTGAGGGTTCAGTGCTGAGAGACGTTACTTCTGCCAACAAGTCTAAAGTCTCTCAACCCTCAACTCTCAACTCTCAACTCTCAACCCTCAACATCATTGGCAGCGTCAGCTATGTCGATGGCGACCGCATGGTGGTGGCCGTGCCCGACAATGCGCCGCTCATCGACCTCCAGATAACCGATGGCCAGCTGGGCGTGATGCTCTTCTTCGATGAGACCAGCTACCGCTTCATGTTCGAGGCGCTGGAGCGCACCATGCGTGCCAAAGGGCGCCTCGGCTATCTGCGCGACCTTTTCTACACTTCTACACGGCAGATGAAGGCCGAGACCTTCAGCTTCCCCGATATGGGCTTCCAGTACCTGAACAAGACGCAGGAGCACGCCGTCAACGAGGTGTTGCGGGCAAAGGACGTGGCCATTGTCCACGGCCCTCCCGGCACGGGCAAGACGACGACGCTCGTTGAGGCCATCTACGAGACGCTGCGCCGCGAGCCGCAGGTGCTGGTGTGTGCCCAGAGCAACATGGCCGTCGACTGGATATCTGAGAAACTCGTCGACCGTGGGCTGAACGTGCTGCGTATCGGCAACCCCACGCGTGTCGACGACAAGATGCTCTCATTCACCTACGAGCGGCGCTTCGAGGCCCATCCTGACTATCCACAGCTGTGGGCCATCCGCAAGGCCATCCGCGAACTGCGTGCTGCCAAGAAGCGCCCCGACGCCTGGCACCAGAAGATGGACCGCCTGAAGAGTCGTGCCACCGAGCTGGAGATACGCATCAATCAGGAGCTGTTCAGCCAGGCTCATGTCATCGCCTCGACGCTCGTGGGCTCGGCCAACCGCCTGCTCGACGGCATGAAGTTTGGCACCCTGTTCATCGACGAGGCGGCGCAGGCCCTCGAGGCCGCCTGCTGGATTCCCATCCGTCGTGCCGGCCGCGTCATCCTGGCGGGCGACCACTGCCAGCTGCCGCCGACGGTGAAGTGCTACGAGGCGCTGAAGGGCGGACTCGGTCGCACGCTTATGGAGCGCATCGCCGACCAACGGCCCGAGGTGGTGACGCTGCTGCGCATGCAGTATCGCATGCACGAGGACATCATGCGCTTCAGCAGCGACTGGTTCTACCATAACCTGATGATTGCGGCCCCCGAGGTGCAGCACCGCAGCATCCTCGACCTCGACCTGCCCATGACGTGGATAGAAGCCCCCTCTTCGCCCCCTGAGCAGCCCACCCCAACCCCTCCACAAGGGAAGGGCTTAGGAAGTCTTGCTGATGATTCTGGGGAAGGAACTAACCATCTCTCCTCCCTTTGGGAGGAGTCGGGGGTGGGCAGCTCCCATGAGAGCAGAGGTAATGAAGCCCGCTCGGGGACAGTAGGGGGAACCTCTATCAGCAATGCCGCCGAGGCCGAGCTGACCCTGCTCGCCCTGCAGGCCTACTTCGAACTGATAGGGCGCGAGCGCATCATGGAGGAGCGCCTCGACGTGGGCATCATCTCGCCCTATCGTGCACAGGTGCAGCTGCTGCGCAGCATGCTCCGCAAGCGCGAGTTCTTCAAGCCCTTCCGCCGCTTCATCACGGTGAACACCGTCGACGGCTTCCAAGGGCAGGAGCGCGACATCATCGTCATCTCGCTCGTGCGCTCCAACGACCAGGGACAGATAGGCTTCCTGCGCGACTTGCGCCGCATGAACGTAGCCATCACCCGGGCCCGCATGAAGGTCATCATCCTTGGCGACCGCCACACGCTTACCCGTCATCCGTTCTATCGTAAGCTGTGGCAGTACATCCAGTCGCTCCGCTCATAGTAATCATCGTCACCTTTATCCGCATCGTTATGTTCTCCTATAAAAACCTACCCGAAGGTCTTCGCGTTCTCCAACTCCCCTCAGAGTCCACCTCGCAGGTGGTCTACTGCGGCATTGCCGTCCACGCCGGAACACGGAACGAGACGCCCGAAGAACAGGGACTGGCCCACTTCTGCGAGCACCTCGCCTTCAAGGGCACCCAGCGCCGCTCCGCCATGCGCATCATCAACGACATCGAGGGACTGGGCGGCGAACTGAACGCCTTCACCAACAAGGAAGACACCGTGTTCTACTGCGTCATCCAGCGCCAGCACCTGCGGCGGGCCATCGACGTGCTTTGCGACATCGTCTTCCACAGCACCTTCCCCCAGCAGGAGGTGGAGAAGGAGCGCGAGGTGGTTTGCGACGAGATAGAGAGCTACGAGGACTCCCCTGCGGAGCTCATCTTCGACGAATTTGAGAACCTGCTCTTCGACGGCCACCCGCTGGGGCACAACATCCTCGGCACCGCCGAGCAGGTGCGCTCCTACACCAGTGCCGATGCACAGCGCTTCACCCAGAAATGGTACAGACCGGAGAACTGCCTGCTGTTTGTGACACAGCAGTCGGCCCCCTCCAACCTCCCCCAACTGGGGGTGGCTGCTGCGTCGGAAGATGCCGCGAGGGAAGCCTCCCCCAGTTGGGGGAGGTTGGATGGGGCCGGCGGTCTTTTTATCCGCAACCGCGGCACCCACCAGGCCCATGTGATGATGGGCACACGGGCCTACGCCGCCAGCGACGACCGCCGATGGGCGCTCTATCTGCTCAACAACATCCTGGGTGGACCGGGGCTGAACTCGCGTCTGAACCTCGCCCTGCGCGAGCGCAACGGACTGGTGTATACCGTAGATAGCACGATGGTGAGCTACAGCGACATGGGGCTGTGGGCCGTCTACTTCGGATGCGACCCGCACGACGTGGACCGCTGCCGCCGACTGGTGCGCCATCAGCTGGACCGCCTGATGAAGCTGCCACTCTCCAGCCGCCAGCTCGCTTCTGCCAAGCAGCAGCTGCAAGGACAGCTGGCCATCGCCTGCGAGAACCGCGAACAGTTCGTCCTCGACAGCGCTCGAAACTATCTGCACACCGGCCGCGAGCGCTCGCTGAAGGACATCATGGAGCACATCGACCGACTCACCGCCACCGACCTGCTCGCCACCGCCCAGCAGCTCTTCGCACCCGAATGCATCACCACGCTCATTTACAAATAAGTAGATGAAGGGGTGGGGCCAGTAATTCAAGTGGAATCATGATTGCTATCACGTTCAGGCTATTGTAGTTCAGCTATCGCCAGGAATGCGATGACAAACGCTACATGAATAGTCAGTCGGACAAGGAGGAAGCTCCCCCTGTTCTCAGCAGGAAGGCAGCGGCCGCTGCCATTGTTTTTCCCGCCCGCTGCCATTATTGGCAGCGGCCGCTGCCAATA
>CACYME010000012.1 GCA_902775475.1 uncultured Prevotellaceae bacterium
TGGCGTCATCTTCAGCTCCTCCGTCATCGAGAACGCCAAGACCCGTGTAGGCCAGGGCGCGATGATTCAGGCCGGCACCACCTTCTCCAAGGACGTGCCCCCCTACATCATCTGCACCAAGCGCTCCGAGTATGGAGGCGTGAACTTCACCATGGGCAAGTACTACGGCGTCGACGACAAGACGCTCAAGCACATCGCCAACGCCTACCGACTCGTCTTCCACGGCCAGACCAGCGTCTTCGATGCCGTGATGCAGATTGAGCAGCAGGTGCCCGACGGCCCCGAAATCCGCCACATCATCGAGTTCATCCGCGCCACCAAGCTCGGCATCATCTCGAAGATGTAGACCCCCGCTGCCGCCATCCACTACCCCCCTCGCCCACCCGCCTTTCCCCTCCCATATAGGGGATGGGCTACGAACAAATAGGTCAGCAGCTTTATTATTGCGCACAAAGAAAAGCCCCGCAGCTCGAAAGACCTCTCGCTTCCCCACACAGGCAGAGATGAGCGGAAAAAGGCGGCGAGAAATTGGGACCAGGCCACACCGGAGCGGGAAAAAGGCCTCGCCTTTTTCGTTGGCAGCGGACGCCGCCGATATTGGCAGCGGCCGCTGCCAATAATGGCAGCGGGCGCTGCCAATAATGGCAGCGGGCGGGAAAAACATTGACAGCGGCCGCTGCCTTCCACGCAGAGAACAGGGGGAGCTACGCACAAATAGGTCGCTATATCATTGCCAAAGAAAATACCTCGACCTCATTGAGCTGGTTCGCTTAGGGTCTCACTCTGAGCTTTTTAGCTAATCCGTAGTCGTCGCTGCAGGATGGAACGGTGAACAGGAACACAGAGAAACTAATTATCTACAATTCTCAGCCTTTTTTGCAGTTTTATTGGAAGAAAAGGCTTGTATTTCTAAATAATTTTGTAATTTTGCAAACGGTTCGGGGAGAAATCCGGGCCGATAACGAAGCATTTGCTATTATTTCGCGTTGAACCAAAATGCCTAGGAAACAATTTGGAATAAAACACGCTCAGAAGTAATAGAGATTGCGGGGTGCTGGAACTGTGGCATCCCCATTCCCTTCCTTTATAGCAATGTATTCTCGCCATCAGGCATGATACATTCTTATTGGAAGGGTGGGGTTCCAATTCCTAGGCATGCCCCAAAGTTCAACGCATAAGGATGGCATCATGCCTTTTTGTGTGTCGGCGATTAATAGTCAGGTGCTGATACTAATAACATAAATACAATCAATCGCTTATGGACAATTCTTACAAAACACCTTCAAAAGACTTCGTCGTTATAGATGTTGAGTATGCATCATTTCCAGAACAGAGTATCAGCAATCATTAAATGGCCAAAAGCTCATGATAATTTCGGGCCGTGGTGGCTAACTATAACAATGTCTTTTTTTCTTGCTAATGGACGCAAAAGGCTATTTTGAGTAACTTGCAGGCCGTTCTATAGAAATCATTCGCAACCACTAAGAATCCGCTTATGCCACAGAACAGAACACAATGGCGGTACAGTCTTCTGAGGCAAAGAGCGCTTGTAACTTTCTGAAAGGCAAAAGATTACACTAAGCAAAAAAAAAACGTTGCGAAAAATTTGCAACGAAATGGCGAATTGGCGAAAGCATCGTAGCCGTTGCTACTGCCGCATCATTCTGACGCGGAAACTCTCATTGAGGCTGTTCAGGTAGATGGTGGCTGTCATCTGACCGTTGTTGGTGCGGACGACTTCGATGCGGATGCTCTCCTTGTCTTCGTTGTCGTTGAAGCTGTAGGCCTTCCATGCGGTGCCTCGTAGCTGCATGTCGCTGTTGCCGTCGTAGAACGTTTCGTTGTCGTCGCTGCTGATGGTGCAAGTGTCCGCCGAGCAGAGAATCATGATAGCCATGAGTGCTATCATTCCTATGTAACCATCCCACTTCTGACGTGCCCTCACAAAATTAGCGGCATCACCCATTTTTGGTGTGATGCCGCTAATTTTGTGAGGGCACGTCAGAAGTGGGATGGTTACTTTTTACATGGCAATGATATAGCAGTTGACCTATCCTGCCCCGCAGGGGGCTACCCCCCGGCTCGCGCTATTTCAGGGTGAAGGGGAGGCGTGCGGCTATCTGGCTGGCGGAAGTTCCCACGAGGGCCTCGAAGGCACCGGGCTCGCAGGTCCACTGGTGGGCCTGCTCATCGTAGAAGCTCAGTGCCTGACGGTCGATGACGAGACTGACGGTCTGCGTCTCGCCGGGCTGGAGCATCACCTTGCGGAAGGCTTTCAGTTCCTTCACGGGGCGGGGCACGCTGCACTTCAGGTCGCTGACATAGAGCTGCACCACCTCGGCTCCGGCACGGTTGCCCGTATTGGTCACGTCGACGCTCACGGTGAGCCGTCCGTCGGCGGTCATCTCACGCTTGTCGGCCTTGGCGTTCGAGAGCTTGAACGTGGTATAGCTGAGTCCATAGCCGAAGGGGAAAAGGGCTGAAAGTTGAGGGTTGAGGGTTGAGGGTTTAGATACTTTTGTCTTGCTGGCAGAAGTAACGTCTTTCAGCCCTAAACTCTTATCTCTCAACAACCTGGCTTTTTCCTTGGCAGGCAGGTCGGTCCAGCGGTAGCCCACGAAGACGCCTTCGGCATACTCCTCGTCGATGATGTCGTTGTTGTGATGGGCAACTTCGGGATGACGCCACGTGCCGGGATAGGTGCCCAGAGCGTGGGCAGCGCACTGGTCGAGCGAGGCATACCACGTGAAGGGCAGCTTGCCCGAGGGGTTCACGTCGCCACAGAGCACGCTGGCCAGCGCCTCGCCGGCCTCGGAGCCGATGAACCACCCCTGCACCACGGCAGGCACGCGGCTAAGCCACGGCATGGCCACGGGGTTGCCCGAGATGCAGACGAAGACGATGCGCGGATTGACATCGGCCAGGGCCTCGATGAGCTCGTCCTGGCCGTAGGGCAGCGCATACTCCTTGCGGTCGTGGCCCTCGCAGTCCTGGTAGTCGCTCTTGTTCAGCCCGCCGAAGACGATGACCACGTCGGCCTCGCGGGCTTTCTCCACAGCCTCGCGGCGCAGCTCCTCAGGCGAGCGGGTGTCGCGGAGCGAGCGGCCCACGGTGACGCCGTTGTAGCTCTGCACGGTGTCGCCCACGTAGCCACGGGCAAAGACGACGGTGGAGCTGGAAGAGAGGCGCGAGACAAGCCCGTCGAGGGGGAGCACCTCCTTCTGCACCTTGAGCGACGAGGAGCCGCCGCCCACGGTCATCATCTTGATGGCGTTCTCGCCCACCACGAGCACCTTCCTATACTTCTGCAAATCGAGGGGCAGCAGCGGGGCGGCCTGGGGGAGGTTGGAGGGGGCGGCATTCTTCAGCAACACGATGCCCTCCTGGGCTATCTGCAGGGCAGCAGCATAGTGGGCGTCGGAACAGAGGGCACCATAGGGGCGCTGGCGGTTCATGGTGGTGCGGAAGTGGAGGCGCAGCACGCGGCGCACCTTCTCGTCGAGCTCGCGGGTGGTGTACTTTCCGCTGAGGATGGCCTGCTTGTAGGGCTGCGCCAGGAAATAGCTCTCGTAGGCGTTCGAGGCACCCATCGTCAGGCCGTTGGTCCACGAGCCCATCTCCAGGTCGAGACCGTTGCGGACAGCCTCGTCGGTGTCGTGGCAGCCGCCCCAGTCGCTGATGACCACGCCGTCGAAGCCCCAGTCGCGTTTCAGCACCTGGTTCAGCAGCGTGACGTTATGACAGTTGTGTTGGTTCTGATAGAGGTTGTAGGCACCCATGAGACTCCATGCCCCACCCTCCTGCACGGCAGCGCGGAAGGCAGGCAGATAGATTTCGTGGAGGGCGCGCTCGCTGACGATGACGTTCACCTGGTGGCGGTACTCCTCGTCGTTGTTCAGCGCATAGTGCTTCACGCAGGCGGCCACGCCCTTCGACTGCAGGCCCTTGACGTAAGGAGCCACCATGCACGAGGCGAGACAGGGGTCTTCGCCCATGTACTCGAAGTTGCGACCGTTCAGGGGTGTGCGCAAAATGTTGACGCCGGGGCCCAGGATGACGTTCTTGCCGCGATAGAGGGCTTCCTCGCCCAGGCTCTCGCCGTAGAGGCGGGCCATCGCGGGGTTCCACGTTGCTGCCAGACAGGTGAGGGCAGGGAAGGCCACGCACGAGTCGTTGGTCTGTCCGGCCTGCTCCCACTCGTCCCAGAGCACGTCGGGACGCACGCCGTGGGGGCCGTCGTCGGTCCACAGGTCGGGGATGCCCAGACGGGGCACGCCGGCTGCCGAGAACTTCGACTGGGCATGGACGACGCGCAGTTTCTCGTCGAGCGTCATGCGGCTGAGGGCATCGCTGACGCGCTGCTCCAGCGGCTTCGACTCATCGAGATAGACAGGCAGACGCTCCTGCCCCCTGACGACGGTGGTCGCCAGGACGGACAGGAGCGCGATGATGGTTCTTTTCATAAGCAGTCTTGAGGTTGAGCGGTTACTTCACGACCTTTTTGCCGTTCTGGATGTAGATGCCGTGCTGTGCAGGACTGTCCATGCGGACGCCGGTGAGCGTATAGACGGCGTTGTCGGCCTGTCCGTTCACCAGGATGCTGCTAACCGACGTGGGCAGCTGTACGCCAGCACCGGTCTCGTCGGTGGCCTTCTGGACGGTCATCACGGGCATGTCGCCGGTGCGGTCGAGGATGACCACGTAGGTGTCGCCATCGGCCAGGGCCTCCACCTGGAAGATGTTGCCCGTGTCGCTGTCGCCGTCGTTGATGCGGAAATACTGGTCGCCCTCGCCAGCCTTGATCTCATAGGCACCAAGGCTCAGCTCGCCGTCCCAGCCCTGACCGGCACCGTAGAACTTGAAGCTCTCGCCACCGCCGACGCCACTGCGCAGCTGCTTGCCGATGGTCAGCGTCAGGGTGTAGACCTTGTCGGCAATCTGAGCGAGGCTGACCGACTGGTCGAGCGAGGGATTCCAGCCGTTGGACTCGCCCCAGCCGTTGGGATTGACGGCGAAGGAAGGCTTGCCGAAGCCGTTGCCGCCGTTGGCATACATGGCACCGCCCTCGTTGAACGTGGCTGCGCTATTGTCGTCCTTGAGCGGATAGATGTGGAAGCACTTCTGGCCGAGCTTGGCGGCTACGCGGTAGTTGCCGCTGAGGGCCTTGAAGGTGAACGAGCCGTCGGCGTTCTTCTTGAAGTAGTCGGGATTGTAGTAGAAGTCAGCGGCAGCCACGACGTCGGCACCCGTGCCGGCCATCACGTAGGAAGCGCCCTTCACGAGCTGGCCCGTGTAGACATAGTCGTCGCCCACGGCCTGCATCTCAACACCGTTGAAGGTGGGCTTGGCCACGCCAGAGGGAACGAACTCGACGGTCACCTTGCCGGGAATGGCCTTCACGTCGTTCTCCATGTCCCAGGGCTGATAGCCGTTGAGGTCGATGGTGAGCACGAGCTTGTCGCCCTTGCCCATCGAGGCGCCGTTGTCGAAGATGTTGCCATCGTCGCCGCCACGCTGGTAGGTCTCGTTGCCGTTCTCGTCGTAGGTCCACTGCCCTTCGGGGGCGTTGATGTGCAGGTAGGCATTGTCGGCCATGGCGAGGTCTTCGCCGTGGAACTCATAGCCCCAGCCATACTGGCCGAAGAACTTGAAGTTGATGCCCGTGCTGATTTCCTGTCCGACGGTCAGACCAATCTTGTAGACGTTGGGGCTCACCTGAGCCAGGGGGATGCTGTTGGCCAGGCTGGCGCTCCAGTTGGAGTTGTTGGCAGCGTAGGAGGGCTGGCCCACGTTGGAGCCGATGAGCCACACGGCCTTGCCTTCGGTGAAGGTGGCAGGAGCGTCGTAGGTGCCGGGGATGATCTTGATGTAGTTCAGCGCCGGCATGAGGACAACGGCGTAGTTGCCGCTGACGGCATTGAACCGGAACTTGCCGCCGCCCAGCCTGGTGGCAGCGAACTCGTCGACGTAGGCATCGGCCAGGGTCATCTCGGCAGCCTCTTCGTTGCCGATGGTGAACTCAGCACCCTGCTCCAGGGCGCCTTCATAGATGAAGTAGTTGCCGCGCTTCGTCATGTCAGCGCCATTGAAGGTGGGGAAGCTGCTCACCACCCGCTCCCTGTAGTCGACGGTGATGATGCCGGGCGTCGGGCCCATGTCGAAGTTGATGACGAGCGTGTCGCCATCGGCAAACTCGGCACCGCTGACGGCGCGGATGTTACCCTTGTCGCCCGTGTCCTCGGGGTTCTGGCCGTTGATGCGCAGCCAGGGGTTGTCGGCCATGTGGACCATGCCGCCGTCGGTGTCGCTGAGCACGTCGCCGCCCCAGTTCGGGCCCTTGAAGAACTTGAAGTTGACGGCGTTGCCATCGAGCTGTTGACCGATGACGAGCACCATGCGGTACTTGTCGTAACCCACCTGCGGCACGGGCACGTCCTTGCCACCGCCCCAGTGGATGCCGTTGGTCTCCCACGTGGGGAAGCCAATGTTCTCGCCGTTCACGTAGAGGGCGTGGTTGATGTCCCAGTTGGCGGCGACGCTCTCGGGGTCGTCCGACATCTTCAGGTCAACCTTCACATACTTCAGGTTCTCGTCGAGTGTCAGGAAGTAGGCAAACTCTGGGGTTCCGAAGCCGCGGAATGTCCAAACGTTGCCCTCCTTGTGGGTGAAGAAGCCGGGCTGGGCATACCAGCTGGCATCGGTGCCGGGCAGGATGTAGTCCTGACCCTGCACGAGCGTACCGTCATAACCTTTCGTACCGTCGACCACCAGCTCGGTCTGGGCCTGAGCGGTGGCGGTGCCTGCCAGCAATGCGATGGCGAGGCCCATTTGTGTAAACCATTTTTTCATAATCAGTTGTTGTTTGTTGTTAGTATTTTTGGTTGTTACTGTATGATTTCCTTGCGACCCTGACGCACGTAGATGCCGGGCTGTGAGGGGTAGTCCACCCTGCAGCCGTTCAGGGTGTAGTAGGTGGCATCGGTGTTGCCGGCCGAGGGGCTGAGCACGCGGCTCACCAGGTCGGTGTCCATCAGCAGCGACACCACGGCACGGCGGGGCACATAGAGCGGATAGCGGTGGTTGCCATCGGCCACGTGGATGTTCAGCTCCTTGTCGGTGGCGTTGTAGAGCACCAGGGCCAGCGTGCCGTCGGGATTGCGGAAGGCGGCATAGGTGACGCCGTCGTACCACCAGCCCTGCGTGCCGATGCGGACGGCACCGGGGCGCACCACGGCCGAGAGGTGGCAGATGGTGTAGTAGTGGGAATTGAGCGTGTACGACTGGTAGTCGTTGCTGATGTCGATGGCGCCGAAGCAGGTCTGGCATCCCCCGTCGAGGTTGGGACCGCGGTTCATGTCGAGCATGAAGTTCCACACGATGGCTGCACGGCAGTGCTTCAGCATGGTGTTCAGGCCCACGTTCACCATATTGTCGGCCAGCGAGGTGTCCAGGTTGCGCCCGTTGTTCCACGTGCCTATGCTGGCCTCGGTGAAGATGAGTTCCTTCTCGGGATAGAGGTCGTGGATGGTGTTCAGCTCGTCGCTATTGCCGCCATAGTTGTGGTAGGCGGCACCCACGATGAGCTCCTTGCCCTCGAAGTCCTTGCCCTCGTACACCTTATAAATCTTGGCGGGATACTGCTGCTCGCTCTCCTTGCCGTCGTAGTTGTAGTTGTGGTCGAAGAGGTAGATTTTCGTGGTCAGCCCGGCCTGCTTGAAGGCGGGGGCCAGCTGCTGCACGAAGCCCGCCTGCTCGTTCCACGGCATGTAGAGCGAGGCGCAGTTGCCGGGGTTCAGCGGCTCGTTTTGCGGGCTGACGGCATAGATGTTGATGCCCTCCTGGCGGAAGGCCTCGACGAACTTCACGAAGTAGGCGGCGTAGGCCTTGTAGTAGGAGGGGTTCAGGTGGCCGTCGGTCCACGAGTTGTGCAGTGTGCGCTCGTTCATGCTCCTCACCTTCATCCAGCGCGGACAGGTCCAGGGAGCAGCGATAATCTTCAGGTTGGGGTTGATGGCGAGAATCTCCTTCAGCACGGGAATGACGTACTGCGTCTCATCGGTGTAGAGACGGAAATGGCGCAGCAGGTCGTCGTCGGGTCCCTTTTCGTCGCACAGCGAGTACTCGGTGCTGGAGAAGTCGTTGCAGCCCAGCGAGATGCGGGCATAGCTCACGCCGTAGCCCTCGGTGGTGGAGAAGGTCTTCTTCAGCAGGGCGGTGCGGGCCTCGGGCGTCATCTTCAGCAGGTTGTAGCACGAGGAGTAGGTGATGGCGAAGCCGAAGCCGTCGATGCTCTGGAAGCGTTCCTCGGGTTTCAGCACGATGGCGCTGCGCACGTTGGTGCTCTGCTCGCCCTCTATGGCCTCCTGCTCCAGCGAGTAGGTGCGCGTGCCGTCGGTGGTGTAGCGCACGGCCTTCTGAGCACTGGCGCATGCCGTCGTCAGCAGCAGGACGGCGAGCAGGAAACGGGCTGGTCTATGACTTGTAAAACTTGTTTTCATTCGTGCAATTTCGTCTTAATTCGTTGTCTTGATGGAAGTTCAAGAATAGGATGGCTTGTGAAAATCCGCTGTTGTCGTATTCTTATCCGCTGACCGCGGATTTTTGTCCGCTCACGTTGGATTATTCGTCATCGACCTGCCACCAGCGACTGTTCATCTCGCTTTCGCTGATGAAGGCGCGCTCCTTCCGGTCGGGAAGCGACACGTGGATGAGATGGTTGCGCCGCAAGGTCAAGGCGCGCCCCATCCAGGCTTTCGTCTGGTCGTCGTTCAGACAGATGACGACCAGCACGGTGCTGCCTTTCTTTACCTGACCATAGGCAGTGTCAAGCTGAGGAATAGTGAAATGCACCTGACTATAGCGCACAGACGAGTGGTTGTCGAGCTTTCCCCCGGCAGCAGTTCCATAGGCGCTCACAGGATGAAGCGTCTTCAGCTGTCCGTCTGTTCCCTTGTATCTCACGATGGGATGGTAGGGAGTGCCCACATCCATCAGGGGCCACTGGCTGCCGTCGCCCTCGGCTGTGGCATAGCTCAGGTCGGCCTCTTCGCTGTAGAACAGATAGACATTGCCATTGGGCGACCACGACGCCTGGTAGTTGGGGCGGTCGGGGTCGGTGGTGACGCTGGCCACCGTCAGGTCGAGCGTCGTGACGACGCTGGCATCGGCGGCTTCTTCCGTGTCATCGCCTCCACATCCTGCCAGCAACAAGGTCGGCAGCAGCAGGAGGAGCAGCAGGTATTGGCATTTCGTTCTCATTAGCTATACACGTCTTCAGGAAGCTACGGGAGTTAAAAGACGGACAATCACTCACGTCCTGGAATCGGGGTGAACGTTCTGGAAATGGGAATCGAGAGGTTGCCGAAGCTGTCGATGGTATAGACATCAAAGTCGTAGGCCTGCAGGTCCAGTCCGCTGATGGTGTACTCCATCACC
This sequence comes from uncultured Prevotellaceae bacterium, assembly GCA_902775475.1. Lineage (GTDB taxonomy): Bacteria > Bacteroidota > Bacteroidia > Bacteroidales > Bacteroidaceae > Prevotella. The sequence continues at coordinate 9,436 of CACYME010000012.1, forward strand.
AGGTCGGGGATGTCGAAGGTCTGCACGTCGGTGGAGGTCTTCTTCACCAGGATGCGGATGGACTTGGCTCGCTGCGACTTATCGTCGATGCTCCAGCTCAGGGTGAGCGTTCCCGCTTCGGGCGACACGGCTGTCAGGTTGCGCACAGGAGGCGAGTAGGTAGGGATGTCCTCCAAGTACTCCTTGTAGTTGTCGTCCATGTCCTTGCACGACGTGGTGACGACGGTGGCAATGACGGCGATGGCCAGGAAATATAAAATCTTCTTCATGATGGTCGGGTTTTCTGTTATCATTATTCTTATTCCTTCCTGCTACTTGCAGCAGCTTCCTTGGCAGCCAGCTCCTCGGGGGTGACGAGGACGGCTCCGTAGAGATTGATTTCCGACAGGCCAGCGACGACGCGCTTGGAGAGGTCCCAGTTCTCCACGAAGCGCACGCGGATGTAGCGCACAGAGTCGGTCATCTCGTTGAGCTCCCACTCATGGCCTTCCTCGGCGATGGCATAGCTCTCGTTGGTGGGCATGTAGACGTTGGTGTTGCCATACCATTCGGGATTGGTCCAGTACTGGGGCAGCGTTCCCTGCCAGTTTGTGGTGTTAGTGGCGATGTCGCAGTCCTGGATGAGGAACCAGTCTTCCTCGTTGAGCGACATCGAGCCGAACACCTTGAAGCGCTTCAGGTTGTCGGGCTGGTAGTAGTCGTAGTCCTTCGAGACACCCGAGGTCATATCGTCACCACCGGCATAGGGCTGTGCGCCATACTTGTAGGCGCGCTGCCAGCCCTTCATGCGCGAGATGCTGACCACCTGGTTCAAGTCGACCACGATGTCCACCTGCTCGGTATCCCAGGGGATGGCAGCACCGTAGGAGACGCTCGAGTTGTCGCAGTCGGTGCCGGCATAGCTCTGGGTGTTGGCATCGGTGCTGATGTTGACAATGCCGTCGAAGATGGCCGCATTCTTATACTCCCAGGCCTCCTGCAGGGTGGTGAGCTTCGGCACGAGTTTCCAGATGAAATCCTTCACCAGACCGTTGACGGGGTCATCGCGCTCAATGAACTTCTTGAACTCCTCTTCGGCAGGCACGTTGCAGGCCACGGCGCTGCTCTGCTCAGTCTTGTTGCCCGAGGTGTCCTCCACATGGTAGGTCACCTTGTATTGGCCAGCGAAGAGTCCACGCACCTTGGCCATGGCGTTCTTCTGCTTGCTGGAGAGGTAGCGTGTACGGGTGACGCCGTCGGCATCGGTGTAGTCGATGACCACGTAGACCTGCTTGCCGGGGTTGTTCACGGCATCGCTGGCGGTCTGCACGCCTGCAGGGTTCTCCCATTCGAGCAACAGTCCACCGCAGAGGGGATGGATGGTCAGGTTGTCCTTGACGATGTTGATGTAGGAGCGTCCCGGCTGCACGTTGATGGTCACGGCGCTGGTCTCGCCACCCCACTTGTCGACCGCGGTGACAGCCACGGGATAGGTCTTGGTCTCATCGGCCAGTCCCTCAATCTCAATGCTGTTGTCGTAGATGCTCGACGAGCGGAACACCCTGTCGCCCTGCGAGTTGGTGTAGGAAGCCTTCACGTAGAGCAGGTCGTTGCTGGCCGGGGCGGTGTAGGTGATGATGGCACCGCCCATGGTGGGCTCGTAGCTCACGTTGGTCACCGGCGTCAGGCTGGTGTCGTCGTCGCTGCACGACGATACATAAAGTCCACCCATCAGGCAAAGGACATAAATACTTTTATGGATGATATTCTTCATTTCTGTATTGATGATAAAAATTCTAAAGTCTCTCAACTCTTAACTCTCAACCCTCAACTAATACCCCGGATTCTGCACGAGCAGCGGGTTCTTCACCAGTTCGTCGGTGGGGATGGGCCACAGGTAGTTGCGAGTAGTGAACACATGGAGCAGCTGCGGGTCCTGAATGCGCTGGTAGTAGCCCTGGGCGGTCGACTCGTCGGCGTTCCACTGGTAGATGGCGGTGTTGAAGCGCTTCGGGCCGTCGAGCCAGCGGCGCACGTCGTCGTTGCGGTAGCCCTCAAAGGCCAGCTCTGCCGTGCGCTCCTGCTTGATAATCTCGCGCATGCCCTCCTGCGTCTGGTAATAGTTGGGGTGCTTGGCATTGGCCCAGGCATCCTCCACGGTGGGCACGCCGGAGCGGGCGCGGATGGTGTCGAGCACGTTCAGGATTTCCTGCTGGCGGGCGGTTCCGTAGACCTCGTTCATGCACTCGGCATAGCTGAGCAGCATCTCGTTGTAGCGGATGATGGGCCAGGCGTAGCGGGTGATGGTGCCGTTGCCCTTGGTGTCGGGGTGCATGAGCTTACGGAGGAAGACGCCCGACGTGGGCACGTCGATGTCGTTGTGGCTCTGCCGGCCGTTGGCCTCCATGTAGCGCATCTTCAGGTTGTAGAGCGTTCCGTAGCCACGCACACGGGAACGGTCGAAGCCGATGGAGGCATAGAAGCGGGGCTCGCGGTTCATGAACATGTAGGCCGTCTGCTCGCCCACCTGCGCCACGGTGTTATACTCCGCTGGGATGGTCACCACGGAGTCGCGGTTCTCGTAGTCGAAGGTGGGGTCCTCGTCCATGGGCAGTCCGTTCTGGGTGTAGAAGAACTCGGTGGCGTTCAGCGTGGGGCCGAACCACTGCCAGGCATCGCCCGTTGAGGTCTCTGCCGAACTCTTGTAGTTGATGGAGCGCTGAATCTCGTGCCAGCTGAGGACGAGATGGGCAGGACGTGAGCAGCCCCAGATGACCTCCTCGTTCCAGTTGGTGACCATGGCGTACTGGTAGTTGTACATGTAGGGCAGGCGGATGGAGTCGTTGCGGAAGTTGCGCACGTCGATGGTCTTCGAGTAGTCGGCGGCGGGGTAGCGGAACAGGCGGACGTTGGCCACCTTGCAGGCTTCCAGCGCATCCTCGTAGGCCGTCAGGGCGCGCTCCCACTTCTGGTGCTCCAGCTGGTCGTCGCTCTGCGGGAAGAGCTTGGTGCCGTCGTGGTTCTCCAGGGTGTAGTAGAGCGGGTTGTTGTTGAACAGGGGGCTGGCGGCATAGAGCAGCACCTTGGCCTTGAAGCACTTACAGATGGTCTGGTCGATGCGTCCCAGCTCGGCGGTGTTGATGATGCGCATGGGGAGGGCGTCGCAGGCCTCGTCGAGCAGACCGACGATGTAGTCGATGACCTGGTCTACGGGTCGGCGCTCATACTGGTTCTCGGGGGCGGAGATGTCGAGCGGCGTCTCGTCCTCGATGATGGGGATGGCACCATACTGGGTGAAGAGCAGGAAGTGGTAGTAGGCCTTGAGGAACTTCACCTCGGCGCTCCATCGGCTAATCTCGCTCTGCGTCATGTCGGGCACGCGGCCTATGTTGTTCAGGAAGGTGTTGCAGATGCGCAGCGGCACGAAGAGCGAAGCCTCGCAGGGGGCATGCTCGGCCCAGGAGCCGCCCCAGTCGCCATACCAGAAGCTCATGATGGGCCTGTCGGCGCTGACCTTTCCGAGCACGGCGTTCTTGCCGTCGGTGACGCGGTCGATGCTCATGATCATCTCGTCGCTCATGCCGAGGAACGAGTAGGTGTTGTCATATTCGGGGATGTAGTGGTAGCAGGTGGCCAGGGCGTTATAGGCCGTTTCCTTGCGGTTGAAGAGGGCGCGGATGTCCTGCGTGTTGTCGGGCACCACGTCTAAATAGTCGGAGCACGACACCAGCACGTCACCCGTCAGGCACAGTCCGCAAAGCACTGCCGCCGTATAAATCTGATTAAATATCTTCATCTTCATAATTATTTCAATTCTAAAGTCTCTCAACTCTCAAAACTAAAGTCTCTCAACACTCAACTCTCAAAACTCCACATTGATACCTAAGTTAAAGACGCGCTGCGTGGGGTAGCCGATGCCGTAGCCTCCCATTTCGGGATCCCAGAGCTTGAAGTCGCTGAAGCAGAGCAGGTTGTTGCCCGAGGCAAAGATGCGGATGACGTCGAAGCCCCACTCCTTGGTGAGCTTCGAGGGCAGCGAGTAGCCCACCTCGACGGTCTTCAGGCGCAGGAAGGCGCCGTTGCGCAGCCACCAGGTGGAGTTCTGCGTGTTGTTCGAGTTGATGCTGGTGGAGAGGCGGGGCCAGAAGGCATGCGGGTCGGGGTTCTCCTCGCTCCAGTAGTTGCCCACCACGAGCTTCAGGGCGTTGCGGTGCGACGAGAAGGGCTCGATAGACGAGGGGTTGATGAAGAACGACGAGTGGGCCGAGCCCTGGAAGAAGAACGAGCAGTCGAAGCCCTTGTAGCCCGTGGAGGCGCCAAAGCCGTAGATAATCTCCGGGTCGCTGGGGTAGCCGATGGCCACCTGGTCCTTCACGTCGATGCGTCCGTCCTTGTTGATGTCCACATACTTGATGTCGCCGGCCATGTAGCCCACGCCGGGCGTCTGGTCGAACTGCACGGGGCTGTTCATCACGTCCTCGTCGTCGATGAAGAGTCGCTCGGCCACGTAGCCCCACTGCTGCGAGAGGCTGTAGCCCATGCGGTTGCGCCACTCCTCGGGGTAGACGAGGTCGCCGCCGCGCAGGTACTCGCTCGTGGCGTAGGTATAGTTGAAGCGGGTCTGCAGCCACCAGTCCTTGTTGATGCTCCAGTTGATGTCGAACGAGGCGTCGATGCCGTGGCTGCGGGCCTTGCCCAGGTTGGCATAGATGGCGGCGGTGGCGCCCATCGTCTGCGGCACGGCCTGCATCTGCTGGTAGATGTCGTCGCGGTTCTCGCGGAAGTACTCCACCTGTACGTTCGCCTTGCCCAGCAGGTCGATCTCCACGCCGTAGTTCTGCTTCTTCGCCGCCTCCCAGCCTATCTGGGCGTTGGCATAGCGGTTGATGGAGAAGCCGTTGTAGCTGACGTTGAAGTTCTGTCCCCAGGCATAGCCGCGGTCGCCGTTGCTGGTGTTCACGTCGGCCAGATAGTAGAAGCGGGCGCCCGAGGCCATGATGTTGTCGTTACCCACCAGACCGTAGCTGGCCTTCAGCTTCAGCATGGGCAGGAGGTCGCTCAGGCCCCAGTCCTGCCAGAATTTCTCGTTAGAGATGATGTAGCCCACGCCGATGGAGGGGAAGAATCCCCAGCGGTGATGGCGGTCGAACTTCTCCGAGCCGTTGTAGCCGAAGTTGCCCTCCACGAAGTAGCGGTCGCCGAAGGCGTAGGTCAGACGGCCCGAGAGGCCCAGCGTGCGGATGGGCAGCGAGCCGAAGGTGCCGCCGGCATTGCCCAGCAGCTGCTCCTTGGCCTGGCCCACGAGCAGGGCGCCCACGCTGTGCTGGCCGAAGGCGCGGTTATACTGCACGGCGGCCTCGAAGTAGTAGGAGCTGCTGGTCGACAGTTCCTGCTGGGGGTTGCTCAGACGGTCGGAGCCCTCGGTCACCTGGTTCAGGCTGTAGCGTGTGCCCAGCTCGCTCACGTCGGTGGCCAGGGCGTAGTAGAAGGGTGCTATGGTGCGGGTGTTGGTGTTCGAGCCGGTCGACGAGAACGAGGCCAGACCGCGTGCCGAGAGGCCCTCGGTGAGCATGCTCAGGTCCTGCTCAATGGTAAAGATGCTGTTGCCCGTGTAGGAAAAGCCATCCTTGTAGCCCACCATCATCTGGGCGTAGGGGTTGGGATATTCGCCAAAGCGGCCGGCGTTGCCGTAGAGCACGTGGTCGGCATAGTACCACGTGTTGTCGATGGACTTGTCGTAGTAGGCGGGGAAGTCCACGGGGTTGGCGCGCATGATTTGGTCGAAGAGTGCCGTCGTCGATGCCGCCGGGGTGTTCGAGCGGTCGAGCAGCGAGTAGACCTTCACCGCCACCTTCGTCGTCTTCGTCAGGTTCACGTCGATGTTGGCGCGAATGTTGTAGCGGTTGATGCTGATGTTATTATTATAGTTGTTCACCTTCGGCACCTTCAGCAGGCCGTTCTCGTGGGTGTAGGCCGCCGAGAGGTAGTACTGCGCCACCTCGCCGCCGCCGCTTGCCGTCACCGTGGCCTTGGTGTTGATGGTCTGGTTCTTGAACATCATGCCATACCAGTCCACGTTCGGGTAGAGCTGTGCGTCGGTGCCTGCCAGCGTGTTCTCAATCTTCTCCTTCAGGTAGGCATCGCCCACGGTGCCCGAGAGGTCGCGCGTGCGCTGCGCGTAATTATAGAGGTTCATGTAGTCCACGCCGTCCACGAACTCCAGAATCTTCGTCGGCGTCGACACCTGCGTCTCCACGCGCGTGGTAATCTTCACCTTGCCCTTGCGGCCGCTCTTCGTGGTGACGAGGACGACGCCGTTGGCACCCTTCGAGCCGTAGAGGGCCGTGGCCGTGGCGTCCTTCATGATGCTGAACGAGGCGATGTTCTCAGGCTCCAGGCGTGCCAGGTCCTCGGTTGACATTTCCACGCCGTCGATGAGGATGAGCGGCCCGGCCAGCGCGCTGTTGATGGTCGACACGCCGCGCACGAAGAAGTTGGCGTTGTCCTTGCCCGGCTCGCCCGATCGCTGGTAGGAGATGATGCCGGCGATGCGGCCAGCCAGCGTGTTCGTCAGGTTCGTCGTCGGCGTCTTCAGCTCGGCGGGGTTGATGGTCTCGATGGAGCCGATGACCGAGTTCTTCTTCTGCCGGGCGAAGGCCACCACCACCGTCTCGTCGAGCGTCGTGGCGTCCTCGCGCATCACCACGTCGATGACGTCGCGCCCGCCCACGGCCTCGCGTCGCGGCGCAAAGCCGATGTAGGTGAAGGTCAGCGTGTCACGCGGGGCAGCGCTCACGGCGTAGCGTCCGTCGATGCTCGTCGTCGTGCCCTGCGCCTCGCTGCCCTTCACGTAGACGCTCACGCCGGGCAGCGCCGTGCCCTCGCCGTCCACCACCAGGCCCTTCACAATGTGCTGCTGCCCCAGCGCATCCAGCACCCCGAGGGTCAGCAGCGCCAGGAGCGCCGAAAGCAGTCTCACAGGTTTTCTTGTCATTAATACCATTACTGTTGTTGTTTTTTTAGAGTTTTAGTTTTTTCGTTGGCAAAGTTAAGGCTTTTCTGCCGAATAAAAAAGCAATGTGGAGGCCGAAGTGGACGATTCGCAGGCCGAAAGTCATGGCAACACATTGCCGCACAGCCACTTACAGCCCCGCCGTCTGGTAGCTGAAAGTGGAACGCAGCGCTCATCATTATGGACGGAACGGCCCCCCTCAATCCCCCCAACTGGGGGGGGAAGAAGCCCCCTCCAACCTCCCCCAACTGGGGGAGGCTTTAGAAGTTACTCCTGCCGGGGAGTCCGGCGCATCCAATTCCCCCCTGTTGGGGGGACTGAGGGGGCTGCTTACCGCAAAGCGGTTCTTTCAAAAACAGAGAAAAACAATAAAAACAGAGAAAAACCAGCTTTTATGTAGCGCTGCAGGCGAAAATTTGTCGTTCCCGGCCTCAAATTTTGTCAAGATGTTTGACAATTAATTTTTTCTTGTTTCTTTACAAAAAATTTTTTCATTCTACGCAAAAAAGTTGCTCATTTCCGCCCGTTTGTGCAGCTTTTCGCCGTGAATGCCCGTCATTTTTAGCCAAAAATTCTGCACAAACCATCCGTTTTGTGCAAAATCAGCCCAAATTTTTGCCTCGAACCGCGTTTCTGCAAGCACGCCAAATTTGAAAAAGTCAACGCCGCAGAAAAATTTGGCGTTGACTTTTTTTCGCCGTCAGGCAGGTTTTTCGTCCATATTGGCCGTAACAATCTGAATGACAGTGCTTTGCTTAAAACGCTCAAAACTCGCTCATTTTCGCCCAAAAGTTTTCTCGTGCAGAATTCTTGAGTTTTGAGGGCCTTTAATCCCTCTCTCTTACACGATTTTGTCAACATTTTTCACAAAAATTGCTACAAGATTGCAAAACCTTTTTTTATGGAAATTTCGAGCTGTATAGTTGTCGTACTGTTCGAAAACACTGAAGTACCGCAAAGCGGTAAGTCCATAAAAAACTTGGGGCAACCGTACAAACGCCTCGCTCAGAACGTATAGGAGCAGCCGACGATGAGGCAGCGGGTATTAGGGCTGGTGAGGGTGAGGGTGTTCTGGCTGGTGTTGGTGAGCATCTGCTTGTGGTCGGGCTGGAGGATGTCCTGCACAAAGGCGTAGAGGGCCCAGGGGCCGAGCTCCTTGACGGCGCGGAGCGACCAGTAGAAGGTGGGCTGCTGGTAGTAGTAGCGGTGGGTCTCGCGCCCGGTATAGAGCAGGGTGGTGGCGAGAGTCCACTGGCGTGGCAGTTGCACCTGCGGGCGCAGCTTGAAGCTGTAGGACCAGGCGTGGTCGGAGTCGCGGCTCTCGCCTTTGTAGTGAAGATACTGCATGTGGAAGCCCATGGTGGCCGTGAGGGGTCCGCTGCGCAGCTCGCCCTCGGCGGCATAGCGCAGGGTGGCGTAGCGTGCATCGTTCACCCAAGTCTTCACCGAGCGCTGCGATGCCTCGTCGAACGATGACACCTGCGAGATGTCGTCGCCGATGCGGCGGTAGGCCAGGCTGTGGGTGTGGGTGAAATGGGTGGCGGAGTGGGTGTAGGCAGCCTTCAGCTGGGTGGTCTTCGAGGGACTGAGGGCAGTATTGCCTACGACCATGACGCCGATGCTGCTGCCGATGTGGACGAAGGGATAGAGCTGCGTGTAGGTGGGGCGCTGCACGGTGCGGTCGAAGCTGAGCACGAGCTTATGTGCCGCGCTGGGCCTGAGGGTGGCGCGTGCCGAGAGCATCCAGTCGTTGTAGGTGCGGCGGTCGGTGGCTACCTGGTGGTCGTCGATATCGTTGACAAAATGCTCGTAGCGCAGGGTGGCGTCGAGGGCGAGGGGGCCGTGGGCGTAGGCTGCGGAGAGCGAGGTGAGCGAGGAACGGGTGTCGAAGTTGAAGGCCGTCTCGGTGTCGTCGATGTGCATGTCCTCGATGGTGAACTTCTCCTCGATGCCGAACTTGAGGCCGCGCCACTCGGGGGTCTGGAAGCGGAGCATGGCGTAGGGATCGAAGTTGTGGAGCGTCTGGCGCTGCTGGCGCAGCGATGCCTCGGTGTGGGTGGCCCAGGTGTCGGAGCTGACGGTGGTGGGCTTGTAGTTGTACTTCAGGTTCAGGCGGGCGGTGAGGCGTCCGGCGCGCTCAAGGTCGCAGATGTACTGCAGGAGTCCGCCCAGCTTCAGGTCGCGGTTGGAGCGGCGCTGCTCCTCGTAGAGCGATGACTGCTGGGTGCCGTCGGCCTCGTGTCCGTTGGTGATGGTGTTCTCGCTGATGCGGCTGTGGTCGAAGCTCTCGAGGATGCCGAGGCTGAAGATGTGGCCCTGGCGCGGCTGGTAGTCGAGGCGGGTAGAGAAGTCGTGCTTCTCGTGGCGGGTGAGGATGTCGGTGCTCGTGAGGCGGTCGGCACCGGTGGTGAAAGTGGTGCTGACGTCCTTCCCGGTGGTGAGCTCGCTGAAGTCGGCAGAGAGCTGGCTGGTGATGAGGAGCTTATCCTTCAGGTAGGTGATATAGCCCGACGGCATGGCTCGGCCGTTGCTGCTGGCACCGAGGTAGGCTCCGCCGTAGAGGTTGGCGGAGTCGGGGGCGTGCTGCAGCTCCTCGCCGACGTCGTAGGCGTCCATGATACGCTTGGCGATGCGCTGGAACTCGTTGGTATCCTGAGCGTGGAGGGGGAAGGGGAGGAAGAGGAGAAGGAGGAAGAGGAAGAGGAAAACACCAGAGGCCCCTAAAGCCCCCCCTTCTGCCCCCCCTTCTGCCCCCGAGGGGGCTACATTAGTTTTGTCTGCGGAGAAGTTTATAGTAGTCCCCTCGGGGGCAGAAGGGGAGGCCTGGGGGGCGTCGGGGGCCTCAGGGCTCCCAATCTTCCTGACCTGCTCCTCGAACTCGTCGCGGGGACCGCAGGCAGCGTTCTTCACGGTGGAGCGGTAGTTGTAGATGGTGTGTACGGAGTAGTGGAGGAACTCGGCGATGCGCGAGCTGTCGGCGATGCCGAGGCGTATGAGGGCGAAGATGCGTAGCTCGGTGGTGAGGCGGTGGTCGGCAGGCGGGGTGATGCGGCCCTCGGGGGTGAGCAGGGCGTTGAAGTCGCTGACGAAGGTGGGGAAGATGTCGAGGAAGGCGTTGTCGAAGTCGTCCATGAGCTCGTCGACCTCCTTGTCCTTCATCTGGCGCATGCGCTGCGCCGACAGATAGTCGGCCAGCTGTCCGCTCTTCTCCTTGCGGAGCACGGTGGAGCGGAAGGCATCCATCTTCTTCATGTAGGCCGAGCAGAGGGCGAGGAAGCGGCCGATGTAGACCTCCTTGATGCGGTTGCTGTCGGTGAGGAGGCCGTTGCTCTCGTTCAGTTCGGTGACGGCCTGTCTCAGCTGCTGGTTCAGCGCGGTGAGCTGCTGGTTCAGCTCCGTCAGGTGCTGGTTGGCCTGGTGGAGGCTCTGGCGGGCTGCGGCCAGGCGCTTCATCTGCAGGAACACATAGACCACGGCCACGGCCAGCAGCAGGGCGAGGATGCCCACAAGGATGAGCGACCAGCGCAGCTGGCGGTTCTGCTTGTCGGTCATGAGCTGGTAGTTGTGGTCGATCATGGAGAGGATGCTCACGCTCTGCAGGTTGCGCAGCGGGGTGTTGTAGAGGCGGAGGCCATCCTGCGAGGTGCGTATGAGGCGGTAGGACCACTCCACGTCGCCCTCGCGGGCCAGCAGGTCGGCCAGCGTCCAGAGCGATGCCTGGTCCTTGATGGAGTTGCGCACGTCGCCAATGGCGGAGCGCAGCAGCCAGTATTTCTCCTGCTCGTGGTCGCCCATGTTGCGATAGATCCAGGAGCGGAAGAAGGCCACCTCGGAGAACTGCGGCGAGGCGGGGTCTACACGGCTCATCTGCTCGTTGTTCCAGCTGAGGGCCTCGTCGTAGCGTCCCTGGTTGCGGGCGTTGGTCTCCTGCAGGAAGAAATAGGCCAGGCTGGCGGTGTCGAGGAGCTGCTCGCGCTGCAGCTGCTGGCGGTAGTGGCTGGCGCGCTGGCTGTAGTCGGCATTGATGGCAGAGTCCTGCGAGTAGTGGCCTGCCTCGCCATAGACATCGCGGCAGACTTCGTAGTAGAGACGGCGCAGGCTGTCACCGAGGGTCTCCTCGCTGACAGCCTCCACGAGCTTCACGGCCTCGAGGTAGGCACCGGCCTTGGCATAGAGGCGGGCTTTGCGCAGCTGCATGGCGGTCATCTGGCTCTGGGTGCCGGCGGCACGGGCCAGCTGCAGGCCACGGTCGAGGTAGCGGCAGGCAGAGTCGTAGCTGTACTTATAGTAGGCCTCTATCAGCTGGTCGTTCAGGCGCATCGCCTCGGCAGCGTTGCCATGTGCACGGCCAGCCTCGGCCTTCAGGGCATCGATGCGGCGCTGGTGGGCAGCGTCGTATTCGGGTATGCGGCTGATGGCTGAGTCGAGCTGTGCGAAAAGAGAAGAAACTGAAGAAGAGGACACTCCCTCAAAGTCCCTCACTTCTGCCCCTCCCTTGAGAGGGGAGTTGATAGATTTGCCACTGGCACCTCCACTAATAAATATAAGCAGGAGCAGTATAATCGTTTTCATGCTATTGTCGTTTTCCGTTCGTTCTTCGAGTGGCAAAGATACAAAAAACAAATTATCCGAACAAATATTCCGCTGGAAATCTTTCCCCTATGAAGAAAGATGCCACTTTTTCAGAAAGAGCATTTACACTTTTTAGGGGTGCTATAGAATGCAATTTCCATTCGAGAACCAACTGGAAACCAACAACTTGCCGCACGCTGTCAAACCTCAAGGGGCATGCTAAGCCCCACTTTGGGCAGGGGCAGCCATCCACTTTTTCATTAAAGCCCCTTGTGGGAGCACCTTTTTTTGCCTAACTTTGTCGCATCTTTCAAAAACAAAAGAAGACATGAAACAGCTATTGACGATGCTGGTGGCCCTGCTGACGGCGGTGGCCCTGCAAGCGCAAACGGCCGACAGGCTGGTAACTCAGAATGATGAGGAGGAGGGAAAGAAGGTGGTGGCCTACGTCACCTCGTGGACAACCATCATGCCCGACCCGATGGTGATGACCCACATCAACTACGCCTTTGGCGGCGTGGGCGACGACCACCGCTCGGTGTATGCCGACAACCTCGGCCGCCTGCAGCAGATAGTGAAGCTGAAGGAGAAGAACCCTCGGCTGAAGGTGCTGCTCAGCGTGGGCGGATGGGGCCGTGGCGGCTTCAGCCCCATGGCTGCCGACGCCGACTGCCGACGGGCCTTCGCCCAGGCTTGCCGCACGTTCTGCGAGCAGCAGGGCCTCGACGGCATCGACATCGACTGGGAGTTCCCCGGCGACAACTCCTCGGGCGAGACATCGCCACGCGGCGAGAAGCAGAACTACACCCTGCTGATGCGTGACCTGCGCGAGGCCCTGGGCGAGGACCTGCTGCTGACGATGGCCTCGTCGTCGGACCCCAGCCGCTACGACTTCCGCAGCTGCATGCAGTATCTCGACTTCGTCAACGTGATGACCTACGACATGGCCGGACCGCCCAACCATCACTCTGCCCTCTACCGCGGCGGCACCGTGGGCAACGGCTACCTGGTGGCCGACGAGAGCATCAGCCGCCACCTGCAGGCTGGCATCCCCGCCAAACAGCTGGTGATGGGCCTGGCCTTCTATGGCAACAGCGGGCGCGGTGAGCAGATTTCGCTGCAAGAGATTAAATGGAAGCTGGGCTCGGGCGACTACGTGGACCACTGGGACGACGTGGCGAAGGTGCCCTACCTGACGACGAAGGACGGCAGCTTCGCCTACGGCTACGACAACCAGCAGTCGCTCACCATCAAGTGCCAGTACATCCTCGACCGCGGACTGGCTGGCGGCATGTACTGGGAGTATGGCAACGACGACCGCCTGGGCACCGAGCGAAAGACGGTCTACAACTGTCTGCTGGCTCCCGACGACGCAAAGCTCAGCATCGAGGAGGCCGCCCTGAAACAGAAACCAACCGCCGGGCGCCACCTCTTCGACCTGTCGGGGCGCCTGGTAGCGAATCCACTGCCAAGACGGGTGTACATTTCCGCAGGGGGCAAAGCCGTGAAAGGTATTTAAGAAGATGATGACACTGTGTGTGGCAGAGCACCAAAACCGAATGAATGATAGTCCGCAATTGTACCACCAAAGTTCCAGGTTTGGGGGGGAACTCTTGGGGCTGAACGTAAAAATAGTGTTCAAAATCACCACAAAAAAAAGTTCGTCCTGAGGTGTCATTCTGGCTCGAAAATCGCCCTTTTTTTGCCCTCAAGAAGCGGTTTCGCCTCGCTGACGAGGATTAAAAAAGGTTAATTTTTGCACAACAACACCCATTCTGCGCAAAAATCAGGCCATTTTTTTTGCCATTTTTTGCCTCGAATCCCTCTTCTGTAAACACGCCAAATTTTCAAAAGTCAACGCCTTTTGAAAATTTGGCGTTGACTTTTTTCAGCCGTCCGACGCTCTATTTCCGCCAAAACAAGCGTAAACACCTATATTCCAACCACTTAGCAAACCCTCTAAAAATTCGCGTTTTTTTCAGCCAAAAAGTTTCTCGCGCAAAATTTTCAAAATTTGAAGGGGGTCGAGTGTTCATTTTCGGAACAGAATTAACAAAAATTTAGAAATGACATTGGTGGCACTCTTGGGGAGAAAAACATAAAAAAGTTGTACAAGTTGTTCCGGTTGTATTCTCTTTTTTGCGCGAATGGGCAGTAATTGTTTTTTGCCTGCGGCGCTACACGAATGCGCATGAATGAAACACGAATGGACACTTTTTTATTGCCAACAGGTAATCTTTGATGCAAATTGATTCAAAAAGATAGGGAAAAGAAAGTTACAAGTGACGTTTTGATGCCAAAATGCGATATAAACGCCTTCTTCACCTTAATTTAATATGGCAAGTTATCTGTAATTGGTGGAAAAGTTGTAACTTTGCCACCGAAAGTTTGTAAAACAGCAGACAATATGGCAAAGATAACAGTACAGAACACACTGATAACGGTCATAAAGCAGAATGAAGATGACTACATCAGCCTGACAGACATGTTGAAGGCGAAAGATGGTGAGTTCTTCTTCTCTAACTGGCTGCGCAACCGCAATACCATAGAGTTCCTTGGAATATGGGAGCAGCTGATGAATCCGAATTTTAATTGTGCCGAATTCGACATAATTAAATCTCAGGCAGGGCTGAACCGTTTCCGTCTCAGTGCCAAAGAGTGGACAGAGAAGACTAATGCCATCGGTATTATCTCAAAGGCAGGGCGTTATGGTGGCACTTACGCCCACAAGGACATTGCCTTTGAGTTCGCTATGTGGATAAGTCCAGAGTTCAAAGTCTATCTGATACGAGAGTTCCAACGTCTGAAAGATGAAGAGCAGAAACAGCTAGGTTGGACGGCTAAACGTGAACTCTCAAAAATTAACTATCGCATTCACACGGACGCTATCAAGCAAAACCTAATCCCTGATGAGGTGACGGCAGCACAGGCCAGCATCATCTATGCAGAGGAAGCAGACGTGCTCAATGTTGCCATGTTCGGACAGACGGCCAAACAATGGCGTGAAGCCCATCCTGAGTTGAAAGGGAATATTCGTGACTATGCTTCCATCAACGAACTCATTTGCCTGGCAAATATGGAGAACATCAATGCAGTTCTCATTGATGAGGGAGTGCCACAGGGCGACCGACTTGTGCGCCTCAATCAGATTGCCATCAATCAGATGCGTGTATTGGAGAACGACGATAATAGAAACTTGTTAAAATGACATGAGTGGATAGAACATAACATAGAACGAGATCGAAATCGGGGCATTGGCCAGCAAACAAAACAGGCTAATGCCCCGCTTCTAAGATAATTTGAAAAAAGTTTCAATATTTTGTAGTTATTTGCCACCTTCGTGCGATTTCTTATCAGAACGAGTCAATTAAACAAGGAATCAATGAAAGACTTAGAAAGTGAATTTGAACGAATGGTCAGGGAGAACCGCAGCACAATTTACACCGTCTGCTACATGTTCTCCAACGACCAAGACGAGGTGGCCGACCTGTTCCAAGAGGTGCTCATCAACCTGTGGAAGAGCTTGCCCTCGTTTGAGGAGCGCGGCGATGTGCGCTCTTGGATTTACCGCGTCAGCCTGAACGTCTGCATCTCGCTCGACCGTAAGAAACGACGAAACAAGACGGTGCCGCTGACAATGGACATCGACCCCTACGAGGAGGCGGAAACCAATCAGAACTCGCACCAAATGGAAATGCTGCGCCAGCGCATCGCACGACTTGGGCAGTTCGACCGCGCCATCATCCTGCTCTGGCTGGAGAACATGACCTACGAGGAGATTGCCGCCGTCATGGGCATCACGGTGAAGAACGTTAGCGTGCGCCTCTACCGCATCAAGGAAGAACTAAAGAATATGTCTAACCAATAAAACTACAAAACATTATGGAAAATCAGAATAATAACCTACAAGAATTGGAGCAACTGCGCAGTCAGGTCGCAGAGTTTAAGAACCGTTTGGAGCAGCAGGAGATAGTCAGCCGTCAGATGCTGGAAGAAGCGATGAAGGCCCATGTGGCGTGGATTAAGCAAATGAGTGTCTGGGGCGGCGTCGTTGACTTGGCATTGGTGCCATTAATTGTTTATATATTAAAAGGCATAGTCGGTGTTTCGTGGCTGCCAATCATTGCCGTATGTATAGTAATGGTTTTCGAGGCATTCTTCAATTTCTGGAATGTCAGTACAATCCGTGACAAGTATCTGGCAGCTAACAATGTAATCAACACACAGCACAGACTGAGGACTTACAAACGTAGAGAGAAGCTTTACACTTTCTTCGCGATTCCTTTTCTTCTTCTCTGGTTTATCTGGTTTTTGCTTGAAGTTCACTACGGCACAAACATTCCATCCAGTAGGCTTGTGATTTCAATTGTGATGTTCATCATAATTGCACCTATACTTTTCTTTGTCTATAATCGCGAAATGCGCTCGCTGAACAAAGCCATCAAGGACATCGACGAGTTCGTCAACGGCAAGTAGAGCAAAATACCTCAATGTCTTGCGGGCTACGACTTGTTCCACGCCAAGCAACCGATAAACAGAGCGAAACCTTGCACAACAACCTCATCCTCGCCAATGTTTATAGGCGCGGAATACAAGAAGTGGAGTTCACAATCAAGATGAAATAAACGGCTGGCAATCGGCTTGTCCGAGCGAATCAAGAACAGATCAATCGAAATTTGTATGATTGTACCAAAGAAATCTATTGGATTAATCGTCCTTTTGTTAATGCCTTGTTTTGCCGTTGGTCAAAACTTCGTTGACAGCACAGCATTCAGACAAGATAGCATAGACATTAGAACAGACACGTTACGTCAGCGGAATGCTATGTACAACTGTGATACAGTAAGAAAAGACAGTATTCCAAAGCAGCACAGACTATTTTTTGTCCGCAAAGAGCAAGGACTAACACGAGGCATAAGTCCTAATGCTGTAAAAATGCAGAAGTTCGATCCATATAAGAAGAAGTTTACCGATATGCGAATAATAGAAACTATCGGTTCGCACATAAGCAGATAAGGAAATTCCAATTTATCGGACTGCTATCATATAGCAGCTGCCTATCTCGACATCCCTTGCTGGAACTTCTGTATGCCGCCCATAAGACTTTCTGCCAGTCAAAAGAGAGAAGACAAAGCATCAAAATGGGGTCAGCCGTACCGTCATTAACTATGTTTTCTTCCGTCACGACTCGACAAAGACGATGCGAGCATCTCTTTGTACGCGCTGCTCCGTCAGTTGTATCTCGGAGGCTCTAAGTAACGATACATATCGTTGACGGACATTGCTCGTTTTCGCAACAACGATGACCCACGCTTTACCATACAGAACTGGATGCGCAACCGCAATACCATTGAGTTCCTCGGTCTTTAGGAGAGTCTTCATAATCCAAATTTTAACCGTGTGCAATTCGACACGTTTAGAACCGAGGCCGGACTAAACCGCTTCGTCATGACCCCATCGAAGTGGGTAGAGCATACTGCCGCCATCGGTAACGTCAGCAAGGCCGGACGCTATGGTGGCACATACGCTCACAGCGACATTGCAATGGAGTTCGCCTCATGGATTTCCGCTGAGTTCAAACTCTACTTGATGAAGGACTACCGTCGTCTGAAGTTTGATGAGAACTCGCGGCTATCGCTGTCATGGAATCTCAATCGCGAGATTTCCAAGCTCAACTATCGTGTACACACAGATGCCATACAGCAGAACCTGTTGCCACCAGACCTGACACGCGAGCAGCAGTCCTTTGTGTATGCTGACGAGGCCGATATGCTCAACGTGGCACTTTTTGGCATGACGGCAGCGCAGTGGCGGGCGCAGAATCAAGGACGCAAGGGTAATATACGTGACTATGCCTCATTACAGCAACTGCTTGTCCTGTCGAATATGGAGTCATACAATGCACTACTCATTGAGCAGAAGCACCCGCAGGCTGAGCGTCTGCAAATGTTGCGGCAGATGGCAATCAGACAGCTACAGGTGCTGTCTTCACTTGATGTAACAAATCTACCAAGTATTCCACCCAGCATAGGCAATGATTAACCATTGATACAGAATATTTTAACAAGAAGAGAGCAGCAAACATACAGCAAAATGTTAAAACCGCCGAAATGTTTGGTGGTTCCGATATTTTTGCTACTCTCTCTCCTTTGGTAATGATATGGCAGTTGACCTATTCGTAGCTCCCCCTGTTCTCAGGAGGAAAGTCAGCGGCCGCTGCCATTGTTTTTCCCGCCCGCTGCCAACCGAAAAGGCGTGGCCTTTTTCCCGCTCCGGCGGGGCCTGGTCCCCATTTGTCGCCGTCTTTTCCCTCTCATCCCTGCTGCTGTGGGGAAGCGAGAGGTCTTTCGGGCTGCCTGGCTTTTCTTTGTGCGCACAAACAGGTCAACTGCTATATCATTACCCATCTTTTATATCCTTAGACAAATTTACATCCTTAGCCAATGCAGTCCTTGGAACTAAGCACCCATTCTAATTCATGCAGAACCCTTTTTTCTCCTTTGTGTAGTTCCCAGCGTCATTTCCTGAACGGGTCGCCCTGCGGGTCGCGGCTGACGACCCAGCGGAAGGCATTGACGAAGAGGAGGTTCTGCGTGGCGTCGATGAACGACTCGTCGCCGTGGCCCATGTTCAGGTAGACCATTCGGAAGCGCTTGTTGGTCCACACCACGGGGAAGTCGCCATAGCGCACCACGTCCTTCAGGCCAAAGGGATAGTTCTTGGGCGACAGACTGAGCAGCACCTCCACATCAGCGTTGTCGCGGGGACTGGGGCTCCACTGATAGAACTCGCTGGCGGGGCAGACATACTGCTGGGGCAGACTGCACGTGACGGGGTGGTCGGCACTGTCGCAGCACACCAGAGCGGGCTGCGGCGGCCAGTTGTTGCAAAGGAACGGCCCACAGCCCAGAAACTCGTTCAGCCAGGGCCAGTGGGTGTTGCGGTCGTTATAGGCAGAGGCATGGAAGCCCATCCAGCCACCGCCCTGCTCCATGTACTGCTGGAACACCTGCCGGGCCTCGCCGCCGGGCTGGAAGTTCAGCCAGATGACGATGCTGTACTGCCGCAGGCTGTCGAGCGTCAGCCCGTCCATCGTGGTGACGGTCTTGTAGCGGAAGCCCTCGCCGTAGGAGAGCTTGTGGAAGAACTGTAGGAACTGTCGGTCGAACTGCACGTGGGCCTCCTCGGCATGGGGGTCGTAGCACACCAGGGCATTGAAGCGCGGTTTACTGGCGTAGTTGGCGGGATAGTCGTCGTGCAAGGCCCAGCGGATGGCGTTGGTGAGCAGGCGGGTGAAGGCCGGCGTCTGCAGCAGCTGGGCATGATGGCCAAACTGGAAGTAGACGTTGCGGGCCTTCTTCGATGGGTTCGTCCAGACCACGGGGTGGTCGCCCATGGTGGGCATGGGGCGGAAGGCCGCTGGTCCGCCCTCGGGGGCCTCGTCGCGGTCGATGTAGCTGTCTTCATTCACACGGGCCAGCACCTCTACGTTGGGGCGCGGACTGCGGTCGTAGGTGTACCACTCGTCGCGGGGAATGACGAACGTGGGGGGCAAGCCAGCCATGACGGGATGGTCGCGGCGCTCCACCTCGACGGTGCCGTCGGCCAGCTGGGGGATATAGGTCTGGAAGCGGATGCCGCCCATGAACCGGCTGAACCACTGCCACAGGGGCCAGCCGTCGAACTCGCCCAGCAGCGTGGCATGGTGGAAGCCCACGAAGCCGCCACGGCCCTCGTCGATGTAGCGCTCGAAGTCGGCCATGGCCTCGCGGCTCCACTCATAGGGCGGATAGTTCAGCTGCAGCACCAGCTGGTAGCCGAAGATGTCGCCCCGACGCAGCGTCTGGGCATCGCTCACCACGGTGAGGCTGATGCCGAGCTCGCGGCTGTGCTCCCGAAGCCAGCGCAGCGCGGCAGCGGTGAAGCCCTCGTGCTGTCCGCCGCGCTCGGCCAGCACCAGCACATGTCGCCCTTCGCCAGCACCCGACGGACGCTGATAGAGCAGGCGGAAGCGGTCGGAAGGCAACAGGCCAGGCTCGTCAGCAGAGGGAGAGTCGTTCAGCAGGGCCAGCCGATAGAGGTCCTTGCGCAGCTCGGTCTGCTTCTCCTCCCACTGGCTGATTTGCTGGTAGGGCCAGGCGCTGACGTCGCGGCCCAGATACTGCGCCAGGAAGTCGGCAGCCCGCTGCACCAGGGGCATGCCCTGCAGCTGGAAGCCGGCATGGCGGGCCAGCTGGAAGACATCGATGATGTGGGAGAGATTATACTCCGAATAGCCGAAGGCCAGCGTGCGGCTGAGCTCATGGGGCTGGCGTCCGTCGGCCTCAATCTGCTTCTGGAGACGACGCTCGGCAAACTGCGACAGCACGTCGCTGGCCACCTGCTCATTGCCCACGAAGCGGGCGTAGGCCAGCAGCTGCACGTCGTAGGCAATGGCGTGGTTGTTAGCCTGGCGGCTCTCCTCCTGCCCCTGCGGACTGGTGAGCATCCACTGCAGGAACTGGCTGAACCACTGGCGCAGCTGGCGCCCATCGGCAGAGGTAAAAGCCTTCGACGACTCTAATAGCAACACGCCGTCGAGCATCTCCACGAAGGAATAGGCATCGATGAGACCATAGCAGCGACCGCGGCCACCATTCTGGCCGGGCACCATCTGGGCATACTCCAGATGGGGGTTCATGCGCGTGGCCTTGTCGAGGAACCACGTGCGCAGCAGCTGCGTGGCCTTGCGGGCGTAGCGCTCGTCGCCGCTGAAGAACCAGGCCAGCGAGAGCGTGGTGACGCCGTCGGCCATCTCCGAGAGGCGGTTGCGGTCGAGGCGTCCCAGCTCGGGGTTCGACTGTCCGTCGCGGTTGATGTAGGGCAGGCCGTCGGGCTTCGACGGGTCGGGCCAGAAGTAGCGCGACAGGCTGAGGTAGTCGTGCCTGTCGCCGCTGGCAGCCACCTTGTCCTTCATCATCACCGAGGGCGGCGTCATGCCGAGCAGTGCATCGGCCTGGTCCACCAGCGTCTGATAGGCCGTGGCATAGGCAGGCTGCTGCAGCTGGCCCTTCACCTCGTTGAGATGGCTGCGATCCCAAACGCTCTGGGCACTCGTCAAGAGTGCCCAGACAAGCATACAAGCAATAGCGATATATCTTCTCATCGTTGTTTTTATCAGTCTGACAGCCCCATGCTCTGGATGTAGTCGTTCTGCGGCTCGCAGCGGTCGAAGCGGCAGTTCTCGGCAAATTCGTGCAGCAGGCGGCGGAAGGTGGCCTGGTCGGGGCGGGCGTCGCGCCACTCCTGATAGGTGCCCCGGGGCGTCTCGGAATAGCGCACGACGATGCTGTCCCAACCGTCGGGGCGACGGATGCCCAACATACACGAACCGTCCACCTTCTTGTAGGGCCAGAAGGTATAGCCGATGTTGGCCTGCTTCAGCACCTGCACGAAGTCGTGCTGCCACTCCATCGTGTTGTGCCCGAACTCACCCATATACATAGGCCGCTGGGTGGAGTCGCGGAACTGGATGTAGTGGCCGATGGCCTCGGCGGTGGCAGGGCCTCCGTAGCGGTGGCAGGTGAACATCAGCTTCGGGTCGTAGCTCGTGTCGTTGAGCATCCAGAAGAAGCTGTTCCAGTGGGCGCCGCCCAACAGGATGATGTGGTTCGGGTCCACCTCGCGGATGGCCTTCACGCAGCGCTGGTAGAGCGGCTGCAAGAGCTGGTAGAGCGAGTCGCGGTTCTCGAAGTAGTGGGCGATGGGCTCGTTCATCAGCTCATAGCCCAGGATGACAGGTTCCTGCTTGTAGCGGTCGGCAATCTCGCGCCAGATGCTGCAGAAGAGCTGCTGGCTCTGCTCGCTCTCGAAGAGCCAGGGGTAGCCGTGGCCGTCGTCGATGTTGTCGCCGGTCTGTCCGCCGGGGCAGTCGTGCATGTCGAGGATGAGGTAGAGGTTGTTGGCGCGGCACCAGCTGACGACGGAGTCGATGCACTCGTAGCCGTCCTTCGGTCCCGTCTGGCCCATATAGTCCTCGTCGGTGAAGAGCTTGTAGTTGAAGGGCAGGCGGATGGTGTTGGCACCCTGCCGGGCGATGAAGTCGATGTCCTGGCGGGTGACGTAGTTGTCCTTGAACTGCTGCCAGAAGCGGGCCGTCTCGTCGGGGCCCACGGCCTCCTTGAAGAGCAGGTCGATCATCCAGGCGGAGTTGGTGCGGCTGAAGCCGAACATATAGCCCTCGGGGTTGAGCCAGTTGCCCAGGTTGGTGCCCTGAATGAAGAGCTTCTGGCCGTCAGGGCGGATGAGGTCGGTGCCCTGGATGGTGACGAAGCCCGCCCCACCCTTCTGCCCGCCACCTGCGGTGCAGGCAGCGAGCAGAAGCACGAAGAGGTATAGGAATGATTTCTTCATCTTCTCAGTCATCAGTTTTCACTTGTTACGGTTTACTTCTGGAAAACGCGCACGTAGTCCACCTCCATCGTGGTGGGCAGGGCGCTGTCGTCGACGCCCTTGTAGCCGCCCCAGTCGCCACCCCAGGCCAGGTTGAGGATGACGTAGAAGGGGTCGTCGTAGGGCCAGTCGTCGCGGCCCAGGCCACGGTTGTCGTAGCTCAGCTGCACCTTGCCGTCAACGTAGGTGGTGATGTTCTCGTGGGTCCACTTGATGGCGTAGGTGTGGAAGTCGTCCTCGGCACCGGCACAGTTCATGGCATGTGTCACCTGGGTGTTGTTCGAGTGCACGTGGGCATTGGCGTGGAGGCTGCTCGACACTTGGTTGGGGTCGGCGCCCACCTCCTCCATGATGTCAATCTCGCCGTCGGCGGGCCAGGAGCGGAAGTTCACGGGCATCATCCAGAAGGCGGGCCAGGTGCCCTTGCCCTTCGGCAGTTTGATGCTGGCCTCGATGTAGCCATAGGTCCAGCCTTCCTTCACCTTGGCGTAGACACGGCCGGAGTAGACCTTGCCGTTCTCTTTCAGCGCGGTGATGCGCAGCTTGCCGCCGCGAACCTCGGTGACGAGCGAGCCGCCAGGAGTCTTGTGGTTCACATAGTTCTGCAACTCGTTGTTCACCCAGCCAGAGTTCTTCACCTCATGGGTCCAGTCAGCGGCATTCAGCTCCGAGCCGCTGTCGAACTCGTCGTGCCACACCAGGCGGTAGCCCTCGGGGGCGTTGTAGGCAGCCTTCTCGGCAGCAGCCTGGCTCACCGCGATACTCTTGCGGGCAGCACCCGACATGAGGGTGACGGTGGCCGTGCGGCCATTGGTGTAGGGGTTCTCGGCGATGGTGACGCTGAGCGTGCCCTGCTTCTGAGTGGCACCCTGCGTCTGCACGGTCACAAAGTCCTGGTCGGCATAGGCTCCCCATTCCTGTCCTGTGGTGGTGACATTGACGGTGTAGGTGCCACCCTGGGCGGGAGCCTCGATGTTTTCCACGGAAGCCGTGAGTGCCACGGTGGCTTCGGCAGGGTCATCGTCATCCCCGCCACAGCCCGTGAAAGCTGTGGCGAGGGCGAGAATAGAACTAAGAACAATCATTTGCTTCATGATTATGCTTCCTTAAAGACAATCTTGCTAATCTTGACGTGGGTGCCGGCAGGCGAACCACCAAAGTCGAAGAACAGACGGATGGCAGTGGCGTCGTTACCTTCTTTCAGGGTAGCACCCTTCAGCGTGTAGACATAGGGCTCGTCGGCAGTGATGTCGTGGCGACCTTCGCAGAAGAAGTTGGTGTCGCCAGCATCAGTCAGCTTGATGGTCACACCGGGGCAGTCGTTGTCGGCCTCGAGCACCAGCTGGAAGTTATAAGCCTTCGAAGCGCTGGCCGTCAGCTTGGTGTCGATGTGGAACTGGCCCTGCCACTGCGAGCCACCCATGCCCTCAGGCAGGGTAATCTCGTAGGTGTCGCCGTTGTGGACGCAGTCAGAGTTGGGAATCTGCGACCAACTATTATCGGCAAACCAATAGCCGAAGGCATCGAACATCGAACCATCGTCAACAGCCTTCCACAGGTTGTCGGCATCGTCGTAGTTCATCGAAACAGCCTCCTCAAAGTAAATCTTGCTAATCTTGACGTGGGTGCCGGCAGGCGAACCGCCGAAGTCGAAGAACAGGCGGATGGCTGTGGCGTCGACCCCTTCCTTCAGGGTTGCTCCCGTCAGTTTAAAGATGAAGGGCTCGTCGGCCTTCACATCATGACGGCCTTCGCAGAAGAAGTTGGTGTCGCCAGAGTCAGTCAGCTTGATGGTCACGCCGGGGCAGTCGTTGTCGGCCTCCATCACCATGTAGAAGTTGTAGGCCTTCGCTGCACTTGCCGTCAGCTTGGTATCGATATGGAACTGGCCTTGCCACTGCGAGCCGCCCATGCCCTCGGGCAGGGTAATCTCGTAGGTGTCGCCACTGTGGACGCACTCGTCGTTGGGTATCTGTGACCAACCGTTATCGGCAAACCAATAGCCAAAGGCATCAAACAGCGTGCCGTCGTCGACAGCCTTCCACAGGTTGGCAGGGCTGTTGTAGTCCCAGTCAACGGTAGCCACGGGCCCATCGCCACCACCAGGATTCACTTCGGGCAGCACGGTGCCGTCGTCGTTGGCATGGTCCTTCAGCACAATGTTGCGTACCTCAACGTCGGTACCAGCCTGGTTGCCGCCAAAGTCGAGCACGAGCTTCATCTGCGGGGCGTCGATGCCGGGCATGTTGCTCTTCCAGAACACGAAGTCCTCACCGGCCTTCAGGTCAACCTCGTCAGCGAAGAAGAAGTTGTCGTCGTTGTCGCGCTGCGTGAGCTTCACCATAGCACGCACATCCTTCGAGGAATTGAGTACGACGGAGAAGTCGTAGTTGGTGGAAGCGCTGACAGCAATGTCGGTGTTGAATGCTATCTGACACTGCCAGCGGTCGGATGTTGCCTCAGGCAGGGCGAACAGATAGCTGCTGCCATCCTTCGTCATGACGGGGTCTGCAATCTGAGCCCAGCCAGGAGCGTAGTAATAGCCCATCTCAATGGTGGCGTTCTTCCAGAGGTTGAAGTCGCTGTTGGCGTCGAAGCCCTCGAACGGCTTCTCAGCAGCAGCGCTGGTGAAGACATAGCGCCAGGCTATACTTCCATCGGGAGCATCGTAGATGAGCACCATCTTTGAAGCCGTCAGCTGCTCCACACGGAAGAGCGGGTCTTCATACTGCATATCAGAGCTGATGTAGGGGAAGGCGGTGTTTGCAGCCAGATGAACGAACTTCTGTCCACTGATGGCTTCGCCTTCAGCATTGGTCCAGTCCTTGGCCTCAAAGTTCCAGGTAGCATCCTGATTGCCAATGGTGGCATCCCAGTCTGCATCCTCGTGACCCCACTTTGTAGTACCTGTGTTCACGTAGGTTTTGCCGTCGGCACCAGCGTTATAGCTGTAGATGCCTCCCTTGTTGGTCTCGGCGGTGAAGCTGATACGGTCGTCGTACATACCGAAGTCCTTCTTCTCATCTGCACCTGCGCTCCACCATTCTGTTCCAGCAGTTCCGGCAGGGCCACAACCCATGTGCTGAGGGCTCTTGTTGTCGAAGCGCCACTCCTTGCCGGTGATGCGGCGGAAGTCGGCACTCCAGTCAACCTTCGTCTCGTTGAAGGTGAAGGTCTTCGTGACACCGGCCTGGCTGATGCCATTGCGGTTACCGATGCGCAGCTCAATGGTGTGCGTGCCGGCCTCGGTGTTGGTGTAGCCCACCTCTTGCACGGTGGAATAGCTTGTGCCGTCGATAATCCACACGGGATAGGTGCCGGCAGAGGGCGTATAGGTGGCCACCATCTGGTTGGTCTCCTGGTCAACGGTCATCTGGAAGTCAGCGCTTCCAGCAGTGGGCATGCCGCTGGGGTCAGCCCCGTCGAACTCCTCGGGGGAGCAGGCCGTGAAGGTTGCGTTGGCAACGCAACATACCAGACAGCCGGCGAGGAACAGTTTTATATTCTTTGTCATCATGATTTTTTCTTTTTTTATGTTAATGGTCTATCTATGCCCCTCCCTGGGGAAAGGCTGCGGGTAGGCGAGCCTCGCTCAGGAATGGGGTTGGTGGGCTTAATACTCGTTCTGCTTCAGGCTGGGGTCGGCGTCGAGCTCGCTCTGAGACAGGGGGATGTGCTTCTTGGAAGGTGTCCACGAGTTGGTGCGATAGCCGTAGTTGTCGGGCACGAGCACGGTGCTGGCCTTCTGGGTGGCGCCGCTGATGCCCTCGGCACGGACGAGGTCGAAGTAGCGCTTGCCTTCACCGCAGAACTCCAGGTGGCGCTCGGTGAGGATGTCGTCGATGGTGACGCTGCTCACGGCACTGAGGCCTGCACGCTGGCGAACCTGACTGACATAGCCGGCAGCCTCGCTGGCACTGCCACCCGTCTGCAACAGCAGCTCGGCTGCATTGAGCAGGGTCTCGGCGTAGCGGTAGATGCGCTTATTGTTGTTGTAGTTCAGGTTCTTCGAGGTGGGGCAGTCCACGTTGTTGGCGCTCTGCGGACGATACTTGCCGTGCCAGAGGTGGGTGTCCTGATAGCGCTCGGTGTAGGTGGTGCCACGGACGTCCCAGATGGTGGCATCGCGACGCACATCGCCCTCAGCATACATGTTGTAGGTCTCCAAGCGGACGGGCAGGAAGCCCCAGCCGTCGTTACCGGTGTCCCAGCCGTCGCCGCCGGGCCATGCGTTGGGCGAGCAGAGCGTGGGGAACACACTGCCACCAGCGTTCAGGGCAGCCCAGCCCCAGTCGCGCTGAGCCTGGTCGTCGTTGTAGTTAATCTCGAAGATGCTCTCCTTGCACCACTCGCCGCTCTCCTGCCAGATGTTGGCAAAGTCGGGGTTCAGCTCGTAGTCGCTGCTGGCGATGAGCTCCTTCATGTAGGCGAGGGCCTGCGGATAGCGGGCCGAGTCGTTCTGGTACATCACCATCTCGGCATAGAGCATGTAGGCCATGGCCTGGCTCACGCGACCGGCGTCGGCATCGCCCCAGCGCAGGGGCAGCACCTTGGAGGCAATAATCTCTTCCAGCTCGGGCAGCAGGCGGGCATAAATCTCGTCAGCCGTAATCTGCTGGGCGGTATAGGGCACGCTCAGGTTCTCCAGATAGAAGGGAACATTGCCGTAGAAGTGCCACAGGATATTATAATAGTACACACGGAGCAGACGGGCCTGCATCTCCATCGAGCGGCAGAAACTCTCGCTGGCCTTGCCCCACGAGGCGTACTTGATGGCGTCGTTGCAGCGCTTGATGCCGCTGTAGAAGTCGCCCCAGAGGGTGCCCAGGGTGTTGTTGCCATCGGCCTCGAAGTTGAACAGCCGGTGCCAGTGCTGGTTGTCGGTATTGCTGGAGCCGCCCACCCAGAAGTCGTCGCCCATGATTTCGGCGTCGACGGTCAGGTCGTTGTAGGCCACGTTGTCCCAGTCGGGCCAGTGCAGGGGAGCGTAAGCCGAGGTGAGGGCCTCGTTCAGCGTCGTCTCGTTGACATAGTACTCCTCCAGGGGTTCGCCGTCGGGCTTGGTCACCTCGAGGAAGTCGTCGCTACAGGAGGTGAGGATTGCGGTGACACCGCAACAAACCAAACCGGCAGCGAGGAAATGCTTCATATTCTTGGTATTCATATTTGGTTCTTCTTTATGATGTTTTTTACTAAATCTTCACGAATAAGGCTTTTTACAGTGAAATGTTGCAGCCGATGGTCCAGGTGCGAGCCTGCGGATACACACCGTAGTCAACGCCCATGGAGGTGACGCCCGAACCGATTTCAGGATCGAATCCCCAGTACTTGGTCCAGGTGACGAGGTTCTCGGCGCGGCCATAGATGCGCAGGCGGTTGATGCCAATCTTCTGCGTCAGCAAGCGAGGCAGGGTATAGCCCAGGGTGATGTTCTTCAGGCGCAGGTAGCTGCCGTCCTGGATATACATATCGCTGACCACCCAGTTCTTCGAGTTACCCAGTGTGGGCACGGTGTTCGAGGTGCCCTCGCCGGTCCAGCGCTGCAGCACCCAGGTGGGATAGTTAGCCGACTCGATGTCCTGACGGTAGGTAGCGTCGAAGACGTCGGCACCGCTCACGCCCTGGAAGAAGAGGCCCAGGTCGAAGCCCTTCCATTCAGCGTTGAAGGTGAGGCCGAAGGTCCACGTGGGCACGCCGTTACCGATATTGGTGCGGTCGTCACTGGTAATCTGTCCGTCGCCATTGGTATCAACAAAACGGAAGTCGCCAGGCTGAGCCTCGGGCTGGATGAGCCCGCCATTGGCATTGGTGTAGGCGTTCACCTCGGCCATGTTCTGGAAGATGCCGTTGGTCTTGTAGCCATAGAAGAAGGGGAAGGGCTGTCCGTTCTCGGCACGCGTGCTACCATCGCTGAACTGCGAGATGCCGTAGTTCAGGAAGCCCGTGTCGTTACCCAGGTTCTTCAGCTCGTTCTTCAGGTAGCTGGCGTTGCCCTTCACCGAGAAGTTGGCATCGCTGATGTGCCACTTGTAGCCCAGCTCAAACTCCCAGCCGGAGTTGTTCATGTCGCCCACGTTGGCGTAGGGTTTCTCCTCACCCACATAGCTGGGGATAGGCATCTGGATGATCATGCCGTTGGTCTTCTTCATGTAATAGTCGACGCTGAAGGTCAGCGCGTTGTTGAAGAAGCCGAAGTCGAGACCGAGGTCGGTCTGCTCGCTTTCCTCCCAGCGCAGGTCTTCGTTGGCCAGGTGGTCCGACTTCGAGCCGTAGATCATGCCGGCCTGCTTGCCGAAGTAGTAGTTGTTGTTGCCACCGGTAGTGGTCTGGGTGCTGAAGCGGAAGTCGGGAATGTTGTCAATACCGTTCTTACCCCAGCTGGCGCGCAGCTTCAGGTTCGACAGCCAGTCGCGGGTGGACTCCATGAACTGCTCGTTGATGATGTTCCAGCCAGCCGACACAGAGGGGAACGTACCGTATTTCTTGTTCGAGCCGAAGCGCGAGCTACCGTCGCGGCGCACCGTGGCCTGCAGCATGTAGCGCTCGTCGAAGTTGTAGCTGACGCGGCCGAAGAGCGAGCTCAGGCGATGCTCCACATAGGGGCCGCCCCATGCGCCCACGAGACTCTTCGCACCCGTCACCTTGCCGTCGGCATCGGTGGTCAGCTCCAGGTCACCGCCCGTGGTGTAGTTGAGCGAGGGCTTGGCGGGGTTCACCAGATACCAGTGCGAGCCACCCAGCTCGTCGCCCTTCGACTTCAGGGCGCTCTGTCCGAGCACCACGCTGACGGCGTGCTTGCCGAACTGCTTGTCATAGGTCAGCGTGTTCTCCACCTGCCAGCTCGAGTTGTTGCCCTTGTAGGCCGTGGCCGAGGTGTGGTCGGCGTTGTTGTTGCCCGAAAGATAGTACTTCTGCAGCGTGGCAGCATTGTAGCCCCAGAACGACAGCTCGGCGCTGTAGGTAAAGTGGTACTTCAGTGCATCCCACAGCTGCAGGTCGAGCGAGAACTTCGGCATGAACTTGTGGCTCCAGTTCTTCGAGGGGTTGCCCTGCATCATGGCGATGGGGTTGTTCTGCTCCTGATAGCTGCCGATGAAGTTGGGCACGGTATAGGGGTTGCCGTTGGCATCCAGGTACATGTCGTACTGCGGATACTGGTCGATCATGCGCTGGCCGATGTTGGCATTGCCGTTCTCATCGTAGCCACCGCGCAGCGTGACGGGCAGCGTGGGAGCCAGATAGAGGGCCGAGCCGAGCGGTGAGCCCCAGGTGGAGTTGGCGTCGATGCCAGTGCTGTGCACGCGCATATAAGAAACGTTTGCGCCCAGGTCGAGCTTGTTCAGGAACGAGCGCTCCTTCGAGGCATCGAAGAGCGTGTAGTTGTTGTTCGAGCGGATGGTCAGGCGGTCGTAGTTCGACTGTCCGAAGTTACCGCCGACGATACCCTCCTGGTCGAAGTAGCCCAGCGACAGGTAGTAGTTGCCCTGCTCCGAGGCGCCGCTGATGCTGACGTCGTGCTGCGTGATGGGGGCATTGTCATTGAAGAGCAGGTCCTGCCAGTCGGTGCCGAAGCCCACGACCTTGTCGCCGTTGGCATCGATGATGTTGTAGGGGTCCATGTAGAGGGGAGCCATGCCGTTCTGCACCTTGCGCTCGTTCTGCAGGATGGCATAGTCGGTGGCACCAGTGACGTCGCGCTTCTTCCAGGCCGACTGCCAGCCCGTGGAGAAGTTGTAGTTGATCTGGGCCTTGCCTATCTTACCCTTCTTCGTGGTGACCAGAATAACGCCATTGGCAGCGCGGGCACCGTAGATGGCACCCGATGCAGCGTCCTTCAGCACTTCGATGCTCTCGATGTCCTCGGGGTTGACGCTCTCCATACCGTCCTGGTTGGTGGGCATGCCGTCTATAATATAAAGAGGTTCGGAGTCGTTGATGGTGCCGATACCGCGGATGCGGATGAGCGACTTCGAGCCGGGCTGACCCGAGGCCGAGGTCACCTGTACGCCAGCGGCCATACCCTTCAGGGCATCCTCGGCACGCAGGCGCGTCTTGCCTTCCAGGTCGTCGGCCGAGACCTTGGCAATAGAGGCCGTGACCACGCTCTTCTTCTGCACGCCGTAGCCGATGACGACCACGTCGGCCAGCGTCTGCTGGTCTTCCTTCAGCGTGACGGTCATGCCGCTGCGGGCAGGCACCTCCTGCGACAGGAAGCCGATGTAGCTCACCACCAGCGTGGCACCGCTGTTGACCCGCAGCGAGAACTGGCCATCGTAGTTGGTGATGGTGCCGTTCTTCGGGTTGGCTTTCTCCACAACAGAGGCTCCGATGACGGTTTCTCCGTTCTCATCGACCACGGTTCCCGTGATGGTGCCACCTTGGGCCAGGGCCGTCGTCGAAAGAAGCATGGCGAAGAGGGCGAAGACAATTCGCCTCAACGCAGAAATTTTCATTTTCTCTCTCATAAGTTGTAAATTATTAATTAAGTTAAGATATGATTCGCTTTTTAGCTATTAAATCGTTCATCTCGGATGCAAAGTTAGGCATAAATCGCGCACATTGTTCGGGCATCAAGGTCAAAATATAGATAAATATGGGCAAGCAAAAAATCGCAAGCAGCTGAATGACAAGCAAATAATTTCTTTTTCACCGACAATCTAATATAGATGCAAAAGCTAAAAATATATGGACATTTTTTGCTGCCAAGCCCGAAAAAAGCGGCTTTGAGCCGGGAAATAACAAAATGTGTTGAAGAGAAATCCCAGCCGATCTTAACCTGGAGAACCTCGATGAGCTCATGCCAACCTTTGACGATGATGGACGACCATACAGGTCGAAAATATTCCCAGCGTGGGAATTTTTTCAAGCCGTAGGTTTTTTGAAAGTCCGCTTTGCGGTAAGTCTGTAAAAGACTTTGGACGCACGCAAAGACGCAGAGAGCGCAGAGTCTCGCAGAGGAGAGGGAAGCAGGGAAAGAGAAAGAGAGCGCCCTTGGTGCTGAGGCTCGCGGATTTTTTGCGGATGACGGCTTTTTTGTGCCAAATATGTGCGGCTGTTTGAAGAAAAAGACGTAACTTTGCAGCCACATGTAGAGACGCCACAATGTGACGTCTCTACGCAAACGCATAATAACATAGAAGCAGACAATTCGAGTAACCGAAAACAAGCAGATTCCAATACAAAGAAAAATGAGACGACTATTAACCACCATTGTCCTACTGGCATGCTATTGCGGTCTGTGGGCCGACCATCAGCCAGCTCTCGACTCGCTCTACCGCGCACTCGACGCCGCCATCGACTCGTCGTACATCTACGTTCAACAGAAGACCGACCGCCTGCAGCAGCTGAAGGCCGACCTGCGGCAGGCCACCAGCGACAGCCTGCGCTTCAGCTGCGCCCGCCGGCTTTACGAGGAATACGTCCCCTTCGACAACGACTCAGCCATCGCCTACCAGTATCAGTGCCTCGACATCGCGCAGCTGATGGGCCGCGACGACCTGCACGCCGAGACGCTGCTGATGCTGGCCGACCAGCTCACCGAGTCGGGCTTCTACAACGAGGCACGCCTGCACTTCATGGCCGTGGCACCCAAGTGCCAGACGGGCGACCTGCACCAGGGCTACCTCTCCGGCCTGGGCCATCTCTACGGCGAGATGGGCTACTACTCCCACGACCCACGCCTGCGGCAGGACTTCTTCGCCCAGGCGGGCCTGCTGCGCGACTCGCTGCTGCACAGCCTCGACAGCACCTCGGCCGACTGGCTGAAGCTGCGCACGATGATGCTCGTGAGCGAGACCCGCCCCAGCGAGGCCATGCCCTACAGCGACCGCTGGCTGGAGAGCTGTCAGCCCGGTGGGCGCGACTTCGCCATCATGGCCTACTATCGCTCCGTCATCTATAGTCAGCAGAACAATGTGGAGATGCAGCGCTACTGGCTGGCACAGTCGGCACTGACCGACATCCGCAACGCCATCATGGACCAGGGAGCGCTGTGGAGCCTGGCCGAGACGCTCATCAGCGAGAACGAGAACCTGGACCGCGCCCACCGCTACATCGACTTCTCGTGGCAGTGTCTGTCGCGCTTCAGCACCCACATGCGTGCCTGGCTCGTGGCACCCGTCGTGACCAGCATCAACGACGAGTACAAGCAACAGCTGCGCACGGCCAACAACCAGCTCGTATGGGCCATCGCACTGGTCAGCCTGCTGGCCGTGGGACTGCTGGCCTCGCTCTTCTACGTGCAGCGCAAGCGCAAGCAGCTCGCCCTGGCGCGCAACGAGCTGAAGGCCGCCAACGACGAGCTGGCATCGGTGAACGCGCTGCTGGCCGGCAAGAACGACGAGCTGCAGCAGGCTAACGGGCTGTTGCAGCAGGCCAACGAGCAGCTGCGGCTGGCGGTGATGCACTTAGACGACTCGAACCGCGTGAAGGACGAATACCTGGGCAAGTTCTTCAACATCTGCTCGGACTATATCGACAAGCTCGACAGCTATCGCCTGAAGGTGAACCGCAAGCTGAAGGCCAACCTTTATAACGACCTGATGCGCATGACGAACTCGGAACAGCTGAAGGAGGACGAGGTGAAGGAGCTCTTCGACAACTTCGACAGCGTCTTCCTGCACCTGTTCCCCACCTTCATCGACGACTTCAACGCACTGCTGCGGCCCGAGGAGCGCATCAACCTGCCCAGCCGCAACCATCTGAACACCGACCTGCGCATCTTCGCACTTATCCGCCTGGGCATCGACGAGAGCTCGAAGATTGCCGAGTTCCTGCGCTACTCGCCCAACAGCATCTACGCCTATCGTGCCCGCATCAAGAACAAGGCCGCAGGCAACCGCAACGACTTTGAGAAGCAGGTGAAGGAAATAGGTATCAAGGGATAGGGAATTGTTCCGACGCAGGATGCGCCGGTTCCTACTTTGCAACCGAGTTGCAAAACCATTGCCGTAACTTTGCACCCAGAAAACAACAAACAAGCAAAGATTATGGCACATCAACACGAACATCACCATCACTGCGACTGCTGCGAGCACGAGCATCATCACGAGCATGAACATGCCCACGAACACGAACACGAGCACCACCATCACCATGAGCACGAGGAGGGCAGCCTGCGCCGCCAACTGCTGCTCATAGCTGCCACAGCCGTGCTGCTGGTGGGCGCGGTGCTCATTGAGAAGCACTGCCAGCTCAGCACGTGGCAACTGTTGCTGGTCTATCTCGTACCTTATTTATTAATAGGCCACGAAACGCTGCATGAGGCATGGGAGGGCATCGCCGAGGGCGACATGTTCAACGAGCACTTCCTCATGTCGGTGGCCACTATCGGCGCCCTTGCCATCGGCTTCCTGCCCGGTGCCGAGACGCAGTTCCCCGAGGCCGTCTTCGTCATGCTCTTCTTCCAGGTGGGCGAGCTCTTCGAGGGCTATGCCGAGGGGAAGAGTCGCCAGAGCATCAGCCACCTGATGGACATACGGCCCGACGTGGCCCATGTAGCCTCTGGGGCCGACATGTCGCCCGACCAGGTGGCCGTGGGCAGCATCATCGTCATCCGCCCAGGCGAGAAAGTGCCGCTCGACGGCATCGTCATCGAGGGCGAATCGGCCCTGAACACCGTGGCGCTGACGGGCGAGAGCCTGCCACGCAGCGTGGCCGTGGACGACGAGGTGGTGTCGGGCTGCATCAACCTCTCCGGCGTGCTGCGTGTACGCACGACGAAGGTATTCGGCGAGAGCACCGTGTCGAAGATCATCGAACTGGTGGAGCATGCCGGCGAGCACAAGTCGAAGAGCGAGGCCTTCATCACCCGTTTCGCCCGCATCTACACCCCCGTCGTGGTCTTCGCTGCTCTGGGGCTGGCCATCATTCCCCCGCTAATATCATTCGTCATCTATCATTCGTCATTTAGCGAAGCCTTCGTCACCTGGCTCTATCGCGCCCTGCTGTTCCTCGTGGTCAGCTGCCCCTGCGCCCTGGTCATCAGCGTACCGCTCACGTTCTTCGGAGGCATCGGCGGAGCATCGCGCCGTGGCATCCTCATCAAGGGCGCCAACTACATCGACGTGCTGTCGAAGGTCGACACCGTGGTCTTCGACAAGACGGGCACGCTCACCCGTGGCGAGTTCGCCGTCGCTGCCGTGCATCCATCATCACTCAACACTCAACACTCATCACTCAACAGTCACCTCCTCCATCTGGCCGCCCATGTTGAGCACTACAGCACTCACCCCATCGGTGCCGCCCTGCGCGATGCCTTCCCGCAGGCGGCCTGTGACGGCTGCCACGTGAGCGACGTGGAGGAAATAGCCGGACAGGGCATCCGCGCCAAGGTGGACGGTCAGACGGTCTGCGTAGGCAACACGAAGATGATGGACGCCATCGGTGCCCACTGGCACAACTGCGACGACGGCGACGACGGCACCGTCATCCACGTGGCCATCGACGGCCAGTATGCCGGCCATATCGTCATCAGCGACCAGGTGAAGGCCGACAGCGCCGAGGCTATCGACAAGCTGAAGAAACTGGGCATCAGCCGGACGGTGATGCTCACCGGCGACCGCCGCGAGGTGGCAGAGCGCGTGGCCAAGGAGCTGGGCCTCGACGAATATCATGCCGAGCTGCTGCCTGCCGACAAAGTGAAGAGAATTGACGACTTGCTATTGACGGCTTTTGTGGGCGACGGCATCAACGATGCACCCGTGCTGGCCCGCGCCGACGTGGGCATCGCCATGGGCGGACTGGGCAGCGACGCCGCCATCGAGGCCGCCGACGTGGTGCTGATGGACGACAAGCCGACAAAGGTAGCCACCGCCATCGCCATCGCCCGCCGCACGCTCCGCATCGCCCGCCAGAACGTATGGTTCGCCATCGGCGTGAAGGTGGCCGTACTGCTGCTCGCCACCGTGGGCCTCGCCACCATGTGGATGGCCGTCTTCGCCGACGTGGGCGTCACCGTGCTCGCCGTGCTCAACGCCATGCGTGCCCTGCGGGTTTACCAC
Source organism: uncultured Prevotellaceae bacterium (assembly GCA_902775475.1). Classification (GTDB taxonomy): domain Bacteria; phylum Bacteroidota; class Bacteroidia; order Bacteroidales; family Bacteroidaceae; genus Prevotella. The sequence continues at coordinate 44,431 of CACYME010000012.1, forward strand.
TTGTGAACTGTGCTGTGTACTACTTGTGTACAATATTATTTGGTGCTGAAGCAGATTGCCGCTAACTTTGCAGCCAGAAAACGTCATGTATAACCAAAAAGAATTCTGTCTTATGAAAACAGCAACAATTCTTCTCGCAGCTGCCACGCTCTGCTGCATGAGCGTCAGCGCACAAGTGTCCACCATGGAGTTCGACGTGCCCATCCACCAGATGCGCATCTACGACGATGTGCTCTACGTGTCGTCCGACCACGCCATCAGCCGCTATCAGCTCAGCGAGAACGGCGGTTTCACGCCCTATCTGGATGCCGACGTCGTGGTCTACGACTTCGTGATGTACGACGGGCGCCTCCTCGAGGCTGGCACGCCCGAAGAGCACTTCGTCCAGCATCCCGCCAGGCCCTGGCAGCTCTTTCAGAGTGCTCCCCTACCCCAGCAGGCCATGGGCTACCAGCTGCGCAAGTCGGCTAACTTCGGAGGCATCTGGTGGAGCACGGACCAGGAGCTGCAGATTCCCGGTTGCCCGCAGTTCGCCTTCAATCCCCGCAACGACGACGAGATGCTCGTCTACGGCATGAATGAATACGTCGACTGCATCTGCCCCTTCCTGCTGCACAGCACCGACGGGCTGGCCACCTTCGAGAGCGTCGACATGGCCTTCGACCGCGAGATGACCGCCATCTACCAGATAGCCTTCAGCCCCACGGAAGACAACGTGCTGGTAGCTGCCACGACCAACGGCATGGCCCGCTCGGAAGACGGCGGCGCCACCTGGACGTTCACCACGCCGGAGCTTCAGCCGCCTTTCACGCAGCTGTGCTTCGACGACATGCATCCGAATGTCGTCTTCGCCACTCAGGTCGGCGAGCTTCCTACATGCATCTGCGACGAAGTGGAGCAAGTGTACATCGTGCACTGCTCGGCCGACGGGGGCAAGACGTGGAGAGCGATTGCCGCCTTCGGGACACCGCTGACCTACTACCAGTCGTCGAAGCCCTGGCGCCACACGGGCTGTCTGCAGGGGCTGACCTGCCACTATGGCAATCTCTACGGCTGGGCCGACGAATACATCTTCATGGTACAGAGCCCGCTGAACCTCTCGCCCATCATCAACGTCATTAAACCTGTCGTCAGCGGCAGTGACAGCACCGTCTACTCGCTGCAGGGCTACAAGGCCGCGCAGCCGCAGACCCACGGCATCTACATCCGCAACAACAAGAAATATGCGGCGAAATAGCGGGAAATAGGCCGCTGTGTACTATTTGTGTACTCTTTTTTTTGGCTGTTTCGAGGTTTTTTGCTTACTTTGCATCCTGTTATGACAAAGAAAAGAAACCTCGCAACAGCCGCTTTGCTGTTGACGGCCTTGGCAGTCCACGCGCAACAGCCAATGTACGTCTGCACCACGTCGGGATGCGACGCCTTCGACATGGCGCTAATGCCGTCGGCGGTCTTTGCCGGCGACAGCATCCGCATTGGCCACCAGCCTGCCTACCATGTGCAACAGATTGACAGCATCGTGTTCCGCCGACCGCAAGGCGAGGTGCGCGAGCTGGGCTGGTGGGGCAGCATGACCGACGGCACGGCCTGCTACCGCGCACGGCTGGAGCAGCCCGACTACCAGTACGATGCCTGTTACACCTTTCACGTGGAAGCGGGCATCTGCACTTCGGCAGAGTGCGAGCTGTACTTTGCCGAGCAATGGATGATGCTGCAATTTGGAGAGATGCCCACCGACACCGACACCAACGATGCCTACATCTACGTGAAGGCCACGCAGACGGGGCCGCGCCGCTTCGAGGTGTGGGTGATGGGAAATCCGGTGCTGCCTTTCGGTGGCGAATGGCTCATCGAGGGCAACACGCTCACGATGAACTGCAACGAATGGCTGGCAGGCAGGACGATGTCGGAAGTGCGGCAAATCGTGGAGGCATGGGTGCACCAGCAGGCCACACTGATAGAACTGCCAAAAGACCCTTACGACGATGAACAGAATTAGCCGACTCCTGGGCGTTGCCATGCTGCTGACGCTTGCCGCAGGCTGCGAAGACCGCCAGGCTGGCCTCGACGAATACCACGAGGCCCTGGCACTGATGGATCAGGGCGATGCCCCGTCGGCCTTAGAGCGGCTGGAGCAGGCGGCAGAGCGGGCCACCACCGACAGTCTGCTGGCCCTGGTGTACAGCCAGATGGGCACGCTCTACTTCTCGCAGCGGATGCTCGACCGCGCCATGCAGAGCTATCGTCAGGCCTACGCCATCGACGAGCGCGCTGCCGACACCCTGGGCCTCATCTACGACCTGCGCGACATGGGCAACGTGCTGCGCGCCACCGACGATCGCACCGACAGCTGCGTCGTCTGCTTCGAGCAGGCCCGTCAGCTGGCCGCTGCCTCGGGCCATCTGGCCATGCAGCACGACGTGGAGAGCCAGCTGGCAGCCTATCACCTCTTCCGTAATCACCTCAGCGAAGCCCGCCAGCTGCTGATGCCCGCCGTGGAACAGGCCGACAGCGGTAGTCTCGATGCCTACCGCTTCATGCTGGCCGACTACTATCACCGCGCCGGGCAGCGCGACTCGGCTATACACTATTACAATATACTGCTGCAAGGTGAAGCCAACATCTACGCCCGCCAGATGGCCCACCGTGTGCTGGCCGAGCAGGCCATTGCCCAGGGCAACAGCGAGCAGGCCTTGCAGCATCTGCAACGATATGAAGAGCTGACGGATTCCATCTACAAGCTAAGCAACGCCGAATCCGTGCGTCGCACGGCAGCCCTCTACGACTACACCCGTCATCAGCAAAAGGCGGCACGACTGCAGCGCACGGCCATCATCGCCGTGGCCGTGGGGCTGCTTGTGGTGCTGATAGCGTGCGCACTGCTGCTCTATTTCCGCCAGCGTCGCCGCTACTATCGATTACAGGTGCAGCGATTGGAAGAACTGCTGAAGGCTTCGGCCCCCTCCAACCTCCCCCAACTGGGGGAGGCTTCCAAAGTTACTTCTACCGCGGAGGACGGCGTAGCCACCTCCCCCCAGTTGGGGGGAATGAGGGGAGCCGAGGGAACGAGGGGGGCCGCCAGGCTGCAGCAGCTATTGGCCGACCCGCGCCACCCCTCACTGCCCGACGAGGAATGGGCCGACGTGGAACAGGCGGTGGAACAGGCATCCCCCTCGTTCCTTCATCGTCTCGAGACGTTCTGCCAACTGGCGCCACAGGAGCGTAGGGTGTGCCTGCTGCTGCGCTTAGGCATCCCTCCGGCAGGCATCGCCCAGCTGACGGCACACACACGACAGGCCGTCACGAACACGCGTTCCCGACTTTACAGGAAGGCGTTCGGACGGCCTGGCACTCCCGCGGAATGGGATGAGTTTATCTGTTCGCTATAGCAGCTCGGGCAGCTGATAGAGCCGCATGCTGTTGGAAGCCTTGATGAGAATGAGCCGTCCTTCGGGACGGCTTTTTTGTAGCTCGGCCTTCACCGCCTCCACGTCGGGGAACTTGCGGAAGGCGCAGTCGGTCTTCCCAAACTCCTCGCCCACGAGCCACACGTCGCCGATGCCCGTCTCGGCGATGACATCCACCAGCTGCTGGTGCTCCTTCGCGCTGTCGGCTCCCAGCTCGCGCATGTCGCCCAGGATGAGCATCTTTTTGGTTTGAGAGTTGAGAGTTGAGGGTTGAGAATCGGAATCAGAGACATCGCACGCCATCTTGGAGAAGTTCTCCAGCGCCGCCATCATGCTCGAGGGGTTGGCATTGTAGGCATCGACCACCAGCTGGTTATGGGCCGTCTGCACAAACTGCGAACGGTTGTTGGTGGGCACGTAGTTCTCAAGGGCATGGCAGATTTGCTTGCGCTCCACGCCGAAGTTGATGCCCACGGCGATGGCTGCCAAGAGGTTGTAGATGTTATAGTCGCCCACCAGATGGGTCTGCACCTTGTGCCACTTCTGCGAGGCGCCCGTCTCCTCCAGCTCCATCAGCGGCTTGCGCCAGCGGAAACGGAGGAAGGCCCCTCCCTCTATCACCTCGCCCGAGATACACATGTACTGCTTCTCCGGGTCGGTGCTGTAGGGGGTCAGGTAGATGTCCTCGTCGTCGCCAATGAGGTCGAGCAGGTACTCGTTGTCGGCGTTCACGAAGATGGGGCCGTCGGAGTGCGCCTTCAGGTAGTCGAAGAGCTCGCCCTTGGTCTTGATGACGCCCTCGAAGGAGCCGAAGCCCTGCAGGTGGGCACGCCCCACGTTGGTGATGAGTCCACACGTGGGCTCTGCCGTCTCCACCAGCGTCTTGATGTCGCCGGGGTGGCTGGCTCCCATCTCGATGATGGCTATCTCGTGCTCCGGTCGCAGGCGGAAGAGCGTCTTCGGCACGCCCACGTCGTTGTTGAAGTTACCCTCGGTGGCCAGCACGTTGTACTTCTCGCTCAGCACGGCCTTGATGAGCTCCTTCGTGGTGGTCTTGCCGTTGGTGCCGGTGATGGCGATGACGGGAATGTCGAACTGGCGGCGGTGCTCGCGGGCCAGGTCCTTATAGGTCTGCAGCGTGTCGTCGACCACGATGCAACGCTCGTCAGCCCCCAGCTGCGGGTCGCTGACGATGGCGTAGGCACAGCCCTTCTCCAGCGCCTGAAGGGCAAACTGGTTGCCGTCGAACGTCTCGCCCTTCAGGGCAAGGAAGATGCTCCCCTCGGGACAGTCGCGGCTGTCGGTGGTGATGCAGGGGTGCTGCTGATAGAGTCGGTAGAGTTCTTTAATATCCATGTTGTGCTGTTTTTTCTCCTTAACGAGTGCAAAGTTACATCTTTTCCGCCAATTTCCCGCTCATTCGCCGCAAAAAATCATCCGACTGGTGCAGTTGAATCATGATGCAGCTCCGTTTCATGAAAAAACACGATTCTTTCTTGCGTTTCATTCACGGACATTATCCGTTGCGCCGCAGGCAAAAAGTAATCGAGCTTGAAATTATTTCGTCGAGAATGATTATCCGATAGCAAATTCGCTGACAGGAGATACAGCCCCCTACTCCATTCGGAAGAGTCTCTGATTTTTTGAACAAAATTGACAAAATGGCCATTTTTGGCCTTCCTATTTCGAAAATTCTCCACGAAAAAACTTTTAGACGAAAAAAAAAACGTTTTTTGATGTTTTACTAAATGGCTGATTGTCAGCGAGTTGATTTGATTTTTGTAAAAATAGGGCTTCGTTCAGAAAAAAAAGTCAACGACTTTTGAAAATTTGGCGTTGACTTTTGAAAATTTGGCGTGCTTACAAAAACGCGAAAAGTCGCAAAATTTGAGCGAAAAACCTGCACAATAGTTGGGCATGTGTGCAAATCTTCGTCGTTTGCGGCCCAATTTTTCATCGGGCAACTCCTCCCCAAGGCTCGAAAACGGCCATTTTTCGCGCTAAATTGCTTCCTCTCCGTGAACAAAATTTTCTGTGAAAGATTTTGACATTTTGGATGAGAACACATAGTTCCTGCCCCTTTCCCAAGCGAAACTCTCCCACCCGCCTTTCCTCTACATTGGAAGGCGGGCAGATGAGAACAAATGCGCATTTCTATTTTCTTGAAGCATTTTTTCAGCAAAAGAGGGATTTTATTGCGGAAAAAGTTGTATATTTGCAACCGTTAAAACACTTTCATGCACACCATCATGGCAAAACCTATCAAAGAGACTCCTACCGTCTACGAGGGGGCAGCAACCAATAGGCAGGTTGTTGCCGACGGAATAGAGAAAATCTTGCGAGAGGCTGCTCCACGCAAGGGGCGCGCCATCTTGTTTGGCTCACGTGCCCGTGGCGATGCCCGACAGGATAGCGATTGGGACGTGCTTATCCTGCTTGACAAAGACCGCATAACTGCCGCCGACATGGACGAGATTTCATATCCTATCCGTGCCTTTGGATGGCAGATTGACGAGATGATAAACCCCATTATGTACACCACGAAAGAATGGGATGCCAAAAGTTTCACACCGTTCTATAAGAATGTAATGAGAGAAGGAGTAGCCTTATGAGTTTATCAGCAGAAGAGCGCGCTGCCGCCGTGGAGTTCCGCATAGAGAAAGCCCTACGTGCCTATGAGCAGGCTAAGGGTGTAATAGGTCTGAAATACTGGGAGATCATTGCCAACCGCCTTTATTATGCAGCTTACAATGCGGTCTCTGCACTGCTGATAGCCCATGGCGACGTGGCGCAAAGCCACAGTGGGGTTATCCACCTTTTCGGCCAGCACTTCATCAAGACGGGTATATTCCCCACTGATACGGGACGACTCTACCACAAGTTATTCACGATGCGACAAACAGGCGATTACGATGACACATACGGACTCGCAGAAGAAGATGTCATGCCTTACGTTGAGCCTACAAGAGAGTTGATTACACAAACGACGACACTGGCCAAGCAACTTTTGGCGCAAAGCTGACCTCTTGTTGCATGGCCACAAATCTGAACGATATGGATTATACGCTGAATATCAAGGGACAACTGCTGAGCCTGGCAGAGCCACGGGTGATGGGCATCATCAACGTGACGCCCGACTCGTTCTACGCCTGGAGCCGCGTGCAGACGGAGCAGGACATTGCCCGCCGGGCCAACCAGATAGTGGCCGAGGGCGGCAGCTTCATCGACGTGGGAGCATGCAGCACGCGGCCCGGCTCCACCCCCGTGAGCGAGGGCGAGGAGATGGAACGGCTGCGCATGGCCCTCGACGTCGTCAGGCGCGAGCTGCCCTACGCCGTGCTGTCTGTCGACACGTTCCGGCCCGACGTGGCACGCATGGCCGTCGAGGAGTTCGGCGCCGACATCATCAACGACGTGGGAGCCGACCCGTCCATGCTGCGCATGGTGGCCCGGCTGGGCGTGCCCTACGTGCTCATGTCCTCCGCCCCCACCGTGGAGGCCGTCCTGACAGAACTGGCCTCGAAGGTGCAGCAGCTGCGCGAACTGGGGCAGAAGGACATCATCATCGACCCCGGCTTCGGCTTCGGCAAGACGCTGGAGCAGAACTACCAGCTGATGAACCGCCTGGAGCAGCTGCTGGTGCTTGGGCTGCCACTGCTGGTGGGCATCAGCCGCAAGTCGATGGTCTTCCGCCTGCTGGGCCAGGAGCCGCAGGAAGCCCTCAACGGCACCACCGCCCTGCACATGGTGGCGCTCACGAAGGGGGCCTCCATCCTGCGTGTGCACGACGTGAAAGAAGCAGCCGACTGCGTGAAGCTGGCCGCAGCGCTAAATAGTAAATAGAAAAAAAAACGCTAAATCGTCAATATCACCGTGTTTTTCAATTTTGGCATCAAAGACGCGATAGACATCCTGCTGGTTGGCATGATGCTCTACTACGTTTACCGACTGATGCGCGAGTCGCGCTCGCTCAACGTCTTCGTGGGCATCACCATCTTCGTCGTCGTGTGGCTCTTCGTGTCGCAGGTGCTCGAGATGAAGCTGCTCGGCACCATCCTCGACAAGCTGGTCTCAGTGGGTGTCATCGCCCTCATCGTCATCTTCCAGGAAGACATCCGCAAGTTTCTCTATAATCTGGGCGCCCATCAGCGCATACGCCGCCTGACGCGCATCTTCATGCCCAAGCACTCGAAAGACAAGGACAAAGAGCAGCTGAAGCGCGACATCATGCCCATCGTGATGGCTTGCATGCAGATGGCGAAGGGCAAGGTGGGCGCACTCATCGTCATCGAGCGCGGCACGGCACTGACCGACATCGTCAGCACGGGCGAGGTGGTCAATGCCGACATCAACCAGCGGCTCATCGAGAACATCTTCTTCAAGAACTCACCGCTGCACGACGGTGCCATGATCATCAGCCAGCACCGCATCCGCGCCGCCGGCTGCATCCTGCCCGTGAGCCACAACCTCGACATTCCCAAGGAGCTGGGCCTGCGCCACCGTGCCGCGCTGGGCATGAGCCAGGAGAGCGACGCCCTGGCCATCATCGTCTCGGAAGAGACCGGCGCCATCTCCATCGCCTCTGCCGGCACCTTCCGCCTGCGCCTCTCGGCCGAAGAGCTGGAGGCCGTGCTCACCGAAGAGCTGATGTGAGCAGGCTTTTGGGGCATGCCAAACGGGGGGCGAAAAAAAAGGCGTTGACTTTTTTGCAAAAGTCAACGCCAAATTTTTGTCTTACATATCGCCGGACCAACCATGACCAAGATCCCAGTGCTCATCATAAATAAACTCGAAACAAGGAAGAGAGAACTCTTCCTCAATGAGCGTTGTGAGTTCATCGAGGATAGGCTCAGCCCAGTGACCGACAAGGACGATGAACTTGTCGATATTCCAAGCTACCCGGCCTCTCGGAATCTGAGTGTAGTCACCCTTAAACTTCGTGTCCTCATGCCTTGCCTGCGCCTTGAAATACTCTTTAGCCCACACGTGCCTGTGCAGATGCGGATAATTGATGAAGGGGAGACCATTCTCAGCGGCTTCCTCGACCATCTTTGGCGTTATTTCCTTCTTGCGGACTCCGAAGAAGGAATTGTCCTTTGGGTCATACCAGAAAATGCCGATGCAAGGCATTTGTTCGTCGAAGGCCTTCATGTCGGCCATCTGCCTCTTATGGTCTTCACTTGTCAGTTGAGTCATGCAAGATACGGGCTGGATAGTTTTTACGATTGCTTTCCTGCAAGTGCCGGTCAGACGAAGCTGATGACGCCCTGCACGGCATCCTGCGTGTCGGCAGGCCGCTGGGGCTCGGCAGGAGCCATGTTGTTGCTGCCCTGGCTACCGATGCTGTTCAGGATTTCCTTGGTGCGCTTGTAGGTGGGCGTCGACTCCACGGCAGAGATGACGTTGTCGTTGTCGAGGTCCTCGGCGGTGAAGATGTAGATGTTCGGACGACGCTTGTAGCGATGGTTCTTGTCGGACTCGTTGTAGAAGTGCGAGCGGCGCTCGTCGCGCTTGGCAGCCTTCTCCTGCTCCTCGGCCAGCCGGTTGGCCTCCTCGCGGGTCTGCTGCTTCATCAGTCGCTCCTCCATGCCGTCCACGTTCTGCATGCCGAAGCCGGTGGCGAGGATGGTGACCTTCACGCGCTTGCCCAGCTCGGGGTCGACGGCCACGCCCCACTTGTAGACGAAGTCGGAGCCGAACTTGGCCATGAACTCGTGGACGTAGTTCATCTCCTCCATCATGAAGTTGTCCTTCGAGTCCTTCTCGTGGCTGAAGGAGATATTGAGCAGAATCTTCTTCGAGTTGAAGATGTCGTTGTCGTTGAGCAGGGGCGAGTTGAGGGCATCGTCGATGGCCTTCTTCACGCGCTCCTCGCCCTCACCGTAGCCGGTTGACATGATGGCCACGCCACCGTCCTGCAGCACGGTCTTCACATCGTTGAAGTCGAGGTTCATCACGCCGTGAACGGTGATGATCTCTGCAATCGACTTGGCCGCCACGGAGAGCGTGTCGTCGGCCTTGCCGAAGGCATCGAGGAAGGAGAGGTCGGGGTAGATTTCGCGCAGACGCTCGTTGTTGATGACGAGCAGGGCATCGACGTGCTTCGACATCTCCTCCACGCCATCGAGGGCCTGGTCAATCTTGCGGTTGCCCTCGAAGCGGAAGGGGATGGTGACGATGCCCACGGTGAGGATGCCCATCTTCTTCGATACCTCGGCAATGACGGGTGCCGCACCGGTGCCAGTGCCACCACCCATGCCGGCGGTGATGAAGGCCATGCGGGTGCCGTCGTCGAGCATGTGCTTGATGTCCTCCAGACTCTCCTCAGCGGCGGCCTTGGCCTTCTCCGGACGGTTGCCAGCGCCGAGACCCTCGCTGCCCAGCTGCAGTTTCACAGGCACGGGAGAGTCGTTGAGTGCCTGGTTGTCGGTGTTGCACACTACGAAGGTCACGTCGTGGATGCCTTCCTTGTACATGTGGTTCACAGCGTTGCCGCCACCGCCGCCTACGCCGATGACCTTGATGATGCTGTGCTTCTCTTCGGGTACGCCGAAGTCGAGTATTTCGTTGTTGTTCATCTTTCTACCTGTTTAGTTTTTATTCTTCCTTTGTAATGTCTTCGCCCAGCTTGATGATGCCCCGCTTCAGCTTGTTGTACCAGCGGTTTTCCTTCTTGCGGCGGCGCTCCTCTTCGCGTTTCCGCTCTTCCTCCTGGCGCAGGCGCTCCTCTTCCTCACGGCGCAGGCGCTCCTCTTCCTCCTTCTTGCGGCGGGCCTCCTCGGCAGCCAGGTCTTCCTCCTGCTGGGTGCGAATGGTGCCGGTCTCCTTCTCGTAGGCCTGGCGGGGCTTGCGGTCGGGAACGGTGGGGCCGCTTTCGCCACGGTCGTCGGCGAAGAGGTTGCCCTGCGAGTCGATGCCGTTGCCGGCGCAGTTGATGTCGCCCTTGGCCAGCAGTCCGAGCAGCGTGTTGAACATGCCGTTGCGGGCCTTCAGCTGGTCGTTGCTGGTGTTGATGGTGGTGGTGACGAACTTGGCCACGCGCACCTTGTCGATGCGGGTGCAGTTGATGAGGGCACGCTCGATGTTTTTCATGTTCGAGCCGCCGCCAGTGACGATGATGCCGCCGAGCAGCTTATCGTAATACTCATCGGGAATCTGGTAGCGCACGTTCTCGATGATTTCCATCACGCGGCCTTCGACAATCTCGATGAACTTCTGGCTCTCCACCTGGCGCTCGGGGTCGATGCTGTATTTCAGCGTGGGGTCAATCTCGCTGTTGTCGGTGTAGGCCGAGGCATACTTCAGCTTCATCTGCTCGGCATCGCTCTCCTCCATCTGCAGCGAAGCAATGTCCTTGGTGATGTTGTTCGAGCCAAGGGGAATGACGGCAAGATGGCGCAGCACGTTCTTCCAGAAGACGCTGACGGTGGTAGTGTCGGCACCGATGTCGACGAGGGCGCAGCCAGAGCGCTTCTCGGCCTCGGTGAGCACGGCGTTGGCCAGTGCCAGCGGTGCCAGGTACATCTCGGCCACCTTGATGTCGGCCATCTCGAAGCAGCGGTTCAGATTCTGGAAGAAGGTCTTGCGCACCAGGATGTTCAGGAAGTTTCCCTCTAAGCGGTTGGCACGGATGCCCACGGGGTCCATCTGCAGGTGGCTGTCGACGCCATACTCCTGCTCGGCCACGTCGAGAATCTTCTGTTCAGGGTAGTCCAGATTCCAGTTGGCATCCATCAGCTCGACCACCATCTCCTGCGTGACGATGGTGTCAGCAGGCAGGTCGCGCGCTATAGAGTTGCGGACGGAGCGGAGCGACTGACCGCCCACGCCGACGAAGACCTGTACGACACGGGTCTTCAGCTGGGCCTCGAGCTTCTTCACGATGTTCTGCAGGCACTGCGCCGTCTTGTCGATATTAAACACCACACCCTTTCGGATGAACGAGGACGAGTCTTCCCGCACCATGGCGAGCACGGAGATGCTGCCATCGGGTTTCTTCTGTCCGGCAATGCCCGTCACCTTCGAGGAGCCGAGCTCGATTGCCACAATGAAATCTTTCTGTTCTACTGCCATATCTTGTATTAATTTGAGTTTTGAGAGTTGGGATTGCCTGTAGAGGCGGTTATTTCTTCTTACATACTATCTGGTTGCTGAACTCCACGCTGATGCGCGAGTACTTGTTCCAACCCGCCTGACTTAGGCCGTACTTGTAGAACTTGCGAACGCGCTCCAGCTTCTTCTTCACACCCACTGGGCGACCCAGATAGATGATGTGGTTGCCCACACGGGGCACCAGCTCCACGGTACTGTCGGCCAGCACGTTCACCTGCTCTATCTGGTTGCGCCAGAAGTCATCGGCCAAGATGAGGCGGCCCAGCGGTGCCAGCACACGACGGGCGTAGGGACGGTTGATGCTGCCCGTGGCCACCATCAGGTTGCAGGCATAGCCCGTGTTCTGCATGGCCTTGCCATCTTTGTCCACATAGTAGTCATCGCCACCCTGGGACATCACACGCACCACGGGCACGCGCTCCGTGACCCTCACGCAGACGTTGCCGCCCTGTGTGCGGTAGCACTCGGCAGCGTCAATCAGCTCCTTCGCCTCCAGCTTCTCCTCCATGGTGCGCAGGTTGACATCGGCCATAGAGTGCCCCACAGGGTTAATGCCATCCTCAACAAGCATGCGACGCACGTCGGCAGGAGTAAGAAAGCCCTCAATGACGCCCTTCTCGATTTCCACCTGCACGGCGTGGCACGCCACGTCCTTCTCGGCAGGACGGTTGAACGCCGTGACGGCCAGCAGCAGATAGGCAGCAATGACGATGCTGAAGGTTATGACCAGTACTTTCTTCCAGTTCACCATGGGATTGACGATTTACTGATTGACAGATTAACTATTGGTTACTTTAGCTTACGCTTGAGAATATTGGCAATCTGAGGCACCTGGGCGTCGAGGTCGCCCGCACCCAGCACGATGAGCACATCGAACGAGCGGCTCTTCACCAAAGGGATGACGTCGTCGGTGGTGATGAGCTGTTTCTCCACACCAGGGGCCAGCAGGTCGTAGATGAGCTTCGACGTGACTCCCTCGATAGGCTCCTCACGGGCCGGATAGATATTGGTCAGAATCACCTCGTCGAGCTGGCTCAGCGCCTCGGCAAACTCGCGGTAAAAGTCGCGGGTGCGGGTGTAGAGATGGGGCTGGAAGATGGCGGTGATGCGACGGTCGCGGTAGAGCTGGCGAATGCTGCTCGCACTCTGGAAGATTTCCTTCGGGTGATGGGCGTAGTCGCTGAGGAAGACCAGTTGCGGCGTCTTTATCTTGAAGTCGAAGCGACGGTCAACACCGCTGAACGAGAGCATGCCTATGCGCAGCTCCTCGGCGGTGCAGCCAGCCAGCTGGGCCATGGCCATGGCGGCGATGCCGTTCTCGATGTTGATGGGCACGGGCTGCCCCAGCTCGATGTTCTTCACGCACTCGATGGGCGAGATGAAGTCGAAGGTGATTTCACCGTTCTCAATGCGGATGTTCTCGGCATGGAAGTCGCCCTCGTCGCGGCTGTAGTCATAGCGGCGGACGCCGGGCTGCAGGTTCTCCTTCATCTCCAGTCCACGATGGATGATGAGTACCCCGTCGGGCTGAATCAGTTCCGTGTAGTGGCGGAAGCTTTCCAGATAGGCCTCCTTCGTGCCGTAGATGTCGAGATGGTCGGGATCGGTGGCGGTGATGACGCTCATGTAGGGGTGGAGCCAGTGGAAGGAACGGTCGTACTCATCGGCCTCGACAACCACATACTCCGACTTGCTCAGGATGTAGTTCGTGCCGTAGTTCTTGGTGATACCGCCGAGGAAGGCGTTGCAGTCGAGATGGCTTTGGTGCATGATGTGGGCGCACATCGAGCTGGTGGTGGTTTTGCCATGCGTGCCAGCGACGCAGAGGCCACGCATCTGGCGCGTCAGCGTTCCAAGCACCTGGGCTCGCTTCTGTATCTCGAAGCCGTTCTGGCGGAAGTACTGCAGCTCCTTGTGCGTCTCAGGCACGGCGGGGGTGTAGACCACCAGCGTGTGGCGGGGGTTCTTGCACGTGTGGGGGATTTCGTCTACGTTCTCTTCGTAGTGCAGCAGCACGCCTTCCTTCTCCAGACGACGGGTCAGCTCAGAAGGTGTCTTGTCGTAGCCGCCCACCACCAGCCCACGACTGATGAAGTAGCGGGCGATGGCACTCATGCCAATGCCTCCGGCACCGATGAAGTAGACGGCTTTGATATCTTTTGCTTCCATTTTTATGATTTGCGGTTTGCTAATTTGATGACTTCCTTGGCGATGATGGCAGCACTGTCGGGGAGTGCCATCTTCAGCACGTTCTCGCCCAGGCTGCGCAGCTTGGCATCGTCGCGCACGGTGTCGATGGCCAGCTGGATGAGCTTCACGGGAGCCTCGGCGTCGCTGACGTAGAGGGCAGCCTGGCGGTTGACCAGCGCCATGGCGTTCTTCGTCTGGTGGTCTTCGGCCACGTTGGGGCTGGGTACCAGGATGACAGGCTTTCCGATGAGGCAGAACTCTGAGATGCTGCTGGCCCCAGCACGGCTGATGACCAGGTCGGCAGCACGATAGGCGGCGGCCATGTCGCTGATGAAGTCGGTGACCACCAGATTGGCGGGACGGCCCTTCTGCTGCAACGCCTCGGCGATGGCCTCGCTGTAGTACTTGCCCGTCTGCCAGATGAACTGCAGGCCCGAAGCCTCGATTTCCTTCAGATGGCCGAGCACACTCTCGTTGATGGTGCGGGCGCCGAGGCTGCCGCCCACCAGCAGGATGGTCTTCTTGCCAGCTTCGAGGCCGAAGCTCTGCAGCGCCTGTTCTCGCGTCACCTTCGAGTCGAGCAAGGCCTGTCTGACGGGATTGCCCGTGAGGATGATTTTCTCTGCGGGGAAGAAGCGCTCCATGCCCTCGTAGGCCACGCAAATCTTCTCTGCCTTCGCAGCCAGCTGCTTGTTAGCCAAGCCGGCATAGCTGTTCTGCTCCTGCAGCAAGGTCGGGATGCCCAGGCTGTTGGCGGCTCCAAGGGCCGCACTGCTGGCATAGCCTCCCACGCCGACGGCCACCTGCGGACGGAACTCGCACAACAGTTTCTTGGCCATGCGCTTGCTCTTCAGGTAGTCGAGTGCCACGCCAATGTTGGCAGGTTTCCACAGCGGACGCAGGAAACCACGGATGGGCAGGCCCTTGATTTCGTAGCCAGCCTGCGGCACGCGCTGCATCTCCATGCGCCCTAAGGCTCCCACGAAGAGGATGTCGGCCCCGGGTTCTATCTCGCGGATGGCATTGGCAATGCTTACGGCGGGGAAGATGTGTCCGCCCGTGCCACCGCCACTGATGACGACCCGCAACTGCGACTCTTTATGATTAACTTTGGAATCTGACATATAGTATATTACTTTATTCTAACATTAGACTTAGTCGGTCTCCACTCCTACAGGCTGCGTATGGGCATCGTTGCGCCGGGCACTACGGCTGACACTGAGGATGGCCCCGATGTAGGCACAGCTGACAAGCGTGGACGTGCCGCCCTTCGACACCAGCGGCAGTGGCTGGCCGGTGACGATGCCAAAGTCGGTGGCCACCATCATGTTGATGGCTGCCTGCGACACCAGCAGCAATGCCAGTCCCATGACCAGGAACGCCGGGAAATTGTTCTCGCACCGGCTGGAGATGCGTGCCGCCCGGAAGAGCAGGATTATGTAGAGGAACACCACCACGATGGCACCGATGAGTCCCATCTCCTCGATGATAATGGAGAAGATGAAGTCGGAGAAAGCCTGCGGCAGATAGTCGCGCTCGACGGAGTTGCCCGGCCCTTTGCCAATGACGCCCGACGAGGCAATGGCGAAGTTGGCATGTGCTACCTGGAAATTGTCGTGGACGCTATACTCCTTCGGGTCTTCCGGGCGTGTCGAACGGTTCACCAGACGGTTGCGCCAGGTGCCGAAGCGATGGAACACCTTGCTGACGAAGCCTTCGCCCTCCTTGCCATTGTCGTCTGCCGAGGCCTGCGCCGTCGTCATCTCCACGGCCGCCTGGTTTTGGTCCTCATCCTTGTCCATGCTGCCCAGCGTGAGGATGAGCGTCAGGAAGATGCCCACCAGGAGCACCAATCCTCCCGTGAGCTTGCCCATCTGCACCATGGGCACCCGGCCAATGAACATCATAATGAAGATGACGGCAAAGAGCAGCACGGCTGTGGAGAGGTTCTCAAGACCGATAAGCAGTACGGCAGGCACCACAAGCCAGAGAATATAGCTCATGGCTTTCGGGTCGGCGCCACTGCCGTCCTCGCGCTGCATGGCACTCAGTATCTGCGCCGTGGCCAGCACCATCGTGCCCTTGGCCAGCTCCGAGGGCTGGAAGGTGAATCCCGGCAGCTGAATGACGCGGTTAGCACCGTTGATGCTCTCGCCGAAGACCAGCACCCACAGCAGCGTGGCATAGGAAATGAAGAGGAAAATAGGCGTGATGAGCTTAAAATAGCGGCAGGGAATGTTCAGCGTGACGATGGTGATGAATACACCCGCAAGAATGGTGCCTGCATGATAGATGATGGGCCCCATGAAGTTGTGGCTCTTGTAGGAGAGTGTGCTCGAAGCTGAGAACACCTCGATGAGGCTGATGAGCGTGAGGAAGAAGAACACCGTCCAGATGCCCTTGTCGCCCTTGAAGAGATTGCCTATTTTCTTGTTCACCTTGCTGATTGACTATTTACGGGATTGTTCGATTTACGATTTGGCTGCGACGTATCGTCGGCCGACTTTCATCACAGGTTCCTTACCAACTGCTTAAACTGTTCGCCGCGGTCCTCCATGTTCTTGAACAGGTCGAACGAGGCACAGCAGGGCGACAGCAGCACGGTCTCGCCGGGCTTGGCCAGCTCATAGCAAGCCTCCACGCACTCCTTCATGCTGTGGGTGTCGCGCACAGGAATGCCGAGGGCGTCGAAGTTGTCGTGCAGCTTCTGGTTGTCGGCTCCCAAGTAGACCAGCGCCGAGCACTTTTCGCGTACGAGGGTCTTAATGGGCTCGTAGTCGTTGCCCTTGTCCTTGCCGCCGATGATGAGCACCACTTTCGTCTTCATCGAGTCGAGGGCATACCAACAGGCATCGACGTTGGTGGCCTTCGAGTCGTTCACATACTGCACGCCACGCACCGTGGTCACCTTCTCCAAGCGATGCTCCACGCCAGGGAAGTCGCTCAGCGACTGGCGGATGACATCCTTCTTGATGCCGGCAATATTACTGGCGATGCCTGCCGCCAGCGAGTTGTAGATATTGTGACGCCCCGTCAGGCTCAGGCTCTCCTGCTCCATGTTGAAGGGCTCTGGTTTCTCAATGGTGTACTGTCCCTGCTCAATGTAGCCAATGGAGCCCTTTTCCTTCAGCTCGGAGAAGGGGTACTGAACGGCCTTGATGTCGTATTTCTCCAGCTCGCGGCGAATGACGGGGTCGTCGTTCCAGTAGATGAAGGCGTCGTCGCCCGTCTGGTTCTGCACGATGCGCATCTTGGCGTCTACGTAGTTCTGCATCTTGAAGTCGTAGCGGTCCAGGTGGTCGGGCGTGATGTTGAGCAGCACGGCGATGTTAGCACGGAAGTCATACATATTGTCTAACTGGAACGACGACAGCTCGATGATGTAGTATTCATGGGGCTCCTCGGCCACCTGCAGGGCCAGCGAGTGGCCGATGTTCCCGGCCAGTCCGGCATCGTAGCCCGCAGCCTTGAAGATATGGTAGATGAGGCTCGTGGTGGTCGTCTTACCGTTAGAGCCGGTGATGCAAATCATCTTCGACGTGGTGTAGCGACCGGCAAACTCTATCTCACTGATAATGGGGATGCCCGCAGCGATGGCCTTCGCCACCATCGGGGCCTTGTCGGGGATGCCGGGGCTCTTGATGATTTCGTCGGCATTCAGGATGAGGCTCTCCGTGTGGTGGCCCTCCTCCCAGCTGATGCCGCGCTCGTTGAGCATCTGCTGATAGCGCGGGGCAATCTTCGACATGTCGCTCACGAACACGTCGAAGCCCTCTTTCTTGGCCAGCACGGCGGCTCCTGCACCACTCTCGCCAGCACCGAGTATAACTATTCTCTTCATATCGTTCTTCTCTTTTTTCTATGTCATTTGACCGTTAGAATCCGCCCCTTTCGTATTTTTGTCCGACGGCGGCGGACGAAAATCCGCTCACGTCGGATTTTCGCGAACTCACCTTATCTTCAGCGTGATGATGGTCATCGCTGCCAGGATGATGGTCACAATCCAGAAGCGGATGGTAATCTTCGACTCGTGGAAGGGGCGGTGGGGCCAGCCTTTCAGGATGTAGCGCGACGTGGCGTCGAGCTGTGAGTCGAGTTTACGGAAATTGTCGTGGATGGGCGTGGCACGGAAGACGCGCACACGCTGCCCCTTGCGCTTCTTCAGCTTGAACCACTGCGTCTGGATGATGACGCTCAGGCTCTCAACGAAGAAGATGCCGCAGAGGATAGGCAGCAGCAGCTCCTTGTGGATAATGACGGCACAGACGCCGATGATGCCACCGATGGTGAGCGAGCCGGTGTCGCCCATGAAGATCTGTGCGGGATAGGCGTTGTACCACAGGAAGCCAATCATGGCTCCCACGAAGGCGCAGAGGAACACCACCAGCTCCTCGCTATGGGGGATATACATGATGTCGAAATAGGAGGCATAGCCGATGTGCGACGAGACGTAGGCAAGGATGCCCAGCGCCACGCCGATGACGGCCGAGTTGCCGGCGCACATGCCATCCATGCCGTCGTTCAGGTTGGCACCGTTCGACACGGCTGTCACCACGAAGATGGTCACCAGCACGAAGAGAATCCATCCAGCGGCCACCTTGTGCTTGCCCACAAACGACATGATTTCGCTATAGCTCAGGTTGTGGTGCTTGGTGAAGGGGATAGTGGTCTGCAGCGACTTGTGCGCCTGCTGTTCGTGCGTCACCACTTCGGTCTTGTTGCCCTGTGTAGCACCGATGTTCTCGCGCATCACCACGTCGGGACTCAGGTAGAGCACCATGCCCACGATGAAGCCTATCGACACCTGGCCGACAATCTTGTACTTGCCCTTCAGTCCTTCCTTGTTGCGCCGGAAGATTTTGATGTAGTCGTCGAGGAAACCGAGGAAGCCCAGCCAGATGGTGGTAATCACCATGAGGATGAGGTAGATGTTGCGCATGCGCCCCAGCAGCAGCACGGGCACGAGGATAGCCACGATGATGATGATGCCGCCCATGGTGGGCACGCCCTTCTTCTCCACGCCGAACGGGTCGATGGAGGGGTCGCGCTCGGTCTCAAAGATTTTGCGCCGCTTCATCCACTTGATGAACTTCTCGCCAAACCAGGCGGAGATGAGCAGCGAGAGGATGAGCGCCAGTAGCGCACGGAACGAGATGTAGCTCCAGAGGTGCGAGCCGGGGATATTATAGTCTTCTAAGAATCGAAACAGATAGTACAGCATTTTTTTCTTTCGGTTTAACGATTTTTCGTTATTTCGTTGTAACGTTATTTCGTTATAACGTTATATCGTCATAACGCCATAACGGCAGCTCAGTCGCCCATGACCTTCCTCACCTCTTCGCGGTCGTCGAAGTGGTGCTTCACGCCCTTCACTTCCTGATAGTCCTCATGGCCCTTGCCGGCAATGAGGATGACGTCGCCCTTCTGGGCCATCATGCAGGCGGCACGGATGGCTTCGCGGCGGTCCACGATGGTGAGCACCTTCTTCATCTGCTGGGGCGTGAGACCGGCCAGCATGTCGTTGATGATGTCCTGCGGCTCCTCGAAGCGGGGGTTGTCGCTGGTGATGATGACGCGGTCGCTCTGCTTCACGGCCTCCTGCGCCATCAGCGGGCGCTTGCCCTTGTCGCGGTTACCGCCGGCACCGCAGACGGTAATCACCTGGCCCTTGCCCTGCAGCACCTCGTGGATGGCACGCAGCACGTTCTCCAACGCGTCGGGGGTATGGGCATAGTCCACAATGGCGGTATAGCCCTCCGGCGAACGGATAGGCTCCAGACGCCCGGCCACGCTCTTCAGCGTGCTCAGCACCAGCAGCACCTGCTCCGGCTCCTGCCCCAGCATCAAGGCGGTGCCATAGACGGCGAGCAGGTTGCTCACGTTGAACTTGCCGATGAACTGCACGCCCACCTCACGGCCATCCATCTCCAGGTACATGCCCTCGAAATGGCACTCCACCAGTCGGGCGCGGTAGTCGGCCATTGAGCGCACGCTGTAGGTCTTCACCGTGGCCTTCGTGTTCTGCACCATGAACAGGCCGTTCTTGTCATCGGCGTTAGTGATGGCGAAGCTGCCCTTAGGCAACATGTCGAAGAACTGCTTCTTGGCGTTGCGATAGTTCTCCACCGTCTTGTGATAGTCCAGGTGGTCACGCGTCAGGTTGGTGAAGATGCCTCCGGCGAACTTCAGTCCTCCGATGCGCTTCTGGGCGATGGCGTGGCTGGAGCACTCCATGAAGGCATACTGGCAGCCAGCGTCGACCATGCGGCGCAGCAGGCGGTTCAGCTCCACGGGGTCGGGGGTGGTGTGGCTGGCGGCGACGGGCTCGCCCTCGATGTAGTTGCACACGGTGCTGAGCAGGCCGCATTTATAGCCCAGGCGGCGGAACATATTATATAATAATGTGGCAATGGTGGTCTTGCCGTTGGTGCCAGTGACGCCTACCAGCTTCAGCTGCTCCGAAGGATAGCCCTGGAAGGCGGTGGCCACGGGGCCGACAGCCTCTTCCGTGGAATCGACGACCACAAAGGTGGCCGTGTCGGTGGCCACCCCGTCGGGAATCTGCTCGCAGAGCACGGCAGCGGCGCCCTGCTCCACGGCCTTGGCTATATATTGGTGACCGTCGGTCTGCGTGCCCTTGATGGCCACGAAGAGGTGGCCGCTGGCAACGCGACGCGAGTCGATGTCTACGTCGGCAATGTCCACATCGGCGTTTCCGACGATGCGCTTCACGTTGATTCTCTTTACAATCTCACTCAACTTCATGATGACTCGTTCTCCTTTCTTTATGGTTCTTTATCCTAAATGCAGCTGGCAGACCATACCCTCCTGCAGCGCGGTGCCAGCGGGCAGGCTCTGGCTCTTCACGTCACCCCTGCCACTGAGGTGCACCTTCACGCCCATCTTCTCAAGCAGGTAGACGGCGTCGCGGGCTCCCATGCCTGTGACGTTGGGCATCGTGCGACCGTCGGCCTCCATCTTCTCCAGCTTCACGCCGTCGGTCAGCTGCTGTGCCAGTCCCCAGACAGGTGCACCGCCCTTGCCGGTGGACTCCCAGTTGCCGGTGGTGTGGATGCCCAGCTGGCTGAGCACGTAGTCGGCAGCCTGCACGTCGCCGTTCTTCACGTTGGGCACGAAGACGGAGTTCTCGTCGCGGGCGTTCGAGGCAATCATCCTCACGTCCTTGGCCATGACGCCCTCGGCAATGTTGTGGAACACGGTTCCCGACACCAGTCCGCCTGATGCGGGGCCATTGGTGGTCTTCACGCAAACGATGCACGAATAGCGGGGCTTGTCGGCAGGGAAATAGCCGCAGAAGCTGAGCCAGTGGCAGCGCTTTCCGCTATGGTAGTTATACTCGGCGTCCGACACCTGTGCGGTGCCTGTCTTGCCGGCCACCTGGAAGGTGGGCGACCCGGCGCGCTTGCCCAGGCCCTGGCTCACCACATGGTGCAGCACGGTCTGCATGGTTTTAATGGTGGAGGGCTTAGCGATGCTCTCTTTCAGCACCACCGGCTCCAGGTCCATCACCACCTGCCCGTCCTTCACCACCTGCTTCACGAAGCGGGGCTGCACCAGCTTGCCGTCGTTGGCAATGGCGTTGTAGAAGGCCAACGTGTTAATGGGAGCAATCTGGGTCTCATAGCCGATGCTCATCCACGGCAGCGTGGTCTTACTCCAGTAAAGGCTGCGGTTGGTGGTCTTCGTGTCGGGGAAGCGGATTTTGGGTGCGCGGTACTCGTTGAGGGGAATCTGCAAGTCCTCGCCGATGCCCACGCGATAGAGACCCTCCACATACTTGGTTGGGTTACTGCCGTAGAAGTGGTCGATGACGTAGCTCACGCCGACGTTGCTACTCACCTCGAGTGCACGGGCGGCGTTGATGTCGCCATAGCCGCCACGGTGCCAGTTGTGGTCCTTCATGTTGGCGCCGTGCATGCGCATGACGCCACCGCCGGTGTGTATGACGTAGCTGGTGTCGATGACGCCGTCGTCGAGGGCCACGAGCATCGAGGCGGTCTTGAACACCGAGCCGGGCTCGCAGCGATAGCCCAGGGCGTTGTTCAGACGCTCACGGTAGACGCCGTCGGCGCTCTTCTCCATGTTCACGATGGCCTTCACGTCGCCCGTCTGCACCTCCATCAGGATGGCCACGCCCATCAGCGCGTCACGAGTTTGCAGCTCGTCGAGCAGTGCCTTCTCGGCCAGGTCCTGCATGCCCACATCGAGGGTGGTGACGATGTCGGCTCCGTCGACGGGAGGCGTGGTGGTGACATAGACGCGCTTGTTGCGCACCTTCTCCCAGTGGGCGCGCCCGTAGGTGCCGGTGAGCAGCGTGTCGTAGGCCAGTTCCACGCCGTAGCGGGCGGTGTCGCGCGAGCCGATGGTGCGCTCAGCCAGCGAGCCGAAGGGGTGGCGGCGTGCGGGATATTCCTCACCCCAGAAGCCTCCCTTGTGGCGCGGCAGGTTGAAGAAGGGCAGCTGCTTCACCTGGCTGTAGGTGGCATAGTCGATCTTTCCGCGCCAAACGCGCCAGTAGCGACTCTTCTTGTTGTAGCCCTCGGTGAGGTGTTCGCGGAACTCCTCGGCCGATTTCTGTGGGAAAATCTGGTGCAGGCCGTCGCAGAGGCTGTCGAGCTTCTCGTGCCACAGCGTGTCGCGCTTATGGGTCCAGACGGTATCCTCCTTCTCCTTCTTGTTATAGCCAGCGCGGAAGTCGATGAATATCTCGTATTCGGGGATGCTGCCTGCCAGCAGCTGTCCGTCGCAGCTGAGCACGTTGCCGCGGTTGGGCTTCTTGAGGCTGTCGGCCTGGTTGATCTGGTTCTTCTGAACGGCCAGCCAATAGTCGCGGTCGGCAGTCATCGTATAGCCAGCCTTAACGACGACAGCCACCCCTACAATCGACAGCAGCACGGCCACCAGCAGATAGCGGGGAAGTACCTTTTCTTTCTTGAACTTGCTCACCTTTTTATTTACGATTTACGGATTTACTATTGACGATTGGTCACTTATCACTCATCACTTATCACTCATCACTTCTCACTCATCACTCATCACTTCTCACTCATCACTTCTATAATGTACGGCGGTCGCTGGCTGATGTGCAGCAGCGAGTCCTGGTTCTCCTTGAGCATATTGAGCACACTGCTCTGACGGCACATGCGGGTAAGGTTGCTCGAACTGGAGAGGGCCTTGAACTTGGCGTCGACGAGGTCGCGCTCCAGTTGGCTGATGTCGATGGCGTCCTGCTGACACTGATAGCGCACGGCGACGTATGCCGTGGTGATGAACACCACGAGCATGATGAGCCACACCTGGTTACGCACCAGCGCCCACAGATAGTCGCCGCCCAGGATGTCCCTAAAGCGAAGGGAGCCAGCAGGGGCTTCGTCGCTCTCGCTGGCCTGCTGCTTGATAATCTCCAGCGTGGTCAGCTCTTTCTTGCCCTCGGGCTGTTCCTTCTTGCCGTCAGCCTGTTCCTGCGACTGTGCCTCTGCCTGCAGCTGTTCGTCCTGCTGCGCCTCAGCGGCCTCATGCTTATCCTTCTTTGCCATCTTCCGTATATTCAAATATCAAATCTCAATTTTCAAACCCTCTCCGCGATGCGCAGCTTGGCACTGCGACTGCGGGGGTTCTGCTCCTGCTCCTCGTCGGAGGGCACCACCACCTTGTTGCCAATGGGTCTCAGCGGTGCCACGGCCTGCCCGAAGAAGTCCTGCTCCAGTCGGCCCTCCACGTTGCCGGCCCTCATGATGTTCTTCACCATCCTGTCCTCCAGCGAGTGGTAGGTGATGACGCTCAGCCTTCCGCCGGGCCTCAGCAGCTGACAGGCGCCGTCGAGCATCTGCCGCAGGGCATCCATCTCGTGGTTCACCTCGATGCGCAGTGCCTGGAACAGCTTGGCCACCTCTTTCTTTTCGCGCGAGGCCGCTGCCGGTCCGCCCTTTCTGCCCCTGTCGCGGCTGAGCAGCGGCTCGGCCACCGCCAGCAGGCGCCCCGTGGTGTCGATAGTCTGCTGCTGACGGGCCTTCACCAGCACTGCCGCCACCTGGCGGGCGTTCTTCAGCTCGCCATAGAGGCGCAGGATGTCGGCCAGCTGTTCCTCGCT
This sequence comes from uncultured Prevotellaceae bacterium, assembly GCA_902775475.1. Classification (GTDB taxonomy): domain Bacteria; phylum Bacteroidota; class Bacteroidia; order Bacteroidales; family Bacteroidaceae; genus Prevotella. The sequence goes on from CACYME010000012.1 coordinate 68,251, forward strand.
GTAGCCGTTCACCACGTCGGCCGCCGTCAGCCCAGCACGCTTGTTCATGCGCATGTCGAGCGGGGCGTCGTAGCGGAAGGAGAAGCCGCGCTGGGCATCGTCGAAATGGTGCGACGACACGCCGAGGTCGCCCAGCAGGCCGTCGATGTGGTCAACGTCATAGAAGCGCATCCACTGCTTCACATACCTAAAGTTGCTCCTCACGAAGGTGAATCTATCATCGTCCACGATGTTTTTCTCGGCATCAGCGTCCTGGTCGAAGCTGTAGAGATGGCCCTCGGGCCCCAGCCGGCTCAGGATTTCGCGCGAGTGGCCGCCACCGCCGAAGGTGACGTCTACATAGACGCCGTCGGGCTGGATGTCCAGCCCGTCGACGCTCTCCTTCAAAAGGACAGGTACGTGGTATGTCTCGGCCGTCGTCATACTGTTTCGGGGCTTTTTGTGTTATTGCTGACCGGCCATGATGGCTTTCAGCTTCGCCGAGAAGTCTTCCTGGCTTAGGAAAGGTTCCTCGGCCTTCTCCGCTGCCCATATCTCTATGGTGTCGGTCAGGCCGATGAAGCGCACCGTCTGGTCTATCTCCGCCATCTGCAAGTAGCGACGGGGAATGAGGAAACGGCCATTGCCGTCGAGGGTGACGATTTCGGCTTCCTTCATGTACTGGCGAAGCACCATCTTGCCCTCGTCGTCCCACTCGTTCACGCGGGAACGCAGTGCGTCGACGCGCTCGTTCCATACACTCTCCGGATAGAGCACCAGGCACTTCTGGTGGATGTCCTTGCGCATGATCATCACCTCCTCGCCCGATGCCTGCAGCACCTTGCGAAAAGTGGCGGGAAGGAACACACGGCCCTTCGAGTCGGTTCGTGCCTCTATGTTTCCGAGGAATCTCATGCGGATTATTACTCGTTTTTGTAATCGTCGCTGCAAAGTTAAACATTTTCCCCCATATTCCCCCACAATTCCCCAATTATTTTTTCAAAAATCTTCATTTTTTTGTTTTTCTCCCCACCGCCCCCTCCGTTTTTACACACTTGCCCCGTTTTGTGCATCACCTTCCGGCGGTTCCTGACTGCCAGGAAAAAGACTGCACCCCAGCAGGAAAAACAAAGCGCGAAGTGGCGAAAAGGTAAAAAAAAGCGAAAAAACAGCACATTTTGCGCTGAAAAAGACAGAGATTAAAAGATTTTTGCTAATTTTGCAATTTGAATCGCACAACTTGAGCGATACCGCCATCATGGATGCTATAACAGAGAAGACGATCGACATAGAGAAAGTGCTGCGCAGCAAGATGGGGAAGAAGGCACGCTGGGTGCCGGGCTTCGCCGTCAGCTGGCTGAAGCGCATCGCCCACGAAGACCAGTGCAACGGGTTTCTCTGGGACGCACGCGACCTCAAGGGCACGCCCTGGCTGGAGGCCTGCCTGCAGTTCCTCGACACGAAAGTGGAGGTGGAAGGCATGGAGAACCTGCCCGACAAGAACGACGGCCGGCTCTACACCTTCGTCTCGAACCACCCCATGGGCGGCATCGACGGCGTGGCCCTCGGCTCCATCATCGGCCGACACTACGACGACCACTTCCGCTACCTCGTCAACGACCTGCTGATGAACCTGCCCGGACTGGCCCCGCTCTGCATCCCCATCAACAAGACCGGCCAGCAGAGCCGCTCCTTCCCCGCCATGGTCGAGGCAGGCTTCAAGAGCGACTACCACATGCTGATGTTCCCCGCCGGACTGTGCTCACGACGACGCAACGGCGAAATACGCGACCTGCCCTGGAAGAAAACCTTCATCACCAAAAGCGTGGAGACCCAGCGCGACGTGGTGCCCATCCACTTCGGAGGCCGCAACTCGAACTTCTTCTACCGCCTGTCGAACATCAGCGACCGCTACGTCAAAAAAGTCAACATCGCCATGCTCTTCCTCGTCGACGAGATGTTCAAGAACACTGGCAACACCTTCCCCGTGAAAATTGGAAAGCCCATACCCTGGCAGACGTTCACCGACAAGCAGAAGACGCCTGCACAGTGGGCTGAATACGTGAAGGAACAAGTTTACAAGCTTTAAGAATCATCATCTACCCCCCCACCCCATGGAACAACCCATCATCGCCCCCATCCCTGCCGAGGTGCTCAAGAGCGAGCTCACCCCCGAGCGGCAGCTGCGGCAAACCAACAAAAGCCACAACGAAATCTACATCGTCACCGCTCACGACGCGCCCAACGTGATGCAGGAGATAGGACGGCTGCGCGAGATAGCATTCCGCGAGGCCGGAGGCGGCACGGGCAAGGCCAGCGACATCGACGAGTTCGACACCTGCGAGAACTGCTACAAGCAGCTCATCGTGTGGAACCCCGAGGCCGAGGAAATCATCGGGGGCTACCGCTACCTCGAGGGCACGAAATGGGAGCTGGACGGCAACGGGCAGCCCATCCTGGCCACCAGCCACATGTTCCACTTCTCCGAGCGATTCCTGCACGACTACATGCCCTACACCGTCGAGCTGGGACGCTCCTTCGTCAGCCTGCCCTACCAGAGCTCGCGCATGGGGGCCAAGAGCCTCTTCGCCCTCGACAACCTCTGGGACGGGCTCGGAGCACTCACCGTCATCATGCCCAACGTGCGCTATTTCTTCGGCAAGATGACCATGTACCCCAGCTACATACGCGAGGGACGCGACATGATTCTCTACTTCCTCAAGAAATACTTCGGCGACAAGGACAACCTCGTGGTGCCACTGAAGCCACTGAAGATTGAGACCGACGAGAAGAAGCTCGAGGCTCTCTTCTCTGAGAACAACTTCAAGGGCGACTACCGCATCCTGAACCAGGAGGTGCGCCGACTGGGCTACAACATCCCACCGCTGGTGAACGCCTACATGAGCCTCTCGCCCACCATGAAACTCTTCGGCACCGCCATCAACTACGGCTTCGGCGACGTCGAGGAGACCGGCATCCTCATCGCCATGGACGAAATCCTCGAGGAGAAGAAGGTGCGGCACATCGACTCCTTCATCCGCGAACACCCCGAGGCCCTGAAAATCACCAGCGGTGCCGGAAAGGTCATCTACCGCTCAGGGTATTAGAGCTGTTTTTCGCCTTCTACATTTTCACGGGTATAGGATTAGTGAAAAAGAGTTCCAGCAGCGAGGGGTCGCTGGATAGTCACGAGAAAGCCCCCAAAAGTTAAAAATATGTTAAGGCGGAAGGCTCTAAAAAACCATTAAAGGCCCTCATATTTTCAAAATTCTGCACGAAAAAACTTTTTGGCCGAAAAAACGCCTGTTTTTTGAGGGTTCGGCAAAACACTGGTTTTCAGTCGCTTAGCCTCAAAATCGCCTCAAAACCCCTTCGACGGCTGAAAAAAGTCAACGCCGCAGAAAAATTTGGCGTTGACTTTTTCAGCTGAGGCGTGCTTACAGAAACGGAAAACGACCCCAAAATCGGCAAAATTTTCGCAAAAAAACGACCGAAATCCTGCACAAAACCACCCCGGCTGTGCAAAATTCGCGTCGCGGCCTCCTTTTCTCTCGCCCCTCAGCCCTGCACAAAAGACCGAAAGTGTGCATTTTTCCGTTCTAAAATGAAAATTTTTTTTGTAAAAAATCAAGAATTTTCATTTCACATCCTTTTACAATTTTCTTCTCGCCTTAAACAGAAATTAACTATTCAAAAACATGGCCGAAACCCAGTCCTCTGAACAAATGAAAGAAATTTTCATAATTTACATAATTAACAACATCATCATCGGCCCACTGACAAGCCTTTCTGTCGTATTAATTATGAAAATTACGGAAATTTCTTTCCTTTTCTGAAGCGTTACGCTGTAGGCGAGATTTCGCCTTATCTCACCACCGTCTTGCGCCCATCGCGGATGTAGAGGCCTCGGGCAAGGGGGGATGTCAGGCGGCGGCCCTGCAGGTCGTAGGTGGCCTCATCGCGGGCGAAGCCATCGCGGGACCTGTCTTT
>CACYME010000013.1 GCA_902775475.1 uncultured Prevotellaceae bacterium
CGGGGTCCCACCTCTTCCCATTCCGAACAGAGAAGTTAAGCCCGCCTGCGCCGATGGTACTGCAATGCAATGCGGGAGAGTAGGAGGCCGCCTTTTTTTCAGACAGGAGTCCCGGAGTCACGGTCGTGGTTCCGGGACTTTTTTTTGTTAATTTCTCTCTAATATTAAGGCTTTTTGTTTCTTTTGGGAAAGGATAGTATTACTGACTCCATTCCCATTCTATGCTTGTAGGAAGGTGAGATTCTGCGTATGGCTACTACATTGCTTCGGGAATGTCGCACCATCTCGTGGTGTAGCATGGAGAGCGAAAATCGTGCTTAATACTGTCCTTAAAGACGTTTGCCTTGCCTTTTCCGTTGGGAGCTGTATATTGCTGCGACCCGAGAACAATGGTCTCGGAGCCAAAGAGGCGGTTGATGTTGTCAAGTGCTTCGTCGAGGCGGCTGAGTTTTTCGCGTTGCTGTGGGTTATAGTCTAAAAACGAAGTCTGCACTTCGTTCTCGTTGCAGATACCCATGACGATGCAGCCAGCTTTCTTGTATTGATATCCCTGTCGGAAGATTTGCTCAGTACATCGATAGGCCGCTTCAACAATCTGCTGTGTGTTGTTTGTTGCCGTTGGGAAGCGCACTTCCGCCATGTTCCAGTATTGAGGTAGGTCGTTGCGGAAATGATTCGTGTCGAGAAATACGCTGACTATCTGTGCCACGGAGTGTTGCCGACGAAGCTTCTCTGCGCAGCGGGCTGCAAAGTTGCTGACGCTGGTTCGCAGTGTCTGTAGGTCGGACACCATGCCAGGAAACGAGCGCGAGGTGCAGATGGTCTGCTTCTTCGACATGTCTTCCAGTGGCACGCAGTCCTCACCGTTCAACTCGCGCCATGTTCGTTCAGCCACGATGTTGAAAGTCTGTCGCACCCATGTGCGGCTCAGGTGGGCAAAGTCAGCGGCTGTATGCACGCCAACGGCCTGCAACCGTGTGGTATATCGCCGGCCTATGCCCCATACCTCGTCAACAGGATAGAGCGCGAGTGCCTTTTCTCGCTGCTCATCGGTCTTGATAAAGCAACAGTGGCGATAGCCCGGATATTTCTTTGCGAAATGGCTGCCCATTTTTGCCAGCGTCTTGGTGGGAGCGATGCCGATGCTGACGGGCATGGCCGTGGCCCGGCGTATCAGCGTGGCCAGGTCCTCGCCCCACTGCTTCAGGTCGAGGTGTTCCATGCCATGCAGGTCGCAAAACCCCTCGTCGATAGAATAGCGGAAGAACTGTGGCGAGGCCTTTCGTACGAGCGACATCACACGCTCCGTAATCTCGCCATACAACTCGTAGTTACTGGAAAAAACATGAATCTTCTTGCCGGGGAACAGCTCTTTCAGCTGAAAGTAGGGTGTACCCGCCTTGATGCCCATCTGCTTAGCCTCGTTAGAGCGCGCCACAACACATCCGTCGTTATTCGAGAGCACCACGACGGGCTGTCCGTTGAGGTCGGGCCGGAACACCCGCTCGCACGAGACGTAGCAGTTGTCGCAATCTACTATGGCAAACATTGAGCGTACCTCCAGTCTTTGATGGTGAAGATGACTTTCCCCTGCAAGACGAACTCGTCGGATGCGTCGATGATGAACGGCTTGTACTTCGGATTGGCAGCAATCAGTCGTAGATAGCCCTGCTCGCGTGTCGATGTGTCAAGGAACTTCACCGTGTTGCCACCGCTGACGAATGCCACGACGAGTGAGCCGTGCGACACCTCTTCCAGGCGGTCCACCAGGCAGAGGTCGCCCTCGGTCAGCCCCGCCTGCTCCATCGAGTCACCCTTGATGCGCACGTAGTAGGTGGCTTCAGGGTGGCGGATGAAGTCGCGGTTGAAGTCGAGCGACTTGTGTTCATAGTCGGCAGCCGGCGACGGGAATCCCGCCTTCAGCCCCTCGTAGAACGGCAGACGCATCTCGGCTGCGGTCTCTGCATTGATAATCTCCACAAAATCGTCCATGGTCTTTTCTTTTTCGCTTGCAAAGATACAAAAAATTCGGCTTCTTCCGCCAGACCATCCATCATTTTTTTATATGTTGATATATTTGTTCGTTATCATTTTTCTTCTTCTGTGCAGCCACCGTGTGCATGGCGTAGACCTTGTACCGTCACGTTTGTTGTATGGCTAATGGCGCAAATGGTCTCAGCAAGGCTGTTCAGGTAATGAAAACGCTCGTATGTGCTTTGAAAGGCTGGCATATCCTCTGGCCAAGGAGCTATGATAAGAAGCGAGCCGTAAGCGCAAGCCTCGAAGCGGCTGCGCTCAGGCTTCCAGTAACGGCCAATAGGGTCGGCCTGCACGTGAATCAATCGCATATTCCGTTCTAAAGCCATGTTCTTTATTCGCTTTTCACATTCAGAAATACCAGGAGTGACCAGCACGTCTCCGCTTTGTGCTGCAGTGGTGAGGTGCTGGCTTTCTGTTTGCCAGAAGTCTGTTTCTTCCGTGGGTATGCCATTGGTGCGGCGATGGAACATCACCTGGTGCTTCTCTGGCTGACGAAGGAGGAGCATATTGCCGAAGGCACTGAAGCGCGTGCCGCCGATAGTGATACATAGTGCCCGTTGGAACGAATCAGGATATTCGCGTCGCATCATGTAGCGTAGTGGATTGTCGCGGAGATAGCGCTTCCAGTTCTCCAACTGTCCGTCGCGCATGAGGATGTGGTCGTTGTAATTTGGCTCAAAAAGAGGAGGGCGAGACTCTGAGGCTGACGCCTCAGACACGGTGGCCCTCATGTTCCACCAAGCGCGACTTACACCGCCCTTGAAGGCACCAATGATGATACCAAGATGCTTGCCTTTGGGTAAAGGCTCGTTAATGCGGACTATCATATGCAGATGGTCGGGCATGAGAGATACCTGCCAGACATCAACCATCGGGTAATAATGATGTATCTTTGGAATCTCGTTGTCGAGGACAGCCTGTCCAAGCGCAGACGGCTGGAGCCGTGGCTTTTCGCCACCGGCCTTGGTTGTACCCATGACCTCTCCAAAGACGGGAAGCCTACCGGCAACCACTATTGTCACCTCGTATGTTCCCGGCACAGCATAATCGTGCCCAAACATGCGTCGTGTCTGACAACCTTCGTTCATTATTCTGCTTTATTATCTTGCAAAGATACGGATTATTTCTTATTCATGAACAGAGCCCACCCACAGCAGTGGGAACCGGCGGAAGGCAGAAGGGGACAGGGCCGCTCAGCGCAGGAGGATGGCGGTGAAGATGCGGCCGGAGCTGATGCCCAGACGGCGTGCAGAGAAGTAGCTGCCGGGCTGTTTGAAGGTGCAGGCGGGCGACGGGGCGATGCTGTCAGCGACCAGTCCTGCTGCCAGCAGCTGTCGGCGGTTGCACTCGGGCAGGTCGATGTGCCATTTGGCCTCGCGGCGGCTGATGGGGGCCATGTCGAAGCGGGCGTGCAGGAAGGCGTCGTAGACCTCCTGGCCCACCTCGAAGCTGTCGAGGCCGATGCCGGGGCCTATCTGCGCCACCAGCCGCTCGGGGCGACTGCCGAAGGCGGCGGTCATGGCGGCGACGGCCTTCTCGGTGATTCTTGCCACGGTGCCCCGCCACCCGGCGTGGACGGCGCAGGCGGCGTGGTGCTCGCGGTCGTAGAGCAGCAGCGGGATGCAGTCGGCGGTGCTGACACCGATGCACACGCCCGTCAGGTCGGTCATGATGGCGTCCTTGCCCTCCAGCGCCGCCTGCCGCTCGTGGGGTAGGAGCGCCAGGAAGTGCTGGTTGATGCCGATGACCTCCGTCTGGTGCGTCTGGTGGGGCATCAGCAACTGGTCATCGCCGATGCCGAGCAGCTGGCATAGCGCCTCGCGGTTGCGGCTGATGGCCTCATCGCTGTCGCCGCAGTAGCGGTTGATGTTGAACTCGCCATACGCCCCCGTGCTGTAGCCCCCGCGTCGCGTGCTGCTGAAGGCCACCACGCCCTCACCCAGGTCGTAGTAGGTCAGCTCTGGTATCTTCTTCATCTTTTCTTCTATCAATATTCTGCTGCAAAGATACGTATAATCTGCCGAAAACGGCACGACGGCAGCATCTATTTTTCAAGTTCCTTGATAGGATTAATCATAAATGCCATCCTGTTCTTGTCGAAGCGCCAGTCGCCCTACGGGAAGATGCTGGAAATGTCGTAGTGCAAGTTGGGCGGCTTTCGAGGAGGTTACGAATTGTAAGCAGTTTTGGGCGAGTTTTCAAAAAATGGGGCGATTTAACCCCCAAAAACAGGGGGTCTTTTGAAAAAAAAGTGTTCGCGGTCGAAAAAACGCCCATATTTAGGGGTGTTTGTAAATGACTGATATACAGTGGTTTTCGTCCGAAATGAGAAATTTTGGCGGTCGATGGCTCAAAAAAGTCAACGCCGCAGAAAAATTTGGCGTTGACTTTTTTCGAAAAAGCGTTTGTTTGGAAGTGAAAAAAACGGCAAAATTCTCAAAAAAGAATGCACAAAACGGGGTGATGTGTGCAAAAACGGGGCGTTTTTGCCGTTGCTTTTGTCGGCTCGATGGGTGACGGAGGCGCCGGAGGGCCTGAAAAACGCCATTTTTTGCTCAAAATTGTCGGCTGATTGTGATGTTTTTTTGTTGAACTATTTTTGACGAAAAATTGTAAGCAGAAAATTTGAGTTTTCAAAAAAAATGGGGAAAAATGATATTTTTTGAGCTATATTGCTTATCTTTGCAGCAAGATTTTAACTAAAAAATATGACGAAAACTGCTTCCCTGCTGCTATCGCTCCTGTTGATGATAGCTTCCCCGGCGGTGGCGCAGCCGCAGCTCGATGCACGCCACCTGCTGCTCGACGGCTCGCTGAGCGACGCCGAGGTGGCAGGCCGCGAGCACGTGTTCAACACGCTGCAAGCCGCCGTGGCCCACCTGAGCGACACCACCACCATCTACATCAGGCCCTGGGTGTACTGGGTTGACGACCCCGACACGCCCGCCGTCAGGGTGGGAGAGCAGGGGCGCGAGCCTTTCGGCATGGTCATCAGGACGACGAAGCTGAGCCTTATCGGCCTGGGCGACGAGGCGGACGACGTGGTGCTGGCGTCGATGCGAGGACAGACGCAGGGTGCCGTGGGCAACTTCACCATGTTCGACTTCCACGTCGACGAGCTGCAGGTGGAGAACATGACACTGGGCAACTTCTGCAACGTTGACCTCGACTATCCGCGCCGTCCCGAGCTGTCGCGCCCGAAGCGCAGCGCCACCATCACGCAGGCCCATGTGGGCTATGTGCATGGCCGCAGGCTCGAGGCCCGGCGGGTGCGCTTCATCAGCCGACTGAACCTGAACCCGCTGAACGGGGCCGGGGAGAGCTTCTACGACAGCTGCCACTTCGAATGTACCGACGACGCGCTGAACGGCGGACGGGCCGTCTATCGCCACTGCACCTTCGACCTCTACGGCCAGAAGCCCTGGTGGAGCACCTTTGGCGCCGGGCCGCTGCTCGTTGACTGCGACTTCTACGTGAAGGGCAGCAACCGCGAGATGTACTTCTGCAAGCAGGGCGGACCGCTGACGCTCATCGACTGCCGCTACCATGCGCCAGAAGACACCTACGTTGGCTGGACGGCCTATCCCCAGCCCTGGCTGCGCTGCTACCAGCAAAACTTCATGCTCAACGGGCACCCCTATCAGATAGGCACTCGACAACAGCAGAACACCATTGTCTTGAAAGATACGTCTGTGCTGCTGTCGCAGGGCATTCCCTGCCTGAATATCAGTCGCCATAGTGCCGAACTGCGCACGGGCGACGCCCCGCTGACGCTGGTTTGCAGCGACCCGGAGCCAGTCGAATGGCGCGTGGCCAGCGGCTGCGAGCGCTTCGTGGCGCTCACGCCTCAGGGCAGTGACTCCGTGCTGGTGACCCCAACGAACGAAAGCGGCAAGACGGTCAGCTTCTGCGTGATGGCCAGCACGCCCGACGGACGCGAGGCGGCCTGCCTGCTCACGGTGCATCCGCGCCTGCTGCCTGCACCGACGTTCGTGCAGCAGCCCAGTCTTCAGCTGAAGAAAGGCGTGGCGCGTCTGGTCTACGACCTCGATTTACAAGGCCGCTTCGACGAGTCGGTCGTCACCTGGCTGCGCGACGACATTCCCGTCAGCGTGGCCAAGGCCAACCCGCAGGCTTTGGCCTACCCAGAGTACCATCTGACGGATGCCGACAACGGCCATCGGCTGAGTGCCGTGATCACCCCCAGGCTGCATGGCAGTCTGGCGGGCGACCGCGTCCGTGTGGATGCGCCTAAGCCCGTCAAGGGCCAGAAAAAGTCAAAACGGATGGAAACCGACTTCAGCGACCTTCCCACGCAGTGGCAGCCGCGGGTGCTGCCGGGCTACTGGACCGTGGACGGCTACAAGCCTGCCGACACGGCTGAGTATCCCTGGGCCTTCGATACTGGCAAACCCATGTGGGAATATGGCGAGGGTTTCAATGGTGCCGTCGGCATGGGGCTCTTGCAGGCGCAGCGTGGTGCCCGGCTGATGTACACGCCCGTGGGAGCAGGCTATGGCGACATGAGCCTCGTGCTCGACGTTGACCCCACGAAGACGGCCGGCCAGGGCTTTGGCTCGGCCACGGGGCAGTATATGGACGTGTGCCTGAAGTTCGACCCGCTGACGCTGACGGGCTACGGTCTGCGCATCGAGCGCACAGTGAAGCACGGCAAGGCCGTGGACTTCCAGCTCGTGGAGTACGACCACGGCCGGGTGCGCCCGCTCAGCGATGCCGTCTCGGCCACCTGCTACCGCACGGGCTGCACCATCAGCCTGAGCTGCGAGGGCCATCGGCTGACGGCGCACGTAGGCACAAAAACACCTCGGCCTGCCGACGGTGACCTTCCTCATGAGGTCAGTCTGCAGGCCGAGGTGGCTGGCAATGCCTTTGGCGGCATCCACATCCAGCATACGGGAACGTGTGGTGAGAGTACTACCATGCTCCACCGCCTGGAGGCGCGGTGGCGATAGGGTAGCAAAGTGTTTTATGCGCTCATCTCCTTGAAGGCGGCAGCCTCGGCGGCGGCGATGATGTCCTCGCGCGAGGGCTCCTCAGGGTTGTGGGTGATGTCCGACAGGTCGAACTCGTCTTCCTCGCTTTCAGCCTCTGCCTTCTTCGGGGCGTTCTTGGCGGGCTGTTTCGGGGCTTTCTTCTGCGGCTTCTTTGGCTGGTCGGCAGCGTCGCTGCTGTGCTCCTGCTCCACGATGAAGTCGGTCTTTTCGGCCTCCAGGTTCGGGGCGGCGGTGGTGGGCTCCTCTTCCATCTTCGTGCGGTTCGACTTGGCCTGGAAGATGGCGTCAATCAGCTGTGGCTCGCGGCGTAGGCGTTCCAGTGTCTCCTTGGAAGCCAGCTGCTGAGCCTCCTTCTTCGAGTAGCCCTGGCCCTTGCCGCAGGTTTGTCCCTCGATGACGGCCTGGTAGGTGAAGATGGGCGACCCCTTGTCGTCCATGGTCTGCTTCTGCATTGTGAATTCCATGCGTACGCGGTTCTTCTGTGTCCACTCCAGGAGTTTCGACTTGAAGTTCACCTCCTTGTAGGCCACCTTGTCGATGTTCACCATCTGTTTCAGGATTCGTTTCTCCATGAAGCGCATCACGGCGTTGTAGCCCTGGTCGAGATAGATGGCGCCCACGAGGGCCTCAAAGGCGTTGCCAGCCATATAGCTGTTGTGTGAGCGCTGCTGTCCGCTGCTCTGTATGAGTTCGGTGAGGCCCATCTCCTGTGCCAGCTTGCCCAGCGACTCGCGGCTGACGAGCTTCGAGCGCGTGTTGGTGAGGAAGCCTTCGCGCTTGCCTTTGAAGCGCTCGAACACGATGTGGCCCACCACGGCATCGAGCAGGGCATCACCCAGAAACTCCAGTCGCTCGTTGTTCAGCGGCTTGCCATTGTCGTTGCGCTGTCCGCTGCTCTTGTGCGTCAGTGCCACCTTGTAGTGCTCGATGTGGCAGGGGTAGAAGCCGATGATGCGCTGCAGCGACTGGCGCAGCTCTTTCTCATCGCTTCTGAAGGGAAGACGCAGACGCTCAATGATGTCTCGGATGTTCATTTGAGTTGGGAATTAGGAATTAGGAGTTAGTATTTAGGAGTTAGTAGTATCAGCAAAGTGTCGTGCGCTGCTAAACTCCTAACTCCTAACTTCTAACTCCTAACTCTTATTCGTATTTCTTGAAAACTACGCAGGCATTATGGCCTCCGAAGCCGAAGGTGTTGCTCAGTGCGGCGCGCACGGTGCGCTGCTGTGCCTTGTTGAACGTGAAGTTCAGCTTGTAGTCAATCTCCGGGTCCTCGTCGCCTTCCTCGTGGTTGATGGTGGGCGGCACGATGTCGTTCTTCACGGCCAGCACGGTGGCCATGGCCTCAACGGCACCGGCGGCGCCGAGCAGATGGCCCGTCATCGACTTCGTCGACGAGATGTTCAGCTCGTAGGCATGCTCGCCGAAGACGTCCTTGATGGCCTTGGCCTCGGAGATGTCGCCCACGTGGGTCGACGTGCCGTGCACGTTGATGTAGTCGATGTCCTCGGGCTTCAGCTCAGCGTCCTCGAGTGCGTTCTCCATGACGAGCTTGGCGCCCAGGCCCTCGGGATGCGAGGCGGTGATGTGGAAGGCGTCGGCGCTCATGCCGGCTCCGGCAAACTCTGCATAGATCTTGGCACCGCGGGCCTTGGCGTGCTCCAGCTCCTCGAGGATGAGGCATCCGGCGCCTTCGCCCATGATGAATCCGTCGCGCGAGGCGCTGAACGGACGGCTGGCCTTCTCCGGCTCGTCGTTGCGTGTAGACAGGGCGTGCATGGCGTTGAAGCCGCCCACACCGCAGGCGCAGATGGCAGCCTCGGCACCTCCAGCCAGAATGGCGTTGGCCTTGCCCAGGCGAATCAGGTTGAAGGCATCTGCCAATGCGTTAGAGGAAGAGGCACATGCGCTCGACGTGATGTAGTTGGGTCCGTGGAAGCCATACTGGATAGAGATTTGTCCGGCAGCGATGTCGGCAATCATCTTTGGGATGAAGAAGGGATTGAATTTCGGGCCGTCGGCCTCGTGCTGTCCGTAGTATTTCACCTCGTCTTCGAAGGTCTTGATGCCGCCGATGCCAACGCCGAAGACGACGCCGATGCGGTTCTTGTCGACGCTCTCAAGGTCCATGCCGCTGTCTTCAACAGCCTGCTTGGCGGCAATCATGGCCAGCTGCGTGTAGCGGTCCATCTTGCGCGCCTCCTTGCGGTCGAGGAAATCGTTGACGTTGAGGTTCTTCACTTCGCAGGCGAAGTGGGTCTTAAACAGTGTGGTGTCGAAACTTGTAATAGGTGCTGCGCCGCTCACGCCGTCGAGCAGGTTCTTCCACATCTCGTCAGGGGTATTGCCCACAGGAGTGACTGCGCCCAGCCCAGTTACTACTACTCTTTTTAATTCCATAAAAAACGGTTTAAGATTTAAGGTTTGAGGTTTGAGATTTAATGGCAGATTGTAAAAACCAATCTTAAATCTCAAACCTCAAACCTTAAATCATTTCTTATTTCTGATTCTCCTCAATATAGGCAATTGCGTCAGCAACGGTGCCAATCTTCTCGGCCTTGTCATCGGGAATGGAGATACCGAACTCTTTCTCGAACTCCATGATGAGCTCCACGGTGTCCAGTGAGTCAGCGCCCAGATCGTTGGTGAAACTTGCTTCGGGCTTCACCTCAGCCTCGTCAACACCCAGTTTGTCTACAATAATTGCCTTTACTTTGCATTCAATTTCTGACATGATTTTTCTCGTTTTAATGTGTTAATAATTATCTTCGTTTTGAAGCTATACCTTGAAAATCGGGTGCAAAGTAACACAAATTATTTCACTTACGCAAGTTTTTCGGCAAAAATCTGACCTCTGTGTGCACACACAGACGCGTTTGTGCAACTTTTTGACATACATCATGCCTTTTTCGTGCAGATTTGGCTCCTTCGTGCGAAAAACTCCGAGCTGTACGATTGCCCCAAGGTTTTTATGGACTTACCGCAAGCGGTACAGCGTTTTTTCGACCCGTTGCGGTTTGTTCCCGCGCAGAGACGCAGAGGGCGCAGAGTCTCGCAGATAGCATTTTTCTCTGGGAGAGGCGCCTTCGGCGCATGTAGCCAACGGAGAACTTCATAGACCACCCGAGGCGACTCTGCGGCCTTAGCACCAAAATGGTGCATTGTTTAACATCCGTGGCGTGCAGACCACGGGCGAGAAGGACATTCTCATTCTCGTCGACGGTGTGGAGCGGCCTATCGACCGCCTGACCGTTGAGGAGGTGGAGAGTGTCACCGTGCTGAAAGACGCCGCTGCCGTGGACTCTACAAGAACCCTGACCAGGGCGACTGGAATTCCCAGCTGAAGTATTCGAAGGCCAATATCCGTGCCAACGTCGACTTCGAGGTGAGCCCCACCACCCGCGTGAGTGCCAATATCCTGGGCATCCTCATGGAGACCAACGGCGTGCCCAACGTGAACTCTAACGACGCATGGTGGCATCTCTACAAGGTGCCCGCACTGGCATTCCCCGTCAGAACAGCAGGCGGTGTATGGGGCGGCAGTCAGTCTTATGGCGACTTCAACCTGCAGGCCAAGTCGCAGGGTTCGGGCTTCATGAAGACCCACCAGCGCCAGATTTGGGCCAACATGACCCTGGAACAAGACCTTGACATCATCACGAAGGGCCTGAAGTTCTATGTGGGAGCCTCCTACGACAACTCCTCCAACACCATCGAGACCCGCTCAAAGGGCTATCAGTATGGCTGAAACTACTATGACGCCGCTGGTGCCATGCAGGAGACCGTGATGGGTACGGTAGAGGACAAGCTGGTGTTCAATCATTGGGTGGACACCCAGTGGCGCATCGCCACCTTCAATGCAGGACTGAAATATGGCCTCCAGCTGAACAATGGCGACAACCTGGCTGCCAATGCCAACTACAACATGAAGAGCGAGATTCGCGACGGCCAGAGCAATACGTGGTATCGCGCCAACTGGCAGATGGCTCTCCACTACGACCACGCTGACAAGCTGATGGCCGACGTAGTGCTGGCCGCCAACGGCTCAAACCGCAGCTATCCCGCCAAGTGGGCCTTCTCGCCGACGGCTGGCCTGGGCTATATCTATGCCAACAAACCCCAGCGGCATCCTCAACTATGGTAAGGTGCGCCTCTCGGGTGGTATCCAGCATACTGACTACGTGCCGGCAAACGGACTGTGGCTCGCTGCATGGAACAACTCCCACGGACAGTTCTGGTATGGCACCAATTTCGCCAACTCATGGGGTGCCTTCCTCACGCAGTTCCCCACCGACGACTTCGCTCAGGAGACGGCCTACAAGGCCAACATCGGTACCGACCTGCGCATTGCTAACCAGCTCGACGTCACCCTCGACCTCTTCTACCAGCAGCGCCGCAACATCCTTGTCAGCGCCGCTTCGCTCAACTCTGCTGTGGTTGGTATCCAGTCGTCGTATGATGACAAGGGACGCGTGGCCAGCTACGGTATGGAACTGGGCCTGCGCTACGCCAAGACCTTCGAGAATGGCCTTAACGTGAATGCCGGTGCTTCGTTCTCAACGGTGAAGAACGAAATCCTGGAATGGATTGAGGCTCCTGCCTATCCCAACCTCTCGGTTGTCGATGGCCCCGCTGATGCGGAGCGAGGAATCATCGCACTGGGTTTCTTCCAGAGCCAGGACGAGATTGACAACAGCCCCGTTCAGCAGTTCGGACAGGTGAAAGTGGGCGACATCAAGTATAAGGATGTCAACAACGATGGTGTCATCAACGAAAACGACTATGTGGCACAGGACTATGGCAACGCCTTCCCCGCGCTGAACTACGCTTTCAGCCTTGGAGCAGAGTACAAGGGCTTTGGCATCAACGCCACCTTCCAGGGAGCTAGCCATCAGGTGAAGAACCTGCGCTATGTCGACGGCGTCTGGGGAGCACTCTCCGACAACCGCAACCTCTCTCAGGAATACTATAAAAACTGCTTCGACATCGCAGGTGCCAATGCTGACTATCCTCGCCTGTCGACGGAGAATGTGGCCAACAATGCTCAGAACTCCACCATCTGGTATCGCAATATCAGCTGGCTGAAGCTGCGCGACTGCGAAGTCTACTACAAGTTGCCAGAGAAGCTCATTGAGCCGCTGAAGCTCTCCTGCGCCAAGGTGTTCGTCCAGGGACAGAACCTGCTCTCCTTCGACAATATCGACGCCATGGATGCCGAGAACCTCAATACGGGCTATCCGGTGATGAAGAGTATAAATGTAGGTCTTTCAGTACAATTTTAAAGGAGATTAAGAATATGAAGACAATGAATATAAAGATGATAATTGGCAGGTTCTCTGCTTTCTGTCTGCTCGGCGTCCTCGGTGTTTCTTGTGCCAATCTTGACTACACGGAGCAGACGACCCGCGACGAGGACTGGACCTACGACTATTTCAGCAATGGTATCAAGAACCTGGTGTTCGACGTCTATGCGCAGGTCTATAATAATGAGTTCGAGTCCAACAGTGCCTACTTCCTGGCCGGTGCCACCGACGAGGCCCAGTATGCCCTCGAATCTGGAAATGTCAATAGCTATGTGAATGGCGGATGGAGTCCTGCCAACCCCAATTCCAACACCTGGTCGAAGGCATACACCGCCATTGCCGACGTCAACATGTATCTGGAGAAGATTGACCAGACGGACATCTCTGACTGGCAGTATAACAGCGACTATATTCTGGAAGAACGACGATCCCGACGGACATGGCGCCGTGAACTGGAACGGCACTTACCGCTTCGGCCTTGAAGGCAACGACGGCAACAACGAGTGTATTGCCACCTTCCCCGCTGACATCTGGGACAAGATTAGGAACGAGACCTTCATCATGCGCTATCGTCCTGCTGGCGACTCCTATCAGATCCGTGTCACCACCGGCTGGTGGACCACCAACCTCATCGCCGACGACATCCAGCCCGGCAACGAGCTGCTCGTTGACAACGAAGACGGTACCTGGACGGTCACCGTCAACCTGAGTGGTGCTCCCGAACTCCTCGACCTGCTCGATGCCCAGCACCTGCTCTTCACGGGTAGTGGCTACTCGGTCGAGGAAATCTACTTCATCGACCACGTCGCTGGCGGCGGTGGCGGTGCCAAGCAGGATGTGTTCTGGGAGAACAGCGGTGCTTTTTTGAACAAAATAGACAAAATGGCCATTTTTGGCCTCCATATTTCGAAAATTCTTCACGAAAGAACTTTTGGACGCAAAAACACGTGTTTTTTGAGGGTTTTGCAAATAACTGATTTTCAGTTGGTTGATTTGATTTTGGCAAAAAGGGGGGCTTCGCTTAGAAAAAAAGTCAACGCCTTTTGAAAATTTGGCGTTGACTTTTGAAAATTTGGCGTGCTTACAAAAACGCGAAAAGTAGCAAAATTTGAGCGAAAAACGTGCACAAAAGTAGGCGGGTGTGCAAATCTTCGTCTTTTGCAGCCCGATTTTTCATCGGGCAAAGCCTCCCCGAGGCTCGAAAACGGCCATTTTTCGCTCTAAAATGCTTCGTCGCCGTGAACAAAAAATTCTGTGAAATATTTTGACGTTTTGTAAGCGATTATTATAGCATTGCCTCTGTTTTTACTCCATATTTTCCTGCAACTGTCGGGTGGCGCGGTCAATCATGTCGTGGGTGCCGCTGCCATCGCTGACGTAGCGCACCACCATGCCGGCATAGTCGAGGGCCTGGCCCAGCTTCTCGGTGCGGGGCAGCTGGCGGGCACGCTCCATCAGCGCTTCCAGCGTGGCCATGTCCTCCAGCTCAGGCAGGTTGCCGGGGCGCATGCTGTTGATGATGGCGTTCAGCTGCGATGCGGTCTTGTCGATGTCCTCCTGTCGGAGCGTCTGCTCGTCGGCCTTCAGCAGCTGTTCCGCCTGCTCGCACTGGCTCACCATGCGACCGTAGGCATGGGGCGCCCACGGGGCATATTCGGGCACCTTCACGGCCAGTGCCTGCCAGGCCTGTTGCTCGCCGATGCGGCTGCGGGCCACGAGCGTCAGCTCGCGCAGTGCTGAGCGGTCGATGCCCTCGGCCTGGGCGAAGGTGGCCGTGGCTGCGGGGTCGGCGGGGATAGTCAGCCGCAGGTAGTGCGTCGAGTGGCGGTCGGTGTGGTAGTCGGGAATGAACGTGCGGCCCTGCAGGCTCAGCGTGTAGAGGTGGGCGTCGGCACCACTGCCCTCGGTGGCACCGTTCAGGGTGATGTCGCTCAGGTCGGGGGCAACGGTCATCGTCGCCTCGTCCCAGGTGGAGATGCCGGTGGTGGCCATCGCCAGCGGGCCATACATCAGCGTGCCCAGCCAGGCGGGCTCGAAGTCGGCCTTCTTGCCGTCCACCGGGGCGCTGTCCATCTTGTCGGGACCGAAGTCTATGTGGCGCGTGAAGGGCATCACCACCTCCACCATGTCTTTCTTCGACCATCGGCGGGCAGGAATCTCGGCGTAGCTGCCGGGCTGGTAGTGCTTGGCGATGCTACGCCCGTTGAGGCGGATGTCGAAGCCCTCGGTGGCCCAGTAGGGCACACGCAGCTTCAGCCTGAATTTTGCATTGAGCGTTGAGTGTTGAGCGTTGAGAGACTTTCGACTTGCAGCGGAAGGACTAACGTCACTCAACATGCCGACGGTGATGACGCTCCGCTCAGCGGGCCACTGGCACTGCTGGCGGATGACGACGCCCTGCTGCTCCCATCGGGCGGTGGTGGGCATGTAGAGGGCTACCCACAGCGTGGCAGGCTCCTTTGCAGAGAGCGTGGCCGGATTGCTGACGAAGTAGACCGCCTCCTGATACTTCACGTGGTTCTCGGCACCCGTTCCGCCGCAGCACGACTCCTGCGGCGTCTCGTTGCCCCAGGGCTTCGAGGCGTTCAAGCCCACGGCATACTGATAGACCGTCTGGTAGCGGCGGGGATTCACCGACCCGACGAGCTGGTTGTAGAGCACGCGCTCATAGTAGTCCATGTAGCGGGCATCGTCGGGCTGGTAGCAGTTCAGGTCCTTCGTCAGCTTCGCCAGGTTGTAGGCGCAGCACGTCTCGTTCAGCGTCGGCTCTAAGCGCATGTGGCCGCCCCAGGTGCTCACGTTGTTCGTCATCGACGTCATCTGCGAGTAGGGCTGGCGGAACATCTCGCCGTTGCCCACGCCGCCCATGGCGTAGCGATAGCGACCCTGAATCATCGTCCAGAAGTTCTCGGCCAGCAGGTAGTAGTAGGGCTTCTGGTTGCCGCGATAGCTGCGCAGGGCACCCGTCACCATGGGGATGTGCTGGTTGGCGTGGCGCGTGCGGATGGCGTCGATGCCACGGGCCAGCGGGTCGAAGAAGGCGGGGCTGTCGAAGTAGCTGGCCGCCTCGAGCAGACGGGCGCGCTCGGTGTCGTCGCTCACCATCTCCGACAGGCGGGCCAGCGACTCGGCCATGCCGCCCACCTCGCCGGCGATGTACATGTTCCACATCTCATAGCGGTTGCCAGGGCGCTGGCGGCGCTCCTGCTGCGAGCCGTCGCTCTTCACGTAGGTGCGGTAGTGCAGGCGGTTCCACACCCACAGGCCCATGTCCTTGGCCGTGAGCAGGGCCTTTTGGGCCGTGGCCTCGTCGTCGATGTAGGTGGCGATGTCGATGAGACCGGCCAGCTGCTTGTGCACCGAGTAGTAGGGCGCCCACACCCAGTTGTCGTTGTTGTAGGCGCGGTACATCTCTATCAGCGCGCAGTGCTGGGCAGGGATGGCGTTCAGGTAGCCGTAGCCATACTGCTCGAAGTGCTTCTTGTAGGTGTCGAAGTCCTTCCACGAGCCCTGCATCTGCCGCAGCTCCGCCTCGGGGGCGAAGTCGCGGGCCTCCCAGTAGCGGCCCAGCGAGTCGCTCCACACGAAGGTGCGCTCCTGGCAGCGGCGCAGCTCGTTGACCATCGTCGTGATGTTCTCGCGCAGACGGGCCTTCTTCGCCCCGTCCTGGCAGCAGGCGAAGGCCATCGCCAGGGCACTCATATAGTGGCCCGAGCCGTGGCCCTTCAGCTTCGTCGTCGGCGAGTCCCAGCCGTCGGCCACGGGGTAGCCATCGGTAGGCAGACCGTAGGTGTCTCGGTAGTTGTAGAGCTGCTGCCTGACGTCGAGCGTCAGCAGGTGGTCGATGTCCAGGTCGCGGTTCCACGTCAGGCGGTTGTCGCCGTCGATGCTCACCTGGTCCAGCGGCAGCGTCTCGGCCACGGGCACCGCCTGCGGCACCGCCCACTGCCCCTCGCCCACGGTCACCTGCGCCGTCACGGGGTAGCCGTTGGCCGTGGTGTTGTCGCCAGTAATAAAGCCCTTCACCTGGTATTGCGTGCCGGCGGGGTTCATCGCCTTGTCGGCCTCGGCCTCCTCGCGCACCAGCGAGCTGTTCTGCCAGCGCACCTGGCGCCACTCGCCGCTGCCGTCGCCATATTCCACCCACAGCCGGTAGGGCAGCCGCGGCGCACAGCCCACGGGCACCTCCACGCTGACGGTCTCCACTTTCTTGATGGTTCTGTAGTTGGCAGCTTCGGCTTCCAGGGGCATTCCTGCAGCCAGCAGCATGATGCCCACCGAAGAGAATAGTACGTTCTTTATGGCAAAGCTTTTAGTTAGTAATGATAGTTTTTTCATAAGTTATTTGTTTTTAGAGTGCTGCAAAGGTACAAGTATTATCTGACATCTCAAAATCTTTTCACAATTAATTTCTCGGTGTACCGTACGCCAGAATCCGCCCACGGCGGATTTTTTGAAATAATGCGGGAAAAATTTGGCCGATTGCGAAACAATGCTTATCTTTGCACCCGCAAATCGAAAAGCAGCACTAATAATTAATGATTTCAAAGAAACTTACTGGAAGTACTCAAAACAGAATGCCGGCGCTACGAGCCTCGTAGTCGTCTGTGTGCATCTGATGTAGTACATGTTTGGCTTGCGGGGGCTTATTGTGCCCGCAAGGGAAGTAAGTTGTTCTTTGACTTATTGCGACATCATTAATGGGGGCGGTTTCCTCTCTGACGGTTTAGTAAAAGATTGTTGACATTTTTCTTTTGAATAATTTTGACAAAACAGCCATTTTTGGCCTCCATATTTCGAAAATTCTCCACGAAACAACTTTTGGACGAAAAAAAGCGAATTTTGAGAGGTTTTGTTAAATGGTTGATTGTCAGTAGGTTGATTCGCTTTTGGCAAAAAATGGGCTTCGCTGAGAAAAAAAAGTCAACGACTTTTGAAAATTTGGCGTTGACTTTTGAATATTTGGCGTGCTTACAGAAACGCGAAAAGTAGCAAAACTGGAGCAAAAAACCTGCACAAAAGCATGGCCTGTGTGCAAAATTTCGTCTTTTGCGGCCCGATTTTTCATCGGGCAACGCCTCCCCAAGGCCCGAAATCGGCCATTTTTCACTCCAGAATGCTTCGCTTCCGTGAAGTAAATTTTCTGTGAAATATTTTGACATTTGAGGTAAAAAACACCAATCGAAGGTGGGTCTAAATGATTGCTTTTTTTATTTGTTTTCCTTTATTTCTTTTTTAGCGAATGACAAGAGTTTATGTATCGTTGCTGCCTGTGGACGGCAGCCAGAAGTTTGTGTATAATGCCGGCGACGCTCGCGTCGTCGTCTCTCTCGACCGGAGCATGAAGGTCTCCGATAGCTATTCCTTATTTATGTATAACAGTCAGCTGATGCTGATGGGCCAGTCGGCAACGGGCACCGATGAGGACTGCATGGAGCGTGCCGGACGGACGCTGAAGGCTCAGCTGCATACCCGCTACGTGTGGATTCCGGGTGAATACTTCCTGCTGCTGCGCACGAGTCAGGACGTCGTCCTGCGCTTCGACCTCGTGCTTAACGAGCACCGCGCCTTCGTGGTGAAGGGCTCGCGGCTGTGCAAGCGCATGAGCGACGAGGACATGCTCAGCGACATGCTGCCCGCCAGGCGGGCCATGTGGTGGCGACTCTGCCAGCGTCCCGGTTGCCGCCAGCTGAAGGCCTGGGCCGTGCAGCGCGCCAAGGAGAACACGGTGAGGGCCTACTGCGACAGCGGCATCGACGGGAAGATGGAGCTGAACAGCAACCTGCTCATCGCCTCGCGCTCCGACCTCTGGGCCCACACCACGGCGCTCCTGCTCAAGCACCTGGGCGACATGGAGGGCAGTCTGGAGAGCGTGAACTGCGCCGAGCTCTTCGACCCCACGAAGAACGAGCCCTACGAGCAGCTGCACTACATGCTCGGCGACGGCAGGACACCGAAGAGTGACGACCTCTTTGGCCGGCTGATGGAGTCGGAGAAGAAGCACGTCTTCTACTTCTACAAGATTCAGGCCCTCAACGAACAGGGCGGGCGCAACCTGCTGAAAGCCATCCTGCGACAGTGGCCCGGCAGCGGCAACACGGCCATCTTCACCGGGTCGCAGCAGGAGATAGACACGCTGATGGAGCAGAACCCTTCCATCAGCGAGCAGTTCCCGCCGGAGAACCGTCTGGCCGAAGAGCTGTACACCCGCGAGGAGATGCTCACGCTGTTCTGCTGGGAGTGCGAGGTGGCCAAGCTGCGGCTGACGCCCGAGGCCCTCGACCGCGCCTGCCACATGCTCAGCGATGCCTACCGGCAGGGCGTCATCAGCAGCTGGAGCATGAGCGACATGCGCCGATATGTGAAGACGGTGGTGCTGCCTGCCTACGTCAGGAACACCGTCGGCCGCATGCAGCAGGAGCGTCAGGACCACGGGCTGCAGTATGTGTGGGCCGAGGACATCGACACCGCCTGTCTGCCCACGGGCAACAATGCCCTCGACGAGGTGATGGGACGGCTCAGCCTGATGGTGGGCCTCGACAATATCAAGGAGAACATCGCGGCGCTCACCAGCCAGATGAAATTCTATGCCGACCGTCGGCAGCTGGGCCTGCCCACCGACAACGACGGCTCCTACCACGCCCTCTTCACTGGCAACCCCGGAACGGGAAAGACCACCGTGGCGCGCATGCTCGGCAAGGTGTACCACGCCCTGGGGCTGCTCTCACGGGGCGAGGTGGTCTGCGTGGACCGCACCCGCATGGTGGGCCGCTACATCGGCGAGACCGAGGAGAACATGAAGCAGATTCTGCAGGAGGCTCGCGGCAACGTGCTCTTCGTCGACGAGGCCTACACGCTCTACAAGCAGGACGACGAGCGCGACTTCGGACGTCATGCCGTGGAGGCACTGCTCGACGTGCTCTCGCGCCGCAATCCCGACATGCTCATCATCTTCGCGGGCTACCAGAAGGAGATGGACGAGCTGATGAGGATGAACCCCGGTCTGCTGGGGCGCTTCCCCTACAAGTTCCGCTTCCACGACTATAACGCCCAGCAGCTCATGCAGATAGCCGAGGCGCTGCTGGCCCGCAGCCAGTACCTGCTGACCGACGAGGCCCGCATGATGCTCTCGGAGTGCATCGCCGAGGCTGCCGCCCATCGCTCGGAAACCTTCGCCAACGCCCGCTGGGTGGAGCAGCTGGTGCGCAACGGCATCGTCTGCGCCATGGCCGAGCGGCTCGCCGCCACGCCCCACACCATGGAGCGCAGCGTCTACCAGCGTGTGGAGGCCGCCGACGTGCAGAAAGCCTACGACCGCTTCAACCCCCGCACCGTTGACATCCGTCAGCGCCGTGCCATCGGCTTCTGTGCCTAAGCACAGGAGCCGGATGGCTTTAAGTTAAAGATTATTATAAGATGGGGCGGGGAGGGTGGAAATTGGGAGATATTTGCTATTTTTGCCAGACGATGAATAGCCTTGACCGCGAGATTCTGCGCCTGGCGCTGCCGAGCATCGTGTCGAACATCACGGTGCCGCTGCTGGGACTGTGCGACGTGACCATCATGGGGCACGTCGGCGGAGCTGCCAGCATCGGGGCCATCGCCGTGGGCAGCATGATTTTCAACGTGATGTACTGGCTGTTCGTCTTTCTGCGCATGAGTACCAGCGGACTGACGGCGCAGGCCTACGGCGCAGGGCGCTGGAGCGAGACGCGCCGCATCCTGCATGGCTCGCTGGCGCGGGCACTGCTCTTCGGCTCGGTCATCGTGGCGCTACAGGTGCCGCTGCGCTGGCTCACGTTCTGGCTGATGCAAGCCAGCGGCGAGGTGGCCACGCTGCTCACTCCTTATTATTATATATGTATTTGGGGCGCTCCGGCCGTGCTGGGGCTCTACGTGCTGATGGGCTGGCTCGTGGGCATGCAGAACACACGCCTGCCCATGGTCATCGCCATCGGGCAGAACGTGGTGAACATCGGCGTGTCGCTCCTGCTGGTGCTCGTCTTCGGCATGGGCATACGCGGCGTGGCGCTGGGCACGCTCATCGCCCAGTGGGCCGGCTTCCTGGTGGGCGTGGCATTAGTGATGAGGGGAGAGAAGAGAGGAGAGCGGGGGGAGGATAGTTCTGCTGCCCATAACGAGAAAGTCTTTTCTCTTTCCTCTCTTCAACTCGACATCTTCCTGCGCACGGTGTGTCTGGTCAGCGTGAACCTCTACTTCACCTCGGCAGGCTCGGCGCAGGGGGCGCTCATCCTGGCTGCCAATACACTGCTGATGCAGTTTTTCACCATCTATAGCTACATGATGGACGGCTTCGCCAATGCTGGCGAGGCCCTGGCAGGACGCTATCAGGGGGCTGGCGACGCCGCGATGCTCAGCCAGACGGTGAGGCGACTGTTCCGGTGGGGTGGGGCGGTGGCGCTGCTCTTCACCGTGGCCTACTGGGCTGGTGGCCCCGTGCTGTTGCGACTGCTGACGAGCGACGGCTCGGTGGTCAGCATGGCACGCACCTTCCTGCCCTGGGCGGTGCTCATCCCTGCTGCGGGCATGGCGGCCTTCGTGTGGGATGGCATCTTCATTGGCACCACCCGCTCGCGCGGCATGCTGGCAGCTTGCTTCTGGGCGGCACTCACGTTCTTTGCCCTGTGGTTCCTGCTTGCACCGTCGCTGCACAATCATGCCTTGTGGCTGGCCTTGCTGGCCTATCTGGCCATGCGCGGACTGGTGCAGACCTGGCTCTGGAACACAGCCCCCAAGCAGAGGTAATGTATTTTCGCTCGGACGCGCAAAGAAAAAATGCTGTTTTCCTTTGCGCTTCGCTGGCTTTTTCGTAACTTTGCAACCAACGAAACGAAGAATGGATTATGGATAAGTACATAAGATTCGACTGGGCAGCCAAGCGCATGCTTCGCAACAAGGCGAACTATGCCGTCTTGGAGGGCCTGATGACGGTGCTGCTCGACGAGAAGGTGACCATCGTGGAACTGCTGGAGAGCGAGAGCAACCAGGAGGCCGAGAACGACAAGTTCAACCGCGTGGACATCAAGGCCCTCAACTCGAAGGGCGAAATCATTCTGGTGGAGATACAGCAGACGCGTGAGCTCTACTATCTGCACCGCATCCTCTACGGTGTAGCGAAAGCCATCACCGAGCACATCAAGCTGGGCAACAAGTACGACCAGGTGAAGAAGGTGTACTCCATCAGCATCGTCTATTTCGACCTGGGCAAGGGGGCCGACTATCTCTATCATGGCCAGAACCAGCTCGTCGGTGTGCATACGAAGGACCAGCTGGTCATCAACTCCCGTTCGAAGGATGCCATCGGCATGGTGTCATCGACCGACATCTTCCCCGAATATTACATCATCCGCGTCAACGAGTTCAACAAGGTGGCCACCACTCCCCTCGAAGAGTGGATTGACTACCTGAAGGACGGCAACATCCGCGACAACACGACCACGCCCGGTCTGGCCGAGGCCAAGGTGCAGTTGCGCTATATGCAGATGAACGACGATGAGCGTCGCGCCTACGACCGCCACATTGACAACATCATGGTGGAGAACGACATCCTTGAAACCAAGGTCATTGAGGGCCTGGAGCAAGGTCGCAGGGAAGGTCGCAAGGAAGGCCTTGAGGAAGGCCGCAAGGAAGGTCTTGAGGAAGGCCGCAAAGAAGGTCTTGAACAAGGTCGTGCCGAGGGTATGGAACAAGGTCGTGCCGAGGGCATCCACGCTATTGCAGCGAAGATGAAGGAGCACGGCATGGCAGCATCGGTTATTGCTGCGATGACGGGCCTGAAAGAAGACGAAATCAATCAACTTTAATACGAGCGCTTTGTCACGTAGGAAAGTAGCAGTCGTTGGTGGCGGGGCGGCAGGTTTCTTCCTGGCCATCAACCTGAAAGAGATGTGTCCGCAGGCAGAGGTTACCATCGTGGAGCGTGCCAGTCGCGTGCTGCGCAAGGTAGAGATTTCGGGTGGCGGGCGCTGCAACGTGACGAACACCTTCGAGGACGTCGGCGACCTGCGCGAGGTCTTTCCCCGTGGTCACCGCCTGCTGAAACGCCTCTTCCGCCAGTTTGGTCCGCAGGACGCGTGGCGGTGGTTCGAGCAGCGAGGCGTCAGCTTGGTGGCGCAGGACGACCACTGCGTCTTTCCCCGCTCGCAGGATTCCTATAGCATCATCAACCTTTTTCTTGCTGAGGCGCGCCGTCTGGGCATCATCGTCAAGACGGGCTGCGCCATCGCCTCGCTCGACGAACTGTCCGACTACGACTTCATCTGCGTAACCACGGGCGGACAACCGCGAAGCGAGGGGCTGCAATGGCTGGGGCAGGATATCGAGACCCCCGTGCCGTCGCTCTTCACGCTGAGCATTGCCGACGAGCGGCTCCATGCCCTGATGGGAACGGTGGTGCCGCTGGCCGACCGCCAGGGACAGTCCGAGCCGACGGTGATGCTTCCGGGCACGAAGCTGCGTGCACAGGGGGCGCTGCTCATCACCCATTGGGGCATGAGCGGGCCGGCCATCCTGCGCCTGTCGAGCTATGCCGCTCGCTATCTGGCCGAACACGACTACAGGGCACCGCTGCTGGTGAACTGGATAGGGGTGACCGAGACGGCGGCTGCCGAGGTCGTGGCGACGCTGGTGCAGTCGTGCCGGCAGAAGCAGCTCACGTCGGTGGCGCCCATGGGTCTGCCGCTGCGGCTGTGGGCCTATCTGGCCGAGAAGGCGCTTGGACAGCGCGCCAGTCAGGCCCCCTGGAATAGTCTGAACGCCAAGGAGCAGCGACGGTTAGCGACGGTGCTCACTGCCGATGCCTACCAGACGGCAGGCCGGGCACCCCATCGCGACGAGTTCGTCACCTGTGGCGGCGTGTCGCTCACGGCTGTAGACCCCGCTACGCTGCAGAGCCGCACACACCCTGGTCTGTTCTTTGCCGGCGAGGTGCTCGACGTCGACGGCGTCACTGGCGGCTTCAACTTCCAGGCTGCCTGGACCACCGCCTATACTGTGGCCAGCTCCATCGCCAGCAGCATTGGAAAAATGTGAAATCTGAAACACTTCTTCTTTTCGTCATTCTTGACAAAATGGCATTTTTCGGCCTCAAAACTCGCTTCTTTTTCAGCAAAAGCATTTTTGACTGAAAATACGCGAAATTTGGAGGTTTTTGCAAATTGTTGACTGATAGTAGTTTACTAATATTTTTCAAAAAATGGGAATCGGATGGCTGAAAAAAGTCAACGCCAAATTTTTCTGCGGCGTTGACTTTTGAAATTATGGCGTTCGTTTTTCAGAGTGAAAAAAGCTCTGCTCAGCGAAAAGAGTAGTTAAGGAATGTGAAATTCTTGCGCAAATGGTGCGAAGTGTGCATATTTTTGGCGGCGGTGATGCCTCGTCTTAGTCCGAAAGCCTTGCACAAGCGGACGGAAATGTGCAAATTTTCGCGTAGAATGAAAAACGGGTGTTTTTCTGAAAAATCTTTACAGTTTCGGGTGGAAAAATAGAACAGTCAGCCTTCTTCCGTCTGCCGCATGGCCCGATAGTCATAAAAAAACGAATCGCCCTGCGGTGAGGACGATTCGCTGATGGTGTTGAGACGATGCAGAACTACTGTATGGGAGCACTGGTGAGCTTCCAGCCCTTCTGCTGCACAAGGTTCTGCTGCTGCTGCGAGAGACGGTCGATGGAGAGCCCCTCCAGCGTGGCGGACGTGTGCTCGGCCAGCTCTTCGGCGGTGGGAGCAGCTGCCGTCGGCAGACTCTTCACGAAGGCATCGAAGTCGGCCACCTCGATGCTCATCGGGTTCTCGGCCACATTGATGCTGCGCAGCCCGGCGCACTGGCTCAGGTCGACAATGATGAGCTTGTTGCTGCTCAGGTCGAGTGCCTTCAGCTGTGGGCACTGCTTCAGCGTCACTTTCTCCAGACCGTTGCCGCTGGCAGCAAGTGCCGTCAGGGCCGGCATGTCGTTCACGGTCATCGAGTCGAGCAGGTTCTCGCTGCAGTCAACCTCCTGCAGCTGCTTGCACATCTGGAAGTTGAGCTTCTTCAGCCCGCACTGGCGGCACTGCAGCTTTTGCAGCTGGCTGAAACTGCCCAGCTGCAGCTCGTTGACGGGATTGCCGTTCAGACTGAGGGTGACGAGGCCCGTGAAGTTCTCGATGCCCTGTAGCGTCTGAATGTTCATGTTGTCAATGATGAGCGTGTTGATGGTAGCCATCTCTTCGGGCGTGATGACATGGTCAGCGCCGTAGCCCTGTGCAAGCAAGAACTTGCAGAGGTTGGCATCGGGGAAGTTCGTCTGACTGATGACGAGGCCCTTGGCGGCCAGCGCTTCTTCGTCGATAGCCTTCTTGGTGCTCTGGGCACCGTTGCATGCTGATAGCCCTACGATAGCGATGAGGGCGAATAGTATATTCCTAATGCGCATAGTGAATAGCTGATAAATCGGTGCAAAGGTAAGCAATCTTTCCGAATCGTGCAAATATTTCGCCAAAAATGTATATATGGTGTATTGTCTTTTTCAACTAATTTGATAAAATGGATTTCCACGCGGCTGGCTCTGTAGTTAATTTTCCGTAAATACTTGTGGGTAATGGGGGAAATGCGTAACTTTGCAGGTTGAAACAAAAAAAGAAGTGATGAAAAGACTGATGATTCTGACGGCGGCGCTTGTGCTGATGGTCATGCAGGCCGGAGCGCAACGCGAAGCCGACATGAACCGGCTGCGCAAGCTGCACATCGCGCTGTCGGCCATTGAGGCACTCTATGTAGACACGGTGAACAGTGACCGCGTGGTGGAGGATGCCATCCGCGGTATGCTGGAGAAGCTCGACCCGCACAGCAGCTACAGCACTCCGAAGGAGACGAAGGAGATGACCGAGCCGCTGAACGGCTCGTTCGAGGGTATCGGCGTGCAGTTTAACATGGCCGACGATACGCTGCTGGTCATTCAGCCTGTGTCGAACGGTCCCTCGGAGCGCATCGGCATCCTGGCCGGCGACCGCATCGTGGCTGTGGCCGACACGGCCATCGCTGGCGTGAAGATGTCGAAGGAGGAAATCATGCGCCGTCTGCGTGGGCCGAAGGGCACGATAGCACGCCTGAAGGTGGTGCGCCGCGGCATCAGCGACACACTGCGCTTCGACGTGAAGCGCGACAAGATTCCCGTCTACTCCATCGACGCCACCTACATGCTGCGCCCCGGCATCGGCTACATACGCATTGGCAGCTTCTCGGCCACCACCTACCATGAGTTCATGGAGAGTCTGGAGCGCCTGAAGAAGCAGGGCATGCGCGACCTGGTGCTCGACCTGCAGGGCAATGGCGGTGGCTATCTGCAGGCAGCGGCCGACCTGGCCAGCGAGTTCCTGCAGAAGGGCGACCTCATCGTCTACACCGAGGGACGCTCCGTGCCACGACGCGACTATACCGCCGATGGCAGCGGCAGCTTCCTCAACGGCAGGGTGGTGGTGCTGGTCGATGAGTATTCGGCCTCGGCTGCAGAGATTGTCACCGGTGCGCTGCAAGACCAGGACCGCGGTCTGGTGGTGGGGCGGCGCACCTTCGGAAAGGGCCTGGTGCAGCGGCCCATCGACTTCGAAGACGGCTCGATGATTCGCCTGACCATCGCCCACTATTATACGCCGTCGGGGCGGTGCATCCAGAAACCTTACGAGAAAGGCGACAACAAGAGCTATGCCCTCGACATGGTGAACCGCCTGAAGCACGGCGAGCTGACCAGTCAGGACAGCATCCATTTTATTGATTCGCTGAAGTTTGAGACGCTGAAGAAGCACCGCGCAGTCTATGGTGGCGGTGGCATCATGCCCGACTACTTCGTGCCGCTGGACACCACGCACTATACCCGCCTGCACCGCGAGCTGGCGGCGAAGGGCATCGTCATCCAGCAGAACCTGCGCTATGTGGACAACCACCGCAAGCAGCTGAAGAAGAAGTTTGCTGATTTTGAAAGCTTCAGAGAGAACTTCCAGGTGCCAGAGGAGCTGATCAGCGCCGTGCTGGCCGAGGGCGAGAAGCAGAAGGTGAAGCCCAAGGACGATGAGGAGAAGCAAAAAACGATACCACAGCTGTGCCTACAGCTGAAGGCGCTCATCGCCCGCGACCTCTGGGACATGAGTGAATACTATGCCATCATAAACGAGGACAACTCCATCGTTCAGAAGGCGTTGGAGGTGATGGAAAAAGAAAAATGAGGAATGGAAAATGAGAAATGAGAAATGAATAGACCTGCAACGTGCATCTGCCACGGGCTTGCCAGGTATTCATTTCTCATTTCTTATTCCTCATTTCTCATTCCCAGGGCTTTGTCCTCAGCGGCTTCCATCAGTTCGCGCTCGCCGGGGCCTTTGTCATTGAGACCGCAGAGGTGGAGGATGCCGTGGATGATGACGCGGTGCAGCTCCTCGTCGTAGGCCTTGCCCAGCATCTCGGCATTTGAGCGCACGGTGTCGAGCGAGATGACGAGGTCGCCGTTGATGGTGTCGCCCTCGTCGTAGTCGAAGGTGATGATGTCGGTGTAGTAGTCGTGTTGCAGGAACTCGCGGTTCACCTCCAGAATCTTCTCATCATCGCAGAAGAGGTAGCCCACTTCGCCCACTTTCTTCCCGTAGGAAGCTGCCACGCGCCGTATCCACGCGGTGGTGTCGCGCTTTCTGATTTTCGGCATGCCGACGTTCTCGTTGCTGTATGTAATCATAGCGATTATTGCTTAAACCTATTATCTTTCGTCAAAAGTCTGTAGTCTAAGGCAGGAAGCGGCTGACGTCGAGCCCAAAGTGGCGCAGCTCGCGCACCATGCTGCTGGAGACGCTGGCCAGCTGGGGCTCGGCCAGCAGCAGGAGCGTCTCCACCTCGCCGTGGGTGATGAGGCGGTTGATGTCGGCCTGCTCGCGTTCGTACTCGAA
The DNA here is from genome assembly GCA_902775475.1 of uncultured Prevotellaceae bacterium. Classification (GTDB taxonomy): domain Bacteria; phylum Bacteroidota; class Bacteroidia; order Bacteroidales; family Bacteroidaceae; genus Prevotella. The sequence continues at coordinate 27,288 of CACYME010000013.1, forward strand.
GTCCTTTGCCGAGCGCACGCCCTTCACGATGAAGTGGGCGCCCTGGCTGCGGGCGAAGTCTACGGCCAGGCCATAGTAGGGCTTCACCTCGATGCGCGGCTCGTGGGCATAGAGGTGGCAGATGGCCTGCATGCGCTCCTCGGCGGGGGTGATGCCAGGCTTCTGCACGTTGTCGCCCACCACGCCGATGACGAGGCGGTCGAACAGTGGCAAAGAACGGCGCACGATACTGTCGTGGCCAATGGTGAAGGGGTCGAATGTACCCACAAAGATGCCAGTTTTCTCCATTCTGTTTTTTCCGACGCAGGGTGCGTCGGCTCTTTTTCAGCGCCAGGAGCGTCGGCAGTGTCAGGCGCTACGCAGGCGTTTGGATTCTGTTTGTGGGTGCAAAGGTAATAAAAAAATCAGTTCTTTCCAAAAGTTTCTTTAGATAGTTCTTTGAAGAAATCGTGGTTCAATACGATAGAGAGCTTTCTGAGCAGACTGGTGTTGATGTCTTCTCGGTCGAAGATGTTGTAGAGATTCGTGCGTTCGCAGGAAATCTCCTTCGCCACCTTGACGGCGGAAATCTTCTTGGCTTTCATCACTTCTTTGATTCTTTGTCCGATGTGCATGGTTGCTTTGTGTTAAATGGTTGTTATATGTTTTGTTTTCGATATTGCGACGGGGTCATCTGGAAAGTCTGCTTGAAGATGCGGCTGAAATAGGCCACGTCGTCGAAGCCGCAGCGCAGTGCCACGTTGCCGATGGGTGTGTTCTCGTCGGCTTTCAGCAGGCGCTTGGCACGGGCCAGTCGCAGCTGCATGATGTAGGCCGAGGAGTTCTGGCCGGTGATGGCCAGTATCTTGCGGTTCAGCTGTGTCCGGCTGACGGCCATCTCGCTAGCCACGGAGTCCATGTCGACGTTGCCGCTGGCCATCAGGCGGTAGACCACGTCGACGAGGTGGTTCATGAACTGGCGGTCCTGCGGTTTCAGCTCGGTGGCGGGAGTGCTCTCCTGCTCGTCCATGCCTATCTGCTGATATTTGTTGCGCAGCTTCTCCTGTCGTTCCAGCAGCTTGCGCACCCTGACGAGCAGCTCTTCAGAGTTGAAGGGCTTCACCAGATAGGCGTCGGCGCCGGCTTCCAGTCCGCGGATGCGGTCGGCCTCGGTGGTCTTCGCCGTGATGACGATGATGGGGATGTGGCAGAGCAGCTCGCTGGCCCTCACCTGCCGGCAGAGCTCCAGACCGTCCACCTCGCCGGGCATCATGATGTCGGTGATAATCAGGTCGGGCATGGTCTCCTGCGCCTTCAGCAGGCCCTCCTCGCCGCCACGGGCATAGAGCAGACGGCAGTCTTTCAGGTGCAGGCCGATGTAGTGGGCAATGTCCTGGTTGTCTTCTACAATGAGGATGGTGAGCCCCATCCAGCTGCCCACTCCCTGTCCTTCCCCAAGTGAGGGAATCTGGCTATTCTTGCTAACGACGGTATTGTTTGCAGATGATTCATGGGAAGGAGCGAGCTGCTCCCCGCCCTTGGAGAGGGGATGGGCTGTCTTCATCGGCAGCATCACGGTGAAGGTGCTGCCCTGGCCCTCGATGCTCTCGGCGGAGATGGTGCCGTTCATGCCCTCGACCATCAGGCGCACCAGCGAGAGCCCCACGCCGGAGCCCACGTCGCCGTCCTGTGTCTCGCCCTGGAAGAAGGCGTCGAAGATGTGGGGCAGCACTTCGGCCTTGATGCCTCGGCCCGTGTCGAACACCTGCAGCTTCATACGCCCTGTACCGCTCTGCTCCAGCGTGACGTTCACCTTGCCGTAGGAGGGAGTGTATTTGATGGAGTTGGTGACGAGGTTCGAGATAATCCTCTCCATGTAGTCGGGCACGAAGTCCATGTCGAGCGATGTCAGCGAGTGGCTGAAGGTGAGCTCCTGGCGCTTGCTCTCGGCGTAGGGACGGAAGTTCTCGATGGTCATCTCGACGAAGGCGACGATGTTGCCGTGCTGCCATTTCGGCTCGCCCACGGCGGAGCGCACCTTCGAGATGTCGAGCAGCTGGTTGATGAGTCCCAGCAGCGAGTTGCCCTGTCGCACAATCATCTTTGCAGCCGAGCGCACCTGTGCCATGTCCTCGTGCTCCTGGTCCTCCAGCTGGTGCCCCATGCCGAGGATAACGGTCAGCGGCGTGCGGAACTCGTGGGTGATGTTGGTGAAGAAGCTCTCGCGCGTCTGCTGCATCTGCTGTGTGATGCGCTGCTTCACCGTGCGGGTGTGCAGCTGATAGCCCATGGCCACGGTGACGACGGCGGCCAGCAGCAGCAGGGCGATGGCGGCCACGATGGTGGTGGTCTTCTCCGAGTGCTCCAGCGCCAGGTTCTCCTGGGCCATCTCCAGCTCGTGCTGGCGGCGCATGCGCTCGATGGCCAGCCGCTGGTTCTGGATGTTGTTCAGCTTCTTTATGTTCACCAGACTGTCTTCCAGACTGGCGCTGAGAATGTAGTTGTCGAGGGCCTTGCGCAGCTGGCCGGTCTTCTCGTAGAGCTGGTAGTACAGGCGGTACACCACTACCTGGTGCTCCTGCGAGCCAATGCGCTCCACGGTCTGGCTGGCCTGGTCGATAAGGGCCTTAGCCTCGTCGGTGCTTCCATTCTTTATATGCACGCGGGCGATGTTGAGGATGGCGTCCAGCCAGTGCCATTCGTCGCCCACCTGCTGAAGCAGGTCGTAGGCCTTCTGGTATTCCCCGATGGCTCTGTCGAGCAGGCCGTTCTGCTCGTCAATCTGTCCGAAGTGCAGGTGGCAGAGACCTATGCCGAGCATCGAGCCGGCCAGCTGGTTCATATCCAGCGATTGTTTGTAGTATATCCTGGCGGAGTCGCTCTGCCCTGTCTTCTCCTTGATGGCACCCAGGTTGGCCAGGTTGATGGCCTGTCCCAGCGCGCTGCCCAGCGCGCGCTCGCCGGCCAGTGCCATGCGGAAGACGCTGTCGGCCATCTCCATGTCGCCCAGCGACAGCAGCACGTTGCCCATGCCGTTGAGGCCCACCACGCGGTTCTTCTTGGCCTGGAAGCTGCTCTGGTCGCTATATTCCGCGCTGAGCACGATGGCCTGCTGGTGGAAGCTGGCGGCCTCTTCCAGCGAGCCCAGACGGCGGTAGTTGGTGCCGATGTTGTTCAGCGCCATCGTCATCTCCAGGGTGTCCTTGGCGTCGGTGGCTATCTGCAGCCCCTGCTGGTGGCAGTCGATGGCCTGCAGGAACATGCTCTCTTCGCGGTAGAGCTTTCCCAGCTGTCTCAGTGAGACCATCTGTCCGAGAATGTCGCCGCTCTGCCGATAACTGTCTGTCAGGGCACGGGCCGCAGCAATGTCCTCCACCGAGCGGACGATGGAGTCGGCGGTCTGCCGTTCCTGCTCGGTGAAGTGTACACGCTCCTCATGTTTGCCGCATGCTGCCGCAAACAACAAGGCCATGGCTATAAGTAAGCATTGCTTTAGCCTGTTCATTTCTCTCAGAAAATAAATTTCCAGCCGCAAAGGTAATGAAAAGTTTACAATACGGTGATAAAATTTACAAGAAATTTCTACGATTTGTCATTTTTGCCCTTTTTCTTGATTTGACTATTCGTTTTGCTTGAATTTCAGCTTGTTGCACTGTTCTGATGTTCGCTCAGTTAAAAACGAAATGTAGTAAAAAGGTTGGCATGTCCAAGAATTATTACGAGTCGCTTTCTGACGACAGTGCCTCGTCATTGCCGTAGTTGGGGGCACTTGGCGGGGAAAAGTCGGCGCCAGAAGAGCGGTGGGGCCTGAATGGCAAAACTGAGGTGCCGCCTTTTGCATGAATTCTCAATTGAATTGGCAATGCTATAGCAGTTGACCTATTTGTGCGCAGTTCCCCCTGTTCTCAGCAGGGAAGGCAGCGGGCGCTGCCATTAATTTTCCCGCCCGCTGCCATTATTGGCAGCGGCCGCTGCCAATATTGTCCCCGTCCGCTGCCAACGGAAAAGGCGTGGCTTTTTTCCCGCTCCGGTGTGGCCTGGTCCCCATTTGTCGCCGCCTTTTTCTCCTCATCCCTGCTGCTGTGGGGAAACGGGAGGTCTTTCGAGCTGTTTGGCTTTTCTTTGTGCGCAATAATATAGCTGTTGACCTGTTTGTGCGTTGTCCATCCTCTGCATGGGAGGGGATGGACTACATACAAACAGGTCAACAGCTATCTCATTACCATTGTATATGTGCAAAAGCGCCACCGCGGAATAGTGAACCGATGGTTAGCGGAAAAAAGACGTTGCCGAAGCGGCAGAATTGGCCGCGTTGTGATAGCAGGAAGTGGCGATAGACTACCCGAAGAGGTCGGGGTGCATCACGTTGCCGCTGTAGGGATTGCGGCCGAAGTGGCGATAGGCCAGCTCGGTGACCATGCGTCCGCGGGGCGTGCGCTTGATGAATCCCTCCATGATGAGGAAGGGCTCGTAGACCTCCTCCACGGTGCCGCTGTCCTCGCCGATGGCGGTGGCGATGGTCGAGATGCCGACGGGTCCGCCACGGAACTTGTCGATGATAGTAAGCAGAATCTTGTTGTCTATCTCGTCGAGGCCATACTTGTCGATGTTCAGCGCCGTGAGGGCAATCTTTGAGATGTTGGTGTCGATGCCGCCGTTGCCCTTCACCTGAGCGAAGTCGCGCACGCGGCGCAGCAGCGAGTTGGCGATACGTGGCGTGCCGCGCGAGCGCCCTGCTATCTCTAAGGCGGCATCCTCGGTGATGGGCACGCCGAGCAGCTTGGCCGAGCGCTCGATGATGGCGCAGAGCGTCTCGGGGGCATAGTATTCCAGGTGCATGTTGATGCCGAAGCGGGCACGCAGCGGGGCCGTGAGCAGTCCGCTGCGGGTGGTGGCCCCCACGAGCGTGAAGGGATTCAGGTCTATCTGTATGGAGCGTGCCGACGGGCCTTTGTCGATCATGATGTCGATGCGATAGTCCTCCATGGCCGAGTAGAGATATTCCTCGACGACGGGCGAGAGGCGGTGAATCTCGTCGATGAAGAGCACGTCGCGCGGTTCCAGCGAGGTGAGGATGCCGGCCAGGTCGCCGGGCTTGTCGAGCACGGGTCCGCTGGTAATCTTGAAGCCCACGCCCAGCTCGTTGGCGATGATGTTCGACAGCGTGGTCTTTCCCAGTCCGGGAGGGCCGTGCAGCAGGGTGTGGTCGAGGGGCTCGCCCCGGTATTTGGCCGCCTCGACGAAGACGCGCAGGTTGTCCACCACCTTCTGCTGACCGCTGAAGTCGTCGAAGGCCAGCGGGCGCAGGGCGTTCTCGAAGTCTTTCTCGCCGGCGGTGGGTGCGGCGTAGCGCTCTTGGCGGATGTCGAAGTCGTTGTCCATAGTGCTTGGGTTAATTAGTAATGAGTAATTAGTAATTAGTAATTATGATTACCTTATGCCTTGTGCTGAAACAGCAAAAACGAATCATTACTCATCGCTGATGGCTCATTATTTATTATTCACGGTCTGGAATGCCAGGGCGTAGGCACGTATCTGCTTCACCATGGCGACGAGACCATTGGAGCGGGTGGGGGACAGGTGCTCGCGCAGGCCGATGCGCTCGATGAAGTAGAGGTCGGCGTCGAGGATGTCCTGCGGTGTCTGGTTGTCGAAGACGCGGATGAGCAGGCTGACGATGCCCTTCACGATGAGGGCGTCGCTCTCGGCCTGCAGGTGCATGCGCTCGCCGTCGAAGTCGGCCTGCAGCCACACACGGCTCTGGCATCCGTCGATGAGGTTCTGTTCCGTCTTGTACTGCTCGTCTAAGGGCGGCTGGTCGTTGCCCATGTCGATGAGCAGCTGGTAGCGGTCCATCCAGTCGTCGAGGTCCTGGAATTCCTCGATGATTTCGTCTTGCTTGTCGTTGATTGACATGATGGTTCTTTGTATTGTGGGTTATTCTTTGTCTATGCGGAAGAGCTTGTCGCTGGGCCTCACCTTGCCGGTGACGGGGATGGCGCAGAGCTGTCCCTGTGGAGCCTCGCTGACGGGGTGGCCGTCGTTGTCGTGAATCTCCGTGACGGTGAGGTACATCACGCCTGTCGTCGGGCCGGTGACGAGCAGCTTGTCGCCCAGCTTGAAGGTGGTGGCCTCCACGCTGAACTCGCCGACACCGAGCCGCGAGTAGTACTTCGTGGCGCGGCCCACGTAGACCTTGCGCTCAGTGGCGCACGAGCCGTAGGCCTTGTTCCACTCGCCCATCAGCTGCCCCTGGTAGTAGCCGTCCCAGAAGCCGCGGTTGAAGACGGTGGCGAGGCGGCGGTCCCACTCGTCCTTGCGCTCCTCGGTGAACTGCCGCTCCTCGTCGGCACCCATCTGCAGGTCGTGCAGCGCGGCGGCGATGGCCTCCTTGTAGCAGCGCACCGTCTGGTAGACATATTCCGGCCCACGGGCACGCCCTTCTATCTTGAAGACGCGTACGCCGGCGTTCATGAGTCTGTCGATGAAGCGCACCGTCTTCAGGTCCTTCGGGCTCATGATGTACTTGTTGTCAATCTCCAGCTGGTGGCCCGTCTCGTTGTCGGTGGCGGTGTAGGAGCGTCGGCAAATCTGTATGCACTCGCCGCGGTTCGCCGAGCGGTTGGCGGCGTGCAGGCTCATGTAGCACTTGCCGCTGATGGCCATGCAGAGTGCGCCGTGGCAGAACATCTCTATCCTGACGGGCTCGCCGCTGGGACCGCAGATGTGCTCCTCCTCGATGTGGCGGTGAATCTCCTCCACCTGCTCTATGCGCAGCTCGCGCGCCAGCACCACCACGTCGGCAAACTGGGCGTAGAAGCGCAGGGCCTCGGCGTTCGAGATGTTCAGCTGGGTGGAGAGATGCACTTCCATGGCCGAGTAGGCGCCTCCGCCGACGGGGAGCGGTTGGCGACAGTACTGCATCACGGCTACGTCGCTGGCGATGATGGCACTGATGCCTGCCTCGCGGGCGGCATCAACAATCTGGTGCATTAGGGGAATGTCCTCGCCGTAGATGATGGTGTTCAGGGTGAGATAGCTCTTCACGCCATGCTCGCGGCAGGTGGCGGCTATCTCCTTCAGGTCGTCGATGGTGAAGGCCGATGCCGAGCCGGCCCGCATGTTCAGCTTCTCTATGCCGAAATAGATGGAGTCAGCCCCGGCTTGCAGGGCAGCGGCCAGCGACTCGCGGCTGCCCACGGGTGCCATCACCTCGAAATCCTTCAACGTTGCGTTCATGGGTGCAAAGGTAGTGAAAAATAATGAAAAGGAGCGCTTTTACGTGAAAAATCCGCCCTGTCCGTACAAAAAAACGCCCATGTCGGACAAAAATCCGACGTGGGCGGATAAACGTGGACGGCCAGCCTATTCTTGCCCGAGCTTCAGTTCGAAGGGGCCGAGGGGCAGTCCGCCCTGGCTGTAGGCGTCGGGACCGAGCGGGTTGTCCTTCCAGGCGTAGCGCACGGTGGCGGGGCTGTTCATGGGTGCCGTCAGCGTGATGGTGTTGCCCTGAGCGGTGGCCTCTACGTTGCTGAAACGGCCGTCGCTGCCCGCCAGCTCAAAGTATTTCAGACTGCCATCGCGTAGCGGCTGGTCGAGGGTCAGCACCACGCGGCCCTCCGCAGTCCTGGCGCTGGTGACCTTCGGGAACAGCTGCACCGGCTTGCCGAAGACGAGCCGGTCGAAGCAGAGGCCCACGCGCTCGGCCACCTCGCGTTTGCGCAGCGGATGGATGTCCTGCGTCTCGCCCAGGTCGATGTTCACCACGCTCTCGGCCCACGGGTCGCTCTCGGCCACGGTGCGCTGTGCCTCGCGCACCTGGCTCCAGCCCGTGTTCTGCGGCTGCGGCACGCAGGCCATGTAGTTGGCCAGCTGCACGACGACAAAGGGCAGCTGCGGCTGCTGGAAGCGCTCGCGCCAGCTGCTCATCAGCATGCGCAGCATGGGAGCGTAGTCGCGGGCATTGCCAGTGTTCGACTCACCCTGATACCACACCACGCCGGCCAGCGACATGGGTGCCAGCGGGCTGAGTACGGCGTTGTAGAGCGTCGATGGCAGGTTCTGCAGCGAGACGTCGCCGCTGGGGCAGCTGGGCATGTCTACTCCGCTGTGCTGCTTCCACGTCTCGCCCAGGCGGATGACGTCGGCAGGCAGCGGGTTCAGGCTCTGGCGGTCGTCGCCGAAAGCCAGCAGATAGGGCTTCTCAGGGATGAAGTGGGCAGAGCCGTACTTGTTGATGAATCGCACGGCAATGACGTTGTCGCCTTCGCGCAGCAGTCCTTCGGGAATGTCGTAGCGGCGTGGCGGATACTGGTAGTAGGTGCGCCCCACCTGCTGTCCGTTCACATAGGTGATGTCGGCGTCGAACAGCGTGCCGAGCAGCAGGCGTGCAGGCTGCCCGGCATGAGCCTTGTCGACGTTGACGTGCTGACGCAGCCACGTGCTGCCGATGCCCCGCCAGCTCCATTCCCACTGGTTCACCTTCCGCCACTGCGAGTCATCGTAGGCGGCTGAGGTGAAACTTGCGATGGAGTCGCGCTCGTCGAGCAGCTGGTTCCAGCGCTGGTCGGCCAGCTGGTTGGCGCGCTGCTGAGCACGGATGAAGTCGGGATTGTCGTAGAGACGGGTCTTTGCGGCCTGCGTGGGGTAGTGCAGCACCATGCTGTCGGCAGGCAGCCAGGCCTCAATGGGCGTTCCGCCCCAGCTGTTCACGATGATGCCCTGGGGCACGCCTGTCGTCTGCTGCATGCGCAGGCCCAGGAAGTAGCCCACGGCACTGAACAGCCAGGCGTTCTGCTTGTTAAGCGGTTTCCAGTTGGTGCGCGTGGGGCCAATGTCCTGCTTCTCGCCGCTGGTGCTCGTCTCGTTCTGCACGCGGAAGAGGCGCACCATCGGGTTCTCGTTGCTGTCTATCTCCTTGGTGTATTGTGGATAGACGCGCTCCACGGTGACGTCGATGTTCGACTGTCCGGAGAGGAGCCACACGTCGCCCACCCAAACATCATTAATTGATTTGAGATTTGAGGCTTGCGAGGTGAAGGAGAGCGTGTAGGGTCCGCCTGCCTTTATCTTTTTCTTTGGCAGAGCGAGTTGCCAGCGGCCCTCGCTGTTGGCGGTGGCCGTGGCGGTGCTTACGGCCTTGCCCTTGGCATCGGCCAGCACCACGCTGATGTTCTCACCTGCGTCGGCCCATCCCCATACGGCGATGTCGACGCCTCGCTGCAGCACCATTCCGTCCTGGAACAGCTGCGGCACTTTCACCTCGGCACCGGCCGTCGTCAAGCACAGCAGCGCCGTCAAAAGCATCGTTAGTCTTGTCTTCATATTTGCATGCAAAATTACGGAAAAATGTCGATGGAATCGCCGTTTTTCGTATTTATTTCGTCAAATGAAACAAAAAATAATCATTCTGTAACATGGCGAAACGGTAAAAAGCGGGAAAATAGTTACTTTTGCACAAAAATATACAAACTAAAAAACGAAACTCTACATTATGGCACAACATGTAACGACCGCAGAAGCCAAGGGCTTCTACAAGCTCTCGTGGGTGCAGCGCATCGGCTTCGGCTCGGGCGACCTGGCTCAGAACCTCATCTTTCAGGTCATTTGTACTTATCTTCTGTTTTTCTACACCGACATCTACGGCCTCACCCCTTCGGCAGTGGCCGTCATGTTCTTGGTGGGTAATGTGGCCAACGTCATCTGGGACCCCATTGTCGGCGCACTGATTGACAAGAGCAATCCTCGTTTTGGCAAATACCGTTCCTATCTGCTCTATGTGGGCATTCCCCTTTCGGGCTTCGCCATCTTGTGCTTCTATAACGGTTTCGCACCGTCGCTCATCTATGCCTACGTCACCTATATCTCCATGCAGCTGCTCTATACGTTCATCAATGTGCCGTATGGAGCACTGAACTCATCGCTGACGCGCGACACCAACGAGATTACCATCCTCACGTCGGTGCGCATGTTCATGGCCAACCTCGGTGCCCTGGCCGTCAACTCCGGCCTGCCCCTGTTCATCGCCCTGATTGCCGGAGCACCCTCCGACAGCCTTCCTAAGGACTCCTCGGCGTGGTTCACCACCATGACCATCTACGCCATCGTCGGCTTCTGCCTGCTGCTGTTCTGCTTCACGCAGTGCAAAGAGCGCGTCGTGATGGATGCGAAGGCCACGGAGACCGTCAAGGTGAGCGACCTGTGGATGGAGTTCCTGCGCAATCGCCCCTTGCGTGTCCTTGCCTTCTTCTTCATCACCGCCTTCGCCATGATGTCGGTGGGCAACGCCGCCGGCGCCTATTTCATGAACAGCAATCTGCACGGCTCGGCTCAGGAGCTGTCAATCTTCATGGCCCTGGGCTCTATTCCGGCCTTCATCTTCATGCCCTTGGTGCCCTGGTTCAAGCGCATGGTGGGCAAGAAGAACATGTTCTATCTGTTCCTTGGCGCCGCCATTGTCGGCATGGCGATGCTCTATTTCATCTCGAAGATGGACCATCCCAGCATGACGATGATTTATGTGGCTCAGTTTGTGAAGAGCACGGGCGTGATTGTCGCCACCGGCTATATGTGGGCACTCGTTCCCGAAGTGATTTCCTACGGTGAGTACACCACGGGCCGCCGCATCTCGGGCATCGTCAATGCGCTGACGGGACTGTTCTTCAAGGCTGGTATGACCTTCGGAAGCATCGTCGGCCCCGCCGTGCTGGCCTACGTGGGCTACAAGAGCGACGTGATTGAGCAGACCCCCTTCGCCGAGGAAGGCATCCTGTGGCTCGTCTGCGTCATCCCCGCCATCTTGCTCGGCCTTGCCATCTGGATCATCTCGATGTATGAGCTGACCGACGAGAAGATTGACAAGATTAACCAGGAGATTGAAGCACGTAGCAAGAATGAATAATAGATTCAAGACCCTTATGCTCTGCCTGACCATGGTGCCGCTGGCATCCATGGCCCAGCAGGGCCTGAAGGATGCGCTGGGCAAGCATTTCCTCATTGGCGCTGCCATCAACCAGTGGCAGAGCGACGGCCAGGTGCCCGAGGCCGATGCCCTGACCGACAGGCACTTCAACTGCGCCGTGGCCGAAAACTGCATGAAGCCCGAGTCGCTGGCCCCCGCCGAGGGCATCTTCGACTTCCGCGTGGCCGACAAGTTCGTGGGCTATTGCGAGCAGCATCAGCTGAAAGTCATCGGCCACTGTCTGGTGTGGCACTCCCAGGCCCCCGACTGGTGGTTCACCAACGGCTATGCTGCCAGCCCCGCCTCGAAGGAGGTGCTGAAGGCCCGCCTCATCAACCACATCAAGACCGTGGTGGGCCACTATAAAGGCCGTGTGCACGGCTGGGACGTGGTGAACGAGGCCATCGAGGACGACGGCTCCTTCCGCCGCTCGCCTTACTATAATCTCCTGGGCGAGGAGTTCATCGAGATAGCCTTCCGTACCGCCCACGAGGCTGACCCCGACGCCGAGCTCTACTACAACGACTACTCCATGGCTGGCGAGAAGAAGCGCGAGGCCGTCTGCCAGCTGGTCAGGAACCTGAAGGCCAAGGGCCTGCGCATCGACGGCGTGGGCATGCAGAGCCACAACGGCCTTGACTATCCCAACCTGGCCGAGTATGAGAAGAGCATCGACGCCTTTGCCGCCTGTGGCGTGAAGGTGATGATCACCGAGCTCGACATCAACGTGCTGCCCAACCCGCAGGGCTTCGGCGGTGCCGACATCGCGCAGAACTTCGAGCTACAGCAGAAGTACAACCCCTACGTCGACGGCCTGCCCGCTGCCAAGGAGAAAGAAATAGAGCAGCGCTGGATGGACCTGTTCAGCATCTACTACAAACACCGCCACCAAATCAGTCGCATCAACCTCTGGGGCGTCAGCGACGGCGGCTCGTGGCTCAACGGCTGGCCCATCAAGGGGCGCACCAACTATCCCCTGCTCTTCGACCGCCAGTACAAGGCCAAGCCCGTGGTGCAGAAAATCATCAATCTCTTTTCCCGTTAAATCTATAAACCCCATAAAAAGAATATGAAACCCCGCTATCTTTTCCCCAGCGACTATATGGCCGACCCTGCGGCCCACGTGTTTAACGGACGCCTGTACGTCTATCCCTCGCACGACCGCGAGTGCGACAACGTCTTCGACGACGACGGCGGCCACTTCCAGATGCGCGACTACCACGTGCTCTCCTTCGACAATGTGGAGACCGACCCCGCCACCGACCACGGCGTCGTCCTCGACCAGGACCAGGTGGCATGGGTGGAGAAGCAGATGTGGGACAGCGACGTCGTGGAGAAGGACGGCAAGTACTACCTCGTCTTCTCGGCCAAGGACTACAACGGCGAGTTCCACCTCGGCGTGGCCATCGCCGACCGTCCCGAAGGCCCGTTCATCCCGCAGGAGCACCCCATCCGTGGCGCCTATAGCATCGACCCCTGCGTCTTCAAGGACGACGATGGCCGCATCTACTGCTACTATGGCGGACTCTGGGGCGGACAGCTGCAGTGGCACGTGCCCCTGAAGGCTCCCTTCGCCCCTGTGGCACAGCCCGACACCGACCCGGCACCCGCTGGCATGGTAGACATCGGCCACGCTCCCGACAAGAAGACCCAGCTCTACGCCCCCGCCGACGCCCCGGCACTCACCAGCTTCGTGGCCGCCATGAGCGACGACGTGCTGCAGTTCACCGAGGCACCGCGCCCCGTGGTCATCGTCGACAAGCAGGGCCAGCCGCTGCGTGCCAGCGATCCGCACCGCTTCTTCGAGGCATCGTGGATGCACAAGTACAATGGCAAATACTACTTCAGCTACAGCACCGGCGACAGCCACTACCTCTGCTATGCCACGGGCGACAACCCCTACGGACCCTTCACCTATCAGGGCGTCATCCTCGAGCCCGTCGTGGGCTGGACCACCCACCACTGCATCGTGGAGTACCGCGGCCAGTGGTACCTGCTCTACCACGACTGCGTGCCCTCCAACGACGTCACCCACCTGCGCTCGCTGAAGGTGCAGCGCCTCTTCTACCGTGAAGACGGAACCATCGAACCCGTTGTCAATGAATAACTGCGACGTCATAGAACGCTACTACCGCGACCACCGCGACGAGCTGCTCGCCTTTGTGAGCAGCCGTCTCGGCGGCGACGCCATGACCGCCGAGGACATGGTGCAGGAGCTCTTTCTGCGCCTGCTCTCCGACGACCGTCGCGTCATCGTCGAGGCCACCCTGCCCAGTCTGGTCTACACCATGGCCCGTCGCCTGCTGGTAGACCACTTCCGTCGCCGCCAGCAGCAGCGTCTCTATGAGCAGCAGCACAGCCTCTCGGCCATGGCCGACGACCCGCTGCCCGCCATCTACTTCCGCGATGCCGTGGCCCACATCGAGCGCCGCCTCGACCGTCTGCCGCAGCCCTGTGCCGAGGTCTACCGCCTCCATCTCTACGGCGGCATGAAGGTGGCCGACATCACACGGCAGCTCGGCATGGACTACAAGGCCGTGGAGTACCGTCTGGGACAGGCTCGCCGCGAGGTGCGGCGACTGCTGCACACCTCGTAGCCCTTTGCTGGCCGTTTTCCCTCGCCAATCCATCGTTCGCTCTCCTGGGGCGAACGTTTTTTTATTTCACAACATTTTATAACAACTTTATACGAATTGCACGAATTTTACGAATTTCATGTATTTTACGACAAATGATTTGCCGCTCGACAAATTATTCAAGCTGTATGGTTCCGTAGCGAGACGAGATGGGAGTAAAGTCAATCGCATAGCTCGGCAATTCGTTATATTCGTTGAATTCGTTAAATTCGTTAAATTCGTTGTTAAAAAAAGTCCTTATTAACTTAAAAAGGATGAGTTGTCACTAAGCATTATGGCCCCCAATCCAACCTATTTTTAATCGTTACGTAGAAGAATTTTGTCAAAAACTTTCAAAGAAAATTTTGTTCGTGGCGACGACGCATTTTAGCGTGAAAAATGGCCGATTTCGGGCCTTGGGGAGGCATTGCCTGATTAAAAATCGGGCCGCAAACGACGAAGTTTTGCACACAAGCCATGCTTTTGTGCACGTTTTTCGCTCCAATTTTGCTACTTTTCGCGTTTCTGTAAGCACGCCAAAATTTCAAAAGTCAACGCCAAATTTTTCTGCGGCGTTGACTTTTGAAAACAATCGAACGCCGTTTTTCTTCAAAATAGTTTCAAGTGGCTGATTATTAACGGTTTAGAAAACCCTCTAAAAACACGCTTTTTTTCGTCCAAAAGTTGTTTTGCGCAGAATTTTTGAATTATGGAGGGCAAAAATGGCTGTTTTGTCAATATCTTTCAAAAATTTGAGGTGCGGTTTTCCCAAGGTTTTGATAGACTTACCGCAAAGTGGTCTTACATAAACAGATTAAAATATGATGAGTCTACCTGAAAAAGTCCGTTACCTGCGAGAACTCATGCGCAGCAGTATTGCTCATTGCTTGACTTTTCCAAGTGGACTCAAACAATAAAAACAGAGAAAAACCAGTCTTTGGATAGACCCGGCCACAACGCATAATGTTGGCTTCCTTTTTGTGGAAAACCATACCAAAAGAGGGTGAAAAGTGCCGCAAAGTGTTAAAGCCACACTTTTTTTTAGCATGAAATGAAAAAAAACTTTGAAAAATGATACGAGTTATTAATTTTTTGATTAACTTTGCAGCGGAAAGGTCGCTTAGTGTCAAGTGGCTTGGTATGAACAATACACATATAATATATTCGAGAACCTTTTTATTATTTACTAACTTTACTAATTTTTATCGCTTATGAAATTTTCAAAACTACTCGTTTTGAGCGCGCTCTGGTTGGGAATGGCCAGTGCTGCAAAGGCTGAGGTGCCTCAGAGCCAGTGGGTCATCCCCGAGCCTCAGGGCCTGGAGTTCACCACGTTCACTGACGATGCCACTCAGTATTATCTCTACAACCCTGGCGCAAAGATGTTCTTTGCCAGTGGTAACTCTTGGAACACGCAGGCCAGCGTCCGTGCTTTCGGCTATCCCTTCTGGGTGGAGCCCAGCATGGAGGAAGATGCTCCAGAAGGCTCCTATGAGCTGTGGGACAACTTCAGCAACGCCGACCGTGCTGATGTCACTGGTCCTCACAACCTCTTTACTGATGATGGAGGTTCTACTTGGGTAGACCATGGTACCCAGGGCAACTACTCATGGTCGTTCACCATCGTGGGCGATTTCGTGCGCTTCCAGAATGTGGCCCTCATCGCCGATAAGCCCGAATTCGATGGAAGATACCTCGGCTGGGATGGTAGCTACAAAGGCGAGAAGTACAGCAGCGTGCTGCTCATGCTGTCTCCCGACGAGCCGGGTGTCTGCGTCGACTGGCGTGCCGTGACCACCGAGTCTTACGAGGCTTTTGTTGCCAGCGATGCCTACACCACCTACACCAACGGTGTGGCTTGCTACTTCCTGGCCAACCAGCTGCGTGCGCTGCTCGTGGAGGCCGAGGAGATTGGTGCCGACGTGGCTGAGCAGCTCGCCGTGTTCACCAACCTCAACAGCACTCCCGACGAGCTCACCGCTGCCATCGCTGCCGCACAGGCTGCCATCGACAAGCGCAAGCAGGAGCTGATTGACAACGAGTACGACAACGCCACCGTGGCCAACCCCGTCGACGTCACCGCCAAGTTCCTGAGGAACTTCGACTTCAAGGGCGATGACCTGACCACCGGCTGGAGCGGCGACGCCTTCGGCTCCTACGGCCCGAAGGAGAATGCCGAGCACTACAACAAGACCTACAACACCTATCAGGACGTGAACGGCGGCATGAAGCCCGGTGTCTATGCCCTCGGCGTGAAGGCCTTCTATCGTGCTGGTAACTCGCAGCCCGCCTGGGACAACTACAAGGCTGGCAATGCATCATCGAAGCTGGCTAAGGTCTACGGACAGACCGGTAAGCTCGCTGCCAAGGACGTCGTGGAGCGCGAGGCTTCCATCGTGTCGCCCTGCGTGGCCATGATTCCTCAGGGCACTGAGGGCCTGGTCGGTTCATGGTCGGACATCAGCGACACCGACGAGTATGGCGAAGTCGTGGGCAACTACGTCATCCCCAACAACATGGAGGCTGCCGAGTATGCCATGCACACGCTGGGACTCTATGACAACAAGGTCATCGTGGCCGTGATGGCCGAGACCGACAGCCTGCGCATCGGCGTGCGCAAGAGCTCGAGCATCGACGGTGACTGGAGTATCTTCGACGACTTCTCCATCACCTACATGGGTAAGGGTGCTGACGCTTGCAACTACTACCTCGAGGAGGCCCTGAAGAACTTCGGCGACTACACGCCCGATGAAGGCACGCTCTACACCGAGGCTTATCTCACCGCCTATCAGGAGGCTCTGCAGGGCGACAAGACCGCCAACAACCTCGACGAGGTGAACGCCATCCTGAACGCCATCGACAACACCTATGCTGCCCTGATGAAGAACATCGACCTCTGGAAGGAGTATCAGAATGTGATTAAGAAGGGTACGGCCATGATCAGCAATCCCAAGTATGCCGGCATCGAGGAGATGGACGCACTGGGCGACTACATCGACTTCGAGGCTGAGGACATCCTTGATGCTCTTGAGCTGACCAACGAGGAGCTGGAAGCTGCCATCGCTCAGCTGAACGAGTGGATTGAGATTATCATCGACAAGTCAAAGAAGGATAAATGGGAAGGCAAGGACATGACTGAATACATCACGAACCCAGGCTTCGATGAGGACAAGGATATCAACTCTGGTGCTGCTGAGGGCTGGACCATCGACCGCATCAGTGGCGGTAACGTCGTGCGCGGACCGCTCGGCCAGGCCAACCAGGACATCATGGTCAGCGCTCTGGGCGAGCAGAACTTCTGCTTCGAGTCGTGGCACTGCCACAAGTGGGACGTCTGGCAGGAGGTAACTGGCCTGCCCGAGGGTATGTATGAGCTGCAGGTGCAGGGCTACGTGCGCTGCGAGGTCAACGGCTACACCCAGGGCGACCCCATCGATCCCGACTTCCCCTCACCCGTCTATCTCTACATGAACTCCGCTCAGACTTCGTTCCCCAGCGTCTACGACGAGGATATCGACCCGTCGCACTACCTGGAGGATGGCACGCTGCCCGTCGTGGAGAACCACTCCTGGACTGGTGCCGATCCTAACCATCCCAACTCAATGGGTGCTGCCAGCCTCTGCTTCAAGTGGGGCATGTACAAGAAGCAGGCCTACGGTCTGATTGCCAAGGACGGTGACACCTTCCGCATCGGCGTGAAGATGGATGCCGACCAGGATTGGTGGTGCATCTGGGATAACTTCAAGCTCATCTACCATGAGCCTACGGCAGAAATGGTGCAGCCCGTCCTCGAAGAGGAGCTGGCTAAGCTCGACCTCTCGAGGCCCATGGGTAAGGACGTCTATGAGCGCGCTGCTGCCCTGAAGGCTGCTGCCGAGGAGGCCATCGCTTCCGGCGACGGCAAGGCCATGTTCGACGCCCTCTCCGACCTCTATGACCTGGGCGATGCCATCAACACCTCCGTGGCCCTCTTCACTCGTCTGCAGAACGCTGCCACCGAGCTGTGGGACAACATCAACGCTTCCGACAACCAGGCTGCCATCAGCCAGGCTCAGGCTCTCTACTACGAGATTACCGATGGCATCGAGGCTCACTCCATCACCGACGCTGAGGCCGAGGAGTACATGAACAAGATTGCTGCCATGAAGACCTCCCTGGCTCTGCCTGGTGACCTGGACACTGCTACCGATGACAACCCCATCGAAATTACTGGCGTCATCGTCAACCCCAACTTCGACGAGAATGCCAACGGCTGGACCTATGCTTTCGCTGCTGTGACCAACGTGGGTCCGCAGGGTGCTTCCTACTCGAACGATGAGGACGGTGTCTACATCGACCACTTCGTGGAGAGCTGGCGCAGCGGCAACGCTCCTCTGGGCGACGGCACCATCGAGCAGACCATCCTGGCTCTGCCTGAGGGTACCTACTCACTCGAGGCTGACGTGATTGCCAACCTGCAGAGCCGCGCTGCTGATGCCATCGCCGAGGATGGCGAGGGCTTCTACCTCTTCGCTGCTGAGGAGAATGGCGAGAAGAGCGCTCTGCCCATAGCTACCGCCAACGGTAAGCCCAAGCACTTCGCCGTCGTCTTCCACAAGGCTGCTCCCGCTACCAAGCTCACCATCGGTCTGGAGGCCAAGAACGCCGTGGGTAACTGGCTGGCTGGCGATAACTTCCAGCTGTTCTACTTCGGCAAGAACAGTGCCAAGCAGCCCGATGCCGACCTCACTGGCATCGAGGAGATGGCTGCTCCGCAGCGTGTCTTCGTGGAGTTCTTCACCCTCGACGGCCGCAAGGCTAACAGCATGGAGAAGGGCATCATGATCCAGAAGATTACCACTGCCGACGGCACCGTCGTCGTGAAGAAGGTACGCAAGTAAGTTCTCTCAAATGGTTAGATACAAACATCTGACAAATCTCTGACCCAAGGGTTCGGGGACAGCCTGAAAAAAGGCTGTCTCCGACCCCTTCTTTTTCTCTATGAACCATCCTCGTGTGCTAAAAAGCACCAGAAACTGAATAGATTAACCTGATTGCTGAATACCTGAAAGAAGACATGCTCGATGCAAACGCTGCAACAAAGGCAGCGATGCGCGGGAAACGACAATGAAGACGAAAACAAGCTCCTCGAAAGAGAGAACGATATATATATAAGATGTACGAACATTAAATAATAACAACTATAAAATAACCAAAGTAAACCTATGAATCGAAGAACTATCTTCAAGCAAGGACAACGGGTGGCATTGGCCGCTTGCAGTCTGCTGATGGGTGCTGGAACGCTACAATCGTGTAAAGACGATGTGCTCACCGGCCAGCCAGAATGGCTGGGCAACTCCATCTACGAGCGGCTGCAGGAAGAGGGCAACTATACCACGATGTTGAAACTGATTGATGACCTGGACCAGCACGAGGTGCTGGGGCACACAGGCTCGAAGACGCTGTTCGTCGCCGACGACCAGGCCTTCCAGGAGTGGTTCGCCACCAACAACTGGGGAGTGCGCAACTATGAGCAGATGACCATTGCTCAGAAACGCCTCCTGCTGAACAACTCGATGATCAACAACGCCTACCTCATCGAGCTGATGTCGAACGCAAAGGCCCAGGGCGACGCAGGCACGCCAGAGTCGGGACGCACCATGCGCCGTGAGACGGCTACCACCGTCTACGACTCCGTCTACATCATGCCCGTCGAGGCCATGCCGAACACACGGGGATGGAGCAAGCTGCGCCAGCGCGGAAAGGCTACGCCCATCCTGCGCGATGCCACCTCGGCACCCATGATTCACTTCCTGCCGGCTTTCATGCAGTATCACAAAATCTCTGATGCTGACCTGGCCGTGCTGACCAACCACAAAGCCACCAGCACCGCTGAGGCATGGGTGAACGGACAGCAGGTGGTGGAGCGTGACATCACTTGTAAGAACGGATACATCCACAAGGTGGGTGGCGTCATCGAGTCGTCGCCCAGCATGGCGCAGATTGTACACGAGCATCCCGTCATGTCGCTCTGGGCACACCTCATGGACCGCTACTCGGCACCTTACTACGATGCCAACGCTACAAGAGAATATAATCGTATCTACAATAAAGACGACTCCGTCTACGTGCTGCGCTACTACAGCGGCAACTCCGCCGTTGGCTCGCTGGAGAAGGACCCCGACGACAACACCGTGGAGGCCCAGCTGAAGTTCGACCCAGGATGGAACCAGTACATCGACGGCAGTAACACCGCCGACCTGCACAGCGATGCCGGCGTGATGATCGTTCCCTCGAACGAGGCACTGGAATACTGGTGGAACCACGAGGGACGCGAGCTGCACGACGAGTATAAGGAGTGGGACTCCATTCCCGACAAGACGCTGGCTCCGCTCATCGACGTGAATATGCTCACCAACTTCACCGAGGCCGTGCCCTCGAAGTTCAACATCGTGCTTAACGATGCCATGGAAGAACTGGGCATCCGTCCCGAGGACGTCGACTCCTGCTTCATGGCCTGCAATGGCGTGGTCTACATGACCAACAAGGTGTTCATGCCCGCACAGTATCAGGCGGTGTCCTATCCCGCACTGGCACACGCCACCACCATGAACACCATCTACTGGGCCATCTCTGGCGGTGAGCTGAAGAATGCCGACCGTATTGCCGAGCTGAACTTCCTGCCCTACCTCCTCTCCATGGACTCGCGCTATGCCATGGTGCTGCCCACTAACGACGCCATGATGACCTATGTGGACCCCTACTCCTACGGTAACTCAACCGTGCTGAAGGACCAGTCGGGTGCTGACAGCGTGGCGCTTGAGCGCTTCGACGTCATCCAGTTCACCTACGACCGCACCAAGAGCCTTGCCAGCCGTGTGCAGGCCAAGCGCGTGGAGATGACCAGGGATGCCGACGGCAACATGGAGCGCACGGCAACGCCTGAGCGTAACGTCACCTCGACGGCACTGGTGAGGAACATGCTCTCCAGCATGGTAGACCAGTTCATCATCGTCGTGCCCGACACGTCGAAGACCCTTGAGACCTATATCGACGAGGGCTACAACTACTTCAAGGCCAAGGGCGGCTCGATGCTGCGCGTCAGCCGTGGCGACGATGGCAACCTCGTCTTCGAGGGTGGCTGGCAGATGGAGCATCCGGGTTCGGGCGTGCATGCCACGCAGGTCTATCAGAAGAACAATGGTCGCTCCTATCAGGTGGAGTCGTCGGTGCCCATGCGTGCCGAGACATCGGTCTACCTGACGCTGAAGGGCAACCCTGAGTTCCAGGAATTCCTGAACCTGCTGGAGAACGACTATTGCAACTCCGGTACTGACGGTCTCCTCTCAGAGAAGCTGAGCAACCGCTACGATGCCGGTATGAGAGCCAGGGGAAACAAGAACCTCCGCCTGCTCGACAACTATAACTATACTGTCTACATCCCCACCAACAGCTCTATCGAGAAGCTGCAGCAGGACAAGCTCCTGCCCAGCCCGCGTGAGCTGGATATCGATGGCGAGGTCGACAACGAGGTCCTCGACAGTGTCTGTGTGGCTGAAGGATGGTTCAACGAGCGTGCCACCGAAACCGAGAAGGAGAACGTGAGGACGAAGGTCATCGCTGCCGTGAAGGGCATCATCACCGACTTCGTGCGCTATCACATTCAGGATCACTCCATCGCCATCGGCATGGCCAAGGAGCAGAACTACAAGCCCTACACCGCCTATGAGAGCATGGCCCGCAACCTCGACACTGGTCGTTTCTATCCCATAGAGGTCGACTACGACACCAAGCAGATGGTCATTAGGGACGAGCGTGGCGTTGAGCACCATGTAGTGACAAAACCGGGTCTCTACAACCAGAACTGCTGTGAGTACTGGTTCTACAGCGACGGCCGACAGTTCATGGCCAGTGACGTGATGCTGCACCAGATTGACACACCGCTGCTATATAAGGACCTGAAGCCCTGGCGACAGGTGGTGAGTGAGGCTCTTGCCCAGTAGAAGGTAAAATAGTAAAAAAGTAAAAAACAGTAAATCCTATGAAGATAAACGTATTCAAAAGGGTAGGACGGATGGTGAAATATCTTTTGCCTATTTACCTTTTTGCCCTTTTACCTTTAAGCGTGAGCGCCCAGGACATTACGTCGGTGCACGGTACCGTGAGCGACGAGCTGGGCGGACTGATGGGAGCCACCGTGTGTGAGATCGACGGTAATGGCCGTATCATCAACTCGGCTGTCACCGACCTCAACGGTAACTTTACCATGAAGGTGAAAAGCACCAAAGACAAAATCCGCTTCACCTACGTGGGTATGGCTGCGCAAGTGCTGCCCATCAACAAGACCACGTACAACATCCACATGAAGAGCGCCACCACCCTGAAGGAGGTGACCATCCGCTCGAAGAAACGCGCCAACGGTAACGGACTGCCCATCCCTGAGCGCGAAATCTCCTATGCTTCGCAGACCATCTCCATGAAGGAGTTCGAAGGTCTGGGCATGACGACCATCGACGAGGCCCTGCAGGGACGTATCGCCGGTCTTGACATCATCGGTAACAGCGGTGACCTGGGAGCTGGCTCTACCATGCGTCTGCGTGGTGCCAGCACACTCTCGACGCTGACTGACTCGAACCCGCTCATCGTTGTCGACGGCAACATCCGTCAGGTGAACATGGATGGCTTCGACCTCGCCGGTGCCAACAACGAGAAGTTCGCCGAGCTGCTGAACATCAACCCTGAGGACATTGCCAGCATCACCGTGCTGAAGGATGCCGCTGCCTGCGCCGTCTACGGTTCACAGGGTGGTAACGGTGTCATCGAGCTCACCACCAAGCGCGGTTCGCGTGGCAAGCCCCGCATCACCTACTCGCTGAAGCTCACAGGCACCTATCAGCCCAAGGGCTACGACATGCTGAATGGTGATGACTACACCATGATGCTGAAGGAAGCCTACTTCAACCCCCAGCAGGACGATAACAAGTCGGCTGGTATTCACGAAATCAACTACGAGCCCACCTTCTCTGAGTACGAGCAGTTCAACAACAACACCGACTGGCGCGACGCCGTCACACAGATGGGTCTGCGTCAGAACCACTACGTCACCATCACCGGTGGTGGTGAGAAGGCTTCGTTCCGTATTGGTGGTGGCTACGACCATGAGACTGGTACGATGATTAAGCAGAAGCTGGACCGCTTCTCCACCCGTGTGGCACTCGACTATAACGTCAGTGAGCGTATCCGCGTGAGCACCAACTTCGCCCTCACCTACACCAAGAACGACATGAACTACGACGGTCTGCTGAGCATCGCCCTGCGCAAGATGCCTAACATGAGCATCTACGAACAGGATGAGTTCGGCAACGACACCGACCGCTACTACACCATGCCGCAGGCCATCGCCGGCGAGACCGACTACCTGGGCGACCAGCGCGGACTGCGCAACCCCGTGGCATCGGCCAACCTGGCTATCAACCAGCGCCGTTCCTACGACATGAACCCTGAGCTGATCCTCGACTACAACCTGCTGGGCCTCGACGAAGACCACTGGCAGCTGAAGTGGCGCAGCTCGGTCTACATGAACATTGCCAACCAGTACACCGAGTCGTTCCTGCCGCAGGAACTCTCCTCGAAGGTGATGACGGATGAGAGCGTGAACGAGGCCAAGAACGGCTCGTCGAAGAGCGTGTCGTTCAACACCAAGCAGACGCTCACCCTCACGCCGGCCTTCTCCAACAAGGACCATCAGGCCATGGTGATGGGACGCTTCGAGCTCACCAGCGGCTCGTCGAACTCGATGTCGGAGCATGCTTATGGCCTGCCTTCAACTGATATCAACATCACTAATCCTGCCGGAGGTGGTAACCTGAAGAGTGTGAGCTCGTCCTACGGACAGTGGCGCTCCATGTACTACACCTTCTCTGGCCACTATACTTACAAGGGCCGCTACGTCGCCGATGCCACCGTCCGTGTCGACGGTACCACGAAGTTCGGTCCCGGTCGCCGCTGGGGTTACTTCCCCTCGGTATCGCTGAAGTGGATTGTCAGTGACGAGCCCTGGATGAAGGCACTGAAGCCTGCCCTTTCGATGTTTGCCCTTCGTCCGGCTTGGGGACGCAATGGCCACCAGCCCTCGGCAAACTACCTCTACACCTCTATTTATTCAAGCACCGGCAGCACCTATCTCGGACGCGGTTCGTTCAGACCCGAGAACCTGAGACTGAGTGACCTGAAGTGGGAGACCGTTGAGAGCTATAACATGGGTATCGACCTGGGATTCTTCGATGGCCGACTCACCCTTACCGTCGAGGGCTACAACTCCACCACCTCAGACATGCTGATGCCATCGTTCCGCATTCCTTCGAACTCTGGCTACATGATGGTGCCTAACCACAACAATGGTAAGATGCGCAACACCGGTTGGGAGTTCCACATCAACAGTAACCGTCTCATCACTGCCGGAAAGTTCAGCATGGACGTGAACGCCAACTTCGGTAACAACCGCAATGAGATTCTGGAGATGGATGAATACGTGCTGGAGAACAAGAACTCCGTCTACGGCTATGCCAACGGCGAGCACCTCAAGCGCGTGCAGCTGCACAACCCCTTCGGTGCCATCTACGGCTTCAAGTACCACGGTGTCTACCAGTATAACTACAACACGTTCAAGAACGCTGTGGCAGGCATGACTCCGGAGCAGATCTACGCTTACTGGACGCAGTTCCAGGCTGAGGGCAAGACGGCTCCTGTGGCTGTCGGCCCCGACGGCATGGTCATCCTCGACGGTAACAACGTGCCCAAGCGCATGATGTACGACTATCGTATCGACGGTACCGGTCACAACCAGTCGTTCCCCGGCTTCAACGGTGGTGATGCCATCTACGAGGACCTCAACCACGATGGTCAGATCAATGCCCTCGACATCACTTACCTGGGTTCTTCGCTGCCTAAGCTCACTGGTGGTTTCGGTTTCAACTTCCGCTACGGACGCTGGAGCCTGAGCACACAGTTCACCTATCGTGTGGGCAACAAGATCATCAACAAGGCTCGTCTGAACGCAGAGTCGATGACTGGCAACGACAACCAGAGCCAGGCTGTGAACTACCGCTGGCGCAAGGAGGGTGACATCACCTCTATACCCCGTGCCATGTTCGGAAACTCGTCGAACTACAACACGCTCGTCAGCGACCGCTTCGTTGAGGACGGCTCCTATCTCCGTATGAGCTATGCACAGCTTTCCTATTCGCTTCCCAAGAAGGTGCTGAAGCCCCTTGGACTGGGAGGAATCTCTTTCTATGGCAGTATCAACAACCCGTTCGTGCTGACGAAGTACTCGGGTGTCGACCCGGATATTGCTTTCGGAGGCGAGGACCCTGCCATCGATGGTGCGCAGACCCCGCGTTCACGTTCCTACACGCTGAGCATTTCCGTACAGTTCTAAGAGCATGAAGAATGTAAACAGAAAATTGAAGATTATGACTACGAAGATCAATAAATATTTCGCATCAGGGCTGCTGTGCTGCACCGTTGCTGCAGTAGCCACGAGTTTGGGCTCATGCAGCGACTTCCTCGACATCAAGCCTCAGGATAAGGTCATCCTCGAGGACTTCTGGGATGAGAAGGCTGACGTGGAGAACGTCGTCAGCGGCTGCTACTCTGTGCTGCAGAGCTCCAATGCCAGAAGGTGTATGATGGTCTGGGGCGAGTTCCGCAGCGACAATGTCGTCTCCGGTCCTAACGCCAACAACGACGCCAACCTCTATAACGTGCTGAGGGAAAACATCACGGCCAAGAACGAATTCACCAAGTGGAGCAATTTCTACGATGTCATCAACAGGTGCAACACCGTCATGAAATATGCCCCCAAGGTGGCTGCTGCCGACCCCAGCTATACGCAGAGCGACCTCTATGCTACCATCGCTGAGGTCTCGGCACTGCGCGACCTGTGCTACTTCTACCTCATCCGCACCTTCCGCGACGTGCCCTATTCCACGGAGGCATACACCGATGACAACCAGGTGATGGACCTGCCCGCCACGCCGTTCTACGACGTGCTCGACAGCCTCATCCTCGACCTGGAGAACGTGAAGAGCTACGCCGTGAGCCGCTATCCCGAGACAGAGCCGCGCGACCAGACGGGCCGCATCACCCGCGATGCCATCTACGCCATGCTCTGCGAGATGTATCTCTGGAAGAAGGACTACGACAACTGCATCAAGTATGCCGAGCTGGTCATCCAGTCGAAGAAGGACCAGTTTGAGGAAGAGATTGCCAAGAACGGCCGACTGACGGGCGGTGCCAACCTGGCCACCCTGCGTGCCCGTCTCAACGGCTATCCCCTGGTCAACGACCAGCTTTCCGGCACCAGCTTTGGAACAGCCTATGAGGCCATCTTCGTCGATGGCATGAGCCGCGAGACCATCTTCGAGCTGTTCTATGGCAACGACCGCTATTCTCTCCGCGATAATTCCCAGCAGCCTGTGAATACTGCTATCGAAAGCTATTTCGGCAACCAAAGGACCCCGAAGGGACAGCTGAAGCCGTCGGACAAGATGACGGAGGACGTGAAGAATCTCTATGAGACGAAGAACAAGAACCTCGATGCCCGCATCTATTACAACTTCGCATTCCAAGACGACGTCATCACGAAGCTGGCTGCCAGAAGAATTACTATTAACACCACCAACATCAAGGCTAATGATGTCAAGCCTCAGTACACTAACATCTCACCTACTTATTACAATGAAGGTGAGAACTGCAGCCAGTGGATTATCTATCGTCTGCCCGACATCATGCTCCTTGAGGCCGAGGCTCTCTGCCAGAAGATGCGTGAAGGTGGCGACGACGATGTGTCTGACTATAACAAAGAACTTCTCGACAAGGCTTTCAACCTGGTGAATGCCATCAACAAGCGCTCGCTCTGCGAGGCTCCGCTCCTTGATGCCGACACCCTGCACCGCAGTGACTACACCACGAAGAGCCTGATGGAAGACCTCGTGAAGCGTGAGCGCCGCCGCGAGCTGATGTTCGAAGGCAAGCGCTGGTACGACCTGGTGCGCTATGCCATGCGCGACAACAACACCACCGAGATCATCTCGGCTGTGCAGACCCGCGACGACGTGAACGGCGACTATGCCAGCAACTTCTTCAAGAAGATGGATGCCATCTTCTGGCCTTACAACTATGAGGAGATGAAGGTGAACCGCAATTTGGTGGCCAACCCCGCCTTCGGCACTGGCGAGAGCACCAGCTATGAGAAAGCGAAATAAGACATCATTCACGAAAAAAAGAAATAAGAGTTATGAATAGAATAAAAGCACTTGCAACCAGAGCTTTCATGCTGTTGGCACTTGCCGTCGGTGGACTGGGTGGTCAGTTTCTGTTTTCCTCCTGCTCCGATGAACCCGATAGCGAGCACTTCTACACCTTCACCGGTGAGATGCTGAGTGACTATCTGGCCAACCGTCCGCAATATAGCGACTTCCGGACAATTGTTGACCGCGCTAATCTGATGAATCTGATGGCTACCTACGGCAGCTATACTTGTTTCCTGCCCTCGAACGAGGCCATCGCCAACTATCTCCACGAGCGTGGGCTGCAGAGCGTCGATCAGCTCAGCGCCCTCGACTGCGACACCATCGCACGTACACACATCGTGGCCAACCTCTACTCCACCTTCGACATGACGCAGGACGTGCTGCCCACGTCGAACCTGCTCGGCCGCTACCTGGCCACCTCGCAGACTGTCGATGCCGACAGCAACGCCGTTGTCTGTCTGGAGGGAACGGCACGCATCATCTTCAACAAGACGCTCGAAGACGGAACCGTCGTCCACCAGAACGACTCCGTTGAGAACGGTATCGTGCAGCCCATCGACATGGTGCTCGAGAAGTCGAACAGCTACGTCGCCGACATCCTGCGCGATAACCCCCGCATCAGCATCTTCTATGAGGGCCTGACTAAGACTGGTGTCCGCGAGCAGATCCTGCCCTTCATCGACCCTGACTACGACCCCAAGAAGTACGATAAGTACTACTACACGTCGCACATCTGGCGTGAGGTGGCCTGGGTGCCCAGCACGAAGAAATACGGCTTCACCGCCTTCGTCGAGCCCGACTCGGTCTATCAGGCCAAGTTCGAGGAATACGGCATCTCTACTGCCAATGGCACCCTGCGTGCCCTCTATGACCTGGCCTGCAAGATTTACGACCCCGTGTTCCCCAACGATGTCAATGCACCGGGCCACAGCTTCGAGAACCTCACCGACAGCGTCAACCCGCTGAAGCGCTTCATGCAGTATCACATCATGACTCGCTACGTGCCGGGCACTGCCGACCTAACCGCCCTGGTCGTTCCCATCACGAAGGAGGCCTTCGGCTTCGACACCAAGCTCGTCAACCCCATCGACTGGTATCAGACGCTGCTGCCCCACACCATGCTGAAGGTGGAACAGCTCACGATGAACAAGGACGAGAAGGGCAACGACTGCCGTGGTGAAGATGCTGCCTACGTGAGCCGCCATTTCATCAACCGCCGCTATGCCGCTCCGGAGTACAACTTCCGTGGTGCCCTGGTCGACAACACCGTGGAGCGTACGCCCAACCACGACGCCCTCAACGGCCACTACTTCTATGTCGACGACCTGATTGTCTTCAGCTACGATGTGCAGAACATTGTGCAGAACCAGCGCATCCGCATGGACTTCTCCGCCGTGTGGCCCGAGGTGATGACCAACGACATGCGCCTGAAGGGCAACTACCTGAAGGATGACTCCCAGACATCGCCCGACGACTCCAACGACCCCGTGAACGGCAAGAACTACTACTTCCCCAACGGCTATCTGGATGGCGTCACCTACAACGAGTCGTCGAGCACGAAGCTCGTCATGCGCCGCCCCCACTGCAACTTCTGGTCGTGGCAGGGTGACGAGTGGAACCTCTTCGGCGACTACGACATGACCTTCCGCATCCCGCCCGTTCCCTACAGTGGCGAGTGGCAGCTGCGTCTGGGCTTCTGCTCCATCCCCACCCGTGGCATCATGCAGGTCTACTTCGACGGCAAGCCGCAGGGCATTCCTCTCGACATGACCAAGGACCTGAACACCGACATGTACATCGGCGACCGTTTCACCAGTGCCGACGACTACAACAAGAAGACCGACGAGGAGAAGGCCGAGGAGCAGAAGATTCTGAAGAACCTGGGTGCCTATCGTGATGGCCGCAGCATGTACCACTTCAGCAACACCGGTGGTAAGGGCTACTTCATCGGCGACACCGGTACCTACCGTCGTATCCTCTGCCAGGTGAACATCGATGCCAACGAAGACCACTACATCCGCTTCCGCGTGGCCAGTGAGAGTAAGATGGGTAACAACAACGAGTTCATGCTCGACTACTTCGAGATGGTTCCCAAGAGCGTCTACGGCGTAGACAGCGATGGTGCCATGGAAGACGACCTCTAAGTTTTCAGAAAACAAGTAATAAGAAACAGAGTTATGATGATTACCAAGCTATATAATATCTTATGTGCAGGGTTGCTGGGATGCGCCGCCTTCGCAGTGACCGCCTGCACCGATACCTGGGATGACCACTACAACAGCCTGGGCAGCAGCGACGGCGATGCCGTCATGCACGAAGGCTCGCTGTGGCAGGCCATCAAGAGCGACCCCGACCTGAGCAACTTCGCTGCCGTCATCGAGGGGTGCGACTACGCCAAGACGCTCAACAGCAGCCAGGTGTTCACCGTCTTTGCACCCACCAACGACCAGCTGTCGCAGGCCGAGGTGCAGGCGCTCATCGCTGAGTACAAGGCCGAAGTGGCCAACCGGGTGGTCGAGGAAGACAACGTGGTGCTCAAGGAGTTCATCCAGAACCACATGGCCCTCTACACCCATTCCGTGAAACGCGAGGGCAGCGACTCCATCGTGCTCATGAACGGTAAGTATGCCCTGCTCGACTATAACACCATCGACGGCAAGCGCATCCTTACCCGCAACCAGCTCTACAGCAACGGCATCCTCTTCAAGGTGGCCGAGCAGGTGAGCTACCTGCCCAACGTCTTCGAGTACCTGCGCAAGGACCCCGAGCTGGACAGCGTCCGCAGCTTCCTCTACAACGGCATGTTCTACCGCAAGGAGTTCATCCCCGAGCTGAGTGTCGCCGGTAGTATCGTCAACGGTAAGACGCAGTACCTCGACTCCGTGTTCCAGACGCAGAACGAGCTCTTCGACTATCTGGGCCGCCTGAGCACCGAGGACAGCTCCTACATCATGGTGGCTCCCACCAACGAGGTGTGGAAGCAGCTGGTCGAGGAATACGAGCCCTACTTCAACTACCCGAAGGATGTCGACAAGCGCGACTCTTTGGTCTACACCAACACACGCCTCGCCATCATGCGTGGCACCACGTTCAGCCGCACGTTCAACAGCGAGGCCTCGTTCCTCGACTCGGCCATGTCGGTGAACAGCACGCGTAACTACTCCGCCAGGAGGTCCCTGTGGGGTGGCATTCCCTTCGAGTACTATCAGTACATCAAGCCAATGGAGAAGCCCTACGGCGCCCTGGCACAGGCCGAGATGATGACGTGCAGCAATGGCCAGTTCTACAAGGCAACGCAGTGGAACATCGACAAGCGCCAGACCTTCAACCAGTTCATCATCCTCAATGCCAACCAATCCACCAATGTGAAAGAATTGAGCAAGCTGGAAGACTCACACCACGAGCTGGTGCCTACCATCAGTGAAGTTCCTTGTTATGTAAACAGCGACTACCGCAACTTCTACGACCGCGTGTGGAACAACATGTTCGTGGAGTACAGGCCCAACCTCACCACGCCCAACCACTCGGTGACCTACTATCTGCGCGATGTCCTTTCCAACATTGGCTACGACATCTACCTGGTCACCGTACCGGCACTGGCCAACGACAGCAATGCCTCCGAGGCCGTCCGCGTACCTACCAAGCTGCGCATCACGATGACGACGCCGGGCAAGGGCAGCGAGCGCATGAAGACCAAGGATGGCTCTGAGACCTTTGTTACGAAAGCCGACAGCATCGACTACCTGTTGCTGGCCGAGGACTACAAGTTCGACGTCTGCACGGCAGGTGTCTCCGAGGAGCCCCAGCAGATCACCCTCCAGGTCGAGACGCGTGTCTCCAGTGCTGAGCTGCGCAATGGCACCTACACCCGCACCATGCGCATCAACTGCGTGCTGATTGTTCCTCACGGAGCACTGCAGCTCGTCGATGCCCTGCCCGAGGACGAGTCGATACCCTCTTACATGTGGGGAACGCCGGGCGTGCTCCTCTATCCGCACGGACAGTACGCCGACCGACCCTATAAGTGGTGGTACATGCAACGTTAATGCTCACTCTTAAAAACAGAAAGACTATGAAACGATATATCATATTTGGATTTTCGCTGTTGATGGCCTTCCCCGCGAGCGTCTTCGCACAGGACGACGAGCAGGACGATGAAACGTATGAGGCTCCCGTGAGAACCATTCCTGTGAAGCTGAAGAAGTATGAGACGCGTCCCGTCAGCGGCCTCGTCATCGACGCCAGCACGCAGAAGCCCGTGGCCGGTGCTATCGTGCGTGCTGCCGAGCTGGAAGGCTACAGCGTGCTGACCGAGGACGACGGCACCTACAGCCTCAACGTGCCCGTGTTCTGCTCCGCCCTGCTGGTCACCACCCCCGACCACAACCCTGTCCGCATCGGACTTGTCCTCGACTCGCAGCAGCGCACCGTGCTCCTCTATCCGTCGACCTTCGATGCCGACTATGCCGCACAGACCAACGTGCGTGGCGACCGTCTGGCCACCGACTTCAAATACACCAACGCCGTCAACATCAAGGACGAGATTCAGAAGCAGCTCGGCGGCTACGTCCACACCGTGGGCCGCAACGGCACGCCCGGCGTGGGTAGCGTGATGTTCATGCAGGGCCTTAACTCCCTCAACGTCAACGCCCAGCCCCTCGTGGTCGTCGACGATGTCATCATCGACCAGCAGTATGGCCGCAACCTGCTGCACGAAGGTTTCTACAACGACATTCTCACCAACATCAATCCGCTCGACATCGAGAAGGTCACCGTCGTCCGCAACGGTACGGCCCTCTACGGTGCCAAGGGTGCCAATGGTGTCATCCTCATCCAGACACGCCGCAACAAGTCGATGGCCACCCGCATCACGGCCAATGTCTCCGCCGGTGTCACCTTCGAGCCCAAGTTCGTCTCGGTGATGGACGCCGGACAGTATCGTAGCTACGCCTCCGAGCTGCTCAAGACCACCAACACCACGAACCGCAAGTTCAAGTTCCTCAACGAGGATCCCACCTACTATTATTACGACCAGTACCACCAGAACACCGACTGGGCCGACTACGTCTATCGCACGGCTATCAGCCAGAACTATGGCATCAACGTCGAGGGAGGTGACAACGTGGCCAACTACAACCTCTCGGTGGGCTACGGCAATGTGCAGAGCACGCTGAAGAACAACGGCATGGGCCGTCTGAACGTACGTTTCAACACCGACATCTCGCTCTCGAGCAAGCTCGACGTGCGCTTCGACGCCTCGTTCTCTAACGTCACGCGCAACCTGCGCAACGACGGCGCTCCCGTTGGCTACGACGAAGGCACGCCCAGTGCCCCCTCGTTCCTGGCCTACGTGAAGGCACCCTTCATGTCGCCCTACAGCTACGGTCACGACGAGAACGGCATCGGCCGCTTCTCAAGTTCCAAGTTCGACATCGCGCAGGAGAGCTACCTCAGCGAGGCCCTGGCCAAGTACACCAACTACAACTGGCGACTGGGCAACCCCGCTGCCATCCTCGACTACTCTGAGGCCGAGAACAAGAACCGCTTCGAGAACTCCATGCTCAACCTGACCATCACGCCGAAGTACCAGATTACGCGCAACCTCTTCGCCAGCGAGCACTTCAGCTACAACCTGGTGAACACCAACGAGATGTTCTACATCCCCCTGAGCGGAACGCCCAGCTACTATGTCGAGAGCCTCGGCGGCTACCGCAACAACGAGGTGCGCTCGCTGGCCTCGAAGCAGAACTCCGTGATGAGCGACACCCGCCTCGACTGGAGCAACCGCTACTATGCCCACTATTTCCACATCTTCGGTGGTGCACGCATCAACTGGGAGAGCTTCACCTCCAGCGCTGCGCTGAGCTACAACACCAGTAGCGACAAGCAGCCCTTCCACACCAGCAACGACCACCAGGTCGTGGGCACCAACGAGAACTGGAACTCGCTGGCATGGTATGCACAGGCCGAGTACAACTACAAGAGCCGCTACTACCTGCAGGCCAACTTCACCATGGAGGGCTCGTCGCGCTTCGGACAGGACGGTGGCGACATCCGCCTGCTGAAGGCTCCCTGGGCACTCTTCCCCGGCGTGCAGGCCGCATGGGTCATCAGCAACGAGCCGTGGATGGCCGGTGTAAAAGGCATCGACTACCTGCGCCTCTCGGCCGGTTTCGAGCTCAGCGGTAACGACGACATCGACTACTATGCCTCGCGCAGCTACTTCCGCTCCCAGCAGTACCTCAAGTCCGTCTCCGGACTGGCCTTCGAGGGCATCGGCAACACCAAGATCCAGTGGGAGACCACCCGCCGCCTGAACATCGGCCTCGAGTCGAGCGTCTTCGGCGACCGCCTGGCCTTCAACGTCAACTACTTCCGTTCCACCACCAACAACCTGCTCACCCGTCAGTCGCTCGGCTACCTCAGCGGACTCAGCAGCAACTGGTCTAACGGTGGACAGCTGAAGAACGAAGGCTTCGACGTGAGCTTCACCGCCAAAGTGCTCGCCCTGAAGGACTGGCAGTGGCAGGTGGGCGCCAGCGCCGGACACTACATGAACAAGCTCACCGAGCTGCCCGAGGGCCAGCAGTTTGTCGACACCCAGATCTACGGTGCCACCATCCGCTCCCAGGTCGGACAGTCGGTCAACGGCTTCTACGGCTACAAGTCACTGGGCGTCTTCGCCAACGAAGAGGAGGCTCGGGCTGCCGGAAAGGGTGGCGAGAAGCTCTACTTCCTCGATGCCAACGGTCTCGACAAGAACTACTTCGAGGCTGGCGACATGCACTTCGCCGACCTCAACGGCGACGGACAGATCACCGAGGCCGACCAGATGCTCATCGGCGACCCCAACCCCGACATCTACGGAAACATCTTCACCACCATCTCCTGGAAGCGCCTGAAGCTCGACGTTCGCTTCAACTACTCGCTTGGCAACGACGTCTACAACTACCTGCGCTCGCAGCTCGAGGGCGGTTCGCGCTTCATGAACCAGACCACGGCCATGCTGCGCCGCTGGCAGGTGGAAGACCAGCACACCGACGTTCCGCGCATCACCTTCCAGGATCCCCTGGGCAACGCGCGCTTCAGCAACCGCTGGATTGAGGACGGCTCCTACATCCGCCTGAAGTCGGCCACGCTCAGCTACGACCTCCCCGTGAACTCTGAGTACATCCAGGGCTTCCAGTTCTGGATCCAGGGCAACAACCTGCTCACCTTCACCAAGTACCTGGGCAGCGATCCCGAGTTCACCATGACCAGCAGCGTCATCGGACAGGGCATCGACCTGGGGCGCCTGGGCATGGGCCGCAGCGTGGTGGCTGGTGTGAAGATTAACCTGTAATAATTAGGAATTAGTAATTAGGAATTAATAATTATGATTACCAAGATATTTAAGACATTTTGCGGCTGTCTCGTTGGCTGTGGCATCGCCGCAGCAACGGTTTCCTGCGACGACTTCTTCAAGCAGGAGTCCGATGATGTGCTCTATGCCGACCAGGAACACCTGAACAACGCCGTCGACACGGTCTACTCCGTTGTGGGCATCCTCAACAAGCTGCAGGTACTGGCCGACCGCACCATCCTCCTCGGCGAGGTGCGCGGCGACCTGGTCGAGGTGACCAACGACGCCGCCAGCGACCTGCGCGAGCTGGCCAACTTCAACATCAGCGACGACAACGCCTACAACTCGCCCAGCGACTACTATGCCGTCATCAACAACTGCAACTACTACATTGCACATGCCGACACGGCCCTGAAGAGCCGCAACGAGTACATCTTCATGCGCGAGTATGCTGCCGTGAAGGCCATCCGTGCCTGGACCTACCTGCAACTCGTGCTCAACTACGGCCGCGTGCCCTTCGTCACCGAGCCGATGCTCAGCCGCGAGGAGGCCGAGCAGGCCGAGACGGCTTCCGTGGCCGACCTGCCTGCCGTCTGCTCCTATTTCATCGACGACCTCTCCACGCTGCGTCAGGACCTGAACAACGCCTTCCCCGTGAAGGGCATCTCCATCACTGGCGTCACCGACACGAAGCAGCTCTTCTTCCCGCTCAGCCTCATCCGCGCCGAGCTCTACCTCTGGCGAGCCTCTGCCACCGGTAGCCAGAGCGACTACCGCGAGGCTGCACTGCAGTACTTCCAGTTCATCAACGAGCGCAACGGACAGAACAGCACCTACCCCACGGGTCTGGATAACGACTCCTGGAGCCCCGGCACCACCACATGGCGTGGCGTCGCCACCATGCTCTTCCCCACGCGCAACACCGACCTCATCACCCTCATCGCTTGTGGAAACACCCCGGCTGCCGGTAACTACAGCGAGCTGCGCAACCTCTTCAACTCGCGCGAGGACAACGACTGGAAGGTGAGCATCGTTCCCTCGCAGGGCATGTTCGACCTCTCTGAGTCGCAGGTCAACTGCGTGCCCTCGAACGATGGAACGAGCGTCGTCTATGCTCCCGCCGGACTGGAGTTCCACCGCTCGGGCGACCTGCGACTGACCGATGCCTGGATGGAGGACTACCGCTACGACCGCATCAACGAGTACCGCGTGAAGACCTCCGACATTGTCAAGTACTCCAACAGCCAGCAGCATGTCAACATCTATCGCAGCATGACCGTCTATCTGCACCTCGCCGAGGCCCTCAACGGCGCCGGCTATCCGCGAATGGCCTTCCTCATCCTGCAGAAGGGCATCAGCAACTCCGTCATCCAGAACGAGGTGCTGCCCTACTACTACACCGAGAGCGACTCCATCTACCTCAGCCGCTTCGACTTCAACGACACGCGCTATGCCGTCATGGACATCAACGACGTGCTGGGCTTCAGCGCCAACCACAACATGATGGGCATCCACTCGCGTGGCTCCGGCTGGACGCCGATGAACGAGTTCTACGTGCTGCCTAACGACACCATCGAGCCCGACGCTGCCAAGCGCCAGCAGCTCGTGGCCGAGCAGCAGGTCTTCGTCGACAGCCTCCTGCTCAACGAGAACGGTCTGGAGTTCGCCTTCGAGGGCACCCGCTTCTACGACATCATGCGCTTCGCCATGCGCCAGCCCAACCCCGGCGCCTTCCTCGCCAACCAGGTCTATGGCCGCAAGGGCAAGGACAACGTGGGCACCACGCGCAGCGAGATTCAGGCCGACCTGACCAACCAGCGCAACTGGTACCTCCACTGGAAGGGCAAGATTGGCTACTAAGCCTCTTAAAAACCTTTTTATCAACCAAGGGCAACTGTCTTCTGACAGTTGCCCTTAGTTGTATGGGGAAGTTGCCCCCCTGCCCCCTCCAACCTCCCCCAACTGGGGGAGGCTTTAGGAGTTACTTCTGCCGCTGACATCGGCGTAGCCACTTCCCCCCAGTTGGGGGGATTGAGGGGGCCGTTCCCGCGCAGCATATTTTCAGAGAAAGCACAAAATGTAAGTTCCGAGGAAAAATAATGGCCGTTTTATTTGGAAGTAAGCGTTTTTTTTCCTAATTTTGCGGTGTATTACTAACATATTGATAACTTAAAATCGTAAAACTATGGAAGTTGAGAAAATTATGCAAGGCCTGGAGCGCAAGCACCCGGGCGAGTCGGAGTTCCTGCAGGCAGTGCGCGAAGTCTTGGAGAGCATCAAGGACGTATACAACCAGCACCCCGAGTTTGAAAAGGCCAAGATAGTGGAGCGCATCGTGGAGCCGGAGCGCATCATCACGTTCCGCGTGCCCTGGGTCGATGACAAGGGCGAGGTGCAGGTGAACATCGGCTACCGCGTGCAGTTCAACAGCGCCATAGGCCCCTACAAGGGCGGTCTGCGCTTCCACCCTTCGGTGAACCTTTCTATCCTGAAGTTCCTGGGCTTCGAGCAGACGTTCAAGAACGCTCTCACCACGCTGCCCATGGGCGGCGGCAAGGGCGGCTCTGACTTCGCACCGCGTGGCAAGAGCGACGCCGAGATCATGCGCTTCTGCCAGGCCTTCATGATGGAACTTTATAAAGTCATCGGACCCGATATGGACGTGCCCGCCGGCGACATCGGCGTGGGTGGCCGCGAGATTGGCTACCTCTTCGGCATGTACAAGAAGCTCACCTCGCAGTTCCACGGTGCCACCCTCACTGGCAAGGGCCTGGAGTGGGGCGGCAGCATCCTGCGCCCCGAGGCCACCGGCTTCGGTGCCCTCTACTTCGTGCACCACATGATGGAGACCCACGGCCTCGACATCAAGGGCAAGACGGTGGCCCTCTCCGGCTTCGGCAACGTGGCCTGGGGTGCTGCCAAGAAGGCCACTGAGCTGGGTGCCAAGGTCATCACCATCAGCGGACCCGACGGCTACATCTACGACCCCGCAGGACTCGACGCCGAGAAGATTGAGTACATGCTCGAGCTGCGCGCCAGCGGCAACGACGTCTGTGCCCCCTATGCCGAGGAGTTCCCCGGCTCGACGTTCTTCCCCGGCAAGAAGCCCTGGGAGCAGAAGGCCGACATCTACCTGCCCTGCGCCACGCAGAACGAGCTCAACGGCGACGATGCCGACCACATCCTGGCCAACAAGCCGCAGTGCGTGGCCGAGGTGAGCAACATGGGCTGCACCGCCGAGGCCGTGAACAAGTTCATCGCCGCCGGACAGCTCTTCGCCCCGGGCAAGGCCGTCAACGCCGGAGGCGTGGCCACCAGCGGTCTGGAGATGACGCAGAACTCCATGCGCATGTCGTGGACGGCTGAGGAGGTAGACCAGCGCCTGCACCAGATCATGGCCGGCATCCACCAGCAGTGCGTGAAGTACGGCAAGGAGCCTTCGGGCTACATCAACTACGTGAAGGGTGCCAACGTGGCCGGCTTCATGAAGGTGGCCCACGCCATGATGGCTCAGGGAATCGTTTGAGAAGTGATAAGTGAAGAGTGATAAGTGAAGAGTGAAGAATTTGCTTCCGCAGTGTTTTTGCGACGCATGTTGATGACGTGTGTTGGCCTGTTCTTTGCGGTAGCAAATTCTTCACTCTTCACTCTTTACTCTTCACTTCTGCACGCCCAGGGCGTGCAGAAGGGCATCGCCAGCTACTATGGCCGCAGTGCCACGGGTCGCATGACCAGCAGCGGCGAGCGCCTGCACCACGACAGCATGACGTGCGCCCACCGCACCCATCCCTTTGGCACGCTGCTCCAGGTGCACAACCCCGCCAACGACAGCACCGTCGTCGTGAAGGTGAACGACCGCGGACCCTTTGGCCGTGGCCGCATCATCGACCTCTCCTGGGGGGCCGCCCGCAGGCTGGGCATCCTCCAGCAGGGCATCGCCCCCGTCACCGTCACCGTCTATACGCCCCCCTCGCCCCTCGTCATCGACTCGTTGCGGCCCGCTCCGTTGTCAGTCCCGCAGCCCGTCTCGCTGGTGCAGCTGCTCCGCCAGCCACTCCTCCCCCATCTGCCTCTCGTTCAGTAGCTTGCCGTCGGCGTGTCAACGGTTTGGCAACAGTTTGTCAACTCCCTTTCAACTCCCTGTCAACAACTTGTCAACAGGCTGTCAACAGCTTGTCAACTCCTTTTCTTGCCCGTTTGCCTGCAAAGCCCTACCTTTGCAGCGCTCTTAGTAACAAAAAACGATTTGGTAATGGAAGAAAAGAAAAAAAAGGGGAAGAAGCCCACCATCATCTATCACAACTATCCGTTGCTGGCCCTGCTGCTGGGTGGCTGGGTGGCCTTTTTGGCGGTGTCGTTTCTGCTGGTATGTCTGGCCAATAGGTATCTCTACGGCGAGTGGCCCCCAATGGATTTCATGTTCGTCGTCTTTGGCAAGATGCTGCTCGCAGGCAGTGTGTGCTGCGTGGTCTTCTGGGTGTTCCGTTGGGAGTACTACGACGACTATTAAACGCGCGTTTAGTAGCGCATGATGAGGTCATTCAGGTCGTCGATGTCGGCCTTGTCGCCCAGAATTTTTTTGCTCATGCGGTAGCGGGCGTGCGACACCGCCGACACCGACTTGCAGAGCACGTCGGCCATCTCCGTGGAGGTCAGCCCCAGGCGGGTGAGGTAGCACAGCCGCAGCTCCGTCGGCGAGAGGCGTGCCAGCTGCTGCAGCCGCTGCCCCATGTTGTGGTGCAGGGCGTCGAGGCGTTCGCCCAGCCACAGCCACTCCTCGTCGCTCAGCTGTCGTCGGGCACCGGGGGCGGTGTTCCTCAGCCGGAGGTAGATGTCGCTGCCCTCCAGCTCCGCTGCCAACAGCTCCTTTTGCTCCGTCGCTGCCTGCTGTTCCTGTTGCTCTGTCGCTGCTTGCTGCTCTAGTGAACGCAGCATGAACCTGATGTTGAGGAACCTGCAGCCAGTCATGAAAATATCGGCTAATAAGTATTGCCGGGATCATTTGGAAGACAGCGACATTTACGTCTGGCAGAGTGGGGAGTGGTTGCCAGCAGGCAGTGCACACGAAGACTATGACAATCATGAGAACAAGATTGGCGAAACGGTAGTTCTGTCGGGTAACATATCTGGCGCCGGCATGGACTATGAGGAGATTGTGACCTACGAATATGACCACCGTCAGAACATGACGCGAAAGACCGATGAGAAAAAGCATAAGGGGGCAGCTGTATAGCCAAACGGAGACGCTGTATGAGAACCACTACGACAGTGCTGACCGGCTGAGTGAAGTGCTGACCATCAGCGACGGAGAGCTTCCCACCGTTGGCTTTTATTACTGGAACGACGGCACCACCACGCTGGTCACTGCGCTGCCCCGTGCCTTTGCCTCCGGCGGTGGCTTCGTCGACCTGAATGGCCGTCGGCACAGCGCAGCCCCCAGCCGGCGCGGCCTCTACATCGTAGGCGGCAGGAAGGTAGCTTACTGATTATTGCTGTCCGCTAAACTTGCGTATAGGACATATCACCCCTTCCAACCGCTGATTTTATGCGGTTGGAAGGGCGTAAGTCCAAATCTAAGCCCCCC
>CACYME010000014.1 GCA_902775475.1 uncultured Prevotellaceae bacterium
CTGTTCTTTGAGAACCCAGAGAAGGAATGGCAGCAAATTCTGGCCAACTCAGCCGACCCACCCCCCGAACTGGAGCTGAAATTTGAATAGGGGGGGCTTGGATTTGGACTTACGCCCTTCCAACCGCATAAAATCAGCGGTTGGAAGGGGTGATATGTCCTATACGCAAGTTTAGCGGACAGCAATAGTTTTGAGTATTGTTCAAAGTTCATACTTGGATAAATGACATTCTTTTCTAAAAAACTATAGCATCAACAAAGCCGCCACTTCCAAGATAGAAACGGCGGCTTTTTCTGGCTGTAACGATGCTATTTCATTCCTTGATGTAGACTTTCTTGGAAGAACCATCGGCCAGCCTTTCTATGCAGAGGCCCTGGGGAACGTCCAGCTTGCGCCCATGCAGGTCGTAATAAGTGGTGACCGCACAGGCATCCTTCGGCATCGTCTGGTCGTCGATAGCGAGATTGCCCTCGTCGATGGTGAAAATCAAAGTATTCAGGCTGCGGGCAGGCATACTGACTATCAGCTCGCTAACAGGCTCATCGATGGAGATGGGCTGTTCCTGACAGAGGTTCTCGGTCTCGTTGCCTGTTGACACCAGATGAACACCGCTTTTCACCTTGAAGGGCAACTTGAGTCTCAGGTCGCGGGCATTCTTCGTGGTGTCGATGGCCATGACGATGAGCGAGTCGCCCTTGATGTAGGCCGATGTCTCGAAGGCGCTGTTGGTGCCCGTGCCCACGCTGGCCGACGTACCAAGGCGTGTGGAGCCGGTGACGTGCTTTGAGAAGTGCGACATGACGAAGGCACGTGGCAACAGCCAGTTCTTCGTGTTGCCGGGATTATACTTTGCCTCGCCCGTTCCCACGAATGCCCAGTGAGCACGCATATACCAGTAGATGTAGCCGGTGC
The DNA here is from genome assembly GCA_902775475.1 of uncultured Prevotellaceae bacterium. Taxonomy (GTDB): domain Bacteria; phylum Bacteroidota; class Bacteroidia; order Bacteroidales; family Bacteroidaceae; genus Prevotella. The sequence goes on from CACYME010000014.1 coordinate 913, forward strand.
AGCCAGCGAGCATGCACTCGTTCAGCTCCTCGGCGAAAAGCAGCTGCTCGTGCCAGTTGGGCAGACGGTCGATGTTGTCGGTCACGGAGTGCTCCGTCATCCACACCTCCTTGCCATATTTGCTGGCCAGCGTGGCAGCGCTCTTCATGTTGCCAAGGGGTGGATGTCCGTAGAGGTGACCCGCTATGATGTCAATCTGCTCGCGGGCAACGGGGTCGTAGAGCAGCTTGTTGCTGTACTTCGGATCGAAGCCCAGCGGTTCGGCACTGATGAGACGCACGCCGTTGTAGGTCTCGCGGTCGAGCATGTGGGCATTCTCCTTCACCAGCTTCAGCTGTTGCTCAGGCGTGTAGAGGCAGCCGGAGTAGTTCACCCACCAGTCGGGCTCGTTCTGAATGGACACGGCATCAACGTTGACCCCATTCTTCTTCATGTAGGCCAGGAAGGTGTTCAGCCAGGGGAAGAACTTGTCGTAGCAGTCCTCGCGCAGCTGACCACGCTGGTTGCCCTGGTCATCGCTGTTGCCACCCTGAGCGGTGCCGTTGGTCTTGTATTCACCAGGAGGCGACCAGGGCGTGCCGAACACGATGCCGCCACGCTGCTTCACGATCTTGGCCGAGGGCAGCGAGCCTTTCCAGTCGTAGGGCGTGTCATAGTTGTTCCACTCCGGGACAATGACATCGCCGACGAAGTTTGGCGAGATTTCCATACGCATGATGTTCAGGCCTATCTTCGACGTAGGCCCATAGAGCAGCTTGACGGGGTTCGTGTCGTTGCCGAAGGGGCACATGGCACCATCGCAACAGGCTGCGCCGAAACCCGTCACCGTCTGATAGCGGACGTCTTTCACCGTGACCGTCACCGTAGCGGCCTGCACAGCCGTGACGGCAGCGAGCGACAGAAGTGCTGCTGACAGCCGATGCAAGATCGGCCTGGCGGTTGTAGTTGTTTGTTTCATAAAATGTACTTTAATGACTAACTATATTGGGTAATACGATTGTTCACAAACGCCTGACACGGGAGCGGCCCGTCAGTCTTCAGCCGAGTGGCTTTTCATCTCCGCCAGACGCTCACGGGCCTCACGGCGGGCAAGGATAATCTGATAGCGATAGACCAGGCAGGCGAGGATGAAATAGGCAGCCGTCTGCACCCATAGAATCTGATACTCGGGCAACACGTCGAGCAGCGTGCCGCCCATCTCGTTGATGCGCACGAAGCCACGGATGCCGAAGGTGCTGGGGAAGAGCCATGAGATGCCCTGCCAGAAGCCGGGGATGCTGGTCTGGGGCCAGCTGATGCCCGAGAGGAAGAGCAGCGGAAGGGTGACGAAGACCATGAGCAGCATGACGTTCTCACGATAGCGCACCATGCAGGAGACGACCATGCCGAAGAAGATGCAGTCGAGCAGATAGGGCAGCAGGAAGAGGAGCAAATCTTGCCAGCGGCCTATGGCAGTAAATCCGAAGAAACGCGGCACCACCAGCACGAGGTAGGCGGTCATCACGGCGTAGATCATGAAATAGGCCAGCGCCTTGCCACCCACGATGCGGAACATGCCGTTATAGTGGCGACTGATGGGGATGAGGTTGCGGTAGCGGTTGCGCTCGCGGGCCGTACCTGCCGAGAGGCCAATGCCCAGCACGAGCGTCTGCTGGATGACGAGCATGAGCACGGCGGGAATGATGAACGAGCCGTAGCCACCCGTCGGGTTGAAGATGGGCACTTCCTCGAAAGCCAGCGGCTGGGCCGCAATCTGCTCGTCGCGCAGGGTGTAATGGCCACCCAGCTTCGTCTTTATCTCGCTGCCCATCTCCATCGTGACCGTCTGCGCCGTCTGGAACACGGCCTTGTAGGCCATCATCAGGCTCATGTCGCAATAGACGCCCACGGTGGCTGGCTGCATGCGGTTGACGTTGGTCTCGAAATCGCTGGGAAGGTAGTAGATGCCACGGGCCACCTGCCGGCTGAGGAGCGACTTGGCCTCGTCCATATCGGAGGCATAGGCCAGAATCTTCACGTCGGGGGAGGCATCGCACTGGCGAACGAACTGGCGCGACAGCTGCGAATGGCTGTCATCGACAACGACGACGGGCACCTCGCGCACCGTCTCGTTATTATATACCCACGAATAGAGCAGCGGATAGAACAGCGGCACGAGGATGGAGAAGATGAGCACTCCCTCGTCCTTCACCACCTGCTTCATCTCGTCCCACCAGATGAACGCAGTGTCTTGCAGTGCCTCCTGGGCTTTATGGAATATAGACATAGGTGAGCATCGCGTTTTTGATTTTCTTCAGCACCAGCCAGGGCAGCAGCGTGAAGCCTACGAGGGCCGCAAAGTGGAACCAGGCCTCCAGCAGCGGATAGCCGTTGAAGACGCAAATCTGGTAGAGCATGTAGTAGTGGCGCAGCGGGAAGAGCCACGACAGGGCCTGGATGGGGCCGTCCATGGCTATCAGGGGGAAGGCCGTACCGGCCAGCGAGAAGCTGAGCATTGCCCACAGCGAGCAGATACTCATCGACATGCGGAGCGAGGGCATCAGGCCGAAGACGAACACGCCGAAGCCCTGGGCAGCCATCACGTGGAGCACGGCCAGCAGCACCATCATAAACACACCGCCCGGATGGGGGAAGCCCAGCACGCCGAACACATAGTACTCATAGAAAAACGTGACGGCGAGGAAGACGAGCGTCTGCGGCAGGAACTTGCCGATGAGCGCCACCAGAATGTTGTTGTTGGCCTTGGCAAGCCATTCCTTCGAGGTGCCGAACTTCAGCTCTGCACCCAGCGAATAGGCGGTGATGAGGAACATGAAGAGCATCATCAGGCCCGGAATGAGCATGGTGGAAAGGTAGACGTTATAATTCGTCTGCGGGTTGTTAATCTGGTGCAGGTCCACGCGGATGGGCTGCAGCAGCGTCTGTATCTGCTGGTCGGTGAAGCCCCGGGCCTGCAACGTAGCCTGCCCTACGGCAGCCGAACCCAGCGTGGAGATGGTCTTCAGGTCCTTGAAGACGAGCGAGCCAGCCGAGATGCTGGTCATGGTGTAATAGAAAGAAATCTTGGGTTGTCGGCTGGCCAGCAGCTCGTCGGTCGTTCCTTTGGGGATATAGAGGAAGCCGTAGATTTTGTTGCGCTGAATGGCCTGTCTCGCTGCCGCTACACTTGGATAATAGTCCACCACCTCAGAGTTCTGGAAAGCATCGAGGCGACGAATGAGCGTACGCGTGGTCGACGTATTGTCCTGGTCGACGATGCCCACTGGCAAGTCCAGCGGCTGGCCATCGTCCATGACCGAGGTGAAGAACAACACCACAGCAATGGGGAACACCACCATGCAGAACACATAAATGGGGTTCTTCAGCAGGATGCGGCATTCGCGTAGCGCTATGTCGAGGACTCGCTTCATTTAATCACCAGACTCATTCCCGGACGCAGCCCCTCCAGCTTCTCTACCGGACGGGCCTTCACCTCAAAGGTTTTCAAGTCATACTGGCCGTTGGCCTTAGTGGCCTTCCACACGGCATAGGAGCCCTGGTCCTTCATGTGGTAGACCTTCATCTTGATGGTCTTGTTGAAGGCGGGCACAAAAGCCTGGAACTCCTTACCCACCTGTAAATCCTCGAGCTGGTCTTCACGAACGTTGAAGGTTCCCCAGAGGTCGTCCATCATCGAGATGGTCATGATGGGGCTGCCTGTTCCCACGAGCTCACCCACCTTGGGATAGATGCTGCTCACCTCGCCGTCCATCTGCGCCACCTGCACAGTCTCGCCGATGTAGGCACTCACCTCCTCCACGGCTCCCTTGGCACGGTTCACCTGCGCCTGAGCTGCCAGTTTCTCTTCCTGGCGGGCACCGTTCACGGCCATGTCATACTGGCTCTGTGCTGCCTTCACCTGTGCCTGCGACGACTTGTACATCGCCTCGGCCTCGTCGCGCTTCTGGGCGCTCACCACGCCCTCATCGAAGAGTCGCTGCACGCGCTGGTAGCTCTTCTCGGCTATCTCCAGCCCGGCCTTGGCCTGCTGCAACAGCTGGAAGGCTCCCTGCACCTGTTCCTTGCGGGCACCGTTGCGGGCCATCTGCTCCAGGGCCGAGGCAGCGCCCTCGGCACCTTGCGCCTGCTGCATCTTGGCGCGCACCTCGGGGGCATCGAGGATGGCCAGCGTATCACCGGCATGCACGAAGTCGCCCTCCTTCACCCTGATTTCCAGGATGCGGCCGGGCACCTTGCTCGACACGCGGTATTCCGACACTTCCACTTGTCCCTGGATGATTTCGGGGGCACGGTCGATGGCAAAGAAGCCTATCGCGGCCACGATGGCTACGACGACGATGAAGCCGAGGATGGCTATCAGGATGTTGTTATGCTGTTTCTTTGCTTGTCCTTTTTCTGACATCATAATATTTACGATTTACGGATTTACTATTTACGATTTCATTAACAAGAGCTCATCACCTGTCACTCCAATGTGCCGAGGGCCTTCTGCAGGTCAATCTGCGAGAGGCGCACATCGATCTCGGCATCAATCTTCTGCGACTGTGCCTGCAGCCATGCCGTCTGTGCCTCCATCACGGTGGTGGCGTTGATGACGCCCTCCTGGAAGCCCAGGTTGGCCACGCGCAGGTTCTCGTTGGCCCGCTCGATGCTCTTCTCGGCCATCATCAGCCGCTTATTGGCCTCATTGACCTTGAAGGAACTCTGATTCACTTGCAGCTCCACGAGGTCGCGGGCCTCGTCGAGCTCCAGCTGGGCAATGGCGGTGGCACTCTTCGAGGCACGTACCTTATAGGCCACGTCGCCCCAGTTCCAGATGGGGATGCGCACCAGCAGGCCGACATTCCAGAAGCCTCCGAACTTCTTCTCGAAGCCGTTGAGCACGTTGGGGTTGCTGATGGCATAGCCTCCGGTGAGCGCCACCTGTGGCAAGTTGGCGGCCTTGAGGATATTGGTGGCCTGGCGGCTGAGGCTCACGGTATTGTCGAGCATCTTCAGCTCCGGACGATTGCTAAAGGCCACTGCGGCATCCCTCGATACAGCCAACTGAAGATTGGCGGGAGCCTCGTCGGTGAGAGTAATCTCTGTGTCGATGGGCAGTCCTATCTCCTTGCAAAGCAGCATCTTCGAGAGCGCCAGCCCGTCGTTCACCTTCTGCAGCGTCATCTCGGCCTCATTCACCTTCACGCTGACGCTCAGGCCCTCGGAGCGAGTGGCGACGCCCTCCTGAATCATCTTCTGCACGTCGCTGTCGAGTTTCTTCACCACGTCGAGGAAGCTCTCGGCCAGACGCTGTTTGTGCTTCAGCGAGACCACCTGCCAGTAGGCCTGGTCGGTGGCGTAGATGACGGCCTGCCGTCGTGCCTCCAGCGAGTTCTGCATCATCTCCTCGTTGATGTCGGCCATCTTGTTCATGGCCACGATGGCGCCGCCCATGAACACGGGCTGCGTCACTAGGATGGAGCCGGCGAAGATGTTGCGGGTGTCAGTGCGGAAGGCATCGACAATCTTCTGCCCCTCGGTGTTCAGCAGACCAGCCGTGTTGGTGAGCGTCTGGCCGAACTGCTGCTGCATCTGTCCCGCCATCTGCTGAAAGGCCTCCATGGGCACACCCATCTGGCCGAGCATCTGCCCCAGCTGGCCCAGCTGCGACTGCAAGCCACCGGCCATGCCCTGCAGGCCAGCGGCCGTCGTGGTGCCGATGTTGCTCAGGCTCTGCTTCTGGTGGTCGTTCAGCAGCGAAATCTCCTCGCTGGTGAACTGATAGGTGCCGATAGCCGACACGTGGGGCAGATACTTCGTGCGAGCCGAGCGTTTCAGGTTGCTGGCCACGTCCTGCTTCAGCCCGGCCACACTCAGTTGCTTGTTGTTGCGCAGCGCCATGGTCCGGCAACTGTCGAGCGAGAGCAGCTGCTGCGCCCCTGCGGGGCTAAATGCTAAATGATAAAAGATAAATGATAAAGCTATCCAGCCGTGTTTCATATCAACTCCTAACTTCGTAACTCCTATAACTCCTTCCCTGCTACTTCTCAAACGTAAATGTCCGCGAGCCAATCATGTTGCCGTCGGCAAAGATGCTGACGCGGTACTCACCAGCCTCGAGGAACTCGCCCACCTGCCAGTAGACGGTGACGGGCGTCTCCTCGCCACTGTACTCTATGACTTTCTTCATCGAGTACTCCAGCTGGCGGTTCTCGTAGGGGAACGTGCCTCCGCCGTTGAGCACCTCTCCGGCGGGCGTCTGAATGCGCACGAAGATGGTGCGCTGTCCGTTGGTGGCCGTCACGTTGCGCGAGATGTTGAAGTTCACCTGCAGCGTCTTGGCGTCCTTCATCTTCTTCGAGGCCTTGCCGCGCTTGTTCAGTGCCGACATGCTGATGGCGGTGGCGTCGAGCTGGGCGGCGATGGTCACCTTCTCGGTGAGCGTCTCGCGCTCGTGCTGCAGGTTCTGGTTCACGCGGTTGCTCTCCTCCAGACGGCCCGTCAGCTGCGTGTTCTCCTGCACCAGGCTCTGGTTCACGCGGTTCAGCGAGTCCACCTGGCGGATATAGTCGCGCAGCACGGCACGCACGGCGTTCAGCTCCTTCTTCAGGCGCGTAATCTCGCGGGCGTCGTCGGCCTTCACCTTCTTCAGCTCCTCCAAAAGCTGCTGGGCACGCATCTGCTCGCGCGTCAGCTGGGCGATGAGCGAGTCGTTGGTCAGCTGGCTCATCATCTCGCCATACTGCTGTCCCAGCTGCTCGTAGTCGTTTTCCATCTCCTGCTTCTCCAGCTCGGCCAGCTCCTGCACGGCCTGCACCTTCTGCTCCAGCTCCTTGTTGTCGCTGCGCTGTGGCATGATGACCAGCAGCAACAGGGCAGCGGCCACCAAAAGGGCCGACACCAGTCCGGCTATGATATATCCTTTTTTCATGTTACACGTTTTTTAGACGCGCAAAATTACAAGTTTTCCCCGATATGGCAAAGGATTCAGCGGCCAAAAAGTCAAAGAGACCACATTTTTTAAGATAATTATTGAAAATGCAACGTTTTATAAGGCAGCAATCTCATCAGCTTGTAGGAAAGCCGTCCCCCTTCCATATAACAAAACCGATGTGCGGTTGCCCTTACGCCCATCATGATGCCAGAGGCATCAGATAATGGTAGCCAGCCATGCAGCCGTGCCGTAGGTACGGCGAAATGACTGGTGTGTTGGGGAAGCAGAGGAGGACGCATGCCGTAGGTATGCGATAGGTTGTCGCCTACCTAAAGGCACCAGCCATTTCGCAGCCCCTAACGGGGCAGCTGTATGGCTGGCTATCTTGCCCTGCTGGGGCAAACAAGTCAAATTGTTATATTGACTTCAATTTAATGCTATTAAATCATTACTCTGCGCGAGTCCGAGCCACCGCTTCCAGCTCCTGCATGCTTCTGAAATAGAGTGTCCAATTTGATGTACCATAGCTAATCGTTAAGCCCCCCTGTCCCCCTTTGAAGGGTGGGGTCTGTAATATCCTCATCTATTTTAGTACAATAAATTGGCAAAATGAAGAACCGCAATCGTACCCCCCCACAGCCTCAGCGAGGCGTGGAGAACTTGCGGAATCCACAAAATCAGTGTTCAAAATTACCATAAAAAAAAGTTCATCCTGAAGAGCGATTCTGGCTCAAAAATCGGCCGTTTTTTGCCCTTCGGAAGCAAATTCGACGCTCCTTCGAGAATTAAAAAAGGTTAATTCTTGCACATCACACCCCGTTCTGTGCAAATTTCTGGCGTTTTTTTGCCATTTTTTTGCCTCGACTTGCTCTTCTGTAAGCACGCCAAATTTTCAAAAGTCAACGCCTTTTGAAAATTTGGCGTTGACTTTTTCCAGCCCCCTGCCGCCTTTTTTGGCCAAAAACAAGCCTAAATACCTATATTTCAGCCATTTACCAAAATCCCTCAAAATTCGCTTATTTTCAGCCAAAAATTTTCTCGCGCAGAATTTTCAAAAATTTGAGGGGGTCGAGTGTTTATTTTGGGAATAAAATTAACAAAAATTTAGAAGCAATTTTTGGGGATATTCTTGCGGATAAGCATATAAAAAGTTGTCCCTGTTGTCTTCTTTACATTACACGAAAGGCCGTGAGTGTTTTGCCTGCGGCGCTACACGAATGTGCATGAATGACACACGAATGAACACGAATATTTTCGAGCTGGAGAAGGCCGATTCAAAGACTGGTTTTTCTCTGTTTTTATTGTTTTTCCCTGTTTTTGAAAGACCGCTTTGCGGTAAGTCTATAAAAAACCTTTGGACAACCGTACAGCTTGAAAAATTTTGCCTGTTTTCTTTGCCGTATCACAGATTTTGTGTATATTTGCAACCTAAAGGACGAAAAGCATGGCAACAACGAAGAGTGAACGCCCCGCAGAGGTGCAAGGTTTCTGGCATCGCGCTTTCCACCTCTACTATGATGGTTTCCGCAGCATGACGCTGGGGAAGACGCTGTGGGCCATCATCCTCATCAAGCTGTTCATCATCTTCGTGGTGCTGAAGGTGTTCTTCTTCCCCAACTTCCTCAGCAGCCACGCCGAGAAGGGCGAGGAACCCGAGTTCGTGGCCACAGAGATGCTTGACCGGGCTTCGCCATAAAAGCGCTTCGCTAAATGATAAATGATAGCAAAGCAGGACTAAAGTCTCTCAACACTTAACAATAAACACTAAACGATAAACACTCAACAATAAACACTAAACAACAAACCAATAACTATGCAGAACCTACTATTATCCATCGACGCCGGCACGATAGACTGGTCGAGGGCGCAGTTCGCGCTGACGGCCATCTACCACTGGCTCTTCGTCCCGCTGACGCTGGGACTGGCGGTCATCATGGGCATCTGTGAGACCATCTACTACAAGAAGCTGAACGCCCAGTCGCCGCTGCAGACGGTGGACTTCTGGCGGGAGACGTCGAAGTTCTGGCAGAAGCTCTTCGGCATCAACTTCGCCATGGGCGTTGCCACGGGCATCATCCTGGAGTTCGAGTTCGGCACAAACTGGAGCAACTACTCGTGGCTGGTGGGCGACATCTTCGGTGCGCCGCTGGCCATCGAGGGCATCGTCGCCTTCTTCATGGAGTCGACGTTCGTGGCCGTGATGTATTTCGGCTGGAAGAAGGTGTCGCCGGGCTTCCACCTGGCCTCCACCTGGCTCACCGGCGTGGGTGCCACGCTCTCGGCTTGGTGGATTCTGGTGGCCAACGCGTGGATGCAGCACCCCGTGGGCTGCGAGTTCAACCCCGACACGATGCGCAACGAGATGGTATCGTTCTGGGAGGTGGCCCTGAGCCCCTTCGCCGTGGGCAAGTTCCTCCACACGGTCATCTCGGCCTGGATCATCGGAGCCGTGTTCTGCGTAGCCGTCTGCTGCTGGTATCTGCTGAAGAAGCGCCACGTGGAGCTGGCCACGAAGAGTCTGAGAATCGGAGCCATCGTGGGCTTCGTGGCCTCTGTAGGCGCCGCCTTCACCGGGCACATCTCGGGTCAGGACGTGGCCAAGGCGCAGCCGATGAAGCTGGCCGCCATGGAGGCGCTCTACAACGGCGGTTACGAACAGCCGCTGACGATGATTGCACTGGTGAACCCGCTGGGACAGCCCGACTACACCAACGAGGACGAGCCGGCGCTGAAGATTGCCATGCCCTACGCCCTCTCGCTGATGGCGACGAACACGCTCGACGGCTACGTGCCGGGCATCAACGACCTGCTGAACGGCTACACCCGCCCCGACGGCACCCGCGAGCCCTCGGCCGATGAGAAGATAGCCCGAGGCAAGATGGCCATCGCCGCCCTGCAGGCCTACCGCCAGGCCAAGAAGGACGGCAACAGCGACGAGGCCCAGCAGCAGCTGCAGACGTTCCGCGAGAACGAGAAGTACTTCGGCTATGGCTACGTGAAGGACAAGCACCAGCTGGTGCCCTCGGTGCCGGTGAACTTCTACGCCTTCCGTCTGATGGTGGGACTGGGCTGCCTGCTCATCCTGTTCTTCGCACTGGTGGCCATCCTGGCTTTCAAGGTGCCTTTCTTCTCCATCTTCTCGCGTCGCCTGCTGGCAGCGCTGGGACTGATGGACGAGGCTCACGCCGACGTGCACGGTGCCACGCACATGCCACGCTGGCTGCTCATCGCCGCCATCGTCATGGTGCCCCTGGCCTACATCGCCTCGGAGAGCGGATGGCTGGTGGCAGAGTTCGGCCGACAGCCCTGGACCATCCAGGACATGCTGCCCACCTGGGCCGCCGTCAGCGACCTGCACTCCTCGTCGGTCATGCTCACCTTTGTCCTCTTCCTCATCCTTTTCACCACCATGCTCGCCGTGGAAATCAACATCATGCTGAAGCAGATAAAGAAAGGCCCCGGAGAGGACTGAACGAACGGTTCATGACGAAAAAAACGACGAATAAGAATAATAACAACGAATGAAAACGAATGGCACGAATGGAACGAATTAATTCTTATCATTAAACGAATTCGTTCGTGAAATAAAAAAAAAGCCAATTCGTCAAATTCGTATAATTCGTCAAATACGTTGTTAAAGACAATTCGTCATATTCGTGTAATTCGTCAAATTCGTTGTTAAAGGCAATTCGTTAAATTCGTTGTTAAAGACATTTCATTAAAATAAGTTGTTTATGAGCTATACGTTTCTACAACACTACTGGTGGTTCCTGGTTGCGCTGCTGGGAGCACTGCTGGTATTCCTGATGTTCGTGCAGGGCGCCAACTCGATGGTTCGCTCCATCGGGTGGACGGCTGAGGGCCGTCGCCTGGTCATCAACAGCACTGGCCGCAAGTGGGAGTTCACGTTCACCACGCTGGTCACCTTCGGCGGAGCCTTCTTCGCCTCGTTCCCCCTGTTCTACTCCACGAGCTTCGGCGGTGCCTACTGGCTGTGGATGATTATCCTGTTCTCGTTCGTGCTGCAGGCCGTCAGCTACGAGTTCCAGAACAAGCTGGGCAACCTGCTCGGTCCCACCACGTTCCAGTGGTTCCTCGTGCTGAACGGCATCCTGGGTCCGCTACTGCTGGGCGGTGCCGTAGCCACGTTTTTCGAAGGCTCAAACTTCGTGGTGGAGAAGGGTAACATCCTCGATGCCGGTGCCCTGACGCCCGTCATCAGCCACTGGGGCAACGCCTCGCATGGCCTCGACGCCCTGCTCAACCCCTGGGTGCTGGTGTTCGGACTGGCCGTCATGTTCCTGGCCCGCACGCTGGGCACGCTCTACATTATTAATAATGTGGACGACGAGGACATCCGCTCGCGGGCTTCCGTCAGACTCGTTGGGTCGGCAGTGCCCTTCCTGGTGCTCTTCGTGGCCTATCTGGTGCACCTGCTGCTGAAGGACGGCTTTGCCTACGATGCTCAGGGCGCCATCTTCATGGAGCCGAACAAGTATCTGCACAACCTGCTGGCGCTGTGGCCAGTGCTCATCGCGCTGCTCGCCGGCGTGGTGCTGGTGCTCTTCGGCATTGGCAAGACCGTAGCCTCGAAGGACTACATCGGCGGCATCTGGCCTGCAGGCATCGGCACCGTGCTCACCGTGCTGGCGCTGCTGCTCTGCGCCGGATGGAACCACACGGCCTACTATCCCTCGACCTTCGACGCACAGATGTCGCTCACCATCGAGAACTCGTCGAGCAGCTACTTCACGCTGAACACCATGTTCTACGTGTCGCTGCTCATCCCCTTCGTCCTGGCCTACATCGTCTACTGCTGGCGGAAGATTGACAGCCGCAAGCTCACCCACGACGAGCTGGCCCACGACGAGGCCTACTGACAAAAAAGTTGCCTTTTCGCTTTGCCAAGTGCGCGAATTGTATTAACTTTGCAGCCAGAAAGAATAAACACTAATCGTGGAACAAAAGAAGATAGAGATTCTTAACCATATAGTATTTCCCAGTGACCTGAGGCAGCTGCGTGTTGACCAGCTGCCGCAGGTTTGTGATGAACTGCGGCGGACCATCGTGCAGGAGCTATCGGTGAACCCTGGTCATCTGGCCTCGAGCCTCGGCGTGGTGGAGCTGACCGTAGCCCTGCATTACGTCTATGACACCCCCGACGACCGCATCGTCTGGGACGTGGGTCACCAGGCCTACGGCCACAAGATTCTGACGGGTCGCCGCGAGCAGTTCGCCACCAACCGCAAGCTGCACGGCCTGCGCCCGTTCCCCTCGCCCGAGGAAAGCGACTACGATGCCTTCATCTGCGGGCATGCCTCCAACAGCATCTCTGCGGCACTGGGCATCGCCGTGGCTAATAACACTCAACCCAACAGGAAGGTGGTTGCCGTCATCGGCGACGGCGCCATGAGCGGCGGACTGGCCTTCGAGGGTCTGAACAATGTGTCGTCGAGCCCCAACGACATGCTCATCGTGCTCAACGACAACAACATGTCGATCGACCGCTCCGTTGGCGGCATGAAGCAATATCTGCTGGGGCTGAGCACCAACGAGACCTACAACAAGCTGCGCTTCAAGACCGCCCGCTGGATGCAGCGCCACGGCATGCTCAAGGACGACCGCCGCAAGGGCCTCATCCGCCTGGGCAACGCCCTGAAGAGCGCCATCAGCCACCAGCAGAATATCTTCGACGGCATGAACATCCGATATTTCGGACCCTTCGACGGCCACAACGTGGTCGAGCTGGTGCGCATCCTCAGACAAATCAAGGACATGAAGGGGCCGAAGCTGCTGCACCTGCACACGAAGAAAGGCCACGGCTACGCTCCCGCAGAGCACTACACCCCTGTTTGGCACGCTCCCGGCAAGTTCGACCCCGAGACGGGCAAGCTGCTGGGCGGCGACAGCAAGAACAAGAAGACGAAGTATCAGGACGTATTCGGCCACACGCTGCTGGAGCTGGCGCAGCAGAACCCCCGCATCGTCGGCGTCACGCCCGCCATGCCCACAGGCTGCTCCATGAACATCATGATGAAGCAGATGCCCGGACGCACCTTCGACGTGGGCATCGCCGAGGGCCACGCCGTCACCTTCTCCGCCGGCATGGCCAAGGAGGGCCTGCAGCCGTTCTGCAACATCTACAGCTCGTTTGCCCAGCGTGCCTACGACAACATCATCCACGACGTGGCCATTCTGCGGCTGCCCGTCGTCATCTGCCTCGACCGCGCCGGACTCGTAGGCCCCGACGGCCCCACACATCACGGCGCCTTCGACCTGGCCTACCTGCGCCCTATCCCCCACCTCACCATCGCCTCGCCCATGGACGAGCACGAGCTGCGCCGCCTGATGTACACTGCGCAGCTGCCCGACATGGGACCCTTCGTCATCCGCTATCCGCGAGGCCGCGGCGTGCTCGAAGACTGGCACTGTCAGCTGGAGCCCGTCGAAGTGGGCACCGGCCGCAAGCTGCGCGACGGCACCGACGTGGCCGTGCTCACCATCGGTCCCATCGGCAACGACGTCGAGGAGATATTAGCCCCCCCCTCAGCCCCCGAGGGGGCTACAATAGACTTCTCCGCCGACAAAACTATAGAAGCCCCCTCAGGGGCCGTAGGGGGGGCTGCTCACTACGACATGCGCTTCCTAAAGCCCCTCGACGAGAAGATTCTCGACGAGGTGGGCCGCAAGTTCCAGCGTATCGTCACCGTGGAGGACGGCGTGCGCAACGGTGGTCTCGGCTCTGCCGTACTCGAATGGATGAGCGACCACGGCTACCATCCGCAGATTACCCGACTGGGCCTGCCCGACGAGTTCGTTGAGCACGGCGAGATAGGCGAGCTGCGCCAGATAGTTGGCCTCGACAAAGAAAGCATCAGGCAGGCTATCCTCTCCCCCACTCAAACAACTCCTAACTCCTAATTCCTAACTCCTCACTCAAATGAAGATTGTCATTGCCGGCGCAGGAGCCGTGGGCACCCACCTCTCGAAGCTCCTCTCTACCGAGAACCACGACTGCGTGCTCATCGACGACGACGATGAGCGCCTTGAAGACGTCGACTCCAACTACGACATCATGGCCCTCTGCTCGTCGCCCACCAGCATCAAGACGCTGAAGGATGCCGGCGTGGCCTCGGCCGACCTCTTCGTCGGCGTCACCCGCCGTGAGAGCCGCAACATCACCGCCTGCATGCTCGCCCACGCCTTGGGAGCGAAGAAGACCGTGGCCCGCATTGACAACTACGAATACCTGCAACCGCAGTATCAGGCCTACTTCAAGGAGGTGGGCGTCGACTCGATGGTCTATCCCGAGGTGCTCGCCGCCAGCGACATCATCAGCGGCCTGAAGCTCTCGTGGGTGCGCCAGCGCCTCGACGTCCACGACGGCGCCCTCGTGCTGCTCGGCGTGAAGCTTCGCGACACCTGCCAGATTCTGGGCCAGCCCATCAAGGACCTCTGCGGCCCCGACGACCCCTATCACATCGTGGCCCTGAAACGTGCCGACGAGACCATCATCCCCGGCGGCCTCGACGTGCTCCAGTCGGGCGACCTGGCCTACTTCATGACCACGCAGGAATACATCCCCTACATCAAGCAGATTGTAGGCAAGGAGAAATACGAGGACGTGCACAGCGTCATCATCATGGGTGGCGGCAAGACCGCCGTTCGCGCCGCCCTCACCCTGCCCGACAACATGCACGCCAAAATCATCGAGAGCTCGCTGGAGCGCTGCGAGCGCCTCAACCAGCTCATCGACCGCTCAAACGTGATGGTCATCCACGGCGACGGCCGCGACCTGGGCCTGCTCCACGAGGAGGGCATCAGGAACACGCAGGCCTTCGTGGCCCTCTCCGGCAATGCCGAGACCAACATCCTGGCCTGTCTCACGGCGAAGAAGCTCGGCGTGCGCAAGACCATCGCCATGATTGAGAACCTCGACTACGTCAGCATGGCCGAGGGCCTCGACATCGGCACCATCATCAACAAGAAAACCGTGGCCGCCAGCCACATCTTCCAGATGATGATGCGCGCCGACGTCCGCACGCTGCGCACGCTGATGCTGGCCGACAGCGAGGTGGCCGAGTTCGTGGCCGCCGAGGGGTCGCGGGTGACGAAGAACCCTGTGAAGGCCCTCGGCCTGCCCAGTGGCATCGCCATCGGCGGACTGGTGCGCGGCAAGCGCGGCATCCTCGTCAACGGCAACACGCAGATTGAGGTGGGCGACTCCGTCCTCGTCTTCTGCCACCGCCACCAGCTCGACAAGGCAGAGAAATTCTTCAAGAAACCCTTATTGGCTTGGTAGTCCCAAGCGGCAACACTTTCGCACTTGATAAACTGGAAGCTCATATCAAAGATTCTCGGCTCGCTGCTGTTCATCGAAGCCTTCTTCATGGCCCTCTGCCTGGTCATGACGCTGGTCTACGATGAGACCGACATGCCCATCTTCATCACCTCAACAGCCGTCACCGCTGCCGGAGCATTCATCTTCCGCTACGGGGGCTTCGACGCCGAGAACTCGCTGAGCCGGCGCGATGCCTACGTCGTGGTGACGCTCACGTGGCTGGTGTTCTCGCTCTTCGGCATGATACCCTTCCTGCTACAGGGGACCAGCCTGACCGACGCTTTCTTCGAGACGATGTCGGGCTTCACCACCACCGGCGCCACCGTCATCGACGACGTGGAGTCGCTCTCCCACGGCCTGCTCTTCTGGCGCTCGCTGATGCAGTGGATTGGCGGACTGGGAATCGTGTTCTTCACCGTGGCCGTCTTGCCCTCATTAGTGGGCGGAAGCGTGAAAGTCTTCGCCGCCGAGGCCACCGGCCCCATGCGGTCGAAGATGCACCCACGCCTCTCCACGTCAGCCAAGTGGATATGGAGCATCTACCTGCTGCTCACCGTGGCCTGCGGCGTGTCGTTCTGGGCCTGCGGCATGGACTGGTTCGACGCCACCAACTACTCGATGACCACCACGGCCACCGGCGGCTTCTCCACCCACAACGGCTCGGTGTTCCTCGCCTCGCCTACCATCGAATACCTGTCCATCCTGTTCCAGTTCCTCGCCGGCATCAACTTCACGATGCTCTACGTCAGCTTCTTCAAGCTGCGCTTCGGCACGCTGGTGCGCAACAGCGAGTTCAAGTTCTACGTGGTCACCATCTGCGCCGCCACGCTGTGGATTATGTACCTGCTCATCACCCGCATGGACTACGACATCGAGCCTGCGCTGCGGTCGTCGCTGTTCCAGGTGGTCTCCTTCGTCACCACCACGGGCCTGTCTAACACCGATGCTGGCATGTGGCCCCACGTCACGTGGGTCATCCTCGGTGCCCTGATGTTCGTGGGTGCCTGCGCCGGCAGCACCACCGGCGGCTTCAAGAGCATCCGCGTGCTCATGCTGCTGCGCGTGCTGCGCAATGAGTTCCGCCACATCCTCCACCCCAACGCCATCCTGCCCGTGCGCATCGGCGGACAGAACGTGCCGCAGGGCCGCCTCGTCACGCTGCTGGCCTTCTTCACGCTCTACATCCTCATGCTCCTCTTCACCGCCGTCATCATGGTGCTCTCGGGCATCGACATCACCAACGCGCTCACCATCGCCCTGAGCCTCATCAGCAACGTGGGAGCCGGACTGGACACGAACATCGGGCCGCAGATGTCGTGGGCCGACCTTTCCGTAGGGCTGAAGTGGCTCTGCTCCTTCCTCATGCTCGTGGGACGTCTTGAAATCATCGCCGTCCTCGTACTCTTCACGCGCAGTTTCTGGCAGAAAAACTGAGCGGGCTGAAATCCGCCCTGCCCATACATCAGCCTATCTTCTATTTTTTTGAACAATCTTGACAAAAAAGCCATTTTTGGCCTCCATATTTTAAAAATTCTCCACGAAAAAAACTTTTGGGCGAAAAAACGCCTATTTTTTGAGGTGTTGCTAAATGATTGACTGTCAGCGTATTGATTTGATTTTAGCAAGAAAAGGGCTTCGTTGAGAAAAAAAGTCAACGCCTTTTGAAAATTTGGCGTTGACTTTTGAAAATTTGGCGTGCTTACAAAAACGCGAAAAGTAGCAAAATAGGAGCAAAAAACGTGCACAAAAGCAGGGTAAGTGTGCAAAGTTTCGCCTTTCGCGCCCTGTTTTTTCATCGGGCGGGAGCAGGAAGAAGGGCGAAAACGGCCATTTTTCACTCTAGAATGCTTCGCCGCCGTGAAGCAAATTTTCTGTGAAAGATTTTGACATTTATCCGCCATAGGCGGGTTTTTGCGAACAGCATTTTTATTTTCTAAAGTTTTTGACACATAAAAGAATGTCAAATCTTTTTTTTATGGCTAACTTTGCAACAAATTCACATCTTTTACTTATTTACTAACAATGAAGAGAAACAGACTTTTTGCCGCCGTGCTACTCTCCTTACTTAGCAGCACAGCCACCTTTGCCCAAGGGCTGAAGGACGTCTACAAGGACTACTTCATGATTGGCGTCGCCGTGAACCAACGCAACGTGACTAATCCCGAGCAGCAGGCGCTCATCAAGCGCGAGTTCAACAGCATGACTGCCGAGAACGACATGAAGCCCGAGCCCACCGAGCCGCAGGAGGGGCAGTTCAACTGGGAGAACGCCGACCGCATTGCCAACTTCGCCCGCCAGAACGGCATCAAGCTGCGCGGACACTGCCTGATGTGGCACTCGCAGATTGGCCGCTGGATGCTGGCCGACAACCCCACGAAGGAGGTCTTCTATGAGCGCATGAGAAAGCACATCCAGGCCATCGTCACGCGCTACAAGGACGTCATCTACTGCTGGGACGTGGTGAACGAGGCCATCGAGGACAATGCCAACGCCACCGACCCCTACCGCCAGTCGCCCATGTACCGCCTCTGCGGCGATGAGTTCATCGAGAAGGCATTCCAGTTTGCCCGCGAGGCCGACCCCAATGCGCTGCTCTTCTACAACGACTATAGCACCGTGGACCCCCACAAGCGCGACCGTATATATAATATGGTGAAGAAGATGAAGGAGAAGGGTGTGCCCATCGACGGCATCGGCATGCAGGCCCACTATAACATCTATTATCCCTCTGAAGCCCGCCTCGACTCGGCCATCACATTGTTCAAGACCATCGTGAAGCACATCCACATCACCGAGTTCGACATCCGCGTCAACGAGGAGATGGGTGGTGGCCTGCGCTTCAGCCGCGAGGGCGTCAACGTCACCGACTCGGTGAAGCAGCACCTGGCCGACCAGTATGCCCGTTGCTTCCGCGTGTTCCGCAAGCACAAGGATGTCATCGATTGCGTCACCTTCTGGAACCTCGGCGACCGCGACTCATGGCTCGGACAGAACAACTATCCACTGCCGTGGGATGTTGACTACAAGCCCAAGATGGCCTACGAGTACATCAAGGACATGAAAGACCCCAAGTGGGACATGCCTAAGCGTCCGGCCCGTCAGCCCCGTCCGCAGGGCCAGCAGCAGGGCCGTCGCCGCGGAGGCCCTGGTGGCTTCGGCCAGCAGCGCCCGCCGTTTGATGCCAGCCGCGCCTTCCCCGAGCAGCCCGGCGTGAAGGAGGATTTCGTGCCCTCCGAGCTCAACCAGCCCGGTCAGCAATATCCCCAGGTGAACTCGCAGGGCTATGCCCGCTTCCGCATCGAAGCTCCCGATGCTCAGGCCGTCAGCGTCAGCCTCGGACTGGGTGGCCAAGGTGGTACCAAGCTCAGCAAGACCTACGACGGCTCATGGGTTGGCACCACGGCTGGGCCCATGGACGAAGGTTTCCACTACTATAACATCACCATCGATGGCGGCAAGTTCAACGACCCCGGCACCAACAACTACTATGGCTCTACCCGCTGGGAGAGCGGCATCGAGATTCCCGCCCACGACCGCGACTTCTACGCCATGAAGAACGTGCCTCACGGCAAGGTGCAACAAGTCCTCTTCTGGAGCGAGAGCACCAAGCAGTTCCGCCGCGCGTTCGTCTACACACCGCCCACCTACGACAAGGACAAGAAAGCCAAGTACCCCGTGCTCTATCTGCAACATGGCTGGGGCGAGGACGAGACCGCATGGATGACACAGGGTCATGCCAACCTCATCATGGACAACCTGATTGCCGAGGGCAAGATTAAGCCCTTCATCGTGGTGTGCACCTACGGCATGACCAACAACATCCAGTTTGGTGGCCTCGGAGGCTTCACCGCACAGGACTTCGAGAAGGTGCTCTGCGACGAGCTGGTGCCCTACATCGACAGCAACTTCAAGACCATCGCCAAGAAGGACGCTCGCGCCATGGCTGGCCTGTCGATGGGTGGCATGGAGACCCACACCATCACCCTGCGCCGTCCCGAGATGTTCGCCTACTACGGACTGCTCAGTGGCGGTACCTACAACCCCGATGAGATTAAGGACAAGAATCAGGTGAAGTACATCTTCATGGGCACTGGCTCGAAGGAGAATCCCGATGGCATCAAGTCGGCAGTGGAGGCTCTGAAGGCAGCTGGCTTCAACGCCGAGGGTCACGTCTCCGAGGGTACCGGCCACGAGTTCCTCACCTGGCGCCGTGCGCTCCACCAGATGGCACTGAGCCTGTTCAAGTAATGAGACATACACTTGTAGCAATGCTGGAGCTCAGGCTTCTCCTGGGCTCCAGCCTTCTTTTTGCAACGGCAAGTTTTTCATTTTTGTTTTCTTACGTCTTTTTCAACCCGCCGCGAGAAGTCATGAGACATACGCAAAACAGTATGAAACATATGAAAAACAAAATTAAAATATATTAGTATAACTTTGCACCACCAACCAAATGCACATAATCACAATATACAATCAAATACAACTAACTAAAATCAAACTCTATGTCTAATGTAAAGTCTGTAGAAAAGCTTGTTTTGCTGCTCCTGCTCTGTTTGTTCCCCTTGGGGGCTTTGGCTCAGAGCGTCATCACGGGAACAGTAAACGACGAGGCTGGTGAACCCGTCATCGGGGCATCGGTCAAAGTGCTCGGCAAAAGCAATGCAGGAAGCATCACCGACCTGAACGGTAAGTTCAGCGTCAATGCCAACCGCGATGCTCAGCTGGAAATCTCTTATGTGGGCTACGTCACCGAGAAGGTGAGTGTCAACGGCCGCCAGAACATCACCGTCGTGCTGAAGGAAGACTTCACCACGCTGGAAGACGTGGTCGTCATCGGCTACGGTACTCAGAAGAAGAAGCTCATTACCGGTGCCACCGTGCAGGTGAAGGGCGAAGACATCGCCAAGCTGAACACCACCAACGCGCTGGAGGCCATGCAGTCGAGCACGCCTGGTGTGCAGATTACACAGTCTTCGTCACAGCCTGGCAAGGGATTCAACGTCGTCATCCGCGGTAAAGGAACTAATGGCGACACTACCCCATTGTACGTCATCGACGGTGTGGTTGGAAGCCTCGACGGCATCAACCCCGCCGACATCGAGAGCATCGACGTGCTGAAGGATGCCGCCTCGGCAGCCATCTACGGTGCCCGTGCTGCCAACGGTGTCATCCTCGTGACCACCAAGCAGGGTAAGGCTGGCAAGATTGAGCTCAGCTACAACGGCGCCATGGGCTGGTCGAACGTCTACAAGCGTCCGCAGCTGCTCAACGCTCAGCAGTACATGACCATCATGGACGAGTATTCATTCAACACGTCTGGCGCAAAGATGGACTGGCCAAACAATGTTCCACAGGACATTCTTGACAAGGTTGCCAACGGCTGGGAAGGTACCGACTGGTGGGATGTGTTCAAGAACAAGAACGCTGCCCAGCAGAACCACTCCGTCACGCTGACTGGTGGTACAGACCGTTCTAAGTTCATGGGCTCTTACACCTATACCAGCAATGAAGGTATCATGGGTGCTGACCAGGCCTCTTTCTACAAGCGTCACACGATTCGCTTCAACAGCGACCATGTGCTCCTGAAAGCGAAGAACTTCGATGCCATCACCATCGGTGAGAACATCAGCATCGGCTACAACAAGAGCCACGACCTGGCTGAGGATGGCATGTACTGGAGCTATATCCACAGTCTGCTGCAGACCTCTCCGATGCTGCCGCAGTATGACAGCAATGGCGAGATTTACAACTGGCAGAACGTTGACGGCGAACTTACTAACGGTAAGGGCTGGCTTCCCGCTATGTTCAACAACCCCTGGGAGAACCTCTCCAAGGGTGGCTTCAACTCGATGGCCGAGAGCCGTAACATCAACGCTGCCGCTACCGCATTCGTTGTTATCCAGCCGATTAAGGACCTGAAATGGCGCACGCAGTTCAACTACAATTGGGGTTCCGGCGCATACCGCAACTTTGGCACTCCACGTGCTCCGGCTGAAGGTGCAGCTATCGTAAGCAACTATAGTGTCAGCCAGAGCACATGGCTTAACTCCAACTGGTCTATCTTCAACACGCTTACCTATGACCTCCCCATTTTCAATGGCCACAAGTTTACTGCCATGCTTGGTGAGAGCTACGAGAGTTCAGCCTGGAGCACAAACCTCAATGGTAGCAACAAGATTGCTTATGGCTCGCAACTCGCATCGTTAAGAGACTGGGATTCTGCATGGCTCTCAAACATCATTCTTGAAAAGGCTACTGACGCTTCTCTGGGTGGCAGTCCAAACGATGAAGGCTACCTCGCCTCGTGGTTCGGCCGTGTAAGCTGGGACTGGAACGAGACCTACATGGCAACTTTAACCTTGCGTACCGATGGTTCAAGCAACTTCGCCGACGGCCATCGCTGGGGATGGTTCCCGTCAGCATCTGCCGGCTGGGTCGTTACCAACGAGAAGTTTATGGAGCCGGCCAAGAGTTGGATGGACTTCTTCAAGATCCGCGCATCGTGGGGACAGAACGGTAACTGTAATGTGGCAAAATACCAGTACATCTCTCCTATTATTTTGTCAAGCGTGGGCGGTTACAAGTTCGGCTCTGACCTGACAACATCTGTTGCAGGTACGCCAAATCCCGGTGCATACGCCAAGAATGTTCCTAACCCCAACCTTACATGGGAGACCTCGGAACAGCTTGACCTTGGCTTCGACGCCCGTTTCCTCGACAGTCGTCTGGGCGTAAACTTCGACTGGTATAGGAAGACGACAAAGGACCTGATCTTCCTGAGAGACCCTCAGTATGACCTGGGTAAAGAGTCTCCTTACTTCAACGGTGGTGACATCCGTAATACGGGTATTGAGCTTTCCGTTACATGGAACGACCAGATTGGCAAGGACTTCCGCTACAATGTTGGCGTGAACTTTGCTACCAACAAGAACGAGGTCATCCGTGTGAACAACTTGAACCACTATATTAATGGTAATGGCGGAATCCTCTCGCAGGGCACTGAATTCATCTCGCGTATGGAGGAAGGTCATCCTATCGGTTACTTCTACGGCATGTCCTACAGCGGCATCTGGCAGAACCAGGCCCAGATTGACGCAGCCCGTGCAGCAGGCAAGGCCGTTCTTGACAACGCAATGCCTGGCGACTGCATCTGGGACGACTGGAATGGCGACGGCGTTATTACTTACGCTGAGGCTATTGACGCTAATGGCAACGACATCTGCGACCGTCATGAGATTGGTAATCCTAACCCAGACGTCACACTTGGCATCAACCTCGGTTTCCAATGGAAAGGCCTCGACCTGGCTGTCAATGGCGCAGGTGCATTCGGAATGCAGGTCATGCGTTCCTACCGCTCATACGGCGATGCTCCTTACCAGAACTACGACACCACGATCTTGAACCGCTGGCATGGCGAAGGCACATCCAACGACGTGCCGCGCATTTCCGCCAACGGTCATCAGAACACCATCTGGAACTCCACCCGCTATATGGAGGATGCTGACTACTTCAAGATCAAGACCATCACCCTCGGCTACGACTTCAAGAACATTTGGAAGAGCTGTCCCTTCCAGCAGCTCCGCTTCTATGTTCAGGCTCAGAACCTCTGCACATTCACTGGCTACACCGGTCTTGACCCAGAAGTGGGCTCAGCAGGTGGTGACGTGACGTGGGCTTCTGGTGTCGACCTGGGCCTCTATCCGCCATCGCGTACATATTTGGTAGGTGCAAGTATCAAGTTTTAATTGATAATAGATAACAGATAATTATGAAGAAATATATTTTATCATCGTTGGCTGTTTTGTCAGCAGCAACAACGTTCACATCTTGCAACGACATGCTGGATACAGATCCTCGTAAGACAGAGGTCACTGACGCCGTCTTCCCTGGTAAGGTTGCAGATGTTGAATCAGAACTTTCGGCCACCTATGCCATCATGAACACCATGGGTGGCGGCGACGCAGACAACCAGAACATCTTCTACTGGTGGGAAATCATGTCGGACAACTGCTACGGCAGCGGCGGTCTGCAGGACAACAAGGTGAAGTCTCTGCACCATCTTGTTGAGATGAGTGTCAATCAGTATGCAGAGCCTTACAAACTTCTCTACGGCGGCATTGCCCGTGCCACTACCACTATCGAGACTATCGACAACGTGCCCTGGAGATCAGACCAGGGGGCTCTGCGCAATCAGCTCCTTGGCGAGGCTTACTTCATGCGTGGCATCTATTACCTCTGGCTCAGCCAGCTGTTTGGCGACGTGCCTCTGATTACTTCTTCGGTCATTACACCAGAGATGGAAGAGCAGGCTGACGCTGAAACGAAGATCTACCCGCAGATTCTCTCTGACCTCGTGTCAGCAAAGAACCTCATGGGTACCGAAAGAGGTTATGGCGATGGCCATGCCAACAAGTATGCCGCCGAGGCTTTCATCGCCCGTGCATATATGTTCTGGGCTGGATTCTACAAGGGCGTTGGCGACCTCTCCACTGGCAGTGCTCCTGCCATCGACCTTGTAGCGCAGGAGGGCTGCGACGCTGCTTCACTTTCTCAGACTGATGTCATCAACGGGCTTAAGGACATTGTCAGCAATGGCGGTTATAAGCTCTGCGAGGACTTCCGCTCACTGTGGCAGTACTCCAACAGTCTTCTCTGGGATGAGGCTCACGATGGACCTGACGGCACGAATCTTGAGGGTACTCATGAATACAAGTTCATTGCTGACATGAAGCGTGAGAACTGCTTCGACCAGCCCGGCATGGGTAATGGAAACACCGAGGAGATTTTCCAGGTTCAGTTCATGAATGCTTCTGCATGGAGTATCAGCGGCTCGTACAACACTGCACGTATGTATTCTAACTACATCTCCGTGTTCTGGGGACTCCGTAACGGTGCTTCAGCCATGAACGGCGACCGCGAGAAGACCTATCCATTCAACCAAGGCTGGGGTCAGGGCACTCCTTCATGTAACATCTGGGATGACTGGACGGATGCAGAAAGAAACGGTGGAGCAGGCAATGAATACACCGACCTTCGCAAGAAGGCTTCTTTGATCGACCTCAACAACGAGCTCGCAGGTTATGTTTACGAGAAGGACGACTGCGAGGAGTCGGGCTACTCTGTCAAGAAGTATGCCGAGGTTAACCTCGACGCTTGCGCAGCAAACAACGACACATGGTGGTCAATGGCTGAGGGCTATACCGGTAGTTCGCTCGATAACAAGATGCAGGGCGACCACTTCGAGGACTTCTACCTGATGCGCTATGCCGACGTCCTGCTGATGCTCTCCGAGCTCACTGGCGATGTGCAGTATATGAATCAGGTTCAGGCTCGTGCTGGAGTGCCTCTGACCACAGCTTACTCTTTGACAGCACTTCAGAACGAGCGTCGTTGGGAGTTTGCATTCGAGGGTATCCGCTTCAACGACATGCGCCGTTGGACTGGCAAGGATTGTTCTATCAGCCAGTATGCTCCCAATGCTCTTCAGGCTCAGCGCGGCAAGCAGATTGTCTGTCTGGGCGACAAGGCCAACAAGCGCACGATGGAGCACATGACTTGCTCATGGACCAAGCGCTATACCGAAACCAACGGTTTCCTGGCTAAGCCTCAGACCGAGATTACCGTGAAGAATGGAAAACTCAAGCAGAACCCAGGTTGGGATGCTGCTAATCCTGAGACACAATATAAGGTACTTTATTAATTTAAAGAAAGGAAAGAAAATGAAAAAGATATTTTTGCTTTTTGTCGCAGTATGTGCGTACGTAGCCTGCGACCCTGTTCATGAGGACATTGGCAATGACGGCCACATCTCTCTTGATGAACTTCTGGCAAAGACCTCTGTTACTGTCGACAAGGCACCCAGCGGCCTGAACGGCAACGTAATCACCTGTACCACCTCTGCACCTGTA
The DNA here is from genome assembly GCA_902775475.1 of uncultured Prevotellaceae bacterium. GTDB lineage: Bacteria > Bacteroidota > Bacteroidia > Bacteroidales > Bacteroidaceae > Prevotella. Next base: position 26,078 of record CACYME010000014.1, read on the forward strand.
AATGCAGTATGGAATATCGGAGGAAAGAATTTCATAGGCAACTACGCATGGAAGAAGATGAAGCTCGGTAGTCATTCCGTGGTTTTGACAGCCATTTGCGCTGACGGTACTGAACTCACCAAGGAATTCCCTATCGAATGTCAGGAAATCACCAACGCGCTTACAAAGTACTATATTTATGGTGAGGATCCTGCAGCCGAGCCACCCTTCCAGCCCGGTGCCTGGGATGCAGCAGCCATGCGCTTCAGCTCTACCGAAGGTGCACATCTGCCCACTATTCCTGATGACGTCTACTTTGGTCTGAAGACCCTGATCTTCGACATATCTGACGCTTCTGGTGTTGACATGAAGGTCATGAACGGTTGGTGGAGCAACACCTATTACGACCACGTAAACTGGGTGGATGGCCTGAATGAGCTCCAGATTACCGAGACGATGGCCAATGAGTGCGCCAAGGGTGGTGAAGGTCGTGACCTCGACCTCATGCTCTACAGCGGCTCTATGACTCTCAAATCTGTTTACTATGAGGAATAGGATTTCTTTGTAAGTAGAATAATAACAGGCTGGCTCATTGGATTGAGCCAGCCTTTTAAAGCAAATAAATAATGGCAACGAAAAGCAGGACATCTGGCACCATCCTCTATGTAAGTCTGTTGGCTTTCATCGTGTTTGTCGCATATATATTATACCTCAATCAGGAGGTCCTCTATACGGCACACGACCGTTCCGAATTCATCTTCGGGACTCCCTTTTTCCATACACTCCTGTCGAAGCCCTTTGGCCTGATGCGCTATGTGGGAGCCTGGCTCACACAGCTGTTCTTTCATCCGGCTATAGGTGCCAGCGTGCTGGCAGTCATCTGGATGCTCATCTTCTTTGTGGGGAAAAAAGCCTTCCGGCTACAAGGGAATGCCACTGCGCTGATGCTCTTGCCCGTTGCCTGCCTGCTCACTTCGGTTGTCGACCTGGGCTATTGGGTCTACATCTCCACCATCAGAGGCTACTGGTTCTCACAGTCGGTAGGCTATTTAGCCATGCTGCTACTGTTGTGGGCAGCCCGCCAGACACCACGCAAGTGGCATCTTGCCTGGTATCTCCTGGGGGTATTCATCTATCCAGTGCTTGGATGGTTTGCCTTGCTTTTTGTCTTATGTCTTGCACTTACTGAGAAACCGACGTGGCGTGAGGTTCTTGGCCTCATCCTGCTTGTCATTACCGCCAGCATCTGGCATACTCAGTTCTATTCGAACCTGAAATCCGACGCTGTCATGTTTGCGGGGTTCCCTCGCTTTGAAACGCCAATCGACAGTACCCCCCGTCTTTCCGTCCCGTTCTGGGTACTTGCCGCCATCTCCGTGCTCATCCCGTTGTGTGGCAGGTACCTCGTCAAGTCTTTTGTTCCGCTTCTGTGCGCCGTGGCAGGCATTGTCTTCACCACATCGCTGATGTTCTACGACCGGAACTACATCGCCGAAATGCGCATGGTGAACTATGCTTCCAACGACAACTGGAAGGAAGTGCTCCGCATGGCCGAAGAGAACAAAAAGCCAACCACTACGATGGTGTTTCTCAAGAACATTGCCTTGATGAACGAAGGCGGCTTGCTCGACCGTTCGTTTAAGCTGGGCAACGATGCGGCAGCCATCTACAACCCCGACACACTCCACGTCACCCTTCTTGACATCGCCTCACCTTTAGTCTATTACAACTATGGCATGGTGAACGAAGCCATCCGCCTGAATTTCGAGAATGCCATACAGGCAGGCTTCTCGCCCTTCTATCTGAAGATGCTTTCCCGCTGTGCCCTGGCCAATGGAGATGACAAGTTGGTGGAACGCTATACCACCCTGTTGCACCATCTTCCGTTCTACGGCGACTGGCAACCTGCTCCGGTCACTGAAAAGATAAAGGCACTGCAAAAGTGCTATCCCGACGAACTCACTGGCGTAGAGAACAGCGAGAGCTATCTTGTCAATGGCATCAGCCTCTGGTACGAGTCCGATAGTAAAGTGGCTTCCGAACAGGCCTTGTTCTATTCCATGCTGCGTTGCGACTCGCGCCGTTTCTGGCCATCGCTGCGCAATTATGTAAAGCTGCACCTCAACGAAGAATTCCCCTTGCACGCAATGGAGGCTTATATTCTGTTTATTGACAAGTCTCCGGAAGAAAAACGCATGATGCTCCCTGTGGAGCAATCCGTTTACGACCGCTACAAACAGTTTTGGACATCTTTGGAAAGTAAGGCAAAGCCTGGTATGACAATAGAAAAAGTAGGCGAAGAAATGCGTGAGGAATGGGGAGACACCTACTGGTGGTACAACCTTTTCGGTCGTAAGCCTATCAACATTACCGGCAAGATTGGAAACGAAATACATGCTTAAGAAAACAATGAAAAGACATATCCTCCCCTATTTCCAGCTTCTGGCTTTTGCCTTGCTGCTGTTGTCGTCGTGTGCGAATCACCCCGATGTGCCTTCCTCATCCAAGGCGATTTCTACACTTCCACCCATCTTCCCCGATTATTGCGACGTTACCGTGCCATGCAACATTGCGCCACTCAACTTCATGCTCCCTATAGACAAATACGAGTCGTGTGTGGCACGCCTCACCACTCCCGACGGTCGGCAGCAGACCTACGGCAGCGGCGTGAAGGTGCAGATGGACGAGGACGAATGGCGCGACATGCTCACCACGTCGAAGGGCAAGAGCATCAAGGTAGAGGTGTGGGGGCAGCAGAAGGGCGAGTGGCTGTCGTTCAGTCCGTTTGAAATACATGTTGCCGAACAGCCTATCGACGATTACCTGTCGTATCGCCTCATCGAGCCGTCGTATGTAGCGTGGACCTACATGGAGATTGCCCAGCGCAACCTCACCTCGTTCGAAGAGACCCAGATCTTCAACAACGAGATAACCATGAACGACAATTCAATAGGCCAGTGCATCAATTGCCACAGCTATCAGAACTACAAGACCGACAATATGCTCTTCCACGTGCGTCTTGCCAATGCCGGTACGGTGATTGTGAACGACGGCAAGGTCTCGAGAGTCAATCTGAAGCGCGACTATACCATCTCCGGCGGTGTCTATCCGTCATGGCATCCTACCGCCAAGCTGATTGCCTTCTCGACCAATAGGACACGACAGGCATTCCACACACAGAATCCCAACAAGATTGAGGTCTACGACGAGGCGAGCGACCTGATTCTCTACGACGTGACGACCGACTCTGTGAGCGTTGTCAGCGAAGATCCTGATCTTCTTGAGGTCTATCCCACATGGTCGCCCGACGGCAAGTACCTCTACTACTGCAAGTCTGTCCCGCTGCCTGAGGAGATGCGCGACAAGGACATCCGCTCCTTCTATCCAAACATACAATACAACCTCTATCGCCGCACGTTCGACGTGGCATCGCACGCCTTCGGCGACGAGGAGCTGGTCTACGATGCCGCATCCGAGGACAAGAGTGCCACCCTGCCCCGCGTCAGCCCCGATGGCCGCTACCTGCTGTTTGCCAGGGGGCAGTATGGCTGTTTCCATATCAGACATGCCGATGGCGACATCTTCTGCATGCCGCTCGACCAAGTTTCAGACACTATTCATGCCGAAGCACATCCCTCGTTCCTCGACCTCTCTGGGCTGAACAGCGAGGGCTTTGCCGACAGCTACCCATCGTGGTCGAGCAACGGCCACTGGATGATGTGCTCCAGCCGCCGGGGCGACGGCAACTTCAGCCGCATCTACATATCCTATTTCGACAACGGAAAGGTGGAGAAGGCCTTCATGCTGCCCCAGGAAGACCCCGAACAGAACACCTTCCGCCTGCAGTGCTACAACCGGCCGGAGTTCATGGTGGAGCCTGTAAAGATTAGCGTCGACGAGTTCAGCAGGGTCTTTGACCGTTAGTTCCGATGAAGAAGATTCGTTTATTGTACACCCTCCTCTTCGGCTTGGCCGTCCTGCTCTTCTTCGGGTTGGCCTATCCGCACCATCTGCATTATCAGGAGCAGTTCCAACTGTTTCTTTTCGACGGCAACTATGTGTGGGACATCGTCAGACATCCCGGCGGCATGGCCGACCTGCTGGGACGCTTCTGCACACAGTTCTTCCTCTTTGCCTGGGTGGGAGCCGCCGTCATTGCAGTGCTGCTCTCGGCGGTGCAACTTCTGATGACCCGCCTGACCTGGTGGGGGTGGCTCTATGGTCTGACTTTTGTGCCGTCGTTCCTGCTTTGGATCTTCCTGCTCGACGAGAATGCACTGATGGGCGGTATCTGGGCAGTCCTGCTCACGCTGATTGCCTTATGGGGACTTAGCCGACTGCCAAAGGGATGGATACAACGCATTCTGATAATCATAGCCATTCCGATACTCTACTGGATGGTGGGTCCTGCTTGGGATGGAACCCATTACCACCGCTATCCGACAGTCGTTCCCGTCCTGCTCTATGCCGCATGGCTGTCTGCCATCATCCTCCCGTTCCTCGTCAGCCTCTTCTGCAAACGGAAGACACCGCCTCAAGTGTCCATCGTCCACTGTCAACTCTCAATTCTATTTGTTTTCCTCGTCATGGGCAGTCAAGTCTGTAAGAATAGCAACCTGAAGGCCGAGAAGGTGATGAAGTACGACTTCATGGCCCGCTACCAGCAGTGGAACCGCATACTTGAGACCATCAACGCCGAGAAGCCCAACAACCAAATCGGCGTGACGGTGCAGAACCTGGCCCTGGCGATGCACGGCATGCTTGCCGACCACCTGTTCGACTACCACCAGAACGGCCTCCTGGGTCTTCTGCCCGATGTAGGAACCGATGCAACCAGTCCGTTGCCAACAGCCGAGGCCTTCTATCAGTTGGGCATGATTACGGTGGCCCAACGTACGGTGTTCGAGGCGCAGGAAGCCATCCTCGACTTCCAGAAGAGTGGGCGTTGCTACAAGCGGTTGGCACAGACCTATCTGATTCTCGGCAACTACGAAGTGGCCCGCAAATATCTCATGGCGCTGCAGAAGACCCTCTTCTATCGCAGCTGGGCCAACGAGACGCTGCCTCTGCTGGGCAATGAAGAGGCCATCGCCCAGCATCCCGAATATGGCCGGCTGCGCCAATGCGCTTATCAAGAAGACTTCTTCTTCGGCGACCACGTAACTGCCGACATGCTCGAGAAGCTATACTTCAGCAACACCGACAACCGCCTCGCCCTTGAATACCTGAAGGCCTACTACATGCTGACGGGCGGCCGCGAGGGCTATGCCAGTTTTCTACAAAAAGCCGTTCAGAAACAATGAAACAGATTATATATCTACTGATGGGTTTGCTGGGCTTGGTGAGCTGTGCCTCTGAGGCGGTCAGCGATGCCAAGCAGGAGTCTGCCCAACCTTCTATCTATCCCGACTACATCGGTGTCACCATCCCCGTGAACATCGCCCCCCTCAACTTCTGCATGGCCGATGAGGCGGCATTGCTCATCGACGCCGTCGTCACCGACGGCCACGGCCACCAGCTGCACAGCCAGGGCGAGGAGTCGACAGACTTCGACCTCGACGACTGGCACGAGCTGCTCGGCCAGAACCGTGGCGACTCGCTCAGCGTCAGCGTGTCGGCCAAGTACGACGATGGCTGGCACACCTACCAGCCTTTCTCCATCTACGTCAGCCCCGACAGCATCGACTACGGCCTGTGCTACCGGCTCATCGCGCCAGGCCACGAGGTATGGAGCAAGATGGGCATCTATGAGCGCTCGCTCTCCACGTTCGACGAGCGCCCGCTGATAGAGAACACCCAGTTCGAGGGCTGCGTCAACTGCCACAGCTTCAACCGAGGCAACCCCGACAACATGAGTCTGCATATCCGTGGCAAGCATGGTGCCACCCTGCTGACCAAGGCCGACGGCTCCATCACCGCCTACAACACCAAGACCCCCGCGACGCTCGGTCTCTGCGTCTATCCCTACTGGCATCCTTCGGGCCGTTATATCGCCTATTCCACCAACGTCACCAAGCAGACCTTCCACAGCGCCCACCCCAACCGCATCGAGGTCTTCGACGAAGCCTCCGACCTTCAGGTCTACGACGTGGAGAAGAACGAGCTGCTGCTGTCGCCCCTCCTCAAGCAAGACTCCGTTTATGAGACCTATCCCGTCTTCTCGGCCGACGGTCGTTCGCTCTATTTCTGCGCCGCCCGCGCCCTGCCCCAGGGCGACCATCAGCTCGACTCCATCCGCTACAACCTCTGCCGCATCGACTTCGACCCCACTACTGGCACCTTCGGCAACCGCATCGACACCATCGTCGATGCCGCAGCACAGAAGAAGTCCATATCCTTCCCCCGTCCCTCCTACGACGGCCGCTTCCTCTGCTACACGCTCTCCGACTACGGCCAGTTCAGCATCTGGCACCACGAAGCCGATCTCTACCTTCTCGACCTGTCCGGTGAAGGGCGTATTCGCCCGCTATCAGAAGCCAACTCCCCCGACACCGAGTCCTTCCACAACTGGAGCACCAACTCGCGCTGGCTCGTGCTGAGTTCCCGCCGCGACGACGGCCTCTATACGCGTCCCTATTTCTGCCACGTCGATGCCAACGGCCAGGTCACCAAGGCCTTCATGCTGCCGCAGCGCAGTCCGCGCCGCTTCTACCGCGACCGTTTCCTGTCGTTCAACGTGCCCGATTTCATCACTGGCCCCACGCACTTCGACAGCCATCAGGCCAGCCGCGTCATCAACGACCAGTCGCGCAAGGACTTCGGCGTGCGCCCATAAATCCTGCCTTTCTGGTTCTTGATGCTACAAGAGTCCCGTAAATTGTCATCATACTTAATACGCATCAATTAATGTCTCATCTTTCCATTTTTTCTTCCTGTTCTTTTGCTTATTCATAATTATTATATACCTTTGCAATAATATATGTTAATCATCCATAAAAGAATAGACCCACAGAAATGTGGGGCACACACAGTATGAAGAAATATATTTCGTTATTTGCCTTTTTGCTGACGCTAATGGCTTGTACCACCGAGGAGTATAAGGAGGCCGTGGATTATAAGCTTCCGAGCATCACCCTGGATTCGTGTGTAGCCGCCTCTGACAATTCGTTCACGGCTTATATGACTGTGGACAAGGGTGAGCAGTTCTTCAAGCATAGCTTGCAGTTACTGGTTTATGACGCAAAAGATGTGGACAATGCCCTTTCCACCGTCAACGTGGAACTTGGAGAAGACCGTCTGCAAGAAGTTCAGAAGACATTCACCGTGCCAGCCGTGGACGACCAATACATAGTAAGCGCCGTGCTGAAGACCGAGAAGAACTCATTCAAGTCAGCGTCGCTCTTTGTCAGTCTGGCCAAAATGACGGCCGAAAGCTACCTCCTCGTCTGGGGACAGCCACGCTATCAGGAGGAGGTGCGCTATGAGGGTATGGCATATCCCTATAAATATGCTACTGACGACATTGCACTACACTTCTCGTCGGAAAGGCGTTTCAGTATTCTTGTGAAGGCAGCCATGAAAGGCAAGCCCGTTGAGGTCAGGGTGGGCGACCATATCTATCCTGTAGTATGGGGCAGTTTGCTCCAACAAGACGAAGATGACACCACGATGGAGGTGACGATGACAGACATTGAGCCAGGCATTTACGATGTCGCCCTGCACTGGCCGGAAGCAGAAATCCTCCTGCCGAAGAAAATAAGAATCCTGCCCTTGAAAGCGGAAGAGGAGGAGACGGTTCCATTCAGCCAGTTCCAGGATCAGCCATACGATGCCAGAGCGTCGTTCAGGATAGGCGATGAAATGTACTATTTCACCAGCATGGAACATAGAACACTTGTGTCTTGCGACCTCAACACGAAGGCATGGACCAGGCACAAGGATGTGGACTATGACATCTCGGAAATGGTAGCTATAGGTTCCAAGGCGTATGGCATCACTGATATATATAAGGAGTATGGTGCCAGCAGCGAATCGGTGCAGAACAAGCTGTATGAGTATAATCCCCAGACCGACAGCTGGAAGGATCTGGGCAACCTGCCTGTGACGGGTGAGATTCATGACATGAAGATGTTCGCTGCCGGTGGCAATGTATATCTCTGTGGCGGACAGTTCCCGGATGATGGCCACAACACCTATTATATATATACACAATGTATGGAGACGTGGAAGTATGACCTGTCCAATGGCCAATGGACAAGGGTTGCCGACAGACCCACCAGGGAGGACGTGATGCAGACGGGCAATGGCGAGACCAATGGCTATGTGATGACACCCCACGGATTCCTGTGGGTGTATGATTCAAGCAAGGATGAGTGGGAAAAGGTGTCGCAACTGACGTCGGTATATCTCTCTAACAACTGGGGGCAATGTCTCCTTGAGCACGACGGCAAGCTCATCTATGCCGGCCGTCCCGGAAGTGCCACCAACATCGACAGCGGAAACCCTTGCATCTACAGCTATGACTTCAAGACCAGGCAATGGGAGCTGTTGGGCCTTTACGACGTCAGGGTATTAGACTCTGCCATCCTGACCGCCACATTCCATAACGGCAAACTCATCCTGGGTCCTATGTTGAAAGCCATGGACTATCCCGGCGCCACGTGTATGCACTTCATTAACTTCGACTTCAAATGAAAACAAGACCTGTCATAACATCATTCCTGTTTGTTGCCGCGGCATTGGTGACTGCCGGATGCAGTAAAGATACCATCTGGGAAGAGGTTGCCTACGGTCAGGAAGAACCCTCGTACAGTTACGGCGAGCTTCCCGCCATGGTGCAGCCTCATACCGACCGTGTCGATATTACGCTCTACAAAGACCTGACACATTATATCTACCTCGACGGCGTGCTCGTCAAGACACTTGCCAAGGAAAAGAAGATGACGCTGCGCGCCCTGACGCCCGACACGGAGTATCATCTGTCGATCATCGCCTTCGACGGCGTAAACGTTCTCAAGAAAGACACGACATTCACCACGCCCAAGTCGTATGCAACCCTGATAGGCTGGCGCGAGATGGATCTCTATGGGAACAATGAGGAGGAAATCGGCTATATCCGCCAACTTCCAGGAGGCGACTTCCTCGACTTCACCCACAGATACTACTATTCCGACGAAGACTACCGCCTGCGCCGTACCGATGCCGACGGCCGGGTGAAGTGGAGAAGCAACATAGCGGCTACCGAAGCATCCGTCTCCGAGGAAGGCAACGTAGCAGTATGGTCACAAACGGCATATAAAGTAAATCCCGGGACAGGCGTCGTAATCTACCAGTACACTCCAAAACTGAAGAAAGGCTTCATCACTGCGGCTTATGCATGCAAGGACGGCGGCATGGCCATTGTGGGCAGAGGCGAGACTCCAGGCACTTACTACTTCGCACGCTTAGATGCAGACGGCCGGCTGATTCACGAGGAGAGTTCCGATTTAGCGGACCGACTTGATATCGTTCACGAGACGGCTGACGGCCAAGTGGTGGCACTGGGCAGGAAAGGCGGCGATACGCTGGTGGCCGTCACTTTCGATGCTTCGGGTAAAGTGGTCGGCACGTCGTCAGACCATTCAGAAGACAGGGGTTTTGACCTCGACTTAGACTTCATTCAGTCTGTCAGAGACAATCAGGGCAACACATACTTCCTGGGCCATTATGAGATGTATGCCGGCGTATATTATCCATGCTCGATGATTGTCAAGGTGGATGCACAGGGACAAATAGAATGGATGCACACGATGCACGACAAGAATACAGAATACCATCCCACCCATTTCCATCTCATTGACAACGACAAGCTGTGCGTGCTCTATACCGGCAACACAGGCTCGCGAAACAGCAAAACCCATGTGGCATTGATGACCACCGGCAACGAGTGGCTGCAGGACGTGACATTCAACGATGACTACGCTGCTCTCTATGCATGGCCGGTAAACGATGCGTTCACCCAATTCATCTTCTTCGACCACTATGGCAGGATACTCTACATCGATACCGAAGGGGAATAATCTACATTGATAACCCTTTAATCCCACTTTTGCCGTATTTTGAGACTGCAAGAATCTGGCGCTTCTGTTTTTCTATCCAATCGTCTTTTGGGAAGGCATACGAAACATGGGAAGACCGATTTGTCGGTCTTCCCATCCGTGCCGTTTGTCCGTAATGGTTACGAGGGGTGGCTATAGGCCCTATTTCTTGCTCCTGTAGAATTTCTCGAGCGTGCGGTAGGCCTTCTCCCTTTCGGGCGAGGCTACTTCCTTCGATTCTACGTCAATCTTCATCACCGGAGCGGCATCGAGGTTGTCCTTCGTGATGGCCGTCCACTGAGGCAGGCCCTCGCCATTAGGATTGCCCGTCTTGCAGAAGTTGGCGTAGTAGCTGAGGAAGAGCTTCGAGATGGCGTAGTCCTCTTCCTGCCAGTCGTAATACTCGTTGGTGTCGAGGGTTCCCATGGCGTACTCAATATCCGCAGAATGCACGGCGCCAGGGGCTATCGAGGGCTGCTGGGCCTTCTTCTCCTCTTCCGTCTTTTCGCGCACGCCGCCAGCCAGGGCGCCCGTCTTGTCGCCCATCTTCGCCGACACCTGCGGACGCGGGTGCATATAGTGGTAGCGATAGACGGGGAGGCCCGTCTTGGCGTGATAGTCGCAAGCCTTCCAAGTGGGGAAGCCCGTGAAGAGGTCGGAGACGAGGTCGAAGCCCTTCTGGCTCATCACGTCCTCGTCGGCTGTGATGCCGTACGCCTCAAATATTTCGTCGGTCATATCGCCAAACTGCGCCTTCATGGCGTTCTTGTAGTTCTTCAGGGTGGGAGCCTGACCCTGCAGCGCCTGCATGGGATGCGCTTCGAGCGAGTTCCAGCCCGCAAGCATCGGCACCTGCGCCTGCTCGCCCCGCTCAAACACATCGTCGGCACTCTCGGTCATGAAATAGCCGTCGAGCACCACGTTCGACATGCCCCTGGGAGGGAGTATCTTCTGCAGCGAGTCGGCGTCGATAGCCATCGCGTCAGCCAGACTGGCGATGCCTGCCCGCTTCAGCAGTTCGGCCCCGGCAGCATCGGCATCGGCCTGCGAAGCGGGCAGATAGGGCAGCACCTCGGCACCCGACGAGAGCATGGCCCCGGCAATGAGGTTTTTCGAGAGGGGCGAGCACATCAGGAGCGACACCGAGAAAGAGCCTGCCGACTCGCCCACGATGGTGATGCGGTCAGGGTCGCCACCAAAGTCGGCAATATTCTCCTTCACCCACTTGATGGCAGCCACCTGGTCGAGGAAGCCGTAGTTGCCGCTGCCCTTATAGTCGGAAGCCGCCGTGAGGTCGGGATGTGCAAAGAAGCCGAACACGCCCTCACGATAGTTGGCCGTCACGCCGACGACGCCCTCCTTGGCGATGGACGAGCCGTCGTAGCGGGGCTCGCTGCCCGAACCGGCCATCAGTCCGCCGCCATTGAAATAAATCAGCACGGGCAGGGCATCGGCCGTTGTCTTGGCCGTTGTCCAGATGTTCAGATAGAGGCAGTCCTCGCTTCGGCCAGTCCCACGGAACGCCATGTCGCCGAAGATGTTGGGCTGCATAGGGTCGTCGCCAAACTGCTTGGCTTCGCGCACGCCCTCCCAGGGCTGAACGGGCTGGGGCGCCTTCCAGCGCAGCTCGCCCACGGGAGCCTGGGCGAAGGGAACGCCAAGGAACTTCTTCACGCCGTCCTGTTCGAAACCTTCCAGAACGCCATACTGGGTTTTCACCTGAAGGCCGACTTCCGTCGCCTTCTTCTGCTGGGTGCAGCTGCATAAAACTGCAAGACAAGCGATGGCCATCATCGCAAGCATAGGGTTTTTAGTCATAATAATGTTTGTTTATGGGTTGATTCGGCAAAATTACAAAAAAAATCGGAAACGCGCAAGATTAAGTAAAGATAAAATACAATGCAAGCAGCGCCTCACTTTTTCATTTATACCGTGAAAGTTGCTATTAGTGCACAAAGAAACGAGTAGGAACATCTGCAAAAGCAATTGTTACGAAAAGCATATACCTCATCAGGTAATTCTTCGTACCTTTGCAACCACAAGTAGAAACGCCACAATGTGACGTCTCTACCCAAACGGATAACAACTATAGTTACATAGCCATCAGTAGTGGGCAGCAGCACTTCCAGGCGATGCTGCGACGCTCGGCAGGACAGAAACAGTCTCCCCTGACGGGAGCAAATTATAGACTTAACAACACTATGACATTCACACACTGACCGCGGGGGCACTGAGTTCTTCAGTGCCCCCCCTTAATTAGGGGCTGTAATCACTCAAACCTATGAACAAATGAAAGAAATTTTCATGATTTACGTAAGAGGCCACTTAATGAAAGTCCATTACCCCGTTCAGGCGAATTGCAAATTCGCCTGAACGGGGGGTCGCTACGCTCAAAATTATAAAAAAATTGGTTCAAAAAAAATTATAAGAACAGCGCAGGGCGTAGCCTTTGATAATTTTCCTATTCAATTTTCTTGTAATTCTGAGGCCGACAGGCCGACCAAGGCGCTATGGCTGAGCAGCAACTATGGGACATTATAATTTCTTAAAGAGCGTTAAAAACAAGGCGAAAATGTAGTAAAAATGAACACCCAACCCTCGCCAGAATTCAAAAATTTCGCGCGAGAGAATTTTTGGCCGAAAAAAAGCGAATTTTGAGAGGGCCTGCTAAATCGTTATGCAGCAGACGATTACGCAAAATTTGGAAAAATTTCTGGGCTTTTCGCTTTCAAAAGTCAACGCCTTTTGAAAATTTGGCGTTGACTTTTGAAAATTTGGCGTGGTTAAAACTGAGCAAAACGAGGCAAAAAAACGCGAAAAAAGCCGCACAAAACCGTCTTTTTGTGCAATTTTGGCCCCTTCCGCACACTTTTTTCACCGTCGCCACCCCACCCCAACGGCCCAAAACGCCCATTTTTCACTCCAGAATGCTTCCCAATCGTGAACTTTTTTCTTGTGGTGATTTTGAACACTATTTCCCTCGGCGAATAGCCATTTCGTTCCCGACGCCGGGGGCAACGAGGGAAGCCGGGGGGAGGGTCAGGGGTGGGAGCTGTAACTTTTATCCTGCATGACTGAGCCGTTGCCAGAAAAGAGACATAAAGCAAAAAAAAAGTAACGTGGGGAATGCCCAGCGTCGGGCATTTTTTGTAATTTTGCAACGTATATCATTAACTAACGTACAACTTACATTGCAAATGAAAAAGAACATTCTGACAACCATCGCCGCCTCGTGCGCCGTACTGCTGGCCTCGGCACAGACCGTACCCAACGTTTACAGTGTGGAGAACACGGGTAGCCGTTTCCCGGCACCGAAGCTTCCTACAGCCAGCGAGCTGCCCATCGTGAAAGACCTGCCCGACGCCCTGGCATGGAGCAAGGGCAAGGGCCGCGTGAAGAAATTCAAGCAGTGGGAGCGCCGCCGCAGCGAGATCAGCGCCCAGATACAGCACTACGGCATCGGCACGAAGCCCGCCGTGAGCCCCGACCAGGTGAAGGCCCGCATGGACGGCGACACGCTCTTCGTCGACGTCACCGTCGGCGGCGAGACGCTGTCGCTGCGCTCCACCATCCAGTATCCCAAGACGGGGCAGGCCCCCTACGCCGTGATGATTGGCACCAGCGGCATCTCGCTGCCCCGCCAGCTGTTCGAGGGGCGCCCCATCGCCCTGATGACGTTCCACGAGAAGCAGGTGAACGACTACGGCCAGTGGGGTCCTCACCACGAGCGCGGCGAGCACAACTTCGACCGCCTCTACCCCGAGCTGAAGGACAACGGTGCCTACAGCGAGTGGGCCTGGGGCCTGAGCCGCCTCATCGACGGCCTGCAGCAGCTGGGGCCTGAGGTGACGAAGATCGACGTGGGCCGCATCGGCGTCACGGGCTGCTCCTACGCCGGCAAGATGGCGCTCTACTGCGGTGCCTTCGACGAGCGCGTCGCCCTGACCATCGCCCAGGAGCCCGGTGGCGGCGGTGCTGCCGCCTGGCGCGTGTCGCACGACTATGACGACGTGGAGAACATCGACAAGACCGACTACCACTGGTTCAAGGAGTCGCAGCGCGAGCAGTTCGGCGGCGACAACGTATACCGCCTGCCCTACGACCAGCACGAGCTCTGCGCACTGGTGTGTCCGCGGGCTCTGCTGCTGTTGGGCAACCCCGACTACAAATGGCTGGCCGACGAGTCGATGCGTGTCTCGGCCGAGGCAGCCAGCAAGGTGTGGCAGCACTTCGGCATCGCCGACCGCTTCGCCTGCGACATCGTGGGGGGCCACGGCCACTGCCAGCTGCCGCAGAGCCAGTTCCCCATCGTGGAGCGCTTCCTCGACTATCTGGTGAATCTGAAATAAGGAGTTAAAGGTCAAAAGCATTAATCAACAACCCAATAAAACCTCTTACATGAAAAAGAACTTATTACTATCAGCAGCAATGCTCTGCCTGGCCCTCAGCGCTACGGCACAGCCTGCTGGCGGCTTCGGCGGCTTCCAGATGCAGGAAGTGAAGCTGGAGACCTCAGCGCAGTGGAAAGACGTGAACTATGCAGGCGACGACCAGGCCTACCACACCTGCGACATCTACCTGCCCAGGCAGGAGAAGGAGAGCTACCCCGTGGTCATCCACATCTACGGCAGTGCATGGTTCAGCAACAGCAGCAAGGGTGCCGCCGACCTGGGCACCATCGTCAAGGCGCTGCTGGGTGCCGGCTATGCCGTCGTCTGCCCGAACCACCGCTCGAGCATGGACGCCAAGTGGCCCGCACAGATTCACGACATCCGCGCCGTGGTGCGCTTCGTGCGTGGCGAAGCCAGGAAGTATAAGTTCGACACCTCGTTCATCGCCACCAGCGGCTTCTCCTCCGGCGGCCACCTCGCCAGCATCACCGCCACCACCAGCGGCCTCAAGCAGACAACGGTGGGCACGGTGAGCATCGACCTGGAAGGGACGGTGGGCAACCACCTCGGCGAGAGCAGCACGGTGAACGCCGCCTGCGACTGGTCGGGTCCCGTAGACCTGATGCACATGGACTGTGGACCCGGCATGAGCATGGGCGAGAACAGCCCCGAGGACATCCTGCTCGGCTCGAAGCTCTCGCAGGAGCCCGACAAGTATCGCAGTCTCAGCGCCACCCATTACATCGACCGCAACGACCCGCCCATCATCATCTTCCACGGCGAGAAGGACAACGTGGTGCCCTGCTGCCAAGGAAAGGACTTCTATGAGCAGCTGAAGGCCGCTGGCGTCAGGACCGAAGCCACCTTCGTGCCCGAAGGAGGCCACGGCATGGGCATGTACAGTGAGGAGAACCTTCAGAAGATGGTGAGCTTCCTCGACGAGGCCCGCAACGGCAAGGAGCCTAAGGCCCGCATCGTGGAGGACGGCGGCACGGGTGCCTACAAAGCCATCATGAAGGAGGAGCCTTCGCTGAAGGCCCACACCATCTTCGTGCCGCAGGACCTCTCGGCCTTCAGCGCCAAGAAGCCCCTGCCCGTGCTCGTATGGGGAAACGGTGCCTGCACCAATTCGCCCTGGGAGCACTATAAGTTCCTGAACGAGATTGCCTCCTACGGCTTCATCGTCGTCGCCACGGGCTACATCCCCATGAACGACGAGCCTTTCCGCGGCCCCATGTCGACCACGGAGCAGCAGATAGAGAGCATCGACTGGGCCTTCGCCCAGAACGCCGACCCGCAGTCGCCCTACTATCAGAAGATTGACACGAAGAACATCTGCGTGGCAGGCATGTCGTGCGGCGGACTGCAGACGCTCTTCAACTGTGCCGACGAGCGCATCACGTCGCTCATGATCTGCAACAGCGGCCTCTTCAACCGCCAGAACGCCGGCCAGGCCGTGGGCGGCATGCCCATGCCCCCGAAGGAGAAGCTCAACGAGATCCATACGCCCATCATCTACATCCTGGGCGGACGGGAGGACATCGCCTACGAGAACGGCATGGACGACTTCCACCGCATTAGCCACGTGCCCGCCGTTGCCACCAACTTCCCCGTGGGCCACGGCGGCACCTATCGTCAGCCCCACGGCGGCGAGTTCTCGGTGGTGGCCCTCGCCTGGCTCCAGTGGCAGCTGAAGGGCGACAAGCAGGCCGCCAAGATGTTCATCGGCAAGGACTGCCAGCTCTCGCAACGCAAGGACTGGACCATCGAGAAGAACGCAAAATTTGAAACGCTCAAGAAATAATCCACGCAAAAACTATGACTAAGCGACTGATTCTCTCAGCCCTCGCGCTGACCGCATGCCTGGGCGCCCCCAAGGCCCAGAATCCCTTTGTGCAGACCTGGTGCACCAGCGACCC
The DNA here is from genome assembly GCA_902775475.1 of uncultured Prevotellaceae bacterium. Lineage (GTDB taxonomy): Bacteria > Bacteroidota > Bacteroidia > Bacteroidales > Bacteroidaceae > Prevotella. The sequence continues at coordinate 42,383 of CACYME010000014.1, forward strand.
CGCACCGCTGGTGGTGGGCGACAAGCTCTATGTCTACACCGGCCACGACGAGGACGGCGCCGACTTCTTCTGGATGCAGGAGTGGCGCATCTACTCCACCAGCGACATGGTGAACTGGCAGGACCACGGCTCGCCGCTGGCCCTCGAGTCGTTCTCCTGGGCCGACGACCGCGCCTGGGCCTCGCAGTGCATCGAGCGCAACGGCAAGTACTACTGGTACATCTGCGCCCACTCCCGCCGGTCGGGCGGCATGGCCATCGGCGTGGCTGTGGGCGACTCGCCCACGGGGCCTTTCCGCGATGCCTTAGGAAAGCCACTCTTCGAGAACGGGTCGTGGGACCACATCGACCCTACCGTCATGATTGAAAGCCTCACCCTGCCCCCCTCCCAAGGAGGGGGAACCAAGCAGCAGGCGTGGCTGATGTGGGGCAATCCGCAAGTGTACTACTGCAAGCTGAACGACGACATGATTTCCATCGATGGCGAGGTTCAGAAACTGCCCATGACCGAGGAGGCCTTCGGCGGTCCCATGATGAGCCAGCGCGAGAAGGGGAAAGAATATAAGGACTCGTATGTGGAGGGGCCGTGGCTCACCAAGCGCAACGGCATCTACCAACTGCTCTACGCTGCCGGTGGCGTGCCTGAGCATATTTCCTACAGCACCGCCTCCAGTCCCACCGGTCCCTGGAAGTATGCCGGCCAGATTATGCCGCTCAGCGACACCAAGTCGTTCACCAACCACTGCGGCGTGGCCGACTTCAAGGGGCATAGCTACTTCTTCTACCACACAGGCAAGCTGCCTGGCGGCGGTGGTTTCGGCCGCAGCGTCGCCGTGGAGGAGTTCAAATATAATGCCGACGGCTCCTTCCCCACCATCATGCCCACCGACGAGGGCGTGAAGCCCGTGGCCACCTTCAACCCCTACCGCAAGGTGGAGGCCGAGACGATGGCCTTCTCGAAGGGTGTGAAGACCGAGCAGAATAGCGAGGTGGGCGTCTACGTCACCGACATCCACAACGGCGACTACATCAAGCTGCAGAACGTGGAGCTGGGCACCAACAATCCGCGAACGTTCACCGCCCGCGTGGCCAGCGGCCTGCGCGGCGGACGCATGGAGGTGCGCATCGACAGCCTCGGAGGCAGGCTGCTCGGCACGCTCAACGTGCCCGGCACCGGCGGCTGGGAGAACTGGCAGACCATCACCATCGACCTGAACTACGAACCGGCACTGAACAGTCTGCCTGCCACAGCCGACCTCTACTTCGTCTTCAAGGGACGCAAGGGGCCGAAGCTCTTCAACTTCGACTGGTGGGAGATGCGCTCGATGGAACAGGTGAACATGCCGCTCTTCCAGACGAAGTACACCGCCGACCCGTCGCCGCTCGTGGTGGGCGACACCTTATTCTTATATACGTCGCACGACGCCCACTTTGAGGATATCCCCGACCCCAACGAGCGCAACTCGGCCGGCTTCTTCATGTACGACTGGCTGCTCTGGTCGACAACCGACATGGTGAACTGGACGGAGCACGGGGCCGTGGCCTCGCTGAAGGAGTTCAGCTGGCGCAACCGCGACAACGGTGCCTGGGCCATACAGACTGTGGAGCGCAACGGCAAGTACTACCTCTATGCCCCACTCCACGGCCATGGCATCGGCGTGCTTGTGGCCGACTCGCCCTACGGGCCCTTCCGCGACCCGCTGGGAAAGCCGCTCGTGTGGCAGAAGGAGCACTGGGACGACATCGACCCGTCGGTGTTCGTCGATGACGACGGACAGGCATGGATGTACTGGGGCAATCCGCATGTCTACTACATCAAGCTCAATGAGGACATGATTTCGACCAGCGGCGACATCTGCGTGCTCAACCCGAAGGACGGCGTGATGCGTCCTGTGAAGGAAGAGGGTGCAAAGATTGACCTCAGAGTGCCCGAGGAACAGAAAGCCGGCTGGGCCGTGAAGCACTATCAGGAAGGGCCTTGGATCTATAAGCGCAACGGCCACTACTACCTCGGCTATGCCACGACCTGCTGCCCCGAGGCGCTGGGCTACGCCATGAGCGACTCGCCATCAGGCCCCTGGCAGTGGAAGAACTACATCATGCGTCCCACACAGCGCGACCGCGGCAACCACCCCGGCATCTGCGACTACAAGGGACACTCCTATGTCTTCGGACAGAACTACGACCTGATGCACTTGGAGACCTTCAAGCACAGCGAGCGCCGCTCTGTGTCGGCCACCGAGATTGAGTACAATGCCGACGGCACCATCAAGGAGGTGCCCTACTGGCTCGACCAGCAGCCCATGAAGCAGCTGCACTGGCTGAATCCCTACCAGCGCGTTGAGGCCGAGACGATGGCCTGGGGCAACGGACTGAAGTCGGCCAAGATGGGCATCCCCAACACGGGGCAGGTGAAGGACATGCCGGAGTCTACGGGGCGTCGCAACATGTACATCTATGACATCGATGACAACGAGTACATCCGCCTGCGTGGCGTAGACTTCGGCGAGCAGGGTGCCAAGCGCTTCGCCATCACTGCTGCCGCCACGGGTGGCTGCACCGTCACGCTCCGCCTCGACAGCGCCAGCGGCCCCGTCGTGGGCACAGCCGTCATCACCAAGACCGGGAGCGTCGAGAAGTATCGCGCCTTCACGGCCAAGGTCAGCGGCGCAACGGGCGTCCACGACCTCTATCTCTGCTTCAGCAAGGTCAGCGGCGACGTGCACCTCGACTGGTGGCAATTCAAATAATCATCAACACAGCAGTAAGACATGAAAAGACTCATCGCATCTGTCATTACCCTGTGCGCCTTCTGCCTGACGGTGGGCGCACAGTCCCAGTTCCACGTGAAGGCCATCGCCCCCAATGCCGTGCGCATACAGTACGGCGAGGCCCAGGCCAGCGGTCTGCCCGAATGGATTTACGTCAAGCAAGAGGAAGTGAAGAACAGCCAGATATCCGTCAAGGTCAATGAGAAGAAAGGTCGCGTGGAAGTGAAAGACCGCAACGGAAAGGTGGTCTTCACCGCCACCCGCCACCAGCTGAAGGATGCCACCGTTGGAGGCGAGCCTACCCACGAGGCCACGCTGGCGTTCGCCTCGCCCAAGGACGAATACCTCTTCGGCCTTGGCCAGTTCCAGGACGGCTACAGCAACGTGCGCGGCCTCTCGCGCCGGCTCACTCAGGTGAACACCCAGATTTCCATCCCCATGCTCATTTCCAGCAAGGGCTACGGCATTCTCTGGAACAACTACGGCCTGGTAGACTTCAACCCTGCCGACCAAAGCGTCGCCTTAGAGAAGCAGGCAGGCACCAGCGGCCAGGAGACGGTGAACGTCACCTCGACGGAGGGCGGCAAGCAGGAGGTGCGCCAGCGCAACCGCTTCGCGGCCACCCTGCAGATTGCCGAGACGGGCGACTACGCCCTGCTGCTCGACGTGGGGCAGAAGATGGCCCGTCGCCACAACCTCGCCATCGACGGCGAAGCTGTCATCGAGATGAAGAACCTGTGGCTGCCACCCACCGCCTCCACCATCGTGCGGCTTACGAAGGGCACGCATGAACTGACGGCAGAGCTGTCGAACGGCGACCAGCCCGTGGTCTATTATAAAAAGGTGACCGACGAGACCGTCTTCCGCTCCCCCGTGGCCGATGCCGTCGACTACACCGTCTTCATCGGCACGCCCGACGAGATCATCGCCACCTACCGCGAGCTGACGGGTCCGGCACCGAAGATGCCTACCTGGGCACTACGCTATATCCACTGCCGCGAGCGCTTCCACTCATCGGAGGAAATCCTTCAGACCGCCAACCGCTTCCGCCAGGAGCAGCTACCCGTGGGCACGCTGGTGCAGGACTGGCAGTGGTGGGGCAAGTATGGCTGGAACGCCATGCGCTTCGACGAAGACCACTACCCCGACCCGAAGGCGCTCACCGACAGCCTGCACAAGATGGACATCAGGCTGATGCTCAGCGTTTGGTCGAAGATTGACAAGAACAGCGAGGTAGGCCGCCAGATGAACAGCCAGGGCTACTATATCCCCCATACCGACTGGATAGACTTCTTCAACCCCGATGCCGCTGCTGCCTACTGGAAGAACTTCAGCGAGCGGCTGGTGCCCCTTGGCATCGACGCCTGGTGGCAGGACGCCACGGAGCCAGAGAACGACGATCTGCACGGTCGCCGCGTGAACAACGGACGCTGGCAGGGCGACCGCGTACGCAACGTCTATCCGCTGCTGGTCTGCAAGACCGTCTACGAGGGACTGCAGAAGGACCGGCGGGAGCCCATGATTCTCACCCGCTGCGGCTTCCCTGGCATCCAGCGTTATAATGCAGCCTTGTGGTCGGGCGACGTGGGCAACGACTGGGAGACCTTCCGCCGCCAGATTGCCGCTGGCCTCGGCATGCAGGCCGCTGGCATCCCCTGGTGGACCTACGATGCAGGAGGCTTCTTCCGTCCCGGCGACCAATACACGAACCAGGACTACATCGAGCGCATGCTCCGCTGGATTGAGACGAGCGTCTACCTGCCGCTGATGCGTGTCCACGGTTACATGAGCAATACCGAGCCCTGGAACTACGGCCCCGAGGCAAAGGCCATCATTGCCGACTGCATCAAGGAACGCGAGCACCTGCTGCCCTACATCGACAGCTGCGCCGTGGCGGTGGCCGAGCAGGGTTACACGCTGATGCGGCCCCTCGTCTTCGACTTCGCCAGCGACCCCGAGGCCCTGCAGCAGAAGTATGAGTACATGTTCGGCCCACGCCTGCTCATCAGCCCCGTCACCGAACCAGGTGTCAGCGAGTGGAAGACCTACCTGCCGAAGAACAAGGACGGCTGGCAGGACTACCGTACCGGCCAGCGCTATCAGGGCGGACAGACCGTCACCACCGCCGTCGACAAGGCCCACATTCCCGTTTTCATCCGTCTCTGATGATTATTCAAACCATAAAACCAATCCAACAATGAAGAAACTATTCTTATTACTGCCGTTACTGGCATTCCTCGGCTGCAACCCCCAACAGAAGGAAGCCGAATGTCCCGTACTGACCGTTGAAGGCGGACAGATTCAAGGCGTCAGCGCCGAACTGCCCGGCGTGTTTGCCTACAAGGGAATCCCCTATGCTGCGCCTCCCATCGGCGACCTGCGCTGGAAGGAGCCCCAGCCCGTGGTGGCCTGGGACAGCATCCGTCTCTGCGACAAGTTCGGCCATCCTGGCTATCAGGCTGTGCACTATCCTGGCTTCTATGCCTCTGAGTGGGGCTATGGCGACGAGGCTCCCTACAGCGAAGACTGCCTCTACCTGAATGTGTGGACGAAGGCTGCCGGACAGGCCGACAAGAAACTGCCCGTGGCACTGTGGATTCATGGCGGCGGCTACCGCGAGGGCTGGGGCTCGGAGCCCGAGTTCGACGGCCAGGAGTGGGCTGCCAAGGACGTGGTGCTCGTCAGCATCAACTACCGCCTGGGCATCTTCGGCTTCATGACCTATCCGGAGCTGTCAGCCGAGAGTCCCAACCACGTCAGCGGCAACTACGGCATCCTCGACCAGATTCAGTCGCTGAAGTGGATTAAGCAGAACATCGCCCAGTTCGGCGGCGACCCCGACAACGTCACCATCTTCGGACAGAGCGCCGGTGCCGGCAGTGTGCGCACGCTCTGCGAGAGCCCGCTGGCCCGTGGTCTGTTCCACAAGGCAGTCATCATGAGCGGCGGCGGCATCAACGTGCCGGCCAAGGAGGGCGAAGAGGCCAAGCCCGCCACACCCGTGAACCGTTTCTTCAACTACAACCCGACGCTGGCCGAGAGCGAGGCCGAGACGAAGAAGGTGATGGACTGGGCCGGACTGACCGACCTGCAGAAGCTGCGCCGTGCCTCCACCGAGATTATGTACACCGTGGGACAGCTGTACAACATGGTAACCCACAACGACGTGTTCCTCATGCAGCGTCCCATCGTCGACGGCTACGTGTCGCTGAAGTCGTTCGATGAGGCCACCCGTGAAGGCTCCATCGCCGACGTGCCCTACATGATTGGCTACACGCTCAACGACATGGGAGCCATGGGCCCCGGCATTGCCGAGTTCTGCAAGGTGCGCCAGGAGAAGGGCGGCAAGGCCTGGGCCTACGAGTTTGCCCGTCCGCTGCCCGACGACGGCCAGCACCCCGAGATTACCGACCGCCTGAAGGGTGCCTTCCACAGCAGCGACCTCTGGTTCGTCTTCAAGAGCCTGAAGCACTGCTGGCGCCCCTGGACGCAGGGCGACTGGGACCTCGCCGAGAAGATGCTCACCGCCTGGACCAACTTTGCCAAGTGCAGCGATCCTAACGGACAGGACGGCGCACTGGGCTGGGAGCCCTGCACGGCCGAGAAGCCGCTGTTCATGCTCTTCAAGCTCGACGACGCCGACGCCGAGGCCAGCGAGATGGGAGAGCCGATAGTGCCCGAGCCCGTTGCCTTCAACATGAACATGCCAAAATAACACTACTATGATGAAGAAACTATTTCTGTTGCTGCCCTTCGTGACAGCTTTGACGGCCTCGGCACAGACGGCCAGCCCCAAATATCCCTTCCAGGACCCCTCACTGCCGAGGCAGGAGCGCGTGGAGAACCTGCTCTCGCTACTGACCCCTGAGGAGAAGGTGGGCCTGATGATGAACAAGAGCATCTCGGTCGACCGTCTCGGCATCCCGTCGTACAACTGGTGGAGCGAGGCCTGCCACGGCGTGCGCCAGGGCGGCTACACCGTGTTCCCCCAGCCCATCGGCATGGCCGCAGCCTTCAGCGAGCAGCTGGTCTACGACGTGTTCACTGCCGTGAGCGACGAGGCCCGTGCCAACTGGAACCGCACCGACCACAACGACCCCAAGCTGTTCAACGTGCCTATGGGCGTGACCTACTATCCCGGCAACCCCGAGCTGACCTTCTGGTGCCCCAACGTGAACATCTTCCGCGACCCACGCTGGGGACGCGGCCAGGAGACCTGCGGCGAGGACCCCTACATGAACGCCGTCTTAGGCGTGCAGACCGTCCTGGGCATGCAGGGCAACGACCCTAACTACCTGAAGACCCACGCCTGTGCCAAGCACTACGCCGTGCACAGCGGCCCCGAGCCCCTGCGCCACTCGATGAACGTCGACCCGACGAACCGCGACCTGTGGGAGACCTACCTGCCCGCCTTCAAGGCCCTAGTGAAGAAGGCCCACGTGCGCGAGGTGATGTGCGCCTACCAGCGCTTCGAGGGACGCCCCTGCTGCACCAGCGACCGCCTGCTCATCGACATCCTGCGCAACAAGTGGGGCTACGACGGCCTCGTCGTCACCGACTGCGATGCCATCAACAACTTCTTCAACCGTGGACAGCACGAGACCCACAAGGACCCGCTCAGCGCCACCGTCGATGCCGTGCTCAACGGCACCGACCTGGAGTGCGGCAAGGTGATGATGAACCTCACCGACGGACTGAAGCAGGGTCTCATCAAGGAGAGCGACCTCGACCTTCATCTGCGCCGCACGCTCATGGGCCGCGTTGAGCTGGGCATGTTCGACCCCGCCGACCGCCTGCCCTGGGCCAACCTGGGCGAGAGCGTCATCAGCAGCGAGGCCTTCGACGCACTGGCCACGCAGGCCGCCCGCGAGTCGATGGTGCTGCTCGAGAACAAGGGAGCCGTGCTGCCACTGTCGAAGGGTCTGAAGACGCTGGCCGTCATCGGTCCCAACGCCGACGACATCGAACTGCTTAACGGCAACTATGGCGGCACGCCCACCAAGGCCCACCAGCACTCGCTGCTCGAGGGCATCCGCAAAGCCGTGCCCGCCACGAAGATCATCTACCACAAAGCCTGTGAGCTGAACGACGAGTACACCACCGTCCACCATCTGCAGGACTTCAACGACGGCAAGGGCGTGAAGGTGGAGTTCTGGAACAACAAGGAGCTGAGCGGTGAGCCCGCCCGCACGGCTTACTATCAGGAGCTTAACTTCTCTACCTTCGGAGCCTGGGGCTTCGCCGAGGGCATCAACAACGACTCGCTGTCGGTACGCATCAGCGGACGCTACGACGCCACGTTCACCGGCCCGATGAAGTACACGCTGACCACCGACAACGGCTACGTGCTGCGCGTGAACGGACAGGTGGTCGAGGAGTCGAAAGGTGGCGGCGGTCGCCGTGGCTTCGGCTTCGGTCGCCGCGTGGACTACAAGGAGTTCCCCGTGGAGAAGGGCAAGAGCTACGACGTGGAGATTGAATACCGCCGCGGCAACGGACAGTTTGCCATGCTGCGCGGCGACATCTGCGAGCGCCGTCTGGCCGACTTCACCGACCTGGCCCGCGAGTGCAGCCAGGCCGACGCCATCATCATCATCGGCGGCATCTCGGCACGCATGGAAGGTGAGGGCGGCGACAAGGCCGACATCGAGCTGCCCCGCGTGCAGCAGATGCTCCTGAGCGCCATGCACGAGACGGGCCGTCCCGTCATCTTCGTCAACTGCAGCGGCTCGGCCATCGCCTTCGGCAGCGTCGAGGGCAAGTACGACGCACTGCTCCAGGCCTGGTATCCCGGACAGGGCGGTGCCCGTGCACTGGCCGACGTGCTCTTCGGCGACTACTGCCCCGGCGGCAAGCTGCCCGTCACGTTCTACCGCTCAACTGCCGACCTGCCCGACTTCATGGACTACTCGATGAAGAACCGCACCTATCGCTACTTCACCGGACAGCCGCAGTATGCCTTCGGCTACGGCCTCAGCTACACCACCTTCGCCCTGGGCAAGGCCAAGCTGTCGGCTAAGTCAATGAAGAAGAACGGCAAGGTGACCGTCACCGTGCCCGTGACGAACACCGGAAAGCGCGAGGGCACCGAGACCGTGCAGGTCTACGTGAAGCGCCTCAACGACCCCGGCGCTCCCATCAAGGCGCTGAAGGGCTTCCAGAAGCTGAGCCTCAAGCCCGGTGAGACGAAGAAGGCCACCATCACCCTCGATGGCGAGGCCTTTGAATACTATGATGAGAAAATCGACGAGCTGAGCACCATGACCGGCAGCTACCAGATTCTCTGCGGCACGTCATCGCTCGACCGCGACCTGCAGGCCTTCGACTTCGCCGTGAAATAGGAAACAGACATAAGCAACATGAAGAAAATACTTTTAGCAATGGGCCTCGCGGCAACCCTCGCTGCCAACGGCCAGCCTCGCAACCTGTTCGTCGAACTGGGCTACGATGCCGCTGCCGTCGACGCCAAGGTCAGCGAGGTGTTCAACGACGTGTTCCGCGGCCCCAACAAGGTCTACTTCGAGGTGGGCGACACGATGGCCTACATCTCCGACATCAAGAACCACGACGTGCGCACCGAGGGCATGTCCTACGGCCTGATGGTCGCCGTGCAGTTCGGCGAGAAAGACATCTTCGACCGCCTCTGGCGATGGAGCCGCAAGTACATGCAGCACCAGAGCGGCACCCGCGAGGGCTACTTCGCCTGGAGCTGCAAGACCGACGGCACCCGCAACAGCGACGGCGCCGCCAGCGACGGCGAGCTCTATTTCATCACCTCGCTCATCTTCGCCTCGAACCGATGGGGCAACGACACGGGCATCAACTACCTGGCTGAGGCACGCCGCATCCTCGACTGCACCATGCCCCGCGAATACGAGGCACCGGCACGCGGCCCCTGGGGCTTCGGCGGGCAGCAGCAGGGACAGCAGCAGGGTCAGCAGGCCATGCAGAAGCAGAAGATGTTCCTCATAGACCCCGAGACGAAGCTCATCACCTTCACCCCCGACGGCTTCGGACAGCGCTACACCGACCCCAGCTACCACATTCCCGCCTTCTACGAGGTGTGGGCACGCTGGGCTGGCGACGGCCGTAGCGACCTCTGGAACGAGTGTGCCCGCCGCAGCCGCGAGTTCCTGCACAAGGCCACCCACCCCGTGACGGGCCTCAACGGCGACATGTGCCAGTACGACGGCTCGCCCATGCCGGGCTGGGGCGGTCGCCGCAACGGCAGCAACAACTTCCGCTACGACTCATGGCGCGTGCCGATGAACATCACGCTCGACTACGTGTGGAGCGGTGCCGACGCCGAGTGGCAGCGCCAGTACGGCGAGCGCATACAGAACTTCTTCTACAGTCAGGGCATCGACACGTTCGTCGACCAGTATCGCGTCGACGGCACGCTGCCCGAGGACAGCGAGATTCTGCCTGCCGGAGGCAGCGGTCGTGTGCTGCGCCACAGCATCGGCCTTGTGGCTACCACCGCAGCAGCCTCCATCCTCTGCAGCCACGACAAGCGCAAGGCCTTCGTCGATGCCCTCTGGAAAGCCCGCCACGAGCCCTTCGCCGACGGCTATTTCGATGCCTACTATGACGGACTGCTACGCCTCTTCGCCTTCATGCACCTCAGCGGGCGCTACCGCCTCATAGAGCCAGCGAAATAACATTCGATAGTTGGATTTTTTAGGTAATGATTTAGCAGTTGACCTGTTTGGGCGCAGTTCCCCCTCTGTTCTCAGCAGGGAAGTCAGCGGACGCTGCCATTGTTTTTCCCGCCCGCTGCCATTATTGGCAGCGGGCGCTGTCAATATCGTCCCCGTCCGCTGCCAACGGAAAAGGCGTGGCCTTTTTCCCGCTCCGGCATGGCCTGGCCCCAATTTGTCGCCGCCTTTTTCCTCTCATCCCTCTGCCAACTGAACTCACCATGCATATATTTTTCGTTAATCCATTTGGATGATTGGATTTTCAGTGACTGCACTAATTCTGATACAGATTCACTTGGATGCATACTGATAAGAATGTGTATATGGTCAGATGTACCATTGATGGCATGCACAAAATGCTTCTTGTTTTTGCAGGCACCTGCCACATACCTGTATAACTCATCCGCCCATTCGCCAGCGATGAGTGATTCACGTCTTGCCACGGCAAAGACGATATGCATGTATATGGCGATATACCATCGGTATATGGGCGATATACCATCGGTATATGGGCAATATACCATCGGTATATAAACGGCTTGCCAACATATACCAAAAGGATTGCGCAAATCGTTCAGCGTACACTAAAGGCATGCAAAAAAAGCTCCCTTCCTGCTTGGCGGGAAGGGAGCGGCTATGGTGTTTAGTGCTTGATGAACTTGCAGGTGGCGGTGCGGCCCCGGGCATCGGTGATGCGGGCCAGGTAGACGCCTGGGCTGAGCTGCTGCAGGGGCACCTCGGCACGACCGAAGCTGAGGGGAGCCGAGAGCTGCGCCACGCTCTGCCCACCCATGTTGACGATGCTGACGCTGACGTCGGTGCCCTCGGTGGCACGCACGACGAGGCTGCCCAGCAGATAGCGGGCGGAGAGGTCGGCAGGCAGGACGGCCAGGTCGCTGATGCCCGTCAGGTCGGCCTGGTCGATGCCCACGGCGTAGCTCGACGTGATATTGGCCTTGGCGATGGTGGGCACGTTCATCAGACAGACGCTGGCGCCGCCGTCGGGATAGCGACCGGCGGTCTGGTCGCTGCCCATCTGTGCGTAGCTGAGGCGGTCGGTCCACGACTGGTCGGCAGCGGTGAGGAGCACGTCGCCACCGTCGGCGCTGAGCTTGAACGAGGCGTGCAGCTGGCTGAGCGGTTCGAGCTTGTCGCACCACACCACGAGGTAGCCGTGGGCGGGAATGATGGTTGAGGCCAGGCTCTCGCCCTTGGCAATCTGGTATTTCAGCGGTTTCTCGGCATTGTCGCTGAGGTACATGCCCTCCACGTCGATGGGCTGCGAGGTGGTGTTGTAGAGCTCCACCCAGTCGTTGCGCTTGAAGTATTCGTTGACGTGGATGCCGTTGGCGGCGCTCACCTCGTTGATGCGCACGGGGGTGATGCCCTGTGCGGCCAGCTCGTCGTCGGCAAGCGGCTCGAAGGTAGCCGTCAGGTCTACGACGTTGTTGCCGGGCAGGTCGATGGCGGTCTCTTCCGAGATGATGCTGCCGTTCTGCAGCCATCCCTTGAAGCGGTAGCCGGCAGGAGCCTGTGCCTCGAGACGTACGGGTGCGAAGAGCTGTCCGTTGAAGTCGGCGTAGGGCACGTTGATGCCGTTGATGCTCAGGCGGGCACCCTCGGCATCGGCCTTCAGCGTCACCGTCTGCTTCTTGGCGTTCTTCACCTTCAGCCGCGTAAACTGCTGCATGCACGACATCATGCGGGTGAGGCGGTTCTGCAGCTTCTGCTTGATGTCGTTGGCGCAGCGGTCGGGGCTGTGGCCATCGCCCACCTGGTTGAGCACGGGGCGCAGACGTGCTGCCAGCTCGTCGACGATGGCAGCGGCACGGTCTTTCTCGAAGACGCTGCCTGCCACGATGCAGTAGGTGTCGATGAAGCGGCGCCGATAGCCGTCGTGGCCAAGCAGGTCGAGGAAGAAGTTGACGAACTCCAGGTCCTTGAAGCTGGCAAAGAAGGTGAAGGGGTTGTCGTTGGTGGTGTTATAGCGCAGGCCGAAGCTGTAGTCGAGGTCGAAGCAGATGAAGCGGTAGCGACCGTCGTGCTGGCTGCGGTAGGCCTTGATGTTGTTGTCGGGCCAGTCCTCGTTGCCCAGGAACAGCTCCACGGCCATCCAGTTGGTGAACTCGTCGATGTCGAGCAGGGTGGCCAGCTCGTCGTAGGCCCCCTCGTCGTTGATGTGAGCGCCCAGCTCGAAGATGCGGTTGAGCACGTCGGGGGTGCCCAGCTTGAAGTTGAAGTTCTCGAAGAGGTCCAGCTCCTCGTCGTCATAGCCGAAGTTGGCGTAGGCGAACTTCTCGTTGTTGGGCTCGCGCAGGTTGAGCACGCCTCGGCACTTGCCGTTCACATATTCTATAATAGGCACGTAGCTCTGCACGTCGACGTCGATGCCCGACCGCTGGATGATGGTCTGCAGGGCGGGGTCCATGAAGCGCGAGTTGTGCACCCAGATGTCGTTGCCGCCGTTGCGCAGCAGGATGGACTTACTGCGGATGAAGGGCTTCTGGGGGAAGAAGGGGTAGTCGAGGTGGTTCAGGCCGTCGAACACCTTGTTCGACTTCAGCTTGAAGGAGCGCTCCGACTGGGAGCGCGTCCATCCGCCCGATACCTTGATGTTGACGTCCTGGTTGAAGAGCATCTCACCGTCGGTGCCTATCATGCTGAAGTTCACGGGGCGGTCCCACGGCTGGTTGTAGTTGCGGGGCCAGTCCTGTCCGTTGCCAGTCTTGCCGTTGGTGCCGTCGCCGTCGCAGTCGAGGCCAATCTTCGGGTCGGTGAAGTAGCGCTTGTCGCCCACAATGCTGATGACGGGGAAGCCGAACTTGGTGGACGACTGGATGAAGCTGCGGGTGACGGGCTGGCTGGGCAGGAAACCGTCGCGGAAGAGGCGGAACGTGTAGTTGGTGGTGGTGCTGACGGTGAACTTGCCGTCCTTGCTCTGCTTGCTGGTGAAGGTCGACTCGCCCTCGCCCTGATAGGACTCCCAGGTGATGTCGTCGAAGTAGAAGTTGTTGTCCTTGCGGTCCTCGTTCAGGTTGAAGGCGATGGTCTGCAGCTCCGACGGCGTGGGCTCGCCTCCCCACCAGCCGCCACCGCCCGAGGTGCCGGCCTGCTGGTCGGTGATGGTGCCCTCGTAGACGATTTCCTGCCACTGCGTGGTGACGTTGTAGCCGCCGTCGAGCATCTGCCAGTGGATGTAGCTGCCGGGCGTGCGGTGCGACTGCACGCTGATGTGGGTGGCCTTGTCGGCACGCACCTTCATGCGGAAGCGGTACTTGTCGCCCGAGTTCCAGACGTGGCCGGGGGTATAGACGAAGAACTGGCTGGTCCAGTCCTCGCTGGCGTTGGCCACGGAGTGCACCTTCACGCCGCGGGTGCCGCCATAGCCGGCGCCGTCGACGATGTGGGTGATGAGCTCGCCGCCCTCGTCGCCGCTCTTGCCCACCAGACAGCTGACGTCGGTGCCCTCGCAGTCGCTGTTGTTCACCCAGTTGGTCCAGGGCGAGGCGGGGTCATCGTTGCCTTGCGGTGCCTGCGGCAGGCTGCCGTCGGTGGTGTACATCAGCGTGGTGCCCTCGGGGATGCCGACGGTGAACGTGAGCGAGCCGGAGAAGACCTTGCTGCCCGTGCTCACCACGGGGGCGCTGAGGCGCTCGGCGGCGAACACCGACGTGGCGTTCGTGGCCTCGAGGGTGGCCGTGGCCGTCCATCCCCACTCGTCGCCGCCGTCGGTCGTCCTGGCCCACGACGTGCGGCTCATGGCCTCGGGGTAGGTCTCTGAGGCCACCACCTGTCCGCTCTTGTCGGTGAGGGTGATGGTGCCACCGTCGCAGTCGAGCTTGAACGTGGCCTGGTCGGCCCTGATGTCGTCGCTGCCCAGCCACACCACCTTGAAGCCGCCGGCGGGCACGATGCCCATGTCCTGGGGCATCTGCCAGCTGTGGCCGCGGTGGTCGCTGAGCGTCATGCCGCCCAGGTCGACGGGTGTGGTTCCGGGGTTATAGAGTTCTATCCAACTATCGAAGTTGATGGCGGGGCTGAGCACCTCGCCTACATTGGAAGCCATCACTTCGTTCACAACCAGGATGGCCGAGAGCAGGGTTGTTATCATTTCGGTCTCGCAATAATTATTTATTTTGCTGTGCAAAGGTACGCATAAAACAGCTAACAGCCGTTTTTTTTTCACATTTTTCTTTCCCAATGAGACAATTTGCAAAGCCTATGCAACAATAGGAGCAGTCGTTTACGATAGTTTATCGTAACTTTGCAAGCGAATAAACGCTATTGAACAATGAAGAAAACTGCACTTTTACTTACCGTGATGGCCAGCCTGCTCAGTCTGACGGGTGCGAAGGCCGACGACTATGAGACCCTGCAAATGGGCAAGATAGAGAACCCGATGCTCTGGGCCGACGTGCCCGACCCCGACGTCATCCGCGTGGGCGACACGTTCTATCTGGTATCAACAACGATGCACCTCATGCCCGGTGCTCCCGTCATGGCATCGAAGGACCTGAAGAACTGGGAGACGGTGAGCTACATCTTCGACCGGCTGACGGACTCGCCGAAGTATGACCTGTCGAAGGAGGACGGCACCGTCTACGGACGCGGACAGTGGGCCACGTCGCTGAAGTACCACAAGGGCCGCTTCTATGCCCTGCTGGCCCCGAACGAGGGGGGCGACATGGGGCGCACCTACATCTTCACCGCCGAGCGTGCCGAGGGGCCGTGGACGCTGCTCTCGCGCATGCGCCACTTCCACGACTGCTCGCTGTTCTTCGACGACGATGACCGCGTCTACGTGGTCTATGGCACCGGCGAGCTGATGGAGCTGAAGAAGGACCTCTCCGACGTCATCGAGGGCACCCACCAGCACATCTTCCAGCGCGAGGCCGACGAGCGCGGTCTGCTGGAAGGCTCGCGCATGATTAAGCACAACGGCAAGTACTATCTGCTGATGATTTCCCACGTCTATGCTCCGGGACGCCATCGCCGCGAGGTGTGCTACCGGGCCGACGACATCCACGGCCCCTACGAGAAGCAGGTCATCCTGGAGAGCGAGTTCGGCGGTTTCTCCTACGAGGCCCAGGGCACCATCGTCGACACGCAGGACGGCGACTGGTACGGCATCATCTTCCAGGACCGTGGCGGCGTGGGCCGTGTGCTCACAGTGATGCCCTGCCGCTGGATTAACGGCTGGCCGATGCTGGGCGACGAGGAGGGGAAGGTGCCCGAGACGGTGCGGCCGCTGGTCAGCGGACAGCCCACGACGGGCATCGTCAGGAGCGACGACTTCGAGCAGCCCCGTCTCGGCCTGCACTGGCAGTGGAACCACAACCCCGTGGACGAGGCGTGGTCGCTGACGGAAAGGACGGGCTTCCTCCGACTGAAGACCAGCCGCGTGGTGAACACCATCTATCTGGCTCCGAACACGCTGACGCAGCGCATGGAGGGTCCCACGTGCAGCGGCTACATCGCCATAGACCTCTCGAAGATGAAGGATGGCGACTGCGCCGGCCTGGCCGCCTTCAACAGCGACACGGGGGCACTGACCATCAAGAAGCAGGGCAAGCGCCTCACGCTGGAGATGAGCGAGCAGAAGGTGCAGCTGACCGACCACGAGAAGGCCGTGAAGGACACCGAGGAGAAGGTCATCGAGAGCGTGGAGCTGAAGCAGCCGAAGATATGGCTGCGCATCGATGCCGACTTCCGCCCGAACGGTCGCCACGGCGGCAACGACATGACGCAGTTCTTCTACAGCCTCGACGGCGAGCAGTGGACGAAGATTGGCTCCGACTTCCGCGTCGGCTTCGACTATCGCCGTTTCTTCATGGGCACAAAGTTCGGCATTTTCTGCTATGCCACGAAGAAGGTAGGCGGCTACGTCGATGTCGATGAGTTCTGCTATACGAGGGGGAAATAATAAG
Organism: uncultured Prevotellaceae bacterium; assembly: GCA_902775475.1. Classification (GTDB taxonomy): domain Bacteria; phylum Bacteroidota; class Bacteroidia; order Bacteroidales; family Bacteroidaceae; genus Prevotella. Next base: position 58,780 of record CACYME010000014.1, read on the forward strand.
AGTTAGGAGTTAGGAGTTGGCTGCGCTTGCTGTTGGCGCGATAAAAACTCCTAACTCCTAATTCCTAATTCCTAACTCCTAATTCCTAACAAAAGTCCACGAGGATGCGGAACACCCGACCGGGCTGTTCGGCCCATTCTTGCATGGCCTGCGGGGCCTCCTCGGGGGCGACCACACGGCTGATGAGACGGTCGACGGGACAGGTGCCGCGCTCCAAGTAGTGGATGACGGCACGGAAGTCGCTGGGCTGGGCATTGCGCGAACCACGGATGTCGAGCTCCTTCTGCACGAAGTACTTTGTCTGGAACGACACCTCGGTCTTGGCGTAGCCGATGCAGATGACACGGCCCGTGAAGGCCACCTCGTCGACAGCCATCTGATAGGTGGGAGCCGAGCCGACAGCCTCGATGACCACGTCGGGGCCGAAGCCCGAGGTCATCTCTAACAGACGGGCATGCACGTCGTCGGTCTTCGTGTTGATGGTGTAGCTGGCGCCCATCTCGCGGGCCAGCTTCAGCTTCTCGTCGTCGATGTCGGCAGCCACGACGGTGGCACCGCGCTGTGCCGAGCGCACAATGGCACCCATGCCCACCATGCCACAGCCAATGACGAGCACGACGTCGATGTCGGTCACCTGCGCACGACTCACGGCATGGAAGCCCACGCTCATCGGCTCAATCAGGGCACAGGTACGCGGTGTGAGCAGTCCGGCGGGAATCACCTTCTCCCAGGGCAGCACCAGCGTCTCGCGCATGGCACCCCAGCGCTGCACGCCCAGCGTCTCGTTGTGCTGGCAGGCGTTCACCCTGCCGTTGCGGCACGAGGCGCACTTGCCGCAGTTGGTGTAGGGATTCGCCGTGACCACCATGCCGGGCTTCAGCCCCTCGGGCACGTGGCTGCCCACCTCGTCGATGACGGCGCCCACCTCGTGGCCGGGCACCACGGGCATCTTCACCATGGGGTTGCGCCCCAGATAGGTGCTCAGGTCCGACCCGCAGAACCCTACATACTGCATGCGCAGCCTCACCTCGTCGGGTCCCAGTTCCTGTTCGGCCACGCTGTCAACGACCATCTGTCGCTCTTGTAAAATCTTGATTGCTTTCATCTTGTTTATTTACGATTTACGGATTTACGATTTACTATTTACGGATTTACTATTTACGATTTATGATTGATTACCTTCGTTTTGGAGCCCTTTTTCACTCGCTCATGTTCTTGATATAGGGGAGGTCTACGAGAGGGCCGAAGCCATAGAAGCGACGGGCGTTCTCGCCGAGGAAGAGCCGCTTCTCCCCGTCGGTCATCTCGGTACTCTTCAGCACGAAGTCGTAGCTCATGCGGTAGGTGATGGCGGTGATGGTGCGCGGATAGTCGCTACCCCACATCAGCTTGTCCATGCCTGCCAGGCCGGCAGCCTCGCGGATGGCGCGGACGGCCGAGGGGAAGGGGTAGAACTCGTCGTTGTAGAGCCAGGTGATGCCCCCCGACTCTATCATCACGTTCTCGTGGCGCGCCAGCTTCATCTGTTCCTGCCAGCTGCGGTTCTCCCAGGGCGGGGTGACGGGTGGGTTGGCCATGCCCAGATGGCCTATGGCCACCTTCAGGCGAGGGCACTCTTCGATGACCTCGCGCAGCTCGCCCACCTGCTGGTCGCCATCGGCCAGGGTAATGCTCAGCAGCACGTCGTTGCCCTCCATCAGCTTGAACATCTTCATCATCTCCGGTCCGTTGAGCGGCTGCCCCAGCAGACGGTGGGCCGGGATGGCCAGGCCGTGGAACTTGTCGACGGCTATCAGGCGGAGAGCCTCCTCGTAGAACCCGGGGCGCAAATAGTCGGCCATGCCGTAGCAGAAGAAACGGTCGGGATAGCGGCGGCTCACCTCGGCGAGGTAGCCGTTCTGCTGGCCGTCGATGAACTCCTGCACCACCACGGCGGCCTGCACCTGGGCATAGTCCATGTTCGAGAGGAACACCTCGGCAGTGTTCCGCCCGTCAATCATGAAGGGGGGCAGCATCTGCCGCTCCTCGCCGAGGAACATGCTGCGACCGTTTCTCAGCGTACGTATCTCCAGCCCGTTCCAGCGGGTATTCTGCACAAGCCACAGGTGGCTGTGGGCATCAATCAAAGTCATCATGAGTTCTTCCATCTTACGAACATCTGGTCGCCAATGATGCGCTGCACCTCCTTCACCAGCTGCTCGTCCATCGGCTCGGCGGCATAGGCGATGTTCTTCAGCACGTTGTCGGGGTTGGCACTGCTGAAGAGCGTGGTGGCGATGCGCGGATTCAGGCTGGTGGAGAACTGGATGGCCAGCTTCTCTATGGGATAGCCCTGCTGCTGACAATAGGCGGCGGCACGGCTACAGGCCTGGCGCAGCTCTTGTGTGGCAGGATGCCAGTCGGGGGCGCCACGCTGCGACAGCAGACCCATCGACAGCGGCGAGGCATTGACGACGCCCACGCCATGTTGCTCGAAGAAGTCGAGATAGTCGGTGAGCAGTGTGTCGTTCAGCGAATAGTGGCAGAAGTTCAGGATGCTCTCCACCGTTCCGTCGTCTACATGCTCCACCACCCACCGCAGGTTCTCGGGCTGCAGGTCGGTGATGCCCACGTGGCCCACCAAGCCCTTGCGGCGCAGCTCGACGAGTGCGGGCAGCGTCTCGTCGACCACCTTCTGCAGTCCGCCAGGCAATGCTGCCTGGAACTCGATGTCGTGAACGTTGATGAGGTCGATGTAGTCCACGCCAAGGCGCTCCATGCTCTCGTAGACGCTGTCGGTGACGCGCTGTGCCGAGTAGTCCCAGGTGTTCACGCCGTCCTTGCCATAGCGACCCACCTTCGTGGAGAGGTAGTAGCGCTGGCGGGGAATCTCGCGCAGCGCCTTCCCCAGCACCATCTCGGCCTTCAGATGGCCATAGTAGGGCGACACATCGATGAAGTTGATGCCGTTGTCAACGGCCACATGTACGGCACGGATGCCCTCGGCCTCGCGGATGTCGTGGAACACGCCACCCAGCGACGAGGCGCCCAGCGAGAGGTTCGACACCCGCAGGCCTGTCTTTCCTAATTCGTTGTAAATCATATTCGGTGAATGTTAGTGTTTCTTTTTGACGCTACAAAAGTAAGAAAAAAACACGATACACCCCAACGTTTTTCCACCTTTCTTCAGCAGCTTTTTGGCCACGGGCCCGTTTTTGAATATTTTTTGAACAAGAAGAAAAGCAGAACTGGTAGAAAAGACGCGAGTACGTACCCACCCAACGTCATTCCATGCCGGGATGCACGCGTCATTTTGCTTGGCAATGATATAGCAGTCGACCTATTTGTGCGTAGCTCCCCCCGGCGCACCCGGATTTTTCCGTGGCAACCCACACAGCCCATGCATGACCGCATAAACTGAGAGGTAGCCCCGTCATCCATAAATCTTGCAGACTCTGT
>CACYME010000015.1 GCA_902775475.1 uncultured Prevotellaceae bacterium
CTGGCCATCCACCTCGATGATGACGTCGCCCTTCTCCAAGCCAGCCTCCTCGGCAGCACTGTCGTCAACGACCTTGTCGATGTAGATGCCTTCCATTGTTCCCAGGTCAACTTCCTTGCCCTCTTCCTTCTGTGAGTCGACGTAGCTCTTCACGTCGCCACCCTGAATGCCAATCATGGCGCGCTGAACGGTGCCATATTTCTTAATGTCGTCTACCACCTTGTTCATCATGGCCGTGGGGATGGCAAAGCCATAGCCGCTGTAGCTGCCCGTCTGCGAGTAGAGCATGGCATTGATGCCTACCAGCTGACCGTTAGTGTTCACCAGGGCACCACCCGAATTACCTGCATTGATGGCAGCATCCGTCTGTATGAAGCTCTCTACGCCGTTAGCTCCAAGCGTGCGTGCCTTGGCCGAAATGATGCCTGCGGTGACGGTGTTGTTCAGACCGAGGGGGTTGCCGATGGCAAGCACCCATTCGCCCACCTTCACGTTGTCGCTGTTGGCAATGTCGATGGCCGGCAGGTTGCGACCATCAATCTTGATGAGAGCCAGGTCGGTGGTCTTGTCAGCACCGATGATGCGAGCCGAATACTCCTTATTGTCTGTCAAAGTGACAGTCAGCTCGTCGGCACCATCCACCACATGGTTGTTGGTCACAATGTAGCCGTCGCTCGAAATGATGACACCGCTGCCCGTAGCCGTGCGCTTCGGGGTCTGCACCTGGCGCTTCTGTGTGCCGCCCTGTCCGCGCTGTCCACGGCCAAAGAATCCACCGAAGGGGTCGTTGAAGAAGTCCTCGAAGGGGTCGCTCTGCACCTCTACAGTCTCGATCTTCGAGTTCTGTACATATTTAATATGCACTACCGACGGCAGGGCCTTCTCGGCAGCATAGCTCAGGTCGACGGGTTGCACGGCGGGCATGGCCTGCACGTTGGTCATGGTGGGCTGCTGCTGTTCCTCGTTTGAAGGATTGTTAGCTGCATGCGTGTTAGTGAATGCTGCGACAGCGAAAATGATTGCCACCACGCTGGTGGTGGGAATCAGGAAGTTTGCAATCTTTTTCATGTTTGTCATATTATGTTAATACTTTTGTTCGTTATCACGAATTTTGATGCAAATATAATCGCAAAGTTTAAGAAACTGCCATTTTGGCGGTTACTTTTCCGTCATTTTAACATTTCGAAAAGCCGTGTTAAACTCTGTTTGCTTGCCGTGGGCAAATTTTTACATTCGTTTAATGACTTAAATTAAAATAAAATTAGTAACTTTGCACCCTCGAAAGCACTGCTCCGGCTCTGCCGCTGGCATTTCCGCAAGGAAATGCGGGAGGAAAGTCCGGGCAGCACAGGGTGCTCCACTTCTGAAAGTAGAAGCAGTTGGCGACAGCTGGTGAGGGAAGAAGAGAACGACCGCCCCAGGCTCTTGAAAAGGGTAGGGGGTAAGGGTGAGAAGGTGGTGTAAGAGACCACCAGCCGGCGGGTGATCGCCGGGCTGTTCCCACTGGAGGCTGCAAGTTCATGTAAACCATCGGGAAAGGGAGGGTTGCCCGCCCGAACGCCGCCAGCAATGGCGACTCCGATGGAGGGTAGAACGCTGGAGGCGCATGGCGACGTGCGCAGTAGATAAATGGCAGGCACCGGCAGTAATTGCCGGAACAGAACCCGGCTTATAGGGGCAGTGCTTTCATTTTAGTTGAGAGTTTAGAGTTGAGAGTTTAGAGACTTTAGACCTAAACATCAGGTATAGCGGAATTAATCGATGAAAGTTAAGAGACTTTGGACTCGAACATCAGTTGAGTGTACTCTCTCAACTCTTAGAAAATGATGTTCGAATCTAAAGTCTCTTAACTCTTAACACTTAACTTTTAACTCTTAACCCTCAATAAAATTAGTCGGCGGCCTCAAATTCGCGGAGGAAGCGGGTGTCGTTCTCTGAGAACATGCGGAGGTCGCTGACACGGTACTTCAGGTTCGTGATGCGTTCCACACCCATGCCGAAGGCATAGCCCGAGTAAATCTTAGAGTCGATGCCGCATTGTTCGAGCACGTTGGGGTCGACCATGCCGCAACCGAGGATTTCCACCCAGCCGGTATGCTTGCAGAATCCGCAGCCTTCGCCGCCGCAGATGAAGCACGAGATGTCCATCTCGGCGCTTGGCTCGGTGAAGGGGAAATAGCTGGGGCGCAGGCGAATCTTCGTGTCGGCACCGAACATCTCGCGGGCAAACGAGAGGAGCACCTGCTTCAAGTCGGTGAACGAGACGTTCTTATCGATGTAGAGACCTTCCACCTGATGGAAGAAACAGTGGGCGCGGGCGGTGATGGCCTCGTTGCGGTAGACGCGACCGGGACAGATGACGCGGATGGGGGCCGTCAGCTTGCCGTCTTCGGTGTGCATCTGTTCCATCACGCGTGCCTGAACGCTCGAGGTGTGCGAGCGCAGCAGGATGTTCTTGGTCACGTCGTTAGGGTGCTGGCTGACAAAGAAGGTGTCCTGCATGTCGCGGGCGGGGTGGTCGGCAGCAAAGTTCATCTTCGTGAACACATGCAGGTCGTCCTCCACCTCGGGGCCGTCGGCCAGCACGAAGCCCATGCGGCTGAAGATGTCGATAATCTCGTTGGTGACGATGGTGAGCGGATGGCGCGTGCCGAGGCGGATGGGGTAGGGGGTGCGCGTCAGGTCGATGGTCTCGTCGCCGCCCTCCTGTGTCTGGCAGCTCTCGCGCAGCTGGTTGATGCGCTCCTGCGCCATCTGCTTCAGCTGGTTGATTCTCATGCCCACTTCCTTCTTCTGCTCTGCGGCCACCTCGCGGAAGTCGTTCATCAGGGCAGTTATCTCACCTTTCTTGCTGAGATATTTCAGTCGCAGCTGTTCTACTTCCTCTGCGTTGTTGGCTTTCAGCGTTTCTACTTCTTTCAGTAGTTCGTTAATCTTGTCGAGTATCATATATAAATAATGTATTATTACCTCTTATTATTGTTTCTTGGCCAGATTATAGTTGTAGTATTCCTGCTGGCCTGTCACTTCCTTCACGATGCGCAGGAATGGGGGCAGCTTGAGGTCTTCTCCCTGTGCTATTCCCTTGGTTTCCAGGATGGTGAGTCCCTGCAACTGGTCCATATAGCTGTCCACCTCGAAGTATTGTCCTTTCCAGATGAAGCTGCTACGGCGCTTGTGGATGGGGTTGCGCCGTGGGTCGGCCAGCGAGAGCATCATCTCGAACAGGCTCTGGTTGATTTGCCGCTCGGTGACCAGTTCCTCGTTCTCGGCGGTCTTTTTCTTCGTGGTGTGCACGAAGACCTCCTTGCGGCCCCAGGAACGCTTGCGCAGGCGAACTTCAGCATCGGGTTCGCTTTGCAGGTAGGTCTGCCAGATTTCGCTCTCAATGGCATCTTCGGGCAGTGCTCCGGCCACTTCGACGATATATTTCCGTTCTTCTTCAATGGGTTGGGGAAGCGTCAGCACGTTGCTGATTTCCTTGATGACGCGGCGCATCTTGGTCTCAAAATCATCATGGTTGTTGATGACGCGCAGGTGAGGATGGCCCGTCCAGGCATGAATGACCTTCTTGTCGAGCAGCCGGGCTATGCGAAGCCCTTCCTCGTTCATCTGTTCATAGCGCTGGGCATTGTTGGCCGTGGTGTAATACTGCTCAGCGCCGTCGGCAGCCGACACCAGGTGGAGCACGGCATCGTAGCGTTCGCGCAGCTGCGGCGTCGTCGTGCCCACGGCACGCGTCAGCTCATCCCACATCTCAGGCTCCATGTAAGCCGAAATGTCCATGGCTCCGCGGTCGCAAACGATGATGCTCGGTTTTGTGCATTGTTCTGCCATGCGCAGGAACTTGTCCTCGAGTGCCAGCTGAATCTCCAGCGTGGCTTTTTCGCCTTCATAGAAGAAAGCCTTGTTCTTCGTTAGGTAGTTCATGCCAGCCTGCGTGAACAATGTTGGAACCTCGGGAATGGTGAACACCTTATAACCGAGACTTGAGAAATGCTCAATCACTTTTACCAGCGCGGTTGTCTTTCCTGCGCATGGGCCGCCTGTGAGCACTATTTTTTTGATGTCGTTCATTGCCGTTTTTATTTTCACGTGCAAAAGTACAGATATTTTTCCAATTGACAAAATAATCGTCTCATGTTTTCTAAACAAACTTTTCCTCAGAACCAGATTTCTTTATTTGACCAATGGAATGGAGGGAGCGAGAGAGAATACTTTTTTGAAACACTCTATTTATCATAATGCCGATTCACGGTCGAATGGGTTTTGAAAAGGAGCCCTTAAAAAACGTCTGGTTTTGGGCCTTTCAAAAATACTATTTGAACGGTCAGTTATTTAGACTTAGTAAACAGTTAAATTAAAATAATTTTAAGGAAATAATGAACACTTACCCCTCGCCAGAAATCGAAAATTTCGCGCGAGAAAATTTTTGGCTGAAAAAAAACGAATTTTGAGCCGTTTTACTAACCCGCTAAGTAACAATTCGTTAGGATTAAATTTGGAAAATTTCGGGCCTTTTCGTTTTCAAAAGTCAACGCCAAATTTTTCTGCGGCGTTGACTTTTGAAAATTTGGCGTGCTTAAAATCGAGAGAAACATGCCCCAAAAACGCGAAAAAGCCGCACAGAACCATACGATTTGTGCAAAAATCGGGCCTTCTGTCCATGTTTTTACCAGTCATTATCACTCGTCAACGGTCAAAAACGGTCTTTTTTCGACCTAAATTGCATCGAAATCCTGTACTTTTTATTTAAGGAAATTTAAGATAATTTTGAACAATAAACGAACCGAAATAACTACCTTTGCAGCGCTTATGAAATATGCTATTTTTGCCTTGACGATGCTGCTTGCAGGATGCGCCGGAGCACGCCATGGTCTTCGTCGTGGAGACCTGCTGTTTCATGTAGTCAGCCAGGGAAACCATATCACCGACGTGACACCTGGACAAACCGACCACGTCGCTATCTATGTGGGGCGTGGACAAGTGCTGGAAGCCATTCCCAGAGCGGGAGTGGTCACTACCCTACTGGACACGGTGCTGCTGCGCGAGGCCGGCTACTACGTGCGAGGCCGCGTGAGAGGTGCCGACGTGGAGCAATCGCTCCGCAACGCCCGCCAATACCTCGGTTTGCCCTACGACTCGCTCTTCCTGCCAACCGCTGAGGCCATCTACTGCTCCGAGCTGGTGCAGCTGGCCTTTGTGGACAAACACGGGCGAAGGCTGTTCCATACGATTCCCATGTCTTTCCACGACGAAACGGGCAGCATCACCCCCTACTGGCAGCAGTTCTACGGACGCTGGGGGCTGACCGTGCCCGAGGGCGAACCCGGAACAAATCCCGGCGAGCTGTCGCAAAGAAAGGCGGTAGTAATAAAAAAGCTAAAATAATAGGTTCACATGCGCGTTATGTGAATTATTTATTGTATCTTTGCGCTCAGGTTCAGAAACCATTAATTAAGTTTTATATTAAAATTGTAAATCAAAATGACAATCAACGAAATGAACTTTGCCGGTAAGAAGGCAATCGTGCGCGTTGACTTCAACGTGCCCCTCGATGAGAATGGTAAGATTACTGACGACACCCGCATTCGCGGTGCCCTGCCCACGCTGAAGAAGATTCTGGCCGACGGTGGCGCTGTCATCATCATGAGCCACATGGGCAAGCCCAAGGGCAAGGTGAACCCGAAGCTGTCGCTGGGTCAGATTCGTGAGGCCGTGGAGAAGGCTCTCGGAGTGCCCGTGGCTTTCGCTCCCGACTGCGCCAAGGCTGCCGACGCTGCTGCTGCCCTGAAGATGGGCGAGGCTCTGCTGCTCGAGAACCTGCGCTACTATCCCGAGGAGGAAGGCAAGCCCGTGGGCATCGACAAGGCCGACCCCGCCTACGACGAGGCCAAGAAGGCCATGAAGAAGAGCCAGAAGGAGTTCGCCAAGACGCTGGCCAGCTATGCCGACTGCTACGTGATGGACGCCTTCGGCACCGCTCACCGCAAGCACGCCTCTACTGCCGTCATCGCCGACTACTTCGATGCCGACAACAAGATGCTCGGCCTGCTCATGGAGAAGGAAGTGCAGGCCGTTGACAACGTGCTGAGCAACATCAAGCGCCCCTTTGTGGCCATCATGGGTGGCTCGAAGGTGAGCTCGAAGATTGGCATCATTGAGAACCTGCTGGGCAAGGTCGACAAGCTCATCCTCTGCGGTGGCATGACCTACACCTTCGCCAAGGCTCACAATGGTGAGATTGGCAACAGCATCGTGGAGCTCGACAAGCTCGACGTGGCCCTGGGCGTTGAGGAGCTGGCCAAGAAGAACGGCGTGGAGCTGGTGCTTGGCAGCGACTGCACCGCCACCAACGGCCTCGACTTCGGCACGATGACCGTGAAGGAAGGCGCTGAAATCATCAACTGCCCCGCCGACAAGGTGCCCGAGGGCTTCGAGGGCGTCGATGCCGGTCCTGAGAGCCAGAAGGCATTTGCCGAGGCTATCAACGGCGCCAAGACCATCCTGTGGAACGGTCCTGCCGGCGTGTTCGAGTGCGACAACTTCACCGCAGGCAGCCGCGCCATTGGCGAGGCCATCGCCAAGGCTACGGCCGAGGGTGCCTTCTCGCTCATCGGCGGTGGCGACTCGGTGGCTTGCGTCAACAAGTTCGGCCTGGCTGACCAGGTGAGCTACATCTCTACTGGTGGTGGTGCTCTGCTCGAGGCCATCGAGGGCAAGGTGCTTCCCGGTGTGGCTGCCATCAAGGGCGAGTAGTTGTGTGTTTAGCGTTGAGAGTTGAGAGACTTTACAACCGAGCCTCTCGGCACTCAACTAAAGTTTCTCAACTCTTAACTGTCAACTCTAAACTAAATTTGGAATGAAAAAGTTCCTGATTACAACGATGGGGCTTCTGGTTATGCTGAGCTGTAACCAGAAGCCCCGCTCGGTTTCCAGCGACAACGCCGACGACGACGACGATGATGACCGTGTGGAGCTGAAGCTGAAAGACTATCAGTTCACAGACACTGTCGGCATGGCCCATAGTACCATCATCATCGAATACCCCGTCAAGGGCGAAAAGGAACTGGTCAATGCCATCAGGCAATACATTGCCGAATGGGTGGGCCTGGAAAGCGACGAGGTGGAGCTGGACGATGGCCAGGGCGTTACCGATTACTTCGGAAACGGGACGATGGAACGCCTGAAGGAGATTGCTGCTGGATACGAGGAGGAGGAAGACGACTACGTCAACGAGGTGTACCACGACTGGTCGTTCTCGAAACTCTACGAGACCGACGACTACGTCACCTTCATGGGCTATACCGAGCTCTATGAAGGCGGCATTCACGGCATCAGTTACGAGAATGGCGTCACCTTCTTCGACGGCGGTCAGCGCTTCTCAAAGGAGATGCTGCGCAATATCGACGGCGAGAAGTTCCAGAAGCTGATGCGCAAGGGGCTGAAGGATTTCTTCAGCAAGAACCCCGACAACATGACCGACGAGGAGCTGGGCGAAGAGCTCATCAACGTGGAGGATGTCTATAACATTCCCATGCCCGATGCAGAACCGTACATCACCGAGGATGGCGTCACCTTCATCTATCAGCCCTACGAGATTTCTTACTATGCCGCAGGCAAGCCGGAGTTCTCGGTGCCGCTCACGAAGATGCGCCCATTCCTCACCAAGAAAGCCCTCCGGCTGCTCGACATGGACGAGGAGGACGAGGACTGAGCCATGAAAGTGCCCTTTGGGGGTCATAGGATTATTAGTTATAGTATAGAAAAAACGGCAATTCTAAACATCTAAGGAATTGTGAAAAGGAAAATGAGATTTGTAGCACGGTTGGCATTTACAACTTAGGGCAACGCTCTTTCCTTACGTAAGAAAAGATGGTTGCCCTAAGTTGTTTTTGTTGTCTGTATTTCCCTATGTTTTCAGAACTCCGAGGTGAAGTGGAACTGCAGGTGCTTGAAGTCCTGCTGCGCCATCTGTAGCATATAGCCCGAGTCGGCCAGGAAGACATCCCTACCCTCTTTGTCCTTGGCCATATACTGGTACTTGCGCTTCTTGAACTGCTCCAGCTCCTCGTCATCGTCGCTGCTGATCCAGCAGGCCTTGTAGAGGTGGACAGACTCCCAGCGGCACTTGGCATTGTACTCGTTCTCCAGCCGGTACTGAATGACCTCAAACTGCAGCTGGCCCACGGTACCGATAATCTTGCGGTTGTTGAACTGGTTCACAAACAGCTGAGCCACGCCTTCGTCCATCAGCTGGTCGATGCCCTTCTGCAGCTGCTTGGCCTTCATCGGGTCGTCGTTCTCGATATATTTGAACAGCTCTGGGGAGAAGGAGGGCAGGCCCCGGAAGTGGAGCTGCTCGCCCTCGGTGAGCGTGTCGCCAATCTTGAAGACACCGCCGGTGTCGGGCAGGCCGACGATGTCGCCCGGCCATGCCTCGTCGATGGTGCTCTTTCGCTGTGCCATGAACTGCGTGGGCGAGGTGAAGCGCATGGTCTTGCCCTGACGCACATGCAAATAGGGCACGTTGCGCTGGAACTTGCCTGAGCATACCTTACAGAAGGCGATGCACGAGCGGTGGTTCGGGTCGATGTTGGCCGTTATCTTGAAGATGAAGCCCGTGAACTTCTGCTCTTCGGGCTGCACGTCGCGCTCTTCGGCCTTGGTGGGACGCGGACTTGGGGCAATCTCCACGAAGCAGTTCAGCAGCTCTTGCACACCGAAGTTGTTCAGCGCCGAACCAAAGAATACGGGTGCTACCTCGGCAGCCCGATATGATTCCACGTCGAACTCGGGGTAGACGCCGTCAACCAGTTCCAAGTCCTCACGCAGTTTCTCGGCGTCACGCTCCCCTACCCTGCTGTCAAGCTCTTCGCTGTCGATGTTCACCTCCACCTTCTCCGTCACGCGCTGCTTGTCGGGGGTGAAGAGGTCGAGCTTCTGCTCGTAGATGTTATAGACGCCCTTGAACTTGGCCCCTTGATTGATGGGCCAGCTCAGCGGGCGAACACTGATTTCCAGTTCTTTTTCCAGCTCGTCGAGCAGGTCAAAAGGATCGCGGCCCTCGCGGTCCATCTTGTTGATGAAGATGATGACGGGCGTCTTCCTCATGCGGCAGACAGTCATCAGCTTCCTTGTCTGGGTCTCCACACCCTTGGCACCGTCGACCACGATGATGGCCGAGTCGACGGCCGTCAGCGTGCGAAATGTATCTTCTGCGAAGTCCTGGTGGCCCGGCGTGTCGAGGATGTTCACCTTGTACTCAATGTCCTTGCCGTCGGGCGTATAGTCGAACTCCATCACCGACGTCGACACCGAGATGCCGCGCTGCTTCTCAATGTCCATCCAGTCGCTGGTGGCGGTCTTCTTGATTTTATTGTTCTTCACTGCGCCAGCCACCTGAATCTGTCCGCCGAAGAGCAGGAACTTTTCGGTCAGTGTGGTCTTACCGGCATCGGGGTGCGAAATAATCGCAAACGTTCTTCTTCTTTCTATCTCTTGATTCATAGTTTGGCAATGCACTCAGCTAACGACTCTTCCCAGTAGGGAATGTCGATGTTGTATGTCTGCTTGATTTTCGTCTTGTCGAGCACGCTGTAGTGCGGGCGTGCTGCCGGCGTGGGGTATTCGGCGGTGTGCAGCGGACGCACATGGCAGGTGGTGATGGCGGCCAGACGATGAATGGCTTTGGTGAAATCGTACCAGGAGATAACGCCCTCGTTGCTAAAATGATAGATGCCGGGCCTTACACCCTTTTCTATGGCTGTGAAGATGGCTACGGCAAGGTCGCGGGCATAGGTGGGCGTGCCTATCTGGTCGAAAATGACGCCCAGCTCCTGACGCTCTTTGCCAAGCCGGATCATCGTCTTCACGAAGTTGTTGCCGAAGGTGCTGTATAGCCATGCCGTGCGGATAATCATGGTGTGGCGACAGGCTCGCTGGGCCTCTTGCTCTCCAGCCAGCTTCGTGCGGCCATAGGTGCTATTGGGACATACGGGGTCGGTCTCCACATAGGGCACATGGTTGGTGCCGTCGAAGACGTAGTCGGTGGAAATCTGAATCATCCAGCCACCACGCTGCTCGATAGCAGCTGCCAGATAGCCGGGAGCCGCCGTGTTCAACAAGGCGCAGAGCTGCTGGTTCTCCTCGGCCTTGTCGACAGCGGTGTAGGCAGCACAATTGACGATGCCGTCGATGGCGTTGTCGATGACATAGCGCTCTACCGCAGACTTGCTGGTGATGTCCAGCTCCTGCACGTCGGTGTTGAAATAGGTATGTCCAGCGTGCTGTTGTTCGAGCAACTGCATCTCGTTGCCCAGTTGGCCGTTACAGCCTGTTATCAGTATGTTCATTTCAATCGAGTTTTAATCCTTCTTCCTTGTCTTGTTTGTAGTAGTCGCTCAGCATGCCGATGAAGGTGGAGATTTCCTTCACGGCGTGCTGCGTGTCGGGGGAAATGTCTTTCTTCTGCAAGCGAAGCATCATTACGCCGTAGAGGAGGTTCAGGCAGGTTTCAATCTCGCTCACCTCCTTCGAGCTTCCCTTGCTGCGGAGTTCCACAATGAAAGGCAGCACTTTATAATATGCCGAATTGTAGAATGGGAACTTGGGTGAGCTGAGCAGCTGCAAGTGCAGTTCCGACAGCAACTGCAGCGTGGTACGATTGATTTGCAGGTGGCCTTGCTCCCGGCAACCTTCCTCGTTCATCATGCGGATGAGGTTGCCATACCAGTCGATGAGCTCTTCCTTCTGCTCCTCGTCGTAGTCAAAGCGTTCCACGTATTCACGACGGATTCGTGGCAGCGAGCAGTTGAAAGCACGGATGGTGTCTTCCACCTGCCACATGTAGAGCAAATATTCGGCAATGTTCTTCTTGCGAAGTTCGTTGGCTATAAACACGGGGTGTTGAAGTGATAAGTGATGAGTGATAAGTGATAAGTGATGAGTGAAAAGTGATTACCAGTTGTCGGTGCGGAAGGGGAAGAGGGGCAGGTTGGCCCCGTTCACCACATTGCCGAGCTGGAAGTTGCGGAAACAGTAGCGAACGGCCACGGGATTCGGCACTTCGGGGCAGGTCAGCTTAATGGCCTCGTCCCAATAGCCACCGCCCTGGCGCCAGAAGTGCTGGGCACGGGCAGGATGGAACACGCGGTCTTCGCCAGCCAGCTCAAAGCCCCGGATGTCTTCGAAGGGAGCATCGCTGTGGTAGTTGTCCTGCAGGTGAATGTAGACCACATCGCCATCAATCTTCATGTCTTTATACGATGAACTCTTGTAGAGCACCTCGCTGAAGCCATAGTCACGGTTCAGCGCAGTCCAAGCAAGGCGCTCGCCCACCTGCTGTTTTTGAGTGGGGTGAATCTGCGAGAACTCATAAGGATAAACGAGGTCATTGGTACACACGATGGAACTATTGGGGATGATCTGTGCAGCCTTGAACTGCTGCTCACGGAGCTTTGGCCCCCAGTCGCCGTTTACGTCGCCATTCTCGTAAGGAGCTATCTGAACGAAATAGAAGGGTATTTCACCGAGTCCGAACTGCTGCCGCCACTGCTCCACGAGTAGCTTCAGGCGCTGCGAATACTGGTCGCCAGGGTCGCCCACGTTTGAGCAGCCCTGGTAGAAGAGAATGCCTTTCACGGTGTAGTTCAGGATGGGGTTGAACGTACCATTGCCCCAGAGGAGCGAGCGGTGATAGTCCATGGGCCACTTAGCGGCGATGGCAGCCGAGTCGGTGGGGTCGCTGGTATTTTTCTGCAAGTTCTCCTTCGTGAGCCAGCTCTCTACGCGCGAGCCGCCTTTGTTGGCCTCAATCAGTCCGATGGGAATGTCGAGTGCCTGATGCATCACCCGGGCGAAGAAATAGCCCGTAGCCGAAAAGTCACTCACCGTCTGAGGACCGCAGACACGCCATTCACACTGAGCATCTTCCTGTGGTTCTGTGCGCATGATGCTGGGTATCTTCACGCTGTGAACGGCTTTATGCTGCGCCGATTCTAACACCCACTGGTTGTATCCCTCAACGGGGCACTGCCAGAAGCCTTTCACGGGCATCTCCATGTTCGACTGGCCGGCGCAGACCCACACCTCGCCGCTAAGCACACCATTGATGGTCAGCGGCTCGCCGTCATCGAAAGTGATGGACAGCGGCTCATAAGACGCTTTAGGCGACTTCACCTTCACCAACCACTTACCGTCCTTGCCTGCCTTGACGCTCTGCACGTCCCGGCTCCATGAAGTAGACACCTTTACCAGCTTCCCAGCTGAAGCCCAGCCCCATAGGCGGACGTCCGTCTGCTGTTGAATTACCATGTTGTCGCCAATGAGATGGGGCAACCTTACCTTGGCCTGCGTGCTCATACCGATGGCAGCGGCGGCCAGCATCATCACTATTCGCTTCGTCTTCATAATCTTGCTTCTGTCTATTCTGAGTTTACTCCCATGCAGCGCCTTCCCGAAGAATGATGTTGACCTTCGACTTCTTGGGAAGCGTTGGCTTCTGCCACGTTCCGCCCAGCACCTGAATGGTCGTCTCGGCCTTCGATGAGGCGAGAGCGGCTCTTACGGCCTCGTCGAGCGAGAGATAGTCGCCCCTACCCTGCTGGTCGACGGTGATGTCGGCCTCCACGCGATACCTCGTCAGCAAGGGCACTTCCTGACAGATGGCATCGGCCAGCAGGCGGGCCACCACGTGCGCTCCATAAACATTATAGTGAGTATTGTCCTGACGGCCCTTGGGCACGCTGGGTTCCTCGTCGGGCAGGAACCACATGTGCAGCTTCTTCGAGGCCTCCGTTCCCAGCCCCTGTTCCAAGTCGTGGGTAATCTGGTTGGCATCCACGAAGAGACAATTCATGCGCTTTGCCACGTCGCGGGGAGCCACCCGATAAAGTCCATGCGTGTCGATGAGCGAGTCGCCTTCAATCATCTTCACGCCGTCCTTGAAGGTCTGCGTGCGCAGTTTCTCGTCATCGTCGTTGGCCGTTGCCTCGACGAAGAAGTTGCGGCGCACCACGCAGTTCATCAGGATGGGTATCCCGCCATGCTCACGGGTCTCTCGCACGTACTTGGCCAGATTGTAGTCGAACGTTGAGCCTGGGTCGGTGTGGCGGTCGGCCGGTGCCTTCTCGTCATTATGGCCAAACTGGATGATGACATAGTCGCCAGGCTTCATCTTCTCCAGCACTTTGTCCCAGCGCCCCTCGTTCAAGAAAGACAGCGACGAGCGACCGTTAACGGCGTGATTGTCAACGTGTACAAACTCCGGGTCAAAGTAGCACTGCAAGGCCATCCCCCACCCTCTTTCTTTGTTTCCCTTGTCGATTCCACTCTTGTTGGCGGCTGTGGAATCGCCAATGATGAAGATGGTGGTGACGGTGTCCTCACGGGCAGCTGGCAGCAGGAGCAGGGCCAGCAGGAGCAGGGAAAAATAATTCAGTCTGTTCATCTGATTCGCTCAATCAATTCTTCTGTAGTGACGAGCATCTGTTCGCCGGTTGCCATGTTCTTCAGCGTCAGTTTCCCCTTGGCTATCTCGTTGTCGCCAGCCAGCACCACGAAGGGAATCTGCTTGGCGTTGGCATAAGCCATCTGCTTCTTCATCTTGGCAGTGTCGGGGAAGAGCTCTGCACGGATGCCAGACTGGCGCACCTTTGCCACCACGGGCAAACAGTAGGCCGTCTCCTTCTCGCCGAAGTTGATGAACAGCACCCGGCTGGTCTGCAACGAGCCTTCAGGATAGAGGTTGAGCGCATCGAGCACATCATAGATGCGATCTACGCCGAACGAGATGCCCACCCCCGAAAGGCCAGGCATGCCAAAAATGCCCGTCAGATTGTCATAGCGGCCTCCTCCAGAGATACTTCCCATGGGCGTATCGAGGGCTTTCACCTCGAAGATGGCACCCGTGTAGTAGTTCAGGCCGCGGGCAAGGGTCAGGTCGAGCTGCATCTCGTTTTTCATGTCGAGCTGCTTCAGCGTGTTCAGAATGAAGCGCGTCTCCTCCACGCCCTTCAGCCCCGTCTCGCTGTCCTTCAGCACTTTGGCAATGGTGTCGAGTTTCTCGTCGTTGGTGCCTTCGAGCAGGATGATGGGCTGCAGTTTCTCTATCTGCTCTTCCGAAAGGCCCTCCTGTCGCAGTTCGGCGTTCACGTTGTCAATGCCTATTTTGTCGAGCTTGTCGATGGCCACGGTGATATCCACAATCTTGTCGGCAGCGCCAATCACCTCAGCAATTCCAGAGAGAATCTTGCGGTTATTAATCTTAATCTGCACACGCACGCTGAGCTGCGAGAACACCGTGTCCTCTATCTGCATCAGCTCCACCTCGTTTAGTAGTGAGTCGCTGCCCACCACGTCGCCGTCGAACTGATAGAACTCGCGGTAGCGGCCTTTCTGCGGACGGTCGGCACGCCAGACGGGCTGTACCTGATAGCGCTTGAAGGGCAGCTGCAGCTCCTCGCGGTGCATCACCACATAGCGGGCGAAGGGCACGGTGAGGTCGTAGCGCAGACCTTTCTCGCAGAAGCGCGAGGCCAGGTGCAGGGCGTTGCGGCCGTTCAGCTCCTCGTCGGAGGTCTTAGCCAGGAAGTCGCCGCTGTTCAGAATCTTGAAGAGCAGCTTGTCGCCCTCCTCGCCATACTTGCCCATCAGCGTCTGCAGCGTCTCCTGGGCTGGCGTCTCAATCTGTTGGAAGCCATAGAGCTCATAGACCTTACGGATGGTGTTCAGGATATAGTTGCGCTTAGCCATCTCCATGGGGCCGAAGTCGCGCGTTCCCTTGGGTATACTGGGTTTATTTGCCATTTCTCAGGATGGTTTGTTCACGGTCGGGGCCAATGCTGATGATGGTGATGGGCGTCTCAAGCTCTTGCTCGAGGAAGGCGATGTAGTCGCGGAACTGCTGCGGGAACTCCTCCTCGCTGGTGAAGTGCGTCATGTCGGTCTTCCAGCCGGGAAGCTCATGGTAGATGGGTTCAATCCCTTCTTCAATGTTATAGGGGAAGTCCTTGATTTCCTGTCCGTTCTGGCGATAGGCAACGCAGGCCTTGATGGTGTCGAATTGGTCGAGCACATCGCTTTTCATCATGATGAGCTTCGTCACGCCGTTCACCATGATGCTGTAGCGCAGGGCCACCAAGTCGATCCATCCGCAGCGGCGCTCACGCCCTGTCACGGCACCATACTCGTGGCCGAGGTCGCGGATGCGTTTGCCCGTCTCGTCGAACAGCTCGGTGGGGAAAGGCCCGGCGCCCACACGGGTGCAATAGGCCTTCATGATGCCATAGACCTCGCCGATGCGGTTCGGGCCGATGCCCAGGCCTGTGCAGGCCCCGGCACAAATGGTGTTGCTCGACGTCACGAAGGGATAGCTGCCGAAGTCTACGTCGAGCATCGTGCCCTGGGCGCCCTCGCAGAGCACGCTCTTGCCCTGGCTGAGCAGCCCGTTCAGCTCATGCTCCGAATCGACGATAGGGAACTGGCGCAGATACGCCACGCCCTCCATCCAGCGCTTCTCCACCTCGGCAATGTCGTAGTCGAAGTTCAGCGATTTCAGGATGGCCTCATGGCGGGCCTTCGCAGCGGCATATTTCTCCTCGAAGTTCTCGAGGATGTCGCCCACGCGCAGGCCCGTGCGGCTCACCTTGTCGGTATACGTGGGGCCGATGCCCTTGCCCGTGGTGCCCACCTTGTTCTTGCCCTTCTGTGCCTCGTAGGCAGCGTCGAGCACGCGGTGCGTGGGCATGATGAGATGAGCCTTCTTCGAGATGTGCAGGCGCTCGCGCAGCGGGTGTCCGCTCTGCTCCAGCGCCTTCGCCTCGTCCATGAACAGGTCCGGGGCCAGCACCACGCCGTTGCCGATGATGTTCACCTTGTCGCCCTGGAAGATGCCCGACGGGATGCTCCTCAGCACATACTTCTGGCCCTCGAACTCCAGCGTGTGGCCAGCATTGGGGCCACCCTGAAAACGCGCCACCACATCATAGCGCGGGGTAAGCACGTCGACCACCTTACCCTTGCCTTCGTCGCCCCACTGAAGCCCCAGCAGGACGTCCACTTTTCCTTTATTCATTTTTCAATCGAGTTTTTTTTGTTCTTCCTTGTTATCACTCCCTGGCAGGTGGAGCAGATGCCGTAGATGTAGAGCGAGTAGCCGTCCTTGCGGAATCGCTTCAGGTGCATCTGCTCGATGGCCTGCGTAATCTCCGGCGACTTCACCTCGGTCACCTTTCCGCACACCGTGCAAATCTGGTGGCAGTGGCTGTCGCCGGCATAGCACGCCTCATACTTCGTGGTGCCCTGGAAGCGGTGGCGGATGACCAGCCGCAGCTCCATGAACAGGTTCAGCGTGTTGTAGAGCGTGGCACGCGACACGGGGAAACGCTCGTCGGCCGACAGCCGCTGGCCCAGCTCGTCGAGCGTGAAGTGGCCGTC
The DNA here is from genome assembly GCA_902775475.1 of uncultured Prevotellaceae bacterium. Taxonomy (GTDB): domain Bacteria; phylum Bacteroidota; class Bacteroidia; order Bacteroidales; family Bacteroidaceae; genus Prevotella. Next base: position 16,438 of record CACYME010000015.1, read on the forward strand.
CATGCCGTACACGGCACGCAATATCGCATAGCGCTCTGGCGTCTTGCGATGATTGTTCATCTGCAAGTAATTGTCCAGTATGCGCTCCACGGCCTGGAGCACATCTGCATTCTTTTCATTCGTCTTCATAAACCAAGTCGCAAAATTAATCAAAAGTTGGCAGTTTACGGCCATCACACTCCACCTTTTTGCTAAACCTTAATTTTTTTTAACGACATCAGTACTAATGGGTAACTACTCAGTCATTCTCCGTTAGTCGGCCTATCGCCTCAAAATCGTAAAAAAATGAATCAGAAAAACATCAAAGGCTGCGCCAGGCGGGGGGACTTTTTCTTTTTGGATTAATATTTAGGCAATGATATAGTAGTTGATCAATTTGTGCGCAGCTCCCCCTCCGCTGTTCTTAGGAGGGAAGTCAGCGGGCGCTGCCATTGTTTTTCCCGCCCGCTGCCATTATTGGCAGCGGCCGCTGCCAATATCGTCCCCGTCCGCTGCCAACGGAAAAGGTTTTTCCTCTCATCCCTGCTGTTGTGGGGAAGCGAGGGCACTTTGGAACTGAAGTCGTTCAACTCTCAACACCCAACTCTCAGCAATTTAGTAGCATCCCAGTCCTTGTGCGGTGGAGAGCGAGTCGAGATGGAAGTCGTAGATGAGGTTCTTCTCGTCGATGAGGCGGAAGTGCTTCTTGCCCTGCATGGAGTCGGCAGGCACCTTCCACTCCCAGCGGATGCCGACGAAGTTGACGGTGTCGGGGACCTGTCGGTGGGTGTCGGCGTCGGTGACGCGGACGGTGTCGGTGCGCAGGAGGGAGTTCTCGAAATGGTAGTTGAAGAGCGTGACGGAGTCGTCGGCAAGAGCCTCGCCCATGACGACGTCTTCGTCATAGCCGGTAACGATGCTGTTGGTCATCGTCATCACTTCGAGGGGATAGGGATAGCTGCCGTGGAAGTTGGTGAAGCGGAGGGCGGCGCCGCGCTGTGCGGTGAAGGGATAGAACTGTGCCAGGGTGCAGCGGTCGATGATGGCAGCTCCACCATGGATGGCCACGCAGTCACCCTGGGTGTTGGTGAACTGGCAGCGCAACAAGCCGAGCCACGAGTTGAAGGCCTGCAGGCCATGGCCGGCACAGTTGTGGACGACGGAGCCCTCCATGTAGAGCCGCTGGAGGTCGGTGCGCAGCTCGGCGGAGTCGCAGACGATGCCATGTTCGGCATTGCGTATTTCGGTATCTATCAGCCGATTGCTGTAAGACGAGGGGAAGATGTGGAGCCCTCGCCACTGGCCGCTGACGCGGTCGTAGGGAAGATAGCTGAACATGTGGTCGAGGCGGTCGCCGCGAAGCACGGCGCTGTCGGCAAGGAGCGTACCGTAGACGTCGAGGCCGGCCTTGTCGTGGAAAAAGAGCGTGGTGTGGCGCAGCGTGAGGGTGGCAGCGCTGTCAACACGCATACCCCGGCGGATGACGATGGGCGTGGCGCTCTGTATCAGGCTGTCGCGGCCGACGATGATGCTGTCGGCGAGCAGGGCATCCCAGGCGTGGGCCCAGAGTGTGACGTGCTGCTGGACGCCGCTCTCGAGGGTGAAGAGCAGCTGGTCTTCCACGAGCTGGGGCGCCAGCTGCTGCGTCGGCGGGGCCGTCAGCTCGACAAACACGCGGATGCTGTCGCCCTTGCGCACTTCGAGGCCTGTGACCACTGAGCCCCGTGAGTTGTCGAGGTAGGAGCCATCGACGTTGACGCGGAAGCCCGTCTGGTTGCCCCTGCGCAGGCGCACGCTCTCTAAGCGGAGTCCGCTGGCGGAGCGGTTGTAGACCCAGAAGTCGTAGGTGCGCGACCCCACGTTAGTGAAGACGGTGTCCATCTTCACGGAATCGGCAGAGAAGGCCAGCCGGGCGGTGGGCGACGTGGTGAACTTGTCGTCGTCGGAGCAGGCGGCGATGGCTAATATGCTGAAGAGCAAATATAAAAAAGTCCGTTTCATCATGAGATAAAACGGACTTTCTGTCGGTTTATTGCATTTTTACTCGCCGAAATAGCGTTTCAGCAGTCCGGCGAAGCCTGCTCCGTGGCGAGCCTCGTCCTTGGCCATCTCATGGACGGTGTCATGGATGGCGTCGAATCCGGCAGCCTTGGCGTTCTTGGCAATGCGGAACTTGTCCTCGCAGGCTCCGGCCTCGGCAGCGGCGCGCTTCTGCAGGTTGGTCTTCGTGTCCCACACGCACTCGCCGAGCAGCTCGGCAAAGCGGCTGGCGTGGTCGGCCTCCTCGAAGGCGTAGCGCCTGAAGGCCTCGGCAATCTCAGGATAGCCCTCGCGGTCGGCCTGGCGGGCCATGGCCAGATACATGCCCACCTCGCCGCACTCGCCGTTGAAGTGGCAGCGCAGGTCTTCAATCATTTCCTCGCTGACGCCCTCGGGCTTGCCATCGCCAATTTTGTGGACGGTGGCATAGGCCATTTCCTCCTTCAGCTCGGAGAACTTTGAGGCGGGAGCCTTACAGATGGGGCACTTCTCGGGTGCAGCGTCGCCTTCGTAGATATATCCACAAACGGCGCAGATAAACTTTTTCTTCATATTTGCAATACTTAAAAATGGGTAAATAAATAATGTTTTTGCAAAGATAAGGAGAAAAAATAAATCCCGCAAGTTTTTTGCAGGATTTATTTTCCAATTTATACGATGTCTATTTCACATAGTGGGAGTTGGGGGGTGTTAATGAATCAGCTCAATGGAGCGCTTCAGGAAGGCATCGAGCGCAGCACCCTTGAGCATGCCGTTCTGCAGCAGGGCGAGGTCGATGAGCTGGTGCACCACGTCGTTATGGCTGGCATAGTCGGCGATGAGATGCTGTTTCTTGTCCTTCTGCTCGTCGATGGCTTTCTGCGTGGCGGCCTTGTCGTCTTTCTGCTCCTGGGTGATTTCCTCGGGCTTCTTCTTCTTGGTCATCTGGTTCAGGGCAGCCAGACGGGCCTCCTGTCCCTTCAGCTCGCTCTCGATGGGCTTCAGCTGTTCGGCCAGGGCGCTCTGCGCATCGCTGAGCACCTGCTTCACCAGCCGGTGGTCGCTGTTGAGGACAATGTTGAACGAGTCGGGCATCTGGCCGTAGAAAGCCATGCCGCTTTGGTAGCGGCTCATCTCCTTCATGCGGCGCATCCACTCGTTCTGCGTGATGACCACGGGGCGCTGCTCCTCGCCAAGGGCGTTCACCTCGACGATGAACTCGGTCTTGTCGAGCTGAGGCAGCTGCGAACTGAACACGGCTGACAAATTGTCACGCTCCTCCTCGGCGAGCATCGTCTTCGGGGCCTCCTCCTTCTGGATGAGATGGTCGATGGTGTCGGCATCGACGCGGGTGAAGCGGCTCTTCTCGAACTTCTGCTCCAGCGTCTGGATGCAGGGCACGTCAAGCTGTCCGGCAAAGAGCAGCACCGAGTAGCCCTTGTCCTGAGCTGCCTTGATGTAGCTGTACTGCTCGTCCTTGTCAGTGGCATAGAGGTAGACGAGGTTGCCGTCCTTGTCCTTCTGCGATGCCTCGATGAGCGTCTTGTACTCGTCGAAGGTGAAGTACTTGCCCTCCGTGTCCTTGAAGAGCGAGAAGTCCTTGGCGCGGTCGTAGAATCCCTCCTCGGTGAGGATGCCATAGTTGATGAAGAGCTTCAGGTCGTCCCACTTCTCCTCGTAGGCCTTGCGGTCTTCGTTGAAGATGGCTTTCAGACGGTCGGAGACCTTCTTGGTGATGTACGACGAAATCTTCTTCACCTCGCGGTCGCTCTGCAAGTAGCTGCGGCTGACATTCAGGGGGATGTCGGGCGAATCGATGACGCCGTGGAGCAGGGTTAGGAACTCCGGAACGATGCCATCGACCTGGTCGGTGACGAAGACCTGGTTGCAGTAGAGCTGAATCTTGTTCTTCTGTAGCTCCAGCGAGTTCTTGATGCGTGGAAAATAGAGGATTCCCGTCAGGTTGAAGGGATAGTCCACGTTGAGGTGAATCCAGAAGAGCGGCTCGTCCTGCATGGGATAGAGCGTGCGGTAGAACGACTTGTAGTCCTCGTCCTTCAGCGTAGAGGGTGTCTTGGCCCACAGCGGCTCCACATTATTAATAATGTTGTCTTCCTCGGTATCTACCTGTTTGCCGTCCTTCCACTCAGTCTTCTTGCCGAAGGCGACGGGCACGGGGAGGAACTTGCAGTACTTGTTCAGCAGGCCCTCGAGTTTGTACTTGTCGAGGAACTCCTTGCAGTCGTCGTCGATGTAGAGGATGATGTCGGAGCCTCGGTCCTCGCGCTCTGCATCGTCAATCTCATAGGCAGGGCTACCGTCGCAGCTCCACTTCACGGCCTTCGAGCCTTCCTTGTAGGACTTGGTGATGATTTCCACCTTCTTCGACACCATGAACGAGGAGTAGAAGCCCAGTCCGAAGTGGCCGATGATGTTGTTGGCATTGTCCTTATACTTCTCCAGGAAGTCGTTGACACCCGAGAAGGCTATCTGGTTGATGTACTTGTCGATTTCCTCCTCGGTCATGCCGATACCGCGGTCGCTGATGGTGATGGTGCCCTTGTCGGCATCGAAGCTCACGTGTACCGTCAGGTCGCCCAGCTCGCCCTTGAACTCGCCCTGAGCACTGAGGGTCTTCAGCTTCTGCGTGGCATCGACGGCGTTGGAAACCATCTCGCGCAGGAAAATCTCATGATCACTATAGAGGAATTTCTTAATGACCGGAAATATATTCTCAGTCGTTACACCAATGTTACCTTTTTGCATAGTTCTATTTGCTTTGTTTGTTAATTTGTTTGTTTGCCGTATAGGCTGCAAATATCGTGCCACAAAATATGCTGTTGAGAGTTGAGTGATTAGTGTTGAGTGTTGAGAGACGTTAGTTTATTAGTGTTGAGAGTTGAGAGTTGAGTGCTGAGAGACGTTAGTTTATTAGTGTTCAGTGTTGAGAGTTGAGTGTTGAGAGACGTTAGTTTTGAGGGACAAAGGGAGGGATGAGGGGTGAGAGAAAAAAATCAGGAGTCAGGAGAGTTCCTACCAACTCCTAACTCCTAATTCCTAATTCCTAACTCCAAGGCTTAGAAACTCTGCGGCAGCTCCAGCCAGCGCACATAGCAGAAGTCCTGACGATGAGGCAGTTCCTTGTTTTTGGGATACATACGCACGGCAGAGCGATACTCACCAGCCTGCTGCGGCTTCAGCTCGGCCTCGAAGGTGTACTGGTTGCCTTCGCGTCCCACCAGCTTCAGTGGCTCGATGCTGTAGATGCGGTCCTCGCCCTTCTTGTCGGTGTAGATGTTCACCTTCTCCAGGCCGATGGCGTCGTCGAGGCCCTGCTCGTCGATGACATAGCGCAGCTTGTACTTCTGGCCCGTCTCAAGTCCGGTGGCAGCCACGTTCCACTCGGAGCTGACCACGCGGATGCTGTCCCAGCGCTCGGCCACGGCCTCCTTCCACTGAGCGATGTCCTTGGCCTTGCGGTAGCCGTCCTTGGCAATCTCCTTGAAGCGCTTGGCCTCCTTCTCGTAGAACTTCGAGTAGTAGTCGTCAAGCTGGCGCTTCATCGTGTAGTGAGGTGCTATCTGGGCGATGGAGTTCTTGATGACCTTGATCCAGCCCTCGCTGATGCCCTTCTTGTTCTTCTTATAATAGAGGGGTATAATCTCGTTCTCAAGCAGCGAGTAGATGGTGGCGGCATCGAGCTGGTCCTGATAACCCTGGTTGTCGTAGGTGCGCTTCTCGGTGAGTGCCCATCCTGCGCCCTCGCGGTAGCCCTCGAGCCACCAGCCGTCCTTCACGCTGAGGTTCACCACACCGTTCATCTCGGCCTTCTCGCCCGATGTGCCAGAGGCCTCCAGCGGACGTGTCGGGGTGTTCATCCAGATGTCCACACCCGAAACGAGACGGCGGGCCAGCAGGAAGTCGTAGTCCTCGAGGAAGATAATCTTACCCAGGAATTCCGGACGCTGTGAGATTTCATAGATTTTCTTGATGAGTCCCTGGCCTGCGCCATCGGCGGGGTGAGCCTTTCCGGCGAAGAGGAACTGCACGGGGCGCTCGGGGTTGTTCACGATCTTCGACAGACGGTCGAGGTCGGTGAACAGCAGGTGGGCGCGCTTATAGGTGGCGAAGCGGCGGCAGAAGCCAATGATAAGAGCGTTGGGGTTGATGCGCTCCAGCAGGCTGAGCACACGCGAGGGGTCGCCCTGGTTGCGCAGCCACGTGTCGCGGAACTGCTCCTTGATGTAGTCGACGAGTTTCTGCTTCAGGGCCATGCGGGTGCTCCAGATTTCCTCGTCGGGCACGTCGTAGATGGCTTCCCAGATTTTCTCGTTCGACTGGTCGAACATGAAGTTCTCGTCGAAGTACTTGGCATAGAGCTTGCGCCACTCCGTTGCGCTCCAGGTGGGGAAGTGAACGCCGTTGGTGACGTAGCCCACGTGGTTCTCCTCGGGGAAGTAGCCGTTCCAGATGCCCGAGAACATCTTCTGCGAGACCCATCCGTGGAGCTTCGATACACCGTTGACCTCCTGGCAGGTGTTGCAGGCAAAGGTCGACATGCAGAACTTCTCGCCGTGGTCGTCAGGATTCGTGCGGCCCATGCCGATGAACTCGTCCCACGAGATGCCTAAGCGCTGCGGGTAGCCACCCATATACTTGCCGAAGAGCCCCTCGTCGAAGTAGTCGTGACCGGCGGGAACGGGGGTGTGCACGGTGTAGAGACCGCTGGCACGCACCAGCTCCATGGCCTGGTTGAACGTCAGGTGCTCATCCTCGATGTAGTCGCACAGACGCTGCAGGTTGGCCAGGGCGGCGTGGCCCTCATTGCAGTGGTAGATGTCCTTCTTGATGCCCAGCTTCTTCAGCGTCAGCACGCCACCGATACCGAGCAGGATTTCCTGCTTCAGACGGTTCTCCCAGTCGCCGCCATAGAGGCTGTGGGTGATGGGCTTGTCGAAGTCGCTGTTCATTTCGTTATCAGTATCAAGCAGATAGAGCTTGATGCGTCCTACGTTCACACGCCACACGTAAGCGTGAACCATGTAGTTCGTATAAGGCACGTCGACCACCAGCGGCTGGCCGTTCTCGTCCAGCTGGCGCTCGATGGGCAGATGGGTGAAGTTCTGTGCTTCGTATTTGGCAATCTGCTGTCCGTCCATTGACAGGCTCTGGGTGAAATAGCCGAAACGATAGAGGAAGCCAATGGCGCACATGTCGACGTTAGAGTCTGATGCCTCCTTCAGGTAGTCGCCAGCCAGCATGCCCAGACCACCGCTGTAGATCTTCAGAGCCGAGTGCATGCCATACTCCATAGAGAAGTAAGCCACCGACGGACGCTTCTTGTCGGGCTTCACGTCCATATATGCACGGAAGAGCTCATAGACGGCCTTGATGCGCTTCATCAGCGCCTTGTCCTTCACGATGGCCTCCTTGCGGGCGAAGCTCAGACGCTCGAGCAGCATCACAGGGTTGTGCTTCACGTCGTGGTACAGTTCGGGGTCAAGGTCGCGGAAAAGGTCGCGGGCCTCGTAGTTCCACACCCACCAGAGGTTATGGGCAATCTCGTCGAGGCACTTCAGCTCTTCGGGAAGGCTCGATTTCACGGTCAGCTCCTTCCACTGAGGAGCATTGGCGTAGTCTGCTTTGATTTTCATAATTCCTTTTTACCTTATTGTTATATAATTATGTATTATTTCTACATGCTGGCTTCAGCATCCTGGCTAAGCGAAGCCATTCGCTGGCCAGCCTTTTGCAGGGCGATGTCGTAAGCCTCGTAATAGTATTTGATGAACTCGCTCCAGAGGGCTTTCTTCGACAGCTGCGAGGCCTTCGTGCGACAGGCGTCCACCTGCTTCTGCGTGAAGCCCGAGAACGCTGAGACGGTGTCCTTGATGAGGTCGGCCACCTCAGAGTAGTTATAGTCCGTGCGATGAATGACGCGCACACCGTCCTCCAGCTGTCCCTCGTGGCCAAACTCCTTGTTGGCCCAGAGGCCGAAGCCAGCCAGGTCGGTGGTGATGCAGGGCACCTTGAAGGCGACGGCCTCCAGCGGTGTATAGCCCCACGGCTCATAGTAGCTGGGATAGATGCAGAGGTCGTTGCCCAGCACCACATCGTAATAGGTGAGGTTCATGATGCCGTCGTTGCCGTCGAGATAGCAGGGCAGGAACACCACCTTCACCTTGTCGTCGTGGCGGTTGTGCATGTCGTAGAACTTCATCATGTTCAGCACATTGTCGTGCCCCATGTTGTGCAGCCAGTGGGTCACCTGCGGAACTTCCAGCGGTGTGTCATAGGGCAGCCCGCTCTCTAAGCGCTCCTTCAGGTCCTGACGCGGCTCGCCTACCCATCCGGGCACCACGATGAACGCCAGCACCGTCTTCTTCAGGTTGCGGTCGCGCAGCAGGCGGTTCATGGCCTCTACGAACACGTCGATGCCCTTGTTACGGAACTCATAGCGGCCCGACGTGGAGACGATGAGGGTGTCATCGTCGAGATTCTCGCCCAGCAGCGCGTTGGCCACCTGCAGCATTTTGCGGCGGGCCAGCTTGCGCTTCCGGTTGAAGGCCTGCGTCTTTGGCACGAAGCTGTTGTCGAAGCCGTTGGGCAGCACCACGTCGACGGGTTTGTCGAGCAGTTCGAGGCACTCGTTAGCCGTAATGTCGCTCACCGTAGTGAAGCAGTCCACGTGGTGGGCCGTCTGTTTCTCTATGGAGTGTTTCGACTCCATGTTCAGCTCACGAGCCATCTGGTCGCCGTTGTAGGCAAACAGATAGTCGTAGAGCGGTTTCTGGTTGCCCGCGATGGAGCGGCCGATGCTCGTGGCATGCGTGGTGAAGATGGTGGCTATCTGCGGCACCTTGTTGTTCAAGTAGAGTGCCCCCAGGCCACACATCCATTCGTTGGCGTGATAAATCACCTTCTTGCTGTCGTCGATGGCATAATGATAGAAGCTCTCCACCACCAGCGCAGCGGCATAGGAGAACATCGAAGCTTCGTCATAGTCGCCATAGGCATGCAGCGAGTCTACGCCGTAGTTTTCCCACAGCCAGCCGTATATTTCATTCTTTTTCTCAAAATAGGGGTTGAAGTCCACCAGAATAGCAATTGGCTCACCGGGCACCGTCCAGCGCCCTACCCTGACTTTCAGCCCCTGTTCCTTCGCAGTCCATTGCCACTCGGCAAAAAGGCTCTTTTCCTCGCGGAAATACAGGCTCTCAGTTTCCTTCCAGAAGTCGGGTCCAATAAAAACAATCCTGTCGTGAAAAGCGTCCTGAAGTGTCTTTGCCCTCGACGAGAGCACAGTGTAGATGCCCCCAACCTTATTGCAAACTTCCCAGCTCGATTCAAAAATGTAATCTGGAGTCAAATACTCTTTAGCCATTATCTCTTGTTTATAAACGGCTGCAAAGTTACGCAAAAAAAGCGAAAAACACGATGTTTCAATGATATTTTTTCTGATTTTAGATAATTCTTGATTTATGTTCTATTGCTCAGTCGAAAAAGTGTTCAAAATTTCCACTAAAAAAAGTTCAGGATTCCGACGCATTCTGGAGTGAAAAATGGGCGTTTTGAGCGAATTTTGTCGAACGACCAACTTGGAAAGAAGTGACTGACTGGGCAAAAACTGCACAAACAGGGTAATTTTGTGCAGTTATTTTCGTTTTTCTTGACACATTTCTTGCGTTTTTTGGCTCGTCACTCACATTTTTAAGCACGCCAAATTTTCAAAAGTCAACGCCTTTTGAAAATTTGGCGTTGACTTTTTCAAGCGAAAAAGCCCCGAATTTTCCCAGAATGTGCGTAACAGTCTGTTTCTTAGACGTTTATCGACGCCCCTCAAAAATCGCTTATTTTCAGACGAAAGTTTGCTCGTTCAAAATTCTCGCGTATTTTTGAGGGTCGAGTGTTCAATATTTCCTTAAAATTAACTTCCGTTAAGTTTTCAGGGGCATTATTACCCATCTTTCTGCTGCCAGTTTGGCCAGGATGTTAATCTTCTGAAAATGCTTGTTGGAAATAGTTGTTTTTAGTAACTTTGCACGCAAAACGAATTGCTTTATCAGGTATGAGAAAATGTTTTTTGCTGCTCGTCGCCATGTTGTTCTGTGCCACAGGTCTGATGGCACAGCAGTCTGATAGCACGGTCTTCAAGGGCTATCTCTATAATAAGGAGTACAACGTCTATATGCGCATCAACTTCTACGACCGCGACGTTGTCATCAGCTGGCAGGAGCTCTTCGGCCAGCTTCCTGGCTTTCTGGCGAAGGAAGGCAGCAGCTACTGCTGGATAGTGACCGACGTCGAGGTGGACGGCGAGCGGGCTACGCTGGAGCTGGTGAACGATTCGGGCAGCGACGACCTGGTGGCTACGCTGACGCAGCAGAACGACTCCACCTACGTGCTGCGGCAGGGAAAGGGAGCCACAATGAGGGTGCCCAATAGCGGTAAATGGCAAAAACTGCCCCAGCAACTGACGTTCATCAGAAAAAACAAGGGGAAATAGTTTGTCGTGTCAGCAAAAAGTAGTACCTTTGCACTCTAAAATTCTCAAATTATATAAATAAAAGATGTTAACACTAAAACTCATCACCGAGGACACCGAGCGCGTGATTCGCGGCTTGGAGAAGAAACATTTTGCAGGAGCCCGCGAGGCCATTGATGAAGTGCTGGCCATTGACCGCCAGCGCCGTGAGGCTCAGCAGCAGCTGGACAAGAACCTGAACGAGCAGAAGCAGCAGTCGGGACAGATTGGCCGACTGATGAAAGAGGGCAAGCGCGAGGAGGCCGAGCAGGCTAAGCAGAACGTGAGCGCCCTGAAGGAAAGCTCGAAGCAGCTGGAAGAAACGATGAACAAGGCGCAGGAGGAGATGACCCGCCTGCTCTGCCAGATACCTAACATTCCCTACGACGAGGTGCCCGAAGGCCGCGCTGCCGAGGACAACCATGTGGTGAAGAGCAACCTGAAGGAGTGCACGCCCGACGATACAGTGGGCAACTGGACGGTGAACCCCACGCTGGGCATTGAGAATCCGCTGCCCCACTGGGAGCTGGCCAAGAAATACAACCTCATCGACTTCGACCTGGGCGTGAAGATTACGGGTGCTGGCTTCCCCGTCTACATCGGCAAGGGTGCACAGCTGCAGCGCGCACTCATCAACTTCTTCCTCGACGAGGCACGCGCCAGCGGCTACACCGAGGTGATGCCGCCCACGGTGGTGAACGCCGCCAGCGGCTACGGCACCGGTCAGCTGCCCGACAAGGAGGGACAGATGTATCACTGCGAGGTGGATGACTTCTACCTCATTCCCACGGCCGAGGTGCCCGTGACGAACATCTACCGCGACGTCATCCTCGACGAGGCTCAGCTGCCCATCAAGAACTGCGCCTACACCGAGTGCTTCCGCCGCGAGGCCGGCTCGTATGGCAAGGATGTGCGTGGCCTGAACCGCCTGCATGAGTTCTCGAAGATAGAGATAGTGCGCATCGACAAGCCCGAACACTCGAAGGAGAGCCATAAGGAGATGCTGGAGCACGTGGAGGGCCTGCTGAAGAAGCTGGAACTGCCCTATCGCATCCTGCTGCTCTGCGGTGGCGACCAGTCGTTCACCAGTGCCATCTGCTACGACTTCGAGGTCTACAGCGAGGCTCAGGGACGCTGGCTCGAGGTATCGAGCGTGAGCAACTTCGACACCTATCAGGCCAACCGCCTGAAGTGCCGCTACCGCCGTTCCGACACGAAGAAGACTGAGCTCTGCCACACGCTGAACGGCTCGGCACTGGCCCTGCCACGCATCGTGGCCGCCCTGCTGGAGAACAACCAGACGCCTGAGGGCATCCGCATCCCCAAGGCCCTGCAGAAGTACACCGGATTTGACATTATCGACTAAAAGGCTATGAACATATTAGAACTTTCAGAACAAGAGATACTGCGCCGCCAGTCGCTCGACGAGTTGCGACGTCTGGGCATTGACCCCTACCCTGCTGCCGAATATCCCACCAACGCCTTCTCGACGGAAATCATTGACAGCTTCAAGGACGATGAGGAGCCGCGCGAGGTGTGCATCGCAGGCCGCATGATGAGCCGCCGCGTGATGGGCAAGGCCTCATTCGTGGAACTGCAAGACTCGAAGGGTCGCATTCAGGTCTACGTCACCCGCGACGACATCTGTCCGGAGGAGAACAAGGACCTGTATAATGTGTTTTTCAAGAAGTTGCTCGACATTGGTGACTTCGTGGGTGTGAAGGGTTTCGTGTTCCGTACGCAGACGGGCGAAATTAGCGTTCACGCTAAGGAGCTGACGCTGCTGTCGAAGAGTCTGAAGCCGCTGCCCATCGTGAAGTATAAAGATGGCGTGGCCTACGACAAGTTCGACGATCCAGAACTGCGCTATCGCCAGCGCTATGTCGACCTGGTGGTGAACGATGGCGTGAAGGAGACATTCCTGCAGCGTGCCACCGTCATTCGCACCATCCGCCGTGTGCTCGACGAGGCCGGCTACACCGAGGTGGAGACGCCTACGCTGCAGTCGATAGCCGGTGGTGCCTCGGCCCGCCCGTTCATGACGCATTTCAATGCCCTCGACCAGGACATGTACATGCGTATTGCCACCGAGCTCTATCTGAAGCGCCTCATCGTAGGAGGCTTCGAGGGCGTCTACGAGATTGGCAAGAACTTCCGTAACGAAGGCATGGACCGCAACCACAATCCGGAGTTCACTTGCATGGAGCTTTACGTGCAGTATAAGGACTATAACTGGATGATGTCGTTCACTGAGAAGCTGCTTGAGACCGTCTGCATCGCTGTGAACGGTAAGCCCGAAAGAGAAATTGACGGACAGATAGTTTCGTTCAAGGCTCCCTATCGCCGGCTGCCCATCCTCGATGCCATCAAGGAGAAGACGGGGTTTGACTGCGACGGGAAGACCGAAGAGGATATTCGGACCTTCTGCCTCTCGAAGGGCATGGAAGTAGACGAGACCATGGGCAAGGGCAAGCTCATCGACGAACTCTTCGGCGAGTTCTGCGAAGGCACGTTTATCCAGCCTACATTCATCACCGACTACCCAGTCGAGATGTCGCCATTAACAAAAATGCACCGCTCGAAGCCCGGCTTGACGGAACGTTTTGAGCTGATGGTGAACGGCAAGGAGCTGGCCAACGCCTACTCGGAGCTGAATGACCCCATCGACCAAGAGGAACGTTTCAAGGAGCAGATGCGACTGGCCGACAAGGGCGACGACGAGGCTATGATTATCGATCAGGATTTCCTGCGTGCTTTGCAGTATGGCATGCCCCCCACCTCGGGCATCGGCATCGGCATCGACCGCCTGGTGATGCTCATGACGGGCAAGACGTTCATCCAGGAAGTACTCTTCTTCCCCCAGATGAAGCCCGAGAAGAAGGCACCGCAGAGCAGCATCAAGGAATGGGCCGAGATAGGCGTCAGCGAAGACTGGGTCTACGTGCTGCGCAAGGCTGGCTTCTACCTTCTCCAGGACATCAAGGACGAGAAGCCTCAGGGCCTTCAGCAGAAAATTGGCGACATCGTAAAGAAATATAAGCTGGAGCTGCAGAAGCCCAGTGTCGACGAGGTGCAGGCATGGATAGCTGCGGTAGGATAGCCATCATAGGAGGCGGTTCATGGGCCACGGCCATTGCCAAGATTGTGGTGGGACACACGCATCACATTGGCTGGTACATGCGGCGGGAAGACCAGATAGAGGACTTCCGCCGTATGGGCCATAACCCCAGCTATCTCACCAGCGTACACTTCGACATCCAGCAGATTGATTTCTACAGCGACTTGAACAAAGTAGTGGCCGACCACGACACCCTTGTCTTCGTCGTGCCTTCGCCCTACCTGAAGCACCATTTGCGGAAGCTGAAGACCCGGCTGAAAGACAAGTTCATCGTCACTGCCATCAAAGGTATTGTGCCCGATGAGAATCTTATCTGCTCAGAGTATTTCCATCAAGCCTTCGACGTGCCATACGACCAGCTGGCTTGTCTTGGAGGGCCTTCACATGCCGAGGAGGTGGCGCTGGAACGCCTTAGCTATCTCACCGTGGGGTGTTCTGACCTACAGAAAGCACAGGCTTTTGCTGATGTGCTCGCCAGTCCTTATATTAAGACAAAGACATCTACTGACGTCATTGGCATAGAGTATTCCTCGGTATTGAAGAATGTCTATGCCATCGCTGCTGGCATCTGTGGTGGTCTGAAGTTCGGCGACAACTTCCAAGCCGTGCTGATGTCGAACGCCGTACAGGAGATGGCTCGTTTCCTACAAGCTGTCCATCCCATTGAGCGCAACGTCTATGATAGCGTCTACTTGGGCGACCTCCTGGTGACGGGCTACTCGAATTTCTCGCGTAACCGTGTCTTTGGAACCATGATTGGAAAGGGCTATTCTGTCAAGTCGGCTCAGATGGAGATGGAAATGATTGCAGAAGGCTACTTTGGTACGAAGTGCATGAAGGAAATCAACCGCCACTGGCATGTGAACATGCCCATCCTCGATGCCGTATATAATATATTGTACGAACGCATCACCCCGCAAATAGAAATCAAGCTGCTCACCGATTCGTTCCGATAATCCTGAACAGGATTCTGCAATCAGGCGGAATAGCGATGCAGAAAGAAAAGTGGGCACCCTTCATCATGAGGGTGCCCACTTTCTTGTTGTCGTGGAAATTGATTATCCTCCGAAATTGTCGTACATGATGCTCTCCGGGTCAACGCCAAGCGAGTCGAGCATCGAGACGACAGCAGCTGACATCGGGCCAGGACCACACATGTAGTATTCAACATCTTCAGGAGCCTCATGGTCCTTCAGATAGGTGTTAAGCATCACCTGATGAACGAAGCCGGGGGTGTACTTCACGCCTGCTGCATCGGCTGCGGGGTCGGGACGGTCGAGGGCAAGATGGAAGTGGAAGTTGGGGAATTCCTTCTCTAAGCCCAGGAAATCGTCGAGATAGAACACTTCGTTCAGGGCGCGCGCTCCGTAGAAATAGTGCATCTCGCGGTCGGTGGTGTGAAGTGTCTTCGTCATGTGCATAATCTGCGCACGCAGAGGTGCCATACCAGCACCACCGCCAACCCAGATCATCTCTTTCTTTGAATCGAAATGCGGGTGGAAGTCGCCGAAGGGACCGCTCATGATGACCTTGTCGCCAGGTTTCAGCGAGAAGATGTAGGACGAGGCAATACCTGGGTTGACCTCCATGAAGCCGCTCTTGTCGGGCTTGAACGGTGGTGTTGCGATACGCACGGTAAGCATGAAGACGTCGCCCTCAGCGGGATAGTTGGCCATAGAGTAGGCTCGGATGGTAGGCTCGGGGTTCTTACACTTCAAGGGGAACATCTTGAACTTCTCCCACGAAGGCAGGTATTCGGCACCGATGAGGCTCTTGTCGAAGTCCTTGTCGTAGTCGATACAGTCGAAGGCAGGAATCTTTATCTGGGCATAGGAGCCGGGCAGGAAGTCCATGTGCTCACCCGGAGGCAGCTGAACCTTGAACTCCTTGATGAACGTTGCCACGTTCTTGTTGGAGATGACGGTACACTCGTATTCCTTGACGCCGAGGATGCTTTCGTCGACATGGATTTTCAGGTCGCCTTTTACCTTACACTGGCATCCCAGACGCCATCCGGCCTTTATCTCCTTGCGGGTGAAGTGAGGACGCTCAGAGTCGAGGATTTCTCCCCCACCCTCCAAAACTTGTACTTTGCATTGTCCGCAACTGGCTTTTCCACCGCAGGCAGAGGGAAGGAAAACGCCGTTCTCATTCAGCGTTGACATCAGGCTGTTGCCCTGAGGTACGCTGATGGTGCGGTCGCCATTGATTTCTATGCTAACATTTCCACTTGGGCTTAAATACTTCTTAGCCACAAGCAGGATGATGACAATGGCAATGATTGTCACCAAGAATACTAATATACTGTATATTATAAACTGTGCCATGATTCCTTAGATGTTAAGTCCTGAGAAACACATCATGGCCATGGCCATGAGTCCCACGGTGATGAATGTTATTCCAAGTCCCTGCAGTGGTTTGGGCACGTCGCAATACTGCATCTTCTCACGGATAGCGCCTAGTGACACGATGGCCAGCGTCCAGCCAAGACCGGAGCCAATGGCATAGACCATGGCATCCCAGACGGAAGTGATGGCCTGCGTATTTGTCGGGTCGAGCAGAATTCGCTGCTGCATGAAGAGTGATGCACCCATGATGGCGCAGTTCACTGCGATGAGCGGAAGGAAGATGCCCAGGGCTGCATAAAGCGAGGGACTGTACTTCTCAACCACCATCTCAACCAGTTGCACGATGCCAGCAATGACGGCGATGAAAAGGATGAAACTGAGGTAGCTGAGATCGACACCTTCTACGAGGCAGTTGGGGCCTAACACCTTTGTCTGCAACAGGTAGTCCACGGGAACAGTAACAAAGAGCACGAAGGTGACGGCCATGCCCAGTCCCAGCGAAGTCTTAACGTTCTTCGAAACGGCAAGATAGGAGCACATGCCGAGGAAGAAAGCGAATATCATGTTGTCGACGAAAATCGACCTGAAGAATAAACTTATTGCGTGTTCCATAACTTATTTCTCTTTATAAAAGTAAGCACGATGAATCCAAATGACGATACCAACGAGTATGAGTGCCATGGCTGGCATAGTCATCATCCCATTGTTGATGTAGCCGGCCTCATAAGCCCCATCGGGAATAATCTGGAAGCCCAGTAGCGAGCCACGACCAAAGAATTCACGGACAGCTCCAACGATGATCAGAATCATGGCGTAGCCCAGGCCATTGCCTATACCGTCGAGAAACGAAGGCCAAGGTTTGTTCTGCATAGCGAAGGCTTCAAGACGGCCCATGAGAATACAGTTGGTAATGATAAGTCCCACGTAGACCGAGAGCTGAACGCTGACGTCATAGACAAACGCCTTCAGTACCTGGCTGACAATAGTCACCAAGGCGGCAACAACTACAAGCTGAACCACAATACGAATGCGATTAGGAATAGTGTTTCGCAGGATGGAAATAATCACGTTTGCGAAAGCGGTGATGACCGTTACGGCCAAGCCCATCACGATAGCAGGCTTCAGCTGGCTGGTGACGGCCAGAGCCGAGCAGATGCCAAGAACTTGAACAAGTATCGGATGATCGAGGTTTAGAGGATTGGTCAGAGCCTCTTTGTTTTGTTTGCTAAATAGTGCCATAGATTATTCCTCCTTAGCTTTAAGTTCATGTTTTGTGCAGCAGTCCTTGGGCTCGTCGCCAGTACAGCAGGTATCTGTTTTCTCCGTTTCGCAGCAAGCAGCTTTCTCAGTACCGCAGCAGTCTGTTTCCTCCTTTCCACAACAGTCGGCTTTCTCCTTACCACAGCAGTCAGCGTGCGATGTGTTGAAGAATCGCTGCGCTACAACCTTCAGGCCTTGCTTGAGCATATCGTTCACACCATTACTGGTCAACGTGGCACCTGTCACGCAGTCCACCTGCGTCTCAGGATCCTCCACGTTCTTCACGACAGACAGGGCCACATCGCCATTGGCAAAAACTTTCTTGCCGATAAACTTCTCCTGCCAGGCCTGCGAGTCCTTGATTTCTGCACCGAGACCAGCCGTCTCGCTCTCGTGGTTGAAATAGGCACCATAGACGGTGGGATTGTCCTCGCCATTAATAGCGATATAACCGCTAATTCCACCCCAAAGACCCATACCCTTCAGGCTAATGACCATGATTTCTTCGCCATTGACAAGACAGGCATAAACTTTCTGCCCATCAATGTCAGTCTCGGCCTTCACCACTTCGGCATACTTGGCTTCAGCGGCAGCATCATCAAGCCCGCGAAGGTTCAGCGAGTTGAGAATCTGCTTTTTTACGTCGAGTGCAACGTTAGCCTCCTGTTTGTCCTTCAATGATGACGACACAAAAGCCAACAAGAAAGCAACTACGACTACAAGTATCGTACTATAAATAATGATGTACGCATTTGAGTTTGTATTCAGCTTGCTCATTTTGTACCTCCTCTCTTCATACGTTTAGCAATATTACGTTCCACTACAAAATGGTCAATGGTGGGAGCAAACATGTTCATCAGTAAAATGGCGAGCATCATGCCCTCAGGATATCCAGGATTCATCACACGAATCACTATGGCCATTATACCGATGAGCAGGCCGTAAATCCATTTGCCCGTCTCAGTGCGTGCAGATGTGACGGGATCCGTAGCCATGAATACAGCACCGAAAGCGAAACCGCCCAGCGCCAAATGCTCATACCAAGGAATAGGCGTACTTCCTGTCTGTTCGAAAAGACATGCTGTGAGTGCTCCACCCACGAAGACGCTAAGCATGGTCTTCCACGAGGCGATGCCAGTGATGAGCAGCAGCAGTGCACCTAAAGCGATGGCGACGACACTCGTCTCGCCTATGCTCCCAGGAATGAATCCACAAATCATATCACAAAGGCTTGTGCCAGCCTCAACAGGATTTGTGCCTTGTCCCACTGTTGCCAACGGAGTGGCCTGAGTAAATCCATCAACCAACGTGTTTCCTAAACCAAAAATTTGCTCGTCGGCTACCCATACTTTGTCTCCACTCATCATGCTTGGATAAGCAAAGAACAAGAACGCACGGCAGATAAGCGCAGGATTGAAAATGTTCATTCCTGTTCCGCCGAATATTTCCTTGCCGATGATGACGGCAAAGGCCACAGCAATAGCCAGTATCCATAAGGGACAGTTTACAGGGATAATCATCGGGATAAGAATACCCGATACCAGAAATCCTTCTTGTATTTCTTCTCCCTTCCACTGTGCCCATGCAAACTCAATGCCCAAGCCCACGATATAGCTGACCAGTATCTTCGGAAGAACTGCAAAAAAACCAAAGAAGAAAAGCTCAAAGAAGCCTGCATTCTCAATTGTACCAGCTGCCGTATAATTCTGGTAGCCAATATTGTACATTCCAAAAAGTAAAGCAGGCATCAAAGCGATTACCACCATACTCATGATGCGCTTTGAGTCAATAGCATCATGGATATGCACACCGTTCCTCGCCGTTTTATTTGGCACATAGAGGAAAGTCTCAAAGCCGTCAAAGAGCGAATGCAAAGCATGGAGTTTTCCTCCCTCTTCGAAATTTGGCTTTATCCTATTAAGATAGTTTCTTAATGCGCTCATAGTTGTTATGCGTTTTCTTTACGTAAATTGTTCAATCCCTCACGCACGATACGCTGTAGTTCCAATTTCGAGGAGTCTACAAATTCTGCCAACGCAAAATCTTCAGGACTGACTTCATAAATACCCAGCTGTTCCATCTTATCGATGTCGCCAGTAATGATAGCCTTTATGAGATACTCACCATAGATATCCATTGGCAGCACCCGGTCGTATTCGCCACTCATAATCATGTGGCGCTCGCCGCCTTTGATACGGGCATCGAGAGCATACCGTTTCTTTCCCTGAAGCCATGAGAAATAGCTCCTATTTACCGAGAATTGCTTCAGACGCGGCATAATCCATCCGGCAAATTCATCGGCATCGTCGCCTTCTGGAATCACAGTGATTTCACTGCTGTGAGCACCAAGGAAACCTTCTTTGGAAGTCAGATAGCCAGTTAACACATTGCCATTTATAACCCGTACATGATGATTTGAATCGTAAGAATTGGAAAGCAAAGTTCCCAGTTCCTCTCCGACAAGCATTTCGACGTGACATGGTGTCTTCACCTCGCTGCCACACAGTGCAACCAGTCGGCGAAGGTCAACTTTTCCAGTATTGAAAAGACGACCGATAAAAAGTACAACCGTAGGATCGCCAATAGTCCATACCACTTCACCCTTATTAACAGGGTTCAGGTGATTCACCTGTACGCCTACATTACCAGCCGGACATGGTCCATCAAACACGGTCACTTCAGCATCCTTTACGTTCAGCAGTGCGGAATCTGGTCCAACTCCCAGATAGACCTTCGCAATCTTGGATAAAGCCGTCAGACCGGTCTGGAAATCCTGTTCCTGTCCTTTCACTTCCATTTCAAAGCTACAAGCCAGCGGTTTGTCGCGTAAAGCAGAAACAAAAATTGCCTTTGGCAGCGTCGTCGGATTGGTTGAGACTGCATAAGGCAATTGATTGATATATCCAAAGATACCAGCTTCAAGGAGTGCATCTATGACTGCTTTTCCGTCCATTTTTGCAGCTTCCTTCTTGCCGTAGTCTACGTAAACCTGCTCCTTGTCGGCTTCCACCTTAACACAGAGCACTTTCCTTCGCTCGCCTCGCTCTACAGCAGTCACTTTACCGCTGACAGGCGAAGCAAACCTCACTTCGGGATACTGCTTGTTGACAAAAAGCGCATCCCCGGCTTTTACCACATCACCCTCTTTGACGACCACCTTGGGAGTTACTCCCTCAAAGTCATCGGGAACCAATGCGTACTTCCCATTCGACTTTAAGCTGAGTTTTGTCTCGGCGGCTTCACCTTGAAGATGAATGTTCAAACCCTTTCGCAGCTTAATTACATTTGCCATTTTTATTGTTATTGTTTGATAAAATCTTCCATAACGTGTGCAAAATTAATAAAAATTAGTAAGACAGCGAAGAAAAAAACTTCGAAAATGGCAAAAAGAAAACTTTTTGTCGTAATTTTGCAACAAAAAAGAAAAGCGTTGGCATTATTTGCCACCTCGAAGTAGCGAATTTTGAAGAAAATAAAATACATCATCAGCTGGACAATATGGAGTCTTTTGGCTCTGTATGCTATCTGTATTCTGCTCATACAACTTCCGTTTGTTCAAAGCTGGCTGGGGTCTATGGTAGCAGGTGTCATCAGTAAGAAGATGGGCACCGAGGTAAGCGTCGGCCATATTGACTTGGGCTTGTTCAATCGTATCATCGTCAACGATGTCATGATTAAAGATCAGCGCGACGAGCAGTTGATTGCTGCCCGACGACTATCGGCAAAAATTGATATATTGCCACTCGTCACTACTGGACAAGTTGCCATTTCCTCTGTTCAACTTCTCGGCGCTCAGATGAATCTTTACCGAGAGACGGCAGCATCGACGCCAAACTACCAATTTGCCATCGATGCCTTATCGTCAAGCGACAAAGACTCACCCTCGCAGCTCAATCTGCGAATCGGTTCGGTTATTATCAGCCGTCTTTCCGTCTGTTATGACCAGAAAGACGCTCCACTTACGCCGGGCAAACTGAATTCAAATCATTTGAAAGGTGACATTAGCGCCCATATCCTTCTGCGCAAGCTCACGCCAGATTCACTAAACCTGAATGTCAAACGGATTAGCATCAAAGAACATTCTGGAATAGAGCTGCAAAAATTGTCCTTCAAATTAGAAGCCAATAGGGAGCAAGCATTATTAAGCGACTTAGCCATTCAATTGCCTCAATCCAGCTTCATGCTCGATACACTTATTGCTTCGTATGTTTTCGACCATTTTGAAGAAACGTTGCACTATCGAACTGCCATATCACCGAGCATCATCTGCATGGCCGATTTGGTGAGTGTTCTGCCCGATGCAATTCCAACCAATCATTTGTTTGAGATAAGTGCATCCGTCAGCGGAACGACCAAAGCCATTGACTGCCAGGAAATGAGCATTCAAACTACCGACCATTCGCTGCAACTCTATGCCTCTGGTGCGTTCTCCCCTACTGCATGGTCAGCCGACATAGAAAATCTGTCTCTGTCTGAAGACCTTATCAAAGAAATGAGCAACCTTGAGCCAGCAATACCCAATATCTTCACGAACCTGGGATTTGTCAATCTGCGAGGAGAGGCAAGCGGCCATGCCAATGGCGACATTACTGCCAAAGGGTATGTGAACACTGCCACTGGCAGTCTGACATACCAAGGTAGCTACAATCAGTTACAGCAGCTTTGTGATGCCCACGTAGCCACCGATAGCCTGGACTTAAAGCGCCTGCTTGGTAATAATTCATTAGGGTTGCTGAGCGCCCAGCTCGACATCAGCACATCAAACTCTACGTTCTTTGTGAAAGGCTCCGTTCCACACATAGACCTGAATGGCTACCGTTATCAAAACCTGCAGATTGATGGTACGTATGGCCCTACAGGAATTGCAGGCAAACTAAAGGTTGACGACCCTCATTTGAAGACTGATGTCGAGGGAACGTTCAGTTCTTCAAATACGCCCCATCTGAAGATGACAGGCTACATTGAAAGAATTGCCCCAAAGGCCTTGCGTCTTTCCGACAACTGGAACGATGCCGTTTTTTCTGCCATTATCGATACCGACATTTCTGCCAACTCGCTGGCAGACACCGAAGGTACCATTGACCTCGACGATTTCGTGATGAGTTATGGCGATACGACCCGCTACCACCTCGACAACATGCATATCCGTTCTGGTTATGATAATGGGCGTCACTACATGCGCATGAAAAGCGACTTTGGCGAGGCTTTGCTAAGCGGTCAATTCGACCTACCCACTCTACCACGTTGCCTTGCCTCCCTTGTTCCGTTGCAATCTCAGCAGACTATCGGTAACAAAAACGATTTCACGCTCACCATGCGCGTCTCAGATAGCCGATGGATTCAGCAACTGACTGGCCTACTACTCGAACTGAACGGTCCCATGGAGCTCAATGCACAGGTGAGTGAACCCAGTAAGGAACTGGACGTCTATGCCTTCATTCCCGATTTCAATGTTGCCGGCAACACCTTGCAAAACGCCACCCTCAACCTCAGTTCCAATGGGGACAGTGCCCAGTGTCAGCTTTCCACGACGCGTGTCACCGACAAGGGGGGGCGCCAAGACTTCCGGCTCACGGCTCAGACCATCAACCAGCAACTCTACTCCACACTGAACCTGTCAACGCCACAAGGCAATCATGGCACCATCAACACGATTTCTCGTTTTTACAATAATGAAGAAGGGAAAAACGAGACTCACGTCCGAGTGCTTCCCTCTTTGTTCAGCATGAATAACGCCACATGGTCACTCGAGCCCTGCGACATTCTCTATAGCGACAAGCGACTCATGATTGACCAGTTCACCCTGCATCATGGTGATGAGCACCTCATTATCGATGGTCTGGCTTCTACCAATGCCAGCGACTCTCTCCTACTCGACCTAAACGGCATCGATGTGGCCTACCTACTTGAATTGGTCAACTTCCACGCCGTTCAGTTCGACGGCAAAGCCACTGGTCGAGCCTACATATGCCATGCCTTCAAAGACGCTGAGGCCTGGGCCGACATAATGGTTGACAATTTTCACTTCCAGCAGGCCCCTATGGGAACCCTTGAAGCTCATGCTATCTGGAATCAGGAAGAGGGGCAAGTGGAGCTGGACGCTGCCATTGACAATGGCGCCGACTCCCAGACTTATATCGACGGATACGTTTCACCACGTCAAAAAGAGCTTGACCTTGGCATCCGCGCCCACGGCACCAGCATCGGTTTCATTCATTCGTTTACCAATAGCTTCATCAGCCGATTTGAAGGACGGGCCTATGGCGATGTCCGGCTACATGGTCCACTAAAGGGCCTTGACCTCACGGGAAAAGCCGCTGTCACTGGTTTGGCGGCCATCACTCCCTTAGGCACTACCTACCGGTTCGATGGTGACACCGTCCGTCTGGCGCCGGGAAAGATCATCTTCGACAACTTCCATGCCTTCGACCGAGACGGGCACCATGCCATTTTGAATGGTTCCTTAGGCCATACACACCTGACACGAATTACCTTCAATCTACAAGCACAAGCCGACGATTTCCTGGCCTACGATTTCCCCAAACCCGAAACCGGTACTACCGTTGGCGGCACTGTTCGCGTCGACGGGGCATTCAGCCTACGAGGTCTACCCGGCGAGACAGTCATCGATTGCGACGTCACCCCCTCTGCTGGTTCCGTATTTTATTATAATGTGGCTAATCCCGATGCTATCAATCAGCAGCAGTTCATCACCTGGGGCAGCAAGGCCCCCCATGACGAAACTGTACATAACCATGAGGACAAAAACGAAGAAGACAACAGCACCAAGGGCGACCTCAGGGTCAACCTCCGCATCAACACAACTCCCGATGCTACACTTCGTCTCATCATGGACCAGCATTCGTCAGACAATATTGCTTTGAACGGCAGAGGCGTACTCCGCGCATCGCTCTATAACAAAGGGGCGTTCCAGCTCTTCGGTACCTACGATGTAGAGCGTGGCAACTATGCCATGACCATCCAGAACATCATCAAGAAAAACTTCCAGTTCCAGCCGGGCAGTAGTATCGTCTTCGGAGGAGACCCCTTCCAGGCAGCACTTCATCTTAAAGCCCTCTACACCGTCAATGGCGTATCGCTTTCCGACCTGGGGCTCAACGAGTCTTTCACCAACAGCAGCATCCGCGTCAACTGTCTCATGAATATTGTTGGAACTGCTGGCGAACCGCGTGTGGAATTCGACTTGGAGATGCCCACCGTGAATAGTGAAGAGGAACAGATGATACGCTCCATCATCGCCAGCGAGCAAGAGCTGAACCAACAAGTGGTCTACCTGCTGGGTATAGGCCGCTTCTATACCCAGGGGGCCAACAATGCCTCTACGCAGAGCTACGGCCAGACGGAGCTTGCCATGCAAAGCCTACTCTCAGGAACGGTTTCGTCGCAGATTAACCAATTACTATCACAAGTCATCAAGAACGACGATTGGAATTTCGGCGCTAATATTTCTACTGGAAACGAAGGATGGCATAACGCAGAATATGAAGGACTTATCAGTGGCCGAATGCTCAACAACCGCCTGCTCATCAACGGACAATTTGGCTATCGCGATAATGCTACGCAGGCCACTCCCTCGTTCATCGGTGATTTCGACATTCAGTACCTGCTCACGCCAGGAGGCAGTTTCTCCTTAAAGGCCTATAACCAGACCAACGACCGCTATTTCACGCACTCCTCGCTGAACACACAGGGCATTGGCATCATCATGAAAAAGGATTTCAACGGGTTGCGCGACCTCTTCACCCACCGCAAGCGTAAGGAGCATTAGAAAAGGGAACCTTCACAGGTTCCCTTTTTGTTTTCACTTGCAATTTGATTTAACTGCGCAAGTGAAGAATGTTGAAAATTGCTCATCTCACGACGTCCAATTTTCTCAATTAACCTTAATAATCTAATACCATGAAAAACACGATGCAAAAATACTACTTTTTTTGCAAATTCAAATCAAAATAATGTTCAAAATTCCCTATTTTAATCTTTATTAATAATTTTACCCTTGAATACCATCTGCTTCTCGTTTTATTTTACTAACTTTGCAGCGAAATATGGAACAGCATCAACCAAAGATAGCCATCATTGATTCTAACACTCTGGCAGTTATGGGCATGAAGCAGCTCATAATGAGTGTGAGTCCTGTTGTCTGTGTTGACACATTTGGTTGTATGGCAGAGTTAGAGGCTAACCATCCAGAACAATACGTCCATTTCTTTGTAGCCATGAACATCGTTCTTGAGAATAGGTCATTTTTCATTCAGCATTGCCACCGCACGATTGTTCTGACTCTCTCGGTCTGTCCCGACAAACAGCTTTCTGATTTCCATTGCCTTTGTGTTAGCGTGCCAGGAAACGACCTCGTTCGTTCTATGCTAATGATGATGCAGCACGGCCACAGAAGAAACGATAACATTGCGGGCACACGCCCTACTCCCCAGACGGATTCACGTAGTCTTTCCGACCGCGAAGCCGAAGTGATGGTGCTCATCGTAAAGGGATATATCAACAAGGAAATTGCCGACCTACTTCACATCGGTCTCTCCACCGTTATCACCCACCGTAAGAACATCATGGAGAAGCTGGGGGTGAAGAGCGTCAGTGCTCTCACCATCTACGCCGTCATGCACGGCTATGTCGACATCAACAAGATTTAATTTCCAACAAAGTGCATTTTGCAGCCCAGAGCTGCAGTTTGAGGCTTAAAAAATATTAAGGCATGGAAAATAACTCGTTTGTCCTAAGCCCTAACTCCTAACTTTTTATTACCTTTGCAGCCAAAAAGGAAAAAACAGAACAAACATGACTAAGATTTTCAAGCTGATGGCAGCTGCTGCAGTCGTTGTGATGCTGGGCAGTTGCGGTAGTGTGAAGGACATTCCGTACTTCCAGAATGCAGAGAGTACGAACCTGGCAAATTCAGCCTATCTGTATGATGCGCGTATCATGCCGAAGGACCAGCTGACCATCACAGTGAGCACAATCAACGACGAGGCCGCCGCACCGTTCAACATGACAGTTCCCACGCCCTACACCGTAAACTCGCGGTCTACCTACTCGCAGCCAATGCTGCAGTCGTATCTGGTGGACAACAACGGCAACATCAACTTCCCCATCGTAGGCCAGCTTCATGTAGGCGGTCTGACGAAGGCCGAGGCAGAGAATATGATACAGGGCAAGATTCAGCCTTACATCAACGAGGCCGAGAAGCCCATCGTCACGGTACGCATGACGGGCTACCAGATTTCGGTCATCGGTGAAGTGACGCGTCCCGGTACATTCACAGTGAGCCGCGAGAAGATTACGGTGCTTGAGGCTCTGGCACAGGCTGGCGACCTGACCATCTATGGACAGCGCAAGAACGTGCAGCTCATCCGTGAGGACTCGAAGGGTCAGAAGAGCATCCACATCCTCGACCTCACCGACGCGAACCTCATCAACTCGCCCTATTACTACATGCAGCAGAACGATGTCATCAACGTGACTCCTAACAAGGTGAAGGCTCAGAACTCCAGCGTGGGTAGCATGACGACGCTCTGGTTCTCGGCAACGTCAATTCTCATCTCGCTGACTTCGCTGCTCTACAACATTCTGAAGTAACGACATTTTCATCCCATTAATGACTATCCGCCAAATAGCCTGATGCTGTTTGGCGGACTTTTTTTGTTCCTTCGCATTCTACGCCACTCCACCCCATATTCATGAGGAGAAACAGGGATAAGACCTGCATTTCAGATTGTGCACAAGGCGACATGGCGGAGGGCAACAAGGCCGAGTTTGCGAGGCAATTCAACGCACTTTAAAGGTACATGTAACAAGAAAGGCGCCTCCGCAATGGAAGCGCCTGTGCTGATTCTGGCGGTTAACGCCATTTACTTAATGACTACCTTCTTGCCATTGGTGATGTAGAGGCCCTTAGAGGGAGTTGCCACCCAAATTCCAGTGGGAGTGAAGTAGCGCTGCTGGCCATCGGCTTGCGGCAGGTCGGCCACGCCTGTGGTGACGCCCTCGTCGAAGCCAATGAAGGAGCGTGTGGCAGCAGGCAAGGGAAGATAGGCTTTTCCTGCGGGAACGACAACGCCCTGCGTACAGAGATAGAAGCCCACGCCCTGACTCATGTTAGCCAACGCATAGATGTCGTCGGAGTCAACAGCATAGCCCTCGGCATCGGTGACAGCCACGAGCATGTTCTGAGCAGGAACCTCGGCCATAGTGACGATGGGCAGACGATAGGTGGCCGCCTCGCCCTTCAGCAGCAGACCTGTGGCGGCAGGCGCCTCGCTAACAGGCTCCAGATGCACACTGTTGCCACTATATTCCGTCACCACGTAGGCGGCTTCCAGTCCTGCGCTGCTCAGGTCGAGTGCGTAGTTGCAACCGAACGAAGTGTAGCCGGCGTTACCAATCTGCACACCCACAAAGTCAGCATTATAAGTGGTTTCAGAAGCGATGTGGCCCTCGCTGGCGGCAGTAACGGTGAGCGTGCCGGGCTGTTCGAAGGCATAGCCATAGCGGTCGGTGCGGTAGATGCGGATATTGTCGAACATGCTCTCGCCATAGCCACGTCCGTCGAGGACGAACAGCCCATAAGCCTCGCAGCTGGTGCCCGTGGGGATGGTGAAGACACCGCTGCCGATGGTTGTTCCAGCCTGCGTGAGCGTGTAGGTGGCGGTGCGTGCCTCTACATCGACGGCAATGACGAAGTGAGTCCACTCGGCAGCCACGGTGAGGGCGGTGGTCTCGTTGATGGTGAAGTTCTGGCTGTTGGCCGCCTTCATGCGGAAGAGATACTTCGTGCCAGCGGCGTTGCAGCGGTCGTTGCTGTAGTCGAAGCCGATGTTCTTGGTGGTGGGAATAACGGCGCCCTTGGTCATCACCACGAAGTCGGTGACACTGCGGTCAGCAACGTTGCCGGCGCGCAGCCGTGCATCGAACTCGATGTTGTACGTTGTGAGTGAGGAGAGATCCTTGCCGAAGAGGGTGTAGGCCGAACGATTGGCGGCAATGTTTGTGCCAGCCATCGAGTGGTGGATGTATTGCCCGAAGGTAGCGTCGCCGCTGACGAGCTCGAGCGTTCCTGCTCCATTGGTCCAGGCCGATGCGTCGGTGGCCGTCTCGTAGTCTTCTGCGTAGGGTGTGTCAACGATATCGGCCTTGCTCGTGTTGCCCTCCAGGTCGGTGAAGGTGGCGGTGAGCAGAGGCATGACGGTGTTGCCGTCGGAGGCGACGAAGGAATTGGGCTTGATGTCCACCACGGGCAACAGGATGCCCTCGCTGGTAGTCTGAAGGCTGTTCTCTGTGATGGTAGCCTCGGGGCAGAGATCGGCGATGCCCGTACCTACGACGAGCCACAGATGGCCCTCGTCATATTTCAGCGTGGCATTGTCTGCACCCTCCAGAACGATGTCTTCCACGTTGCCAGTCAGTGTGCCCACGGTGCCCAGGTCGTAAGTGCCGTCGGGCAGTGCACTCTGAGTCACAATCTCAACGACTGGAGCCAGATACTGCGGTCCATAGGTAGTCCACGCCTCGCCTGTCTTGGCTTCTATCACCAGCTCATCGGCATTGATGTTGTCGGCCTTCAGGTTGGGATAGACATCGAGCACCAGTCGGGCACCATAGTTCAGCGTGAGCTTGGAAGTGGTGATGCTGCCCATGTTCTGCTCGCCTCCAGGGACGATGCGCGAGGCATAGAGGGCGGTGATGCCTTTGCTGAAGGTTCCACCGTCAGAGACAAGTGTGGTGAAGCGGTTCAGCCAAAGGGGACTGCTCTGCAATGTTCCGTCGAACTTGAGCGTGCCTGCCCATACGCTGGTTTCTCCCGTATACTTTTCGATGACCTTCGGCAGCACCAGCGTTCCGTCGCCCTGCTTCACCAGGCGCATTGCCCCAGTGAAGGCTCCACCCGTGAGCGTGTGGGTGTAGACGGTGGTGCTGATGTCGGGCAGGTTCTTGGCGCCGATGCTTCCGTCGGTCTTCACCTTCGTTGCTGTGGTGCCGTCCACGTCGGTTCCCTGCACCCACGTAGGCGTATTCACAGTAAGGATGTAGGGAGCCGCTCCGTCAGTGACGCTGACGGTCATGTCGTTCGTCTCAGCCATGAGCAGATGGGCATTGGTGGTGGCGATGGTTCCACCGTTGGCCACCTCGGTGCGTCCCTGCATGGTCTGCGCAGGAGGAGCCACGTTGAAGCCTTCCATCTCGCCAAGGAAGAAGCTCAGGTGGGGCGGCTGGTTGTAGGCCATCATCTGCCACACCATAGCCTGACGGTACTGGTGGTCGAACCAGAGACAGGGCATGGAGTAGGTGGTGCTGATGCCAGTAGTGTAGACGCGAAGGTTGCGTCCGCAGCGCACCACGAATTCCTCGCGCCAGTCACCGATGATGTCGCCTTGGAAGCAGGGGGTATTCTTCGAGTCGTTGTTCATGTTGCATCCGTTCGAGGTAAAGAGGCGGCCCACGCCGGGCTTCTCAATCTTCGCCTCCTTGGCCGTGCCGGGGCTGTCGAGGATTTCGGAGCAGAGGTCGCCGTCGAAGTAGATGCGGAAGTTCAGGTCGCCGTAGTTGATGTAGGCGTCGCTCCCCATGTCGGAGCGCAGCTGGTCGGTCACCGACGACATCATCACGCTCGACGAGGAGCGTCCCAGCGAGCCGGGCCAGTTGTCGGAGAAGTTGGCCATCAGCGCACGCCCGTCGTCATCGCCCGCCGTATGCTTGTAGTACACCTCGCTGGTGGTGGCATTGCGATAGTTGAAGCCGTAGTAGGGGCCTTCCTCAAGGCAGCCGAAGAACTCCAGTCCCTTGCGGTAGGGGTCGAAGTCGCCCACGTGCTGGGCATCGCCATGACCATAGCCAGTGGTGGAAAGGCCCTTTCCGTTGTCGTCGATAACCATCGAGCCGTAGACAATCTCATCGCGCCCGTCCTCATCGACGTCGGCAATGATGAAGTTGTGATAGCCATTACCGAACCAGGGGCTGTTCTTGTCTTTGCACTGCCAGCGCCACTGCTCGCTCCAGGTGTGGCTGGCTTTGTCGAGCTTCATGGCCACCATCTTGTGGCGGGTGTAGATGCCTCGCGCCAGGAAGAGGCTGGCATGGCGTCCGTCAAGCACGGGTGCACCAAGGAAGTGCTTCGTCGAGCGGTGGCCGTAGCTGTCGCCCCATGCCGAGTTCTCGCTGCTCTCGCCACTCTCCAGGCGGCGCAGCGGATAGGTGGAGACCTGGTACTTGGCACCCGTCTGGCCGTTCATGTAGATAAGATACTCTGCGCCAGTGTGTGTCCAGGCATATTGCAGGTCGGTGTGACTGGTCATCTTGTCGCGGGTGTTCACGGTCATGTCGCCGACGGTCCACAGACTGGTCTTGCCGTCGGGGCCGTAGACAATCATGTTGTCGGCTCCGCGAAGGGCCACCTCGGCCTTGCCGTCCTCATCCCAGTCGTAGGCAATGATGTCGATTTCCGTGGAGTTCATGCTGGCCATGTTGGGGCCGCAGTCGATGCGCCAGAGAAGCGAAGCCTCGCCCGTCTGCCAGTTGACATCATAGGCGTCGAGCACTACGAACTCGTTGGAGTTCACTGAGTACATTTCGCCCCAGGTGCCGCTGGCCGATGCGTCGTTGGTGTTCAGGCGCTTGACGATGATTTCCAGCTCGCCGTCGCCGTCGAGGTCAGCCATCTCGGCATCGTTGGGTTCGTAGTGTTCGCTCACGTCCAGTCCTGCACGGTCGTAGACGGCTGCCAGCCCGATGTCGAGATAGCCCGTGGCCGTGCGACGGTCATCGAGCTTGTAGACATACTGCGTCCAGGGCTTCACGGGGGCGCATTTTGCCTGCTCCACGCCCTTCACCACGGCAGCCACCTGGTATTGCGTGGTGTTGTAGGCCTGGCTTCCGTCGTTATAGCAGGTGTTGGTCAGGTTTGAGGCTACGCGCGTACCATCTTTATATAAGTTATACGTCACGTCATAATACTCGTCGGCCAGCCTTCGCCAACTGACAAAATTGGTTCTGCTGCCACTGGTGCTACCCGTAGGCACGGCCACCAGCCCTCGGTTCAGCGCATCGGTCACGCGCTGTGCCTGCACGCCGCCGCAACATCCAGCAGTCAGTGCGAGAAGTAGAAATAGTTTTTTCATCTGTCCTTTTTGTTAGATTAGTCCAATATGGCTGCAAAGATACAATTATTTTTTCAAACGGCCAAAAAACAAGATGATTATCCCAAAGTGTACCACCGGATTTGTTTCTAAATTATTGTTAATATTGTTCCGAAAAAGAACACTCGACCCCTTCAAATTTTCGAAAATTCTGCGCGAGAAAATTTTGGGCCGAAAATGAGCGAATTTTGAGGGGTTTCGCTAAATGGTTGGAATATAGGCATTTATGATTATTTTAGCGAAAAAAGGCGGCGGAAGGCTGAAAAAAAGTCAACGCCAAATTTTCAAAAGGCGTTGACTTTTGAAAATTTGGCGTGCTTACAGAACAGAGGTCGAGGCAAAAAAATGGCAAAAAAACGCTAAAAATTTGCGCAGAACGGATATGGATGTGCAAGAATTAACTTATTTTAATTCTCGTCGGCGAGTCGAAACAGCTCCACGAAGACTAAAAAAGGGTTATCTTCGAGCCAGAATCACGTCTCAAGGTGAACTTTTTTAGTGGTGATTTTGAACACTACTTTTGGAACATTCCACAAGTGAGTACCGTCATAAATAACGACAATCGCTGACTTCTACCACAAAAAAATCATGGCCGATGTACGCCGGGGTACATCGACCATGATCATCAATTGACTTTGAGCGATGATGCGGCCTTTAGCCGATTTCAATCTGGCGGCTCACCTTCACCTTCTGCTCCTCATGCTTGGGAAGCTCTACGGTCAGCACGCCGTGCTCAACGCGAGCCTTGATCTGCTCCTTCTCAACGTCGTCGGGCAGTATGAGCGTCTGCTCGAAGCGAGAGTATGAGAATTCGCGGCGCAGGTAGCGGGCGCTCTTGTCTTCCTCCTTTTTCTCGTCCTTCTTCTCCATCTTGATCATCAGGTTGCCCTCATCGTTGATGTGCACGTTGAAGTCTTCCTTCCTCATTCCCGGTGCAGCCAGCTCCACGAAATAGGCCTTGTCGGTTTCCTTAACGTTGATGGCCGGAGCGGTTGCGCTTGCCTTCGGCATGAATTCTGTATCAAACAGATCGTTGAACACTGCGGGAATCCAGTTGTTTGTTCTCATCATTGGCATCATAGTTTTGTCCTCCTAATTTTGTTTTATTTGTTATACATTTTTGGTTTTCTTTTCAAGCCCCTCTTTTCAGCGGCGCTCACTTAGTAAGATGCAACAACGATGCCAGTCCGCACAACAATGCCAAGATGTCAGATTATGCAGACAGATTGTCATATATGCCGCTACTGAAAGTTTTTTTTAGATAAAAGGTTGGCCGATTCGATTATTTTTGCTATCTTTGCGGTTGAACAATAAAAACAACGAAAAAGATGGCAAACAAGAGAACGTTAAAACACGCCATTAACGGCATTTGCGAAGAGTTGTTTGTAGAGTGCGTGGCCGCATCGCTCTACGGAACGGAAAAACACGAGGAAAACTCCGACGCGCTGCTTTCCACCATCCTGAAGTTGCAGGCCGACTTCATCAGCAGGGTGTCGCATCCCGAGCCAGGCATGCCCGCAAAAGAGTACTACAAAGACCTGCGCAACAAGTTTGCGGCCCAGGCAAGTGAAGTGGCAGACCAAATAAGTAATCTGTAAGGCGAAACACCTCACACGCAATGTGGAAAAAACTCAGTAATTGGCTGCTGTATAAGCGCATGGGCTGGACCTCGCAGACGACAGAAGCCATTCCCGACAAGTGTATCATCTGCCTGGCACCGCACACCAGCAACTGGGACTTTCTCATCGGTCAGCTCTACAACCGTGCACACGGTCTGCGGAGCAATTTCCTGATGAAGAAAGAATGGTTCTTCTGGCCCTTGGGACCCCTGTTTAAGAAGATGGGGGGCATTCCCGTCTATCGCCAGAAGCACACGAGCATGACCGACACGCTGGCCGAGACCATCCGCAGGACCGACCACTTCCGCCTGTGCATCACCCCAGAAGGGACACGCTCACGTGTGGAAGAGTGGAAGAAAGGCTTCTACTTTATAGCCCAGAAAGCCGGTATTCCCATTCTGCTCTTCGGCCTCGACTACGAGCAGAAACTCATCAGATGCACCAAGACGATTGTGCCCACAGGTGACCTGGAGACGGACATGCGCAACATTAAACTATACTACAAAGACTTCAAAGGGCGCAAACCAGAGAATTTCACAACGGGCATTTCTTCTGAGGAGAAATAGCCAGAGCGCTCCATCACAACAAGAACAATAGAACAAGAAGGTAAGAAGAATGAATTGTATCAGGAATATTTGCATGACATTGGCTATTGCCCCCCTTTCGCTGCTCCCTGTGGCAGCACAGACCAACTGGGGCAAGACCGAACATAAGGGTGAGCCGTGGGTGAAAAACGTATCGCTCCCCTACTCCATTGACCGTGGCCTTCAGGGGCACCACCTGTCGCTATGGGCCAGTCACGGGCGCTATTACGACCAAAGCAAAGGCCAGTGGCGCTGGCAAAGACCCGCCTTGTTCTGCACCACTGAGGACCTTTTTACACAGACCATCGTAGTGCCTTATCTCATCCCGATGCTTGAAAACGCCGGTGCCGTGGTGTTCACTCCGCGAGAACGCGACTGGCAGCGCCATGAGGTCGTCGTCGACAACGACCCGACGAACTCGCTGGTGGCCTTCCGCTACGAGGAGAGCTACTTCCGCAACGCATGGCAGCAAGCTCCGCAGAAGGGGTTTGCCATGCACGATGGCAACTACCGCGACGGCGAGAATCCTTTTGAGGCAGGAACGGCACGAATGGCCGAGACCACGAAGAGCAAGAACAAGGCCAGCGAGGTGAGCTATCAGCCCAACCTGCCCGAAGAGGGGCGCTACGCCGTCTACGTGAGTTACCAGACGGTGCCTGGGAGCATCGACGATGCTCACTACACCGTGTGGCACAAAGGAATGCCGACAGAGTTCCACGTCAACCAGCAGATGGGCGGCTCCACGTGGGTCTATCTGGGAACATTCGACTTCGATGCCGGCATGTCACTTGGCAACCGTGTGGTGGTGTCGAACCTAAGCAACCACAAGGGCGTAGTCACAACCGATGCCGTACGCTTTGGCGGAGGTATGGGCAACATCGCCCGCGGTGGGCGCTCCAGCGGATTCCCGCGTTGTCTTGAAGGAGCACGCTACTATGCCCAGTGGGCCGGCATGCCCTATGACGTCTATAGCTTCCGGCAGGGCCAGAACGACTATGCCGACGATATCAATGTGCGCTCCTACATGACCAATCTGCTCTGTGGCGGGTCGGCCTATGCCCCTGATTCCACAGGGCGCAACGTTCCCATCGAGCTGTCGCTGGCCGTTCACAGCGATGCTGGCTATACCGAAACAGGGCTGGGTGTCTACGGAACGCTCTCCATCTGCACCACTGGCTATGGACAGCCCACGCTGGCAACAGGACTGAGCCGTGACGCTTCGAAAGAGCTGGCCACTGCCCTGCTGAACAACACGACGAACGACCTGCAAGAGCGTTTTGGCGAATGGAAGCTGCGCAAGCTCTACGACCGCAACTACTCTGAGACGCGCCTGCCCATCGTCCCCAGTTCCATCATCGAGACCTTGTCGCACCAGAATTTCGGCGACATGCGCTATGGACAAGACCCCAACTTCCGCTTCTGGATGGCCCGCTCCATCTACAAGACGCTGCTGCGCTTCGTGACCTCCCATCACGGCGACAAGTGCGTCGTCTCGCCGCTCACACCCGACCACTTCCATTGCGAATTCACCGACAAGAAAGGCGAGGTGCGGCTGAGCTGGCAGGGACTCATCGACAGACAGGAGAAGAGTTCTGAGCCTACCGGATACATATTATATATAGCACAGGACGACAACGATTTTGACAATGGCACGCCGCTCCGCGGCACGTCGTGTAACGTCAAGCTGAAGCCTGGCGTGCTCTACAGCTTCCGCGTGAGGGCCATCAACGAGGGCGGACAGAGTTTCCCCACTGAGGTGCTCTCGGCCTACTATAACCCGACAGCCCAGCATACGGCACTGATTGTGAACGGCTTCCACCGCCTTTCGTCTCCCGCCATCAGTCGTCGCGGGCAGGGGTTCGACCTGGATGAAGACCCAGGCGTCACCTACGGACGTACGGCAGGACTGCTGGGGCGCCAGCTGGTGTTCGACACCTCAAAGATGGGAATCGAAGACTCCACAGGACTGGGATTCTCCAGTAGTGAGCTGGCCGGTCATTTCATTGCAGGCAACGACTTCAACTATGTACGCACTCATGCAAAGAGCATCGCCGCTACTGGGCGTTTTAGCCTCGTCAGTGCTTCGGCCCAGGCTGTGGAGAGCCGCCAGCTCCCGCTATCTCGTTATGCCGTGGTTGACTTGCTATTAGGACTGGAACGCAATGACGGCCACAGCCTGGTGCCTTACAAATCATTCAGCATGCCCATGCAGGAGCTGTTGCGCAGCTATGCCCAGGGGCATGGCAATCTGCTCGTCAGCGGAGCTTACATAGGTACGGACATGACCACCCCAACGGAACGGCAGTTCCTGGCCGACGTGCTGAAGGTGACCTACAGCGGTACCTACCGCGAACCCAGCGGACTCGTCAGCGGAATGGGCACATCGTTCAGCTTCTATCACCAATTGAACGAGCAGCACTATGCCGCCACGAGTGCCGACGTGCTCATGCCGGCCGTGCAGGGGGCTTTCCCCACAATGGCTTATGCCAACGGAACGAGTGCCGCCGTCGCCTACGGAGGCGCAGACTACCGTGCATTCACCATGGGCTTCCCCCTGGAATGCATCACCGACCGACAGCTGCAGGCTGCCATCATGCAAGGAATTCTAAACTACCTAATACCCAACTGATAACATGGCAAAGATTCAAGCAAACCCATCAGGGACAAGAAGCATCGAGGTGAGCGAGGCTCATCTGGAAACACTCGGCAGATACCAGCTCTTGCGCGACCTGGTTGATTCCCACGGATTTGTCGACGAGGATGTGCTCGACAAACTGAAGATGAACATTCGCTCGCTGCTGGAGTCGGAGGCTGGTCACGACAAAGAACTGCTCGACCTATGCCTCGACGTGGTGTACAATCCCAACATGAAAGCCTTCGGACTGCAACAGCTCTATCAGCTCTACCTGGAGTGGCAGCAGAAGCACACCGAGACCGCAGAAGCGCAATAAACCGCGGATGCGCAACTAATAAGTGACGATGGATTATAAACTGACAGATTTCCTGCCAACAACAAAGAAGGAGCTGGAACTGAGGGGATGGGACTACGTCGACGTCATCCTGTTCTCCGGCGATGCCTATGTGGACCATCCGTCCTTCGGCGTGGCGGTCATCGGTCGCACGCTCGAAGCTGCTGGCTATCGGGTGGCAATCGTTCCGCAGCCCGACTGGCACGGTGATTTCCGCGACTTCCGCAAGCTGGGGCGTCCGCGACTGTTCTTCGGCATCTCCCCCGGCTGCATGGACTCAATGGTAAACAAATACACCGCAGCCCGCCGGCTGCGCTCGGAGGATGCCTACAGTCCTGACGGACGGCACGACATGCGCCCCGAATACCCAACCATTGTCTACAGCAAGATTCTGCGGCAGCTCTATCCCGATGTACCCATCGTCCTTGGCGGAATTGAAGCATCGCTACGCCGACTGACACACTACGACTACTGGCAAGACCGCCTGCGCCCTTGCATTCTCTGCGACGCACCCGCCGACCTCATCACCTATGGCATGGGCGAGAAAACCACTCTGCAACTGGCACAGCGACTTGCCGATGGTGAGCCCATCAGCAGCATTACCGACCTGCCTCAGACGGTCTACATACGACCAGCCAGCCAGATTCCTGATGATATAGGCCCCGACGACATTGTGCTACACAGCCATGAGGAGTGTCTGCGCGACAAACGCCTGCAAGCCGAGAACTTCCGCCACATTGAGGAGCAGTCGAACATGATCCATGCCCATCGGCTCATACAACACGTGGAGCTGAGTGGAGGGAGTGTGATCGTCAACCCTCCACATCCACCCATGACCACCGCAGAGCTTGATGCCTCGTTCGACCTGCCTTACACGCGCTTGCCCCACCCCAAATACAAAGGCAAGCGCATTCCCGCCTACGAGATGATTAAGCATTCCGTCAACATCCATCGCGGATGCTTCGGCGGATGCGCCTTCTGCACCATCTCGGCCCATCAAGGCAAGTTTGTTGTCTGCCGTTCAAAGGAGAGCATCCTGCGCGAGGTGAAGCAAGTGATTCAGATGGACGACTTCAAAGGCTATCTCAGCGACCTGGGTGGGCCATCGGCCAACATGTACGGAATGCACGGTCGCAATTTGAAGGCATGCGAGCGCTGTCGCCGCCCCAGCTGCATCCATCCGGAGATATGTCCCAATCTCGACACCAATCATCAGCGTTTGCTCGATGTCTACCATGCTGTAGACGCTCTGCCAGGCATCAAGAAAAGTTTCATTGGCAGTGGCGTGCGCTACGATCTCATTCTCCACAAGAGCAAGGACGAGGCCACCAACCGAAGTGCCCGCGACTATGCCCGCGAGCTGATTACCCGCCACGTTAGTGGCCGTCTGAAGGTGGCCCCCGAGCATACAAGCGACCAGGTGCTCTACCTCATGCGCAAGCCGCCCTTCCACCTCTTCCAGCAGTTCAAGCGGCTCTTCGATACCATTTGCCGCGAGGAAGGAATCCGCCAGCAAATCATTCCCTATTTCATTTCCTCGCATCCCGGATGTCGCAATCAGGACATGGCTGGCTTGGCCGACATTACCCGCAAGATGGGCTACCGCCTGGAGCAGGTGCAGGATTTCACTCCCACCCCCATGACCGTAGCCACCGAAATGTATTATACAGGCCTTGACCCATACACCATGAAGCCCGTCTACGTGGCTCGCACTCCCCAGCAGAAGCAGGCACAGAACCAATACTTCTTCTGGTACAAGAGACCCCATTGAGAGACCTACTTCCTTTCCTATTATAGCCGTTTAGGAACGCCAACGCACCGTTAGCGTTCCTAAACGAGCCGTTTTCGCTTCATAAACGAACGCCTCACGAAAAAAAGTCAACGCCAAATTTTGCTATGGTATACCCAATATTTAGACCATACAGGTCGAAAATATTCCCACGCTGGGAACGTTTTATTCCCAGCGTGGGAACGTTTCATACCCAGCGTGGGAATATTTTCGAGCTATACGATTGACCTTACGCTTATCCGTCTCACTGCGCAACCGCGCTGTTCAAAAAAAACGCTGTACCGCAAAGCGGTAAGTCCATAAAAGCCTTGCGGCAACCGTACAGCTTGAATTTTTGTAAACGACCTTTGAGGATGTACAAGTCAAGGCAAAGAGTCGGCCATGAGGAAATCTGAAGTACTACAACGAGGATTTTCTTTCATAAAACGCTGTAGGCGGGCTATCGTGTCGTTGTAGAAGATGTCGCGTCCCATCACCTGATTCACCACGTACTGAATCTTGGCCATGTGCCAACGGCGGCGCTCGACCTGCTCGTCATCATTCTGAGGAGAAGGATAGATGCTGAGCAGGTAGAACCCCAGACAATCAGGAACTATGTATTCGCGTGTCATCATGCTACGCTGATGCTCACTGTAACCATAGCGAAGATAAGCAGGATAGTCGGCACCCAGATATTTGTCGAGCGAGATGCCGAGCATGCTGTCTGTGACGATGATGCTCTGGTCAAGTGAGCCTATCTGCGCATAGACTTTAGGAGTCTCCATGTGGGGCAACATCTTGCTAAGGCGCCTGAAGGCACGGGTGAGCTGACGGTTCACATCGTCGATGTCGGCGTATTGACGCTCTACATCGCTGATGAGTGCCTGGAGCGTGGAGTCCTGGAAGAACTTCAGCCATCGGGTATTGATATTGGGGTCGTTCACGGGGCCCAGCTGCAACACGTCCTCTATCAGCGTGCGCGTCTGAGTGGGATAGTCGGTCTTCATCTGGTGCAGCGCAGCAAAGTCTGCCATCGTCAGATAGAGTGATTCCACCCGGTCGAAGCGCTCAATAGTAACATCGTCGTTTTTCTCTGTCTCTCCGCCAGCGTGCGCACCCAACTGGCAACCCGCAAGAGTTGTCATCAGTACAAATAGCAATATGGTGTATATTTTGAGCACCGCAGAAAGATTTACGTTTGTTAAATTACGGTACAAAATTACTAAAAATCCTTGAATTAACCAAATTTTAACCTAAAATTTTCTTCTGCATGGCGTTCTTTTCTTACTTTTGCTTAATTTTGTAAGGCAAAAAACTAAGTATATGAAACAAATCATCTTATTGTTTGCTCTCGGCTTGACCTTCAGCGCCAGTGCGCAGCAGTCGTTTACGGTAAATGTGGAGAATCCGTCGAAGAATGCCAGGCAGGACGAACCTGTAGTGATCAGTCTGGCAAAATACGGGCCAGTGAGTTCTGCCCTCGTGACGGCCAACGGCCAGGAGGTGCCCTGCCAGCTGGATGACCTCGACCTCGATGAGCAGATGGACGAGCTCTGCTTCCTGGCCGACCTGAAAGGAAAGGAGAAGAAAGCCTACAGCGTGACGCTCTATGCCGATGGCGAACCCCGTCACTATTCTGCCCGTGTATATACCGAAATGGTGATACGCAACGACAAGGTAAAGGAGAAAAATAAGCACGACAATTTCGTGAGCAGCCTGACTGCCCGTGGTGACTGCGCCAACAGCTACAACCTGCTGCACCATCACGGCGTAGACTTCGAGAGCGAGCTGAACGGCATACGCATCTATTTTGACAAGCGACAGACGCTTGACCTTTATGGCAAGTTCCAGAAACGGCTCGAACTGAAGGAGACGCAGTTCTACACTTCTGCCGAGCAAAAGAAACAGGGCTACGGCGACGATGTGCTCTGGGTGGGCAACACCTTTGGACTGGGGGCTTTCCGGGGATGGGATGGCCAGCAGCCCACGATGGTTGACCCTGTGAAAAACCGCACGCAGCGTGTCATCAGCTACGGTCCGCTACGCACCATCGTAGAGGTGATTGACCAGGGGTGGAAATCCGATGCCAGCAAGGCCGCGGTGAACATGACACTGCGCTACATACAGTATGCAGGGCACCGCGACACCGACGTAGAAGTCTACTTCAACAAGGATGTCAGCGACTATCGCTTCTCGACGGGCATCATCAATGTAAAAGGCTCTCAGGAGTTCAGCGACAGAAAGGGACTGCGTGCCTGCTGGGGCACCGACTATCCGTCGACCGATACCATCAACTGGAAACCGGAAACGGTGGGCCTGGCCATTCTCATCGCACAGAAGAACATGGTGAGTGAGGAGCCTGCCAACAAGGACAACTACGCCTATGTCATCAAGACGAATGGCAAGCAGATGGCCTACAAAGTGAACTACTGCTCGGCCAACGAGACCTTTGGCTTCCATGACGCCAAAGCATGGTTCAACTACCTAAAGGAATGGCGCCGCGAGGTAGAACTCCCCATCAGAGTGACATACTGAGTCAGGGCAGGTCGCTGAAGCGCTTCCTCCCCTTCACATAATACTGCCAGAGCAGCGAGAAACGGCGCTGTTCTGGTATTTCTTTTTCCACACGGCTCTGCTGAACCTGCTTGCGGGCCTCGATGAAATCGCTTCGCCAGCGCTTAAAGGCACGACGTGCACGATAGACGGCCTTGAAGTCACCCAGATTGTGCTTCAGGATCAGCATCTCCCACGCGGCAAGATAGTCGAGCCACCAACGCCAGCGCATCACTCGTGGCAGCTCGTCATCAGGCAGACACTTATAGAGCATCGTCAGGTTGTTGCGGAAGTTGAGGAACGTCTTCATGGGGTTCGACTTGGGCAGCGTGCCGCCTCCTACATGATAGACAACGCTCTCTGGCAGACAGTAAATCTTATAGCCCAGCAAGCGAATACGCCAGCACATGTCGATTTCCTCGCAATGGGCAAAGAAGCGGCCGTCCAGTCCTCCCACCTTATTATATATACACGCGCGCACGAGGAGTGCGGCACCCGTCGCCCAGAGCACTTCAGCACGATTGTCATACTGCCCGTTGTCGCGCTCTACCGTGGTGAACGCCCTGCCTCGGCAGAAAGGATAGCCATAGCGGTCGAGGTATCCGCCACAGGCTCCGGCATATTCAAACATGTCGCGGTCGGCCATGCTGAGCAGCTTGGGCTGGCAGGCTGCCACGTTCTGGTGTGAATCCATAAACTCCAGCAAAGGCGTCAGCCAGTGGTGAGTCACCTCAATGTCGCTGTTCAGCAGTAGATAGTATTCAGCTTCAATCTGAGCCAAAGCCCGGTTATAGCCCTCGGCAAAGCCCCAGTTCTTGTCGAACAAGATGAGCTTCACCTCGGGGAAATGCTCCCGCAGCAGCTCCAGGCTGTTGTCGGTCGAGGCATTGTCGGCCACGTAGACCCGGGCTTCGTCGCGTGAATACAGCATGACGCTTGGCAGATACTGGCGAAGCATCTTCGCTCCGTTCCAGTTTAGAATGACGATGGCTACTTTATCCATTGATGATGATTTCTGCTTTAAGGGCGGAATGGTCGTGATTGAACTCGCCCAGGCGAACCCTGACGAGCTGATTGTCCAGTTCTGGCCGGGAAGCACTTGCTGGAAGCTCCACGCGGATGTAGTTGCGGGTGAACCCATGCATGGCACGGCCACGGGTGGCTTTCTCGAAAAGCACCTCGGCTTGCTGACCTATATAATGTGCGTAGAAGGCTTCCGTCTTCTGGTCGGAAAGCTCCAGGAGGCGCTTGCTGCGCAGCTTCTTGTCTTGCTCCGGCACAACGTAGGGAATCCTCAGCGCCGACGTTCCCGGACGCTCTGAGTATGGAAACACATGAAGCTGGGTAACCGGCAAGCGCTGCAGAAGCTCAAAAGTATCCTCGAAGCATTCTGGCGTCTCTCCCCGGCAGCCCACCATCACGTCCACGCCGATGAAGGCATCGGGCATGGCCTCTTTTATCTTCAGAATCTTGTCGGCAAACAGCTGGCTGTCGTAGTGGCGGTGCATCAGGCGCAGCACCTCGTCGCTACCGCTCTGCAGAGGGATGTGGAAGTGGGGCATGAAAGCATGGCTCTCACTGGCGCAGTAGCCGATGAGCTCATCGCTGAGCAAGTCGGGTTCAAGGCTGCTGATGCGGTAGCGGCAAATGCCTTCAACCTTGTCGAGCGACTTCACCAAGTCTAAGAAAGACTCACCAGTGGTTTTCCCAAAGTCGCCAATGTTCACCCCCGTCAGCACAATCTCCTTGCCACCCTCGGCGGCGGCTTCCTCAGCCTGACGAACCAGCGATGCGATGCTGGCATTGCGGCTGAAGCCACGGGCGTAGGGGATGGTGCAGTAGGTGCAGAAATAGTCGCAGCCGTCTTGAACCTTCAGGAAAAAGCGGGTACGGTTGCCCCGCGAACAGCTCGGCGCAAAGGTGGCGATGTCCTTCGTCTTCTCCGAGAACACCTTCCCGTTCACCTTGCCCGTCCAGGCATCGGAAAGGAACTGGATGAGGTTGGCCTTCTCGTTAGAGCCAAGCACCAGGTCCACGCCATCAATCTTGCTGACCGTATCGGCTTCCAGCTGTGCATAGCAGCCTGTCACCACCACAAAGGCATCGGGATGCTGGCGCACCAGGCGATGGATGGCCTGACGGCACTTGCGGTCGGCCACCTCCGTCACCGAACAGGTGTTAATCAGGCAGAGGTCTGCATGTTCGTCCTTCTCTGCCGTCCTGACGCCCAATCCCTGAAGCATCTTACCGAATGTTGACGTCTCGGAGAAATTCAACTTGCATCCCAGCGTAAAGTAAGCGGCTGTTTTTCCTTGAAAGGCAGATGTATCTATCATACTTGCTCTTGCTGTTATACCTTAACTGAGTACAAAGGTACACATTTTTGTCGAAAATACACTCATTTTCCTTAACAAAAATCAAGTAGCGACGAATGTTAGATAATTTAACATTTAGAAATGCATTGATTTTCAATTGCTTGCAAAAAAGTTACAAAAACTGCTCAAAAAAAATCAAAAAAAATGATACGCGGAATCAAAAAAATGTCTAC
Source organism: uncultured Prevotellaceae bacterium (assembly GCA_902775475.1). GTDB lineage: Bacteria > Bacteroidota > Bacteroidia > Bacteroidales > Bacteroidaceae > Prevotella. The sequence continues at coordinate 59,892 of CACYME010000015.1, forward strand.
CTTTGCAACGTTTTAATAAACTAATGATTGTTTTACAGATTTAAAAAAGCAAAGAAATGAAAAAGATTGCATTTATGTTCGCAGCTGCCGCAATGTTCGTGGCATGTGACAAGGCCCCTCTGACCGCTACTCAGACTCAGAAGGACTCTCTTCTCAACGTACTGAAGGCTGAGGCTCAGGCCCAGGCTGACGCTATCCAGCCCGAGTTCGTGCTCGCAGAGGGTGCTGAGGCTATCGACTCTGCTGCTTGCATCGCTGCCGCCGAGGCTAAGAAGGCTGAGATTCTGGCTGCCGCCGACACCACCAACGAGGCTTTCAAGGCTGCTTTCGAGGCAAAGGTTGCCGAGTTCGAGGCTGCTTTGAACGCTCCCGCTGCTGAGGAAGCTCCCGCCGCTGAGGAGGAGTAATCCAAGCGAACTTAATTGAAGTTAAATACTGCTGGACGTGAGTTCAGCAGTATTTTTTTGTTCCTTCCACCACCTCCTCCTGCACTTCTTCATAAACTTTCCTAATAAGCAGTGCAAAATTTGCAATAATTCAGCAATTATTATTAATTTTGCAAATGATGTCTGCAAAAGCAGGATTTATGATAAATAATTACTAAACATACAGCACACTTCATGAAAAGGATGTTATTTTGTGAGATTTCCCCTTTCACCTATCGTCTGTCGATGGAGAAGGAAATCCTGAAGCGTCACCTGAGCGACCTTTTCGGAAAGACCGTTTTCGCTCGTGAACAGACTGAGGATTTGTTGCCTGTTCTCATCTGTCAGCACAAATCCCTCATTCGCCGCAGACTCGGCAATGTCAATATGCAATTGCAAGAGAACAAGGCTACCAACCTTGCTTTAGCTGTCACGCCGATCAATGGCCTGCTCATTCATACTGGCGAAACGTTTTCTGTATGGAAACTTGTAGGAAGAACCACTAAGCGCAAAGGCTATAAAGAAGGACTGACCATTGCAAAAGGACAGCCGTCAAAGGGCATCGGTGGCGGACTGTGTCAGCTGTCGAACCTGATTCATTGGATGGTGCTGCATAGCGAACTGACCATTACAGAACACCATCACCATGACGGCTTTGACCTCTTTCCCGACTTTGGCCGTCAAATTCCCTTTGGCACAGGAACCAGTATATCTTACAACTATATTGATTACCGTGTGAAGAATGAGACCACCAACACCTATCAACTCAGGCTTTGGGTGGATGGTGAATACCTGTGCGGGGAACTTCGCGCCACATCCCCTCAGCCTCACACCTTCCACATCCATGCCGAGAATGAATATTTCTCTCGTGAAGGTAATGATGTGTATCGAAACGGTGAGGTCTATCGAGACACCATCGACCCTATAACCGGCCGTCACATAGAAAGCAAGCTCATCCGCACTAACCATGCCAAAGTCATGTACGATTGTCCTCCTCATTTAATACGGCAATGATATAGCGTACAAAGAAAAGCCAAGCAGCTCGAAAGGCCTCTCGCTTCCCCACAGCAGCAGGGATGAGCGGAAAAAGGCGGCGACAAATGGGGGCCAGGCCATGCCGGAGTGGGAAAAAACCACGCCTTTTCCGTTGGCAGCGAACGGGGACAATATTGGCAGCGGCCGCTGCCAATAATGGCAGCGGGCGGGAAAATTAATGGCAGCGCCCGCTGCCTTCCCCGCAGAGAACAGGGGGAGCTAAGCACAAATAGGCCAACTGCAATATCATTGCCAATAAAAAGCAGTCACAGAATTGGCTGCATTTTATAATTATTGTGGGTCAACTTCTATGTTATTGCCAAAAAAAGTTACTCTTTTTGCAAGTTTTTGCAAACTCCGCTTTGCAAATTGAAGGAAATATCGTATCTTTGCAACTGATTTTAAGACTAATCGATTCGAATGGAAGCGTTTTTCCGCACGCATAGGTATTTGGTGGAGCATGTCAATGCACCAGTTCGTCGCATTCTGATGGATGAGATTGACTGGAGTGAGCGCATGATTGGCATCAAGGGAACGCGCGGCGTTGGCAAAACCACCTTCCTGCTACAGTATGCAAAGGAAAAGTTCGATGTGGACGACAAGCAGTGTCTCTACATCAATATGAACAACTTCTATTTTCAGGGACGTGGCATAGCCGACTTTGCCGGTGAATTCTATCATCGTGGTGGGCGCGTGCTGCTTATTGACCAAGTGTTTAAGCAGCCCGACTGGAGCGCAGAACTGCGCAAGTGCTACGACATCTATCCCGGACTGAAGATTGTGTTCACGGGTTCAAGTGTGATGCGTCTGAAAGACGAGAATCCCGAGCTGAACGGCATCGTGAAGTCTTACAACCTACGCGGGTTCTCTTTCCGAGAGTTTCTTAACCTGCTCACAGGCAATGATTTCCAGCCCTATACGTTGGAAGAAATTCTCGAGGACCACGAACATCTGGTGAAGCAGATTCTGCCGAAGGCATCGCCACGACGCTTTTTCCAGGATTACATTCATCATGGTTTCTACCCTTTCTTTCAGGAACATCGGAACTACTCCGAAAATCTGCTCAAGACCATGAACATGATGACGGAAGTGGATATTCTGCTCATCAAGCAGATTGAGGTGAATTTCCTCACCAAAATCAAGAAACTGTTCTACAAACTGGCAGAAAACGGCCCCAAAGCGCCTAATGTCAGCCAGTTGGCTGCTGACATTGAGACATCGAGAGCTACGGTGATGAACTATATCAAATATCTGACCGATGCGCGCCTGCTCAATATGATTTATCCGCTGGGAGAAGACTTTCCCAAGAAGCCGTCGAAGGTGATGCTCCACAATTCCAACCTGCTCTATGCCATCTACCCCATCCATGTGGAGAAGCAGGATGCAATGGAGACTTTCTTCGTGAACTCCCTTTGGAAGGACCATAAGGTGAACCAGTCGGGACGCGACAATTTCTATCTTGTCGACGGGCGGCTTAAGTTCCGTGTATGCGATGCCAATGCCGGAAAGATGAAATATGCTCCCGATACTATCTATGCCCGTTACAATACAGAAATCGGCATGGGCAACCAGATTCCGCTTTGGTTGCTGGGATTCCTTTACTAATCTATCCCCCGCTGATAGCAGAGATAGTGCTTGCTGACCTTTCGAGAAAGCAAGTCGACGTTCAGCAGCTCCGATGCCTGCGTAATGTCGCGTGTGGTGCCGTCCTTATAAAGAATGTCAATGGAGTCCTCATCAGCGGAATACATATCCTTACTCAATGTGACTACGCTCATCAGGTAGTGGGCATCTTCCAAAGGGATGTCCATTTTCTGCGCTATTCGCTGTTGCAGTTCCATGATGCGTTCCTCCGAGACTGGCGTCTCGTGCACCTCCACCTTGAAGATATTGCGGTCGAGCATGTCCGTAGCCAGAGTAGACAGAATCTTGTCTGACGAATGCCGCCAGGCTTTCATCGCGCTCCAGATGTCGCTGTCGTCGAGTTCCGCATACATCTGCATGGCCTCCTGGTGTGACAAAAACCACTGGCGGTCAACGTCATTACGCAAGAAATAGGCCAGAGCAGGCGAGGCAAAGAGCGACGCATCCTGCTGAGCCAGATACTTCGCACGATGAAGCATGTTCACCATCACTTTCTCATAGGCCACAGCTGTTTTGTGAAGATAAACTTGCCAGTACATCAAGCGCCGTGTGGTCAGATAGTTCTCCAGGGAGTAGATGCCCTTTTGCTCTACGACAAGACGGTCATCGACCACATTGAGCATTTTGATGATGCGTGCCGAGCCGATGTTTCCCTCAGTAACACCCGTGAAGAACGAGTCGCGCCGCAGATAGTCAAGGCGGTCCATATCCAGCTGGCTTGAGATGAGCTGATGGAGGAAGCGCTTCGGATACTCATCCTTAAAAATGGCGATGGCCATACCCAGCTGACTCTTCAGGTCGTGGTTGATGCGTTCCATCATCAGCAGGGATATATCCTCGTGGGATATGCCATGAATGAGCGTGTTTTCCAGCACATGCGAAAAGGGACCATGGCCAATGTCGTGCATGAGGATGGCGGCCTGTACGGCCTCTGCCTCGCTGTCAAAGATGAACTGGCCTTTCTGTTGCAGTGAAAGGATGGACTCGCTCATCAGATGGAAAGCCCCCAGCGAATGCTGGAATCGCGTATGGCGAGCGCCGGGATAGACCACAGAAGCCAAACCCAGCTGATTGATGCGATTGAGACGCTGGAAAAGTGGATGGCGCACAATGTCGTAGAGCAACCCGCGAGGGATACGGATGAAACCAAAGACGGGGTCGTTGATGATTTTAACGTCGTTCATGATTACAGGGATATGTCGTGCTGGATAAGCAGCATTTGGTGGGTTTCGGAATCAATGGTGAAGCGTCCGTCAGGACGGTGGTCAACAAGCCAAAGGATATTGCCGTTGGCATCTGTAAGAACTAACTGGCGGTGCTTTTCAACGATAGAAACCTTACGATCAGTTAGGAAGTCGCAGACTAACTTACTTCCTCTCATCCCGAAGGGCTGGAAACGGTCGCCAGGCAGAACGGGACGTAACGTGAGGGGGAATTGCACCTTCTTGGCGTCGAGGCAGCAGGCTTTCGGATGGCGGAGAATCGACTTTTCTTTAGAAAGAGAGATTCGGAAATGCTCGGTTTCATCGTATATATATAGTCCAGGCTCAGGAAATCGCATAGTGGGTCTTTCAGCCTGTCGTTCACAGAGTACCAGACGGCCTGCATGCACTATCAACTGATGCGTTTCCGACAGCCACTGCCGTCCAGCCTGTACGACAGCGAGCCGCTGGGCAATCTGCTCAATCGTTGCGGAATTGAAGCCTACGGGAGAGAGCCATTCAAAAAGAACGCACTCTGGTGAAGGTTGGTCAAGTAGCTTGGAGATAGCGATGGAATGGTCGTTATTTAACTTTTCTACGATATTATGAAGGGCCGCGTCATACACCCGTTTTGCTTCAGATAGATGTTGGGCTGTTGCAAGTATGTTGCTGATGGCAGAAGGCATTACATTCCGAAGTTGGGGAATGACGTTCAGTCGAAGTTGATTCCGTATAACATCTGCAACCAGGTTTGTGCTATCTGTGACATATTTCTGACCCAATTCCGCCAGCCAGGCTTCGATTTCCTGCCGGTTAATACATAGTAAAGGGCGAACGATGTAGCCATTCCGTGGTTTGATACCTGCCAGACCCTCCAATCCCGTACCTCTTAAGAGGTTCATCAGAATAGTTTCAACAGAATCATCCTGATGATGGGCCACGCAGACAGCCTGAGCAGACAAATCATGTCGCAATTGTTCAAAATAAGCATAGCGAAGCTCGCGTGCAGCCATTTCTATACTCACTTTATGCAATTCGGCATAAAACTTTGTGTCAAAATGAGTTAAATGTAGCTTTACGGCATTGGCCTCACAGAGCTGGATGACGAACTGTTCATCGCGGTTGCTCTCTTCCCCACGAAGATGAAAGTTGCAATGAACCGCCTCTACCTGGTAGCCCAATTTCCGCAACATGAGAAGAAGGCAGACGCTGTCGGCGCCACCACTGAGGGCCACCAACAGAACACCGCCATCCTTCTGCAACAAATGATGGGCTTCAATGAACCGCTGCACCCGTTGAATCAGCATCATCCTGCCTATAAAGAAATTATTCCACGTAAAGTACCAGTCCTTTCAGATATTCTCCTTCGGGATGGTAGATATTGACAGGATGGTCAGCAGGCTGGTGCAGCTGATCCAAGATTCGGACCTGACGGCGAGCCTGGGCAGCAGCAGTGAAGACAGCATTGCGAAAATGCTCCTTCGTCACCACCTGTGAGCAACTGAAAGTGAACAAGATGCTATGGGGAGCAATCTTTTCAAATGCCTTCGCATTGATGCGTGTGTAGCCTTTCAAAGCATGATGCAAGGCGCCACGATGCTTGGCAAAGGCTGGCGGATCAAGAATGATAAGGTCGTAAGAAGCATTTGTATCAATGTTTTCCAAAAATTTGAAAGCGTCCTCGCAGAAAGCCTTGTGACGCTGATCACCAGGGAAGTTCAGTTCCACATTACGACGCGTCAGTTCTATCGCCTTTGCCGAACTGTCAACAGAGTGAACCAATTCGGCTCCTCCACGCATCGCATAGAACGAAAAACCTCCTGTGTAGCAGAACATATTCAGCACCCGTCGCCCTTGTGCGTAGTGCTCAAGAAGAGAACGGTTGTCGCGCTGGTCGATGAAGAAGCCTGTCTTCTGGCCTCGCTGCCAGTCAACGTGGAATCGCAACCCGTTTTCGAGCGCAGTATTCTCCTCGCTGCCACCGATGATGAAGCCGTTTTCTGGTTCCATAAAGGGTAATGTGGTCTCGCTTTTATAGAATACACTATTAATGCGTCCGCCCATCACTTCAACAAGTTGACGGGCAATGTCATGACGGCAAAGATGCATTCCAATACTGTGTGCCTGCATGACAGCTGTCTGGCCGTAGACATCAATAATCAAGCCAGGCAGCAAGTCACCTTCGCCATGCACCAAGCGGAAAGCGGTAGTCAGAGGATTGTCAGTCAGTTTCAAAGCCCTACGCACGCTAAGAGCCTGGCCGAGCCGCATTCTCCAGAATGTGTCATCAATAGGAACGTCTTCGAAACTTAGCACACGCACAGCAATGGATCCTTGTTGATAATGCCCCACGGCAATGAACTGACCGTTGGCATCCACCACTTTCACCACATCGCCTTCGGATATTCCATCGTCCATGTGATGGAGAGCACCAGAGAAAACCCAGGGATGGAAGCGCAGCAAACTCTCTTTCTTTCCTCTTTTAAGACTTATCTGCTTCATTATTCTCCTCTTTAATGATAATCTTGTAATTATTGCTTTTTCTGAGGTTTACGATTTCTTTGTAGATGTTGATGCAGGCCCATGCGTCGGTGGCGGCATACAGCTTCTGCTTGTCATTGAGCACGTCAGCTTCCCAGTTGCTCAGCTGTTGGCGCTTACAGATTTTCTGGCCGAACAAATTGGCATAGAGTTTTTGCAGGCTCATGTCCTCAATGCCTACTTGGCGAACAAGGTCCTGAATGTCGATGAAATGGCCCGTTTTGAAGTCGCCCAGCTTATGGAGTGCATTCAGGTCATCATGCCACGAAAGCCCTATCTTCGTCACGGTAGTGTCTTCCAACAGCCGCACCAAGTCGGGCGTCAGGCCCAAGTAGTTTAATCGGAAAAGGAAACAAATAGTCTCAGTAGACACCTGCAGTAAAGCTGCCTTATGTTGCGCACCACGTTTGAACGAGGGACGCGTCTCGGTGTCGAAGCCCAGAATGGGCTGGGCAAGCAGGAAATCGACAGCCCTTCTGGCCTCACCAGGTGAGAGCACCACGATGATGCGTCCCTCAAACTGAGCCACGGGAAGGCTGTTGATGAGTTGCTTGTCGAACTTATTGTAGATGATTTTAGACATTATTCTCAGATTTGAGGTGCAAAAATACAAAAAAAATTGCTCTTTTTTGATGGAATCTGATTTTTTTGCGCTAATTTTGCACAAGAATTAACGAAACATGGTAAAAGATTCATGGGTAATAAGAAAAAGAAAGCCACAAAACGCGAAGAATCGCGCCCTTCTATCCTCGAGGCGTTAGGTCTTTCGCGCATAACTCAAGTATTTCAAAACGAGCGTCTACGCTTCTTCACTGGCATGCTGCTTTTCGCCATAGCCTGTTGCATGGTGCTCTCGTTCATCTCGTTCTTTACGACTGGCCAGGCCGACATGAGCATCATCGAGAATCTGCGTCAGGGCGAGATGGCTAATCAGAATGGCGAATTCAAGAACGCATGCGGTTCGCTGGGTGCCTATACGTCCTATTTTTTCATGAAGCAATGCTTCGGCATCCCCGCTTTTCTCATTCCTGCCTTTTTGTTTTTAATGTCCTTCCGTCTGGTGAAGGCGTTCAAGCCCCAGTTACTAAAATGGTTCATGTGCCTGATGCTTATTATGGTTTGGTTCTCCATAGCACTGGCCAAGTTCGTTTCACCGCTCTTCCCCGACAGCCATTTCTGTTTGGGTGGTGACCACGGCTTGCAGGTGAGCCACTGGATTGAGGGATTTGTGGGAGTGCCCGGTTTGGCTGCCCTGCTCATCGTCATTGCCCTGCTCTTCCTCACCTACATCAGTGCTGAGACCTACGAATGGGTGCGCAAGATACTGAATCCCAAGAAATTCCTTGAGAAAGTGAAGTTCACCGTAGAGGCTCCTACTGGCGACAGCGACGAAGAGGAAGGAAACAAAGGGGAAGATGGAGAAGAGCGTCCCGCCATCGTTGAGGACCCCGAAGTGTTCGACAATCCTGAAACGCAGACTGTTGAGTTCACTGGCGACGACCTGAAGATACCCGAGCCTGCCAGAGAGACAGAAACGCTTGTGAAGCCCATCCGCCGCACGAGCAAGACCGACGAAGACATGGAAATGGACATCCAGACCGCCGACGAGGAAGAAAAGGCCGATGGAACCAAGCTGGTGGCTGTTGGAGAAGAAATGCTGGAACCTTATGACCCGAAGCGTGACTTGGAAAACTACCACTACCCCACCCTCGACTTGCTGAAGCACTACGAGGAAGACGGCAAGCCGTATATCGACATGGCAGAACAGACGGCCAACAAGAACCGTATTGTGGAAGTGCTGCGCACCTTCGGTATTGAAATCAGCAGTATCAAAGCTACGGTTGGCCCCACCATCACGCTCTACGAGATAACGCCGGCCCCAGGCGTCCGCATCTCCAAGATTCGCGGCCTTGAGGACGACATCGCCCTGTCGCTGAAAGCCCTCGGCATCCGTATCATCGCTCCTATCCCCGGCAAGGGAACCATCGGTGTGGAAGTGCCTAACGCCAAGGCCAACATCGTGTCGATGGAATCGATATTGAACTCGAAAAAGTTCCAGGAAACGACGATGGAACTGCCCTGCGCTATGGGTAAGACCATCACGAACGAGGTGTTCATGTTCGACTTGGCCAAGGCCCCCCACCTGCTGGTAGCCGGTGCTACGGGTCAAGGTAAGTCTGTTGGTCTGAACGCCATCCTCACCTCTTTATTATATAAGAAGCATCCTGCCGAGCTGAAGATCGTGCTCGTAGACCCGAAGATGGTGGAATTCAGCATCTACAAGACTATCGACAAGCACTTCCTTGCCGCTCTGCCCGAGGAGGCCAGCACGCCCATCATCACCGACACGTCGAAGGTGATTCGCACGCTGCAGTCGCTCTGCGTGGAGATGGATGCCCGCTACGAACTGCTGATGAAAGCCGGCGAACGCAACATCAAGGACTATAACAAGAAGTTCATCGCCCGTCAGCTGAATCCCGAGAACGGCCATAAGTTCATGCCCTACATCGTGGTGGTCATCGATGAGTATGGTGACCTGATTATGACTGCTGGCAAGGAGATTGAGCTGCCCATCGCCCGCATTGCCCAGAAGGCCCGTGCCGTAGGCATCCACATGATCATTGCCACGCAGCGTCCTACGACGAACATTATCACTGGTACCATCAAGGCCAACTTCCCTGCCCGTATCGCCTTCAAGGTGAGTCAGGGCATCGACTCGAAGACCATTCTCGACCGCATGGGTGCCCAGCAGCTCATTGGCCGTGGCGACATGCTCTACCTGCAAGGCAACGACCCGATTCGCGTGCAGTGCGCCTTTGTTGACACACCCGAAGTGGTCGAAATCAACCGCTTCATCCACGACCAGCAAGGCTATCTGGAGCCGTTTGAGCTGCCCGAGCCCATCGTTGAGGGAGCCGACGCCGATGGCGGCAGCGGTGCTGACGACGTAGACCTGAACCACCTCGACCCCATGTTCGACGATGCCGCCCGTCTCATCGTGTCTTCAGGCAGCGGCTCCACCAGCCTCATCCAGCGCAAGTTCTCCATTGGCTACAACCGCGCAGGCCGACTCATGGACATGCTCGAAAAAGCCGGCGTGGTAGGTCAGGCCCACGGCTCAAAGCCCCGCGAAGTGCTCATTCAGGACGACTTGTCGTTGGAGCAGCTGCTGGCATCGCTGAAGGGCAGATAATAGCCCATAATTGCCGAATTCTATGAAATCATTGCAGAAGAAACACTATGCCTATCTGGCTGCTGGTATGCTGATGCTGGCAGTGGCCGCTTTCGCCTATTTCCTTTACAGCCAGATTAGTGCGCCCATTCTCAAGGGAAAAGAGACACATTACGTCTATATTGACAATGACGACACCATCGACTCTGTCTATGCCAAGCTGCAGCCTTTCTGTACAGAAAAAGGACTGAAAGGCTTCCAACGGCTCTCCGACCATTACGACTATGCAGATAAAATCCGCACCGGACGCTATGCTCTGGAGCCCAGCCAGCGGGTGCTCGATGCGTTCCGTGAACTGCGCAACGGCCAGCAGACCCCGCTGATGCTCACCGTGCCCGAGGTGCGCACTATGGACCGCATGGCCGGAAAGCTCAGCGCCAAGCTGATGCTCGACAGCGCCACCATTGCCAATGCGCTCACCGACGAGGCTTTCTGCCAGCAGTTAGGCTACGACACGGCCACCATCGCCTGCATGTTCGTGCCCAACACCTACGAAGTCTACTGGAACACAACGCTCGAAGCACTGATGCAGCGGATGAAGAAGGAGCACGACACCTTCTGGAACACCGAACGACAGCAGAAAGCCAAGGCTCAGGGCCTGACGCCCAACGAGGTGGTGACGCTGGCCAGCATCATCGACGAAGAGACGGCCAACAACGCCGAGAAGCCCATGATTGCAGGAATGTATCTGAACCGTCTGAAGCGCGGAATGCTGCTGCAGGCCGACCCCACGGTGAAATACGCGCTGGGCGACTTCACGCTGCGCCGCATCCTGAACAAGCACCTGACGGTCGACAGCCCCTATAATACCTATAAATATACTGGGCTGATGCCTGGCCCCATCCGGGTGCCTTCGTTAGCTGCCATAGAGGCGGTGCTCAATCCTGCCCAGCACGACTTCCTCTACATGTGTGCCAAGGAGGACTTTTCGGGCACCCACAACTTTGCCCGCACCCTTGCTGAGCACACGCAGAACGCACGGCGCTATCAGCAGGCCCTCAACCAGCGAGGCATCAAATAGCACGTATCAACCATTTCTCGTGTGGTTGAAATCAGTTTCGAAAGAAATAGACTTGGCTTGTTTCAGTTTTTTCTATGACATTTCGTTCAACTGCACGGGTCGAAAAAGTCCGAACCGCCAGCGGTTCGGACTTATGTTTACATGCTATTTGCCCTGCTGACAGGGGCATGGAGAGGCGACGGCCTACCAATCGCCGTCTTCCTCCTTGTCGTCCCAGAGCTTGTTGCGGTAGCGCGAGAACTGTGTTTCAGTCAAAGTACTGCTGATGATGATTCCATCATCCATGATGTTTGAGTTCAAACCAACCCTTACTTTCGTCGTCTGGGGCTGCTGATATGGTTTCTTTTTCATGGCCGATTTGTGTGTTTAGCGCTTGACTATTTTCTTCCCGTTCGCAATATAGAGGCCCTTCTGCGGCTCGCTGACGCGGCGGCCCTGCAGGTCGTAGGCAATACCCTCGGTGGCCAGCTGGGCTAAGTCGCTGATGCCCGTCTCTTCCATGCCTGCGATGCGTATAGAGCGTGCACCGCTGCCCTCTATCACCAGGAACACCTTACGGGCTGCCAGTTTCTCACCCTCATAACGATAGAAGGCCAGATTGCCGCCCTAGGTATAAACCGTTCCCCCTACTTCGGTCTTGTTGATTTCGCGCTCTGTACCTCGCAAGTCGTTGGCGGGGAAGGTACCTGCATACTCGCCCGAAATGGTGTAGAGCAGCGGCTCGCCCATGGTGGACTTCAGAATGACGGCCTGTCCTCGGGGCATCGTCTTGTCCTCCACCTCGGTCAGCTCGATCTCAGTCCCCTCAGCGTTCAGCGTGGCGGTGTAGACGGTGGTGTTCTCGTCTGCCTTGATGTTACGTACGCTGGTATAGTATGTCCACCAGTAGGCCGTACCCACCTGATTGGCCTTCTCTGTCTTTGAAATGAAATAGCCGCCGTCGGCGATGGGCTTGGCGTAGGCGATGTCGTATCCACTATAACCAGGAAGTTGGCTGCATCCATAAAACATGTCAGAGTTATATGAACAGCTCCACGTGTCGTTGCAGTAGATGCTCGTCAGACCTGAGCAGTTTTCGAACATTTGGCTCATGTTCGTCACGTTCCCCGTGTCGAAGCTGCTCACGTCGAGGCTCCTCAGGCCGCAGTAGCTGAACATTCCGCCCATGTCCGTCACGTTCCCCGTGTCGAAGCTGCTCACGTCGAGGCTCCTCAGACTGATGCAGTAGTGGAACATCCAACTCATGTTCGTCACGTTGTCGGTATTGAAGCCGCTCACGTCGAGGCTCCTCAGATTAGAGCAGATGTAGAACATCCTGCTCATGTCCGTCACTTCCCCCGTGTCGAAGCTACTCACGTCGAGGCTCGTCAGTTTAAAGCAGCGGCAGAACATCCAGCTCATGTCCGTCACGTTCCACGTGTTGAAGTTGCTAAGGTCAAGGCTCGTCAGATTAGAGCATAAGAAGAACATATTGTTCATGTCCGTCACTTTCCCTGTGTCGAAGCTGCTCACGTAGAGGCTCGTCAGGCTGGAACAGCCGCAGAACATATAGCTCATGTCCGTCACGTTCCACGTATCGAAGCTGCTCACGTCGAGGCTCGTCAGTTTGGAGCAGCCGCTGAAAATTCCGCTCATATCAGTCACGTTCCATGTATTGAAACTGCTCACGTCGAGGTTCGTCAGGCTGGAGCAGTCGGCGAATATACCCCCCATGTTCATCACTTTCTTCGTGTCGAAGCTGCTCACGTCGAGGTTCGTCAGGCCGGAGCAGCCACCGAACATATTGCTCATGTCCGTCACATTCCCCGTGTCGAAGCTGCTCACGTCGAGGCTCGTCAGATTAGAGCAGCCGCTGAACATCCAGCTCAAGTCCGTCACGTTGTCAGTATTGAATCCGGTCACGTCGAGGCTCGTCAGGCTGGAACAGCCGCTGAACATATAGCTCATGTCCGTCACGTTGTCGGTCTTGAAGCCACTCAGGTCGAGGCTCGTCAGATTAGAGCATTCGCAGAACATATAGCTCATGTCCGTCACGTTGTCGGTCTTGAGGTTCTCAATGCCAGCAATGGTGGTAAGCTGATAGCATCTATAAAACCAACTGGCGGTGTTGGTGAGCGACGTGCACTCGGCAAACGAGGCATCGAACACCACATTGGTAATAGCGTCAAAATACCACCAGTGACTGTCGACGCTCCAGCCGTTGCGTTCTTCCTTCTGCGTGTCGTAGTAGAAGGTAAGCACTTTGTTGTCGTTGCTCAGCACAGCGTAAGGTTCTTTCTCCTGCGCCATTGCTCCCTGCGCCATTCCCATGAGGAGGAGCAGGAAAGAAAGTACTTTCTTTGTCATTGTTTGTTTTGATTGTTTGAGAATAAGAAAAGGCGTGCAACCATTCGATGCTTATTCTCATATCTGGTACCGCCAAGTAACCTTGCACGTAAACAAGCAAGAACAGTTCACGCCCTCGCAGGACGTGAACCTTCTGAACTGCTTGCTCTCACGTGCGAATTTTGGACCTATAGCTCAATTTGCAGGATGCGACAGTCTTCAAAGGCCGATTCCTACAGGTGTTTTGAGCGATTCAAACGTTTCAGAGTACAATTCGACGTT
>CACYME010000016.1 GCA_902775475.1 uncultured Prevotellaceae bacterium
CGAGCACATCGCCGTGCACGGCAGCCCCTACACGCGCGACGTCATCTATGCGGTGCTCATCAAGGCCGCCGACTGCATCAAGCACCTGGTGCTCGAGGGGCAGCCCGTGAAGCTGAGCGACCTGTGCATCTTCAAGGCCACCGCCGTGAGCACGCCGGCGCAGAGCGCCGAGAAGTTCGACCTGGCCACGAACATCACCGCCATCCGACTGGGATGCCGCGCCACCGGTGCCACCCGCATTGCCAACATGCGCGAGGAGGTTCAGCTGGCCTACACCTCGATGGCGCAGCGCATCAAGGACGGCGAGGCCGAGCTGTCGAACGAGAAGGGGAAGTACCTGGTGCCGACGCAGGGGTGATTTTCTCCAATCCCTCAACAAAGAATGAGGAATGAGAAATTTCTCACTCCTCACTTCTCATTTCTTAGAAGGTGTAGGTGGCGGTGAGCAGGAACTGGTGGCGCTTGTTGTTCACCTTCACGATGTTGGCGATGTTGTCGTCGGCGGCGTCCTGGTTGTCGTAGTAGCTCATGAAGGGCTCGAAGCTGCCGTTCTGCATGGAGTACTGGTAGGCGGCTGAGAGGTTGACCTTGTCGAGCTGGATGCCGAGGCCGCAGGTGATGCGGTGGATGGCCTCCCAGTTGGTGTAGTCGGTGGCCGATGAGTAGTAGGAGGCATCGCTGTCGAGTGTTCCGTCCTTGAAGCCGTCTTTCTTGTACATGGGCGAGACGTAGTTGTAGCCGAATCGCACGGCGACCTCGGGTGCTGCCTTGAACTCGGCACCGAGCTTCAGGGTGGACACGCCCTTGAGGGTCTCGCCGGTGTGGCGGTTCATCACGTCGTCGCTCTCGCTCTGGCTGTAGTAGTCGTCGTACCACCAGTCGTAGCGCTCGCCGGTCTTGTAGCGCGAGTCGAGCGAGCCGTAGTCGGTGTACTCATAGCTGGCTCCGAGGGCGAGGTAGTTGCCGATGGTGTGGCCCAGTGAGAGCCCGAAGCGCCAGGGTGTGTAGAGCTTGAATTCGTAGCTGTCGCTGGCGTCGGCTGTTCCTCCGGCGTCGCTGGCGGTGGTGTAGTTGCTGGTGGTGAGGTCGTACCAGGTGGGCGTGGTGACGGCGAGTCCGATGCGGAAGGGCGACGTCTCTACGGGTCGGAAGATGACGCCGAGCTTCAGGTTGGCTCCGCTTCCGCTGATGTGGCGGTCGTCGGCGATGCGTATGGGCGAGTTGGCCGAGAACTGCTCGGTGTACTCGCTATAGTGCTTGTAGTGCACGTCCTCGACGCCGATGGTGAGTCCGAGGTAGACGCGGTTGTTGATGTTTCCGCTGATGTTGAAGTCGTAGTCGGCGATGTAGCCCCAGTGGCGGCGGTCGAAGTTGTAGCTGTCGGCGTTCTCGTAGTACCAGGTGTTCTCAGCCCCGTCGTAGAGGATGTTGCGTGCGTAGAGGTCGTCGAGCTGGTTGCAGGTGGCGTAGGAGTGGTTGAAGTTGGGTGTTCCGTTGCCCTCGTAGAGCAGCTCGTTCTTGGCCTTGGCGTAGGTGAGCTTCATCTGCGATGCGTTCTGCAGGCGGTCGGCGGCCGAGAGGATGTAGTTGAAGTTGCGGCTCTTGTGGTAGTTGAAGCCGAAGTTGAGGAAGCTGGTGCTGTTGGAGCGTGTGGCGACGACGAATCCGAGCTGGTCGAAGCTCATGTTCGTGGTGTGCCCTCCGCCGAAGGCCTGTCCGTCCTGCTGGCTGACGAGGCCGAGGGAGAGGTTGGCCTGCGACTTGCGGAAGAGTCCGATGCCGGCGGGGTTGGTGCCTATGGTGGAGATGTCGGCTCCGAGGGCTTCCATAGCGCCTCCCATGCCCACGTAGCGGGCGGTGCCGTTGAGGTCGCCCCAGGCTATCTTGGCGTTCTCGTAGGTTTCCTGTGCTGCTGCCGGCAGGATGGCCAGCGTGAGGGCAGCTATAGCTATTTTCTTCTTCATGTCTTTTGAGTGTTTATTGTTTATTGTTGAGTGCATCACCTTCTTCCTCCGCCGAAGCTGCCACCGCCGGAGCGGCTGCCACCGCCGCCGCCACCGCCGCCAGAACGGCTTCCGCCGAAGCTGCCGCCACCGCCCGAGCTGCTGGGGGTATAGCTGCTGCCAGAGCTGCGCGAGGGGGTGTAGGTGCTGCCCGACGAGGAGCGCTCGCCGCCGAAGTTGCCGTTGGAGTTGCTATAGATGGGCGTAACGGAAGCGGTACGCGTGCGCCCGCTGGTGCTGGAGCCGAAGGTGCTGTTCGAGCGGGTGGCCGTGGTGCGGTTTCCGCCGAAGGAACCTATGGTGCGGCTGCCTCCGAAGGTGCCAGCGCTGTAGCTGTGGGTGCGGCCGTTGCCGAAGCCCGTGGGCTGCCCGCTCACCATGCGTCCGTGGTTCTGCGTGCCGGGGTCGTAGCTCAGGTAGCCGCCGCCGCCTCCCCATCCGTAGTAGAGGCCGCTATAGTACCAGGGGCGATAGTAGCCATAGTACCAGGGTGAATACCATCCGCCGTAGTAGCCCCATCCGTAGTCCCAGTACCAGGGGTCCCAGTACCAGGAGTCGTACCAGGGGTAGTAGCTGTAGTACCAGGGTGAGTGCCACGTCCAGGAGTCGTTGCGCCCCTGACGGTAGCCCTCCATGTAGATGGCGCTGGGCTCATAGCCGTCGAAGCGCTGCATGCGCTGGGTGAGGGCATAGTCGCCCACGGAGTCGGGGTAGACACCCTCGACGGGGGCGAAGCTGATGATGTCGCCGGTGTCGGCGGGCAGCACCTCGTACTGGCTTGCCCAGCGGCGGTTGTACTCGTCGACGTCGCGCGCTGACCCGGAGTAGTAGGTGTCGGTGGGGATGCCATAGGTAGCCCTCTCGCGCGCCACATTCTTCTTCGTAGGAACGAAGTACATGTCATCGTCCTGCGCTACGGCCGAGAGCGTGATGGCTCCCAGCATAACGGATAAGAGAAACAGCTTTTTCATATTCTTTTTGAGTTTAATGATTGATTCACGGTGCAAAAATACTGCTAATTTTTATGCAAAAATACGGAAAAACCCTAAAACATGGTAGGATTTTCCCTATTTTTTTTAATTTTGCAGCGTAAATTAACGAAAACGATGAAATATTACGAGGTTTTATTCCATATTTCCGCCCCCGAGGAGCTGGTTTCCGACGTTTCCGACGTGGTGGCGGCGCTGGCCGGCGAGGCGGGCTTCGAGAGCTTCAGCCCCTCGGCGCAGGGGGTGTGTGGCTACGTTCAGCAAGAGGTGTTCAGTGCCGATGCCCTCGACGCCCTGCTGGAGCAGCTGCCCTTCGGCGAGGGCGTCAGCGTGGGCTACGAGGTGCGCCCTGCCGACGAGGCCGACTGGAACGCCCCCTGGGAGCAGGAGGGCTTTGAGCCTATCTGGGTGGGGCGCGAGCTGGTGGTGCACGACGGGCGACACCTGCCCCACCCTGCCCCGGAAGACGGTGAAGGGAGAATTGAAGTAGAGATTGATGCCAAGCTGGCTTTCGGCACTGGAAATCACCAGACTACGCGTCTGGTGTGCCATGCCCTGCTGGGCCTCGGGCTGAGCGGAAAGACGGTGCTCGATTGCGGCACCGGCACGGGCATCCTCGCCATCGTGGCCCTGAAGCGGGGGGCACGCCGCGCCGTGGGCTACGACATCGACGACTGGAGCGCCCTCAACGCCATGCACAACGCCGTGCTGAACCACGTCGACGACCGCATGGCCGTCTATCAGGGCGACGCCTCGGTCATCGACCGGCTCGGCGAGCGGTTCGACGTGGTCGTGGCCAACATCAACCGCAACATCCTGCTGGCCGACATGCCCCGCTTCGCCCGGGCCCTCGCCCCCGGCGGCACGCTCCTGCTCAGCGGGTTCTACGCCGAGGACGTCGACCTGCTACGCCAGGAGGCCAAGAAGCAGGGCCTGGAGATGGACGGCTGGCAACAAGAGGACGACTGGGCGTGCATGAGGATAAACAAAGCGAAACTCGAATAACAAGATATGAAACGACTGATAATCATTCTTTTGTCCATCATCGCCGTGAGCAGCGCCCAGGCCGTGCTGAAGGAGCAGAACCTGGAGCAGACGCTCCGCGTGCTGCGCTCGGAGCTGACGGAACGCCACCAGGAGCTGACCAACATGGCCGGGCAACGCAAGCAGCAGGCCCGCGACATCATCGAGCAGCTGCGCCAGACCATCCGGCGGAGCAACCAGAACGCGCTGATGCTCTACTCGCAACAACAGAACTACGTGTTCGACCTCACCTACGCCTGCCACGAGGCCACCGAGCAATACCTCTCGTTCCAGCGCCAGCAGCTGCCCTTCAAGTCGTATATCGAGCAGCTCGACGGCGAGGCGTCGAAATACGACAGCCTGGTGGTGAGCCTGCGCCACATCCGCCCCACCCTGCTCGACGACGAAGCCAAGACCGACCGCGCCGTGTGCCTGACGCTGGCCACGAGCGTGCGCAACACCCTGCTGGCCTCGAAGGCGCAGGTGGCCGAGTATATCACCATCTACGAGAACACCGAGCAGCGCCTGCGCTATCTGAACGACTATGCCCAGCAGCGCTACAACGACATACAGACGGGCATCTTCCGCAACGGCGGCGAGAACTACCTCTCGCTCCTGGGCAACTTCAAGCAGCGCTGGGCCGAGATGAGGGAGAGCCTGGCCGACAAGTACCGCCCGTCGAAGCAGCAGAGCGACTGGGACAGCCGTGTCATCATCGGCCTCTTCGGCATGATAGCCTTCTACGTCGTCGTCGTCATCCTGCTCAACCTGCTCGTGTTCCACTTCATGCCCCGCCGCTTCCACACCCGCGAGTTCCTGAAGAAGCGGCCGTGCATCATCATGGCCACCACCGTCGTCACCTTCGCCGCCGTCCTCGGCGTGCTCCGCGCCACGCTCCACCAGAACTTCTTCTCGATGGCCAGCGGACTGCTCATCGAGTATGCCTGGCTGCTCGGCGTCATCCTCATCTCGCTGCTCCTGCGCGTGGGCGGCGACCAGATTAAGAGCGCCTTCCACATCTACTCGCCGCTGGTGCTCGTGGGCTTCGTGGTCATCGTCTTCCGCATCGTGCTCATCCCCAGCGAGCTGGTCAACATGGTGTTCCCCCTCATCCTGCTGGCGTGCACGCTATGGCAATGGGCGGTCATCAGGCGCCACAACCGCAACGTGCCCCGCTCCGACATGTTCTACACCTACATCTCGATGGCCATCTTCATCTTCTCGCTGGGCTGCTCGTGGCTGGGCTACACCCTGCTCACCGTGCAGATTCTCATCTGGTGGATCATGCAGCTCACGTGCATCCTCACCATCACGTGCATCAGCAGCTACCTGAACCTCTACGGACACCGCCACCACTTCGACGAGAAGCCCATCACCCAGTCGTGGTTCTACCTGTTCATATTTAAGGTGGTGCTGCCCATCATCGGCGTATGCTCCGTCATGCTCTCCATCTACTGGGCCGCCGACGTGTTCAACCTGGGCGACCTCTGCTGGCAGATTTTCAAGAAGCACTTCATCGACCTGAAGAACCTCCAGGTGAGCATCCTGAAGCTCTCGATGGTGGTCAACCTGTGGTTCCTCTTCGCCTACGTGTCGCGCACGGTCCTCGCCCTCATGCGGCACCACTTCCA
The DNA here is from genome assembly GCA_902775475.1 of uncultured Prevotellaceae bacterium. Lineage (GTDB taxonomy): Bacteria > Bacteroidota > Bacteroidia > Bacteroidales > Bacteroidaceae > Prevotella. The sequence goes on from CACYME010000016.1 coordinate 5,647, forward strand.
GCACGCCGACCCCACCACCGCCGCCAGCCGCGAGGTGATGGGCCGCAACGTCATCCAGGTGCTCGTATGGGGCGTGTGGCTCATGATGTCGCTCAGCATCCTCCACATCAGCGTGGCCTGGCTGCTCGCCATCGGAGGCGGGCTCTCGACGGGCGTCGGCTTCGCATCGAAGGACATCATCGAGAACATCTACTACGGCGCCACGCTCATGGCCGGCCGCGTGAAGGTGGGCGACTGGATAGAGATTGACGGCACGATGGGCAAGGTGACCAGCATCAGCTACACATCGACCGTCGTGGTGTCGCTCTACGGCGAGGTCATCACCTTCCAGAACAGCCAGCTCTTCGCCAAGAACTACAAGAACCTGACGCGCAACCACGGCTACGTGCTCGCCGCCATCCCCTTCAGCGTGGCCTATGGCTCGAACCTCAGACAGGTCACCACGCTCGTCGTCGACGCCATCAGCGGGCTCCACCACCACTGGATTGACCCCAAGAAGGAGGTGAAGGCCGTGGTGGGCGCTATGGGCGAGAGCAGCATCGACCTGAAGCTCTTCGTATGGGCCGACGCCGTGAAGAAGGTCTACGTGGTGAGCGACGTGCTACGCACCGTCTACGACACGCTCAACGCCAACGGCATCGAGATTCCCTTCCCGCAACGCGACATCCACATCAAGCAGGCATAGAAGACAAACATTGGGTAATCGCATTACGGTAAGTCTATAAAAAACCTGGAGCAACCGTACAGCTTGTTGTGGGGGGAGATGAAGCCGTATCAGAACTGGGTAAACGAAAGGGGCATCAGATGGGAGATACCGTCCATGACAAACACGCGATTTTTCCCATAGAGCAGGATGCGCAGGGGGTGCTTGTGGCGCGTCTCGGTCTCGATGATGACTTGCCGACAGGTACCGCAGGGCGAAACGGGTTCTACGGTGAGCTCGCCAGTGGTGTCGCGGGCGGCAATGGCCAGCGCCACGGGCGTCACGCCCGGATGCTGGGCTCCAGCGGCGAAGATGGCCGAGCGCTCGGCACAGAGGCCTGCGGGGAAGGCGGCGTTCTCCTGATTACAACCGGGAACGACGGTGCCATCGGCCAGCAGCAGGGCGGCCCCCACGTGGAAATGGGAGTAAGGGGCATAGGAGTGGGCGGTGGCCTCAATGGCCTGGTGCAGCAGCTGCTGGTCGGCATCGCCCAGCTCGTCCATCTGGCATTCGTAGATGATGGGTTGAATGGGTAGCTGTTTCATAGTTTTGGTTTTAGATATTGTCCAGTGATACTTTCGCGGCACTTCACCACGTCTTCAGGTGTGCCGGTGCAGACGACTGCCCCACCCTTGTCGCCTCCGTCGGGGCCAAGGTCGATGACGTGGTCGGCCTGGCGGATGACGTCGAGATTGTGCTCGATGATGACCACGGTGTGGCCTCGCTCGATGAGAGCGTTGAGCGATGCCATCAGACGACGAATGTCGTGGAAGTGGAGTCCGGTGGTGGGCTCGTCGAAGATGAACATGGTGGGCTCCTGTCGTTCCTGGCCAATGAAGTAGGCCAGTTTTACGCGTTGATTCTCGCCCCCAGAGAGGGTGCTGGAGCTCTGGCCCAGCTTGATGTAGCCCAGACCGACGTCGTCGAGGTTTTTTAGGCGCGAGACAATAAGCTTCTGATTGTGAGCCTCAAAGAATTCGATGGCCTCGGCGATGGTCATGTTGAGCACGTCGTCGATGTTCTTTCCCTCGAAGCGCACGTCGAGGATGTCGGACTTGAAGCGATGGCCATGACAGGCTTCGCACTCGAGCACGAGGTCGGCCATGAACTGCATCTCGACGGTGATGGTGCCTGCTCCTTTGCACTCGTCGCAGCGTCCGCCGTCGGCATTGAACGAGAAGTACTGGCTGCTGAAGCCCATCTGTTGGGCAAGGGGCTGCTGGGCGAAGAGGTCGCGGATGGCATCGTAGGCCTTCACGTAAGTAGCGGGGTTAGAGCGGGTGCTCTTGCCAATGGGGTTCTGGTCGACGAACTCGACGCGGCTGATGGCGTCGAGGTCGCCACCGAGGCCGCTATATTCGCCCGGTGGGTCGCATACTTCGCCAAGATGGCGCTTCAGGGCAGGATATAAGATGCCCTTGATGAGGCTCGACTTGCCCGAGCCACTGACGCCAGTGACGACGGTCATCACGTTCAGCGGTATCTGCACGTCGATACCTCGCAGGTTGTTCATGCGCGCTCCGAGAATATCGATGTGGCGGTTCCAGGGGCGACGCAGGGGGGAAGCCGAGGTCCCCGAAGCCCCCCCTACGGCCCCCGAGGGGGCTTCTATAGTATCAAGCCCAAGAAGGTAGCGGATGGTGTAAGAACGGGTTACATCTAATGTAGCCCCCTCGGGGGCAGAAGGGGGGGCTTTGGGGGCATCTTGGTTTTTTGGAACGGGGCCCTGATACACGATTTCGCCTCCCAGACGACCTGCATCGGGACCTACGTCGATGAGATAGTCGGCTGCCCGCATGATTTCCTCGTCGTGCTCAACGACCACCACGGTGTTGCCCAGGGCCTGCAGCTCCTTGAGCACCTTGATGAGTCGGGCGGTGTCGCGGGAATGAAGGCCGATGCTGGGCTCATCGAGAATATAGAGCGAACCAACGAGGCTGCTTCCCAGCGAGGTGCAAAGGTTGATGCGCTGGCTTTCGCCACCAGAGAGGGAGTTTGACAAGCGGTTGAGCGTCAGATAGCCTAACCCCACATCGAGGAGGAACTGAAGCCTACTGGTCACTTCGGTAAGCAGCCGACGAGCCACACTGGCATCGTGTGCAGAGAGCTGGATGCCATCGAACCATTCCTTCAGCCTCACCACTGGCATCTGGACGAGGTCGGTAATGCTCCGTCCTCCAATCTTCACATAGTCGGCCTCGGGCTTCAGCCGCGTGCCGTGGCATTTGGGACAGGTGGTCTTTCCGCGGTAGCGACTCATCATCACGCGATACTGAATCTTGTACTGGTTCTCCTTCACCATCTGGAAGAATGAGTCGATACAGGGCTTGTCGTGCAGGTCTTTCCCGCGGTCGCAGGGCAGGCCGTGCCACAGCCAGTCTCTCTGGGCCTGCGTCAGACTGTAGTAAGGCTCGAAGATGGGGAAGTCGTCGTTGGCTGCCCGCTGGATGAACCAGTTCTTCCACTCGCTCATCTTCTCGCCATGCCAGGGAACGACGCAGCCATCGTAGACAGAGAGCGACGTGTTGGGGATGACAAGATGCTCGTCGATGCCGATAATCTTGCCAAATCCCTGACACTCGGGGCAGGCACCAATAGGCGAATTGAAGGAAAATGTCTGGTCGGTGGGTTCCTCGAAGGTGATGCCGTCGGCTTCGAAGCGTGTGGAGAAATCGTAGGTAAGCCCCGAGGGGAGCACCATCAGGCGCATCTGGCCGTTGCCCTCGTAGAAGGCCGTCTCGGTACTGTCCACCAGTCGGGCAATGGCATCCTTGGAGTCATCGGCAGCCAGGCGGTCGATGACCAGACAGGGCACGGCATCGGCAGGATGCTCCTGTTCCAGGTAGTCGTCGATGCGCACAAACTCTCCATTGACGAGTAAACGGCTATAGCCCTGAAGCAGGCAGGCCTTGAGCTGCATGTCGACGGAACGGCCTTCAGGCACCACGAGCGGTGCCAATACGGCAAACTTGGTGCCTTTGGAGAACTCAAGCATCTTCTGCACCACGTCCTCGGGGCTATGCTTCTTCACCTCCTGACCGCTGACAGGCGAGAAGGTGTGGCCAATGCGGGCGAAGAGCAGGCGGAGATACTCATAAATCTCCGTCGACGTACCGACGGTGCTTCGGGGGTTGCGGGCGATTACCTTCTGCTCAATGGCAATGGCGGGGGGAATCCCCCTAATGAAGTCGCACTCAGGCTTATTCATGCGCCCCAGGAACTGGCGGGCATAGCTCGACAGGCTTTCAACATAGCGTCGCTGGCCCTCAGCATAAAGTGTGTCGAAGGCAAGCGACGATTTTCCAGAGCCAGAGACTCCGGTGATGACAATGAACTGTCCTTGGGGCAGACGCACGTCGACATTCTTCAGATTATTGACGCGGGCGCCCTTTATCTCTATATAGTCTTTACTCATTTAGATTGTTTTCAACACCATGAGCAGATGATTCCACACCATTTGCACCGTGGGGATGAGCAAGCGCTCATCGGGTGTATGTACATCGCGCAGCGTGGGGCCGAAACTCACCATGTCGAGCTGAGGATAGCGCTCGGAGAAGAGGCCGCACTCAAGACCAGCGTGGATGCCGCGCACGACGGGGTCTTTTCCGAACAATTCCTTGTAGCAGGCTACCACCGTGTCGCGCAAATGGCTCTCGGCACGCATCTTCCAGGCAGGATAGCCATCGCTCGACCAGGCCTCGGCACCTGCCAGCTGGAAGGTGGCGCGGATGGTGGCACACATATTGTCGAGGTTCGACATGACATTGCTACGCTGCGATGAAAGCACCGTCATCTCGGTTTCAGAAGAATGAACCGCAGCTATATTAGAAGAGGTCTCCACCATGCCGTTCAGTGCCGGGTCCTGACAGATGGCATAGACGCCGTTGTCTACGGCCTGCAATGCATAGATGAAGCGACGAGCCACCTCGGGGTCGATGACTGGCTCGGCATCGGCGCTCTCCATCGACCAGACCATCTGCGTGTCAGTCACGCGGAACTCTTCTTCCACCTGGGCGGCAAAGACGTTCCAGTCGGCCTTAACGTTCTCCTTCACCGCATTTGGAACGGCTATGACGAAGAGACCGTCACGAGGTATGGCATTGTGGAGCTTGCCCGAATGGAACTGCGCCAGACGCACTCCCTCATAGCGGCTCAGCGTCTGGAAGAGGAAACGCCCCAGCAGTTTGATGGCGTTGGCGCGTTTCTTGTTGATGTCGTCGCCAGAGTGGCCACCCGTGAGTCCTTTCAGCTGGGCCTTCAGGAAGAAGGAGCCTGCAGGAGCCTCCTCGCGCTGGAACGTGAACTTGGCCGTGGTGTTACGTCCGCCGGCACACGAGACGAAGATCTCGCCCTCGTCCTCAGAATCGAGGTTGATGAGGTAGTCGCCCGTCATAAAGCCAGCCTTCATGCCCTCAGCGCCACTCAGTCCCGTCTCCTCATCGCGTGTAAATACGCACTCCAGAGGGCCATGCTCAATGTCGTCGGCCTCAAGGATGGCCAGCTCGATGGCACAGCCAATGCCGTCGTCGGCACCCAGCGTGGTGCCCTTGGCGCGCAGCCACTCTCCGTCCACATAGGTCTGGATGGCATCCTTATCGAAATCGAACTCCACGTCGACCAGCTTGTCGCATACCATGTCCATGTGACTCTGCAGGATGACAGTCTTGCGGTCTTCATATCCCTTGGTAGCGGGCTTGCGGATAATGACGTTGCCCGTTTCATCAACCTTTGTGTCGAGTCCATGACTATCACCCCACTGACGCAGGTATTCAATCATCTTCTCCTCGCGCTTTGAAGGACGCGGAATACTGTTAATCTTTGCAAACTGCTCGAATACAGAAGCAGGTTTTAACTCGTTTTTATTCATTTTTAATGCTATTTATTGAGTGATTCGGATTTTATTGCTTATCTTTGCACCCGCAAAAGTAATAAAAATGGTTGAGAAAATCGTCATTGTCACGTTAATAATTGCTATATCGGTAGCTTTTTTGTGCGTAAAAGTGTTTTTTCGGAAGAATGGAAGCTTCTCTTCACAGCATATTCACGACTCCGAGGCCATGCGCCAGCGTGGCATTCACTGCGTACTCGATCAGGACCGTGAGCTGCGAACCCGCAGCCGTTTGGCCGTAAGTGAAAAAAATCAAAATAACAACAACCTTTAACAAATGAAAAAGAACATTATCAAGATTCTGACTCTTGTCGCTGCCATCGCCCTGACAGCATCGTGCAACAATCAACCTTCGAAGATGGACGGCGAGGCTGCCGAAAACAGTGAAGAGACGACCGGGCTTCGCATTGCCATCGTGGAACTCGACTCGCTGACCGAGCATTATGAGTATTCCAAGGTGATGAAGGACTCGCTCGAGAAGATGAGCGCCAACGCCAACACCGTGCTGAGCAATAAGGAAAAAGAGCTTCAGCGCTCGGAAAACAGCATCCGCACGAAACTGCAGAACAACGGTTTCACCAGCGAGCAGCAGTATAACACCGCCGTGGCCGCTCTGGAACAGGAACGCAACAACGCCGTGGCACTGGCATCGAGACTGAACAACGAACTGCAGCAGAAGCAGGCCGACTTCCTGAAAGCCATGCAGGACAGCCTGGACAACTTCCTGGCCGAATACAACAAGGACAAGAAGTACGACATCATTCTGAACAAGGCCACCGTGCTGCATGCCGCCGACAAATACGACATCACGCAGGATGTCATCAACGGCCTGAACAACCGCTATAAGAAGTAGCCCTTCGTCAATCGTTGGCCCAACACTAAATCTTCAGTCGAAGTGACGCTCATCATTGTATTAATGCTCGTCTTCAGCTACATGCTGATAGCCACTGGCCACCTCACGGGGGTCAACAAGGCTGCTATCGCCATGTTCCTGGGCACCATCGGATGGGTGGTCTTCGTCATCTGGGGCGACGACTTCGTACAGGCCAGGCACGCCGCGGAGTATGCAGAGTTCCTGGCTGGTGAACCGTCGACGAGCAAGACCGTGAAGTACTTCATCTACGACGAACTGTTCCTGAAGTACGTCGGACGGGCAGCTGCCATCGTCATGTTCCTGCTCGCCACCATGTCGATAGTGGAGATACTCAACAACAACGGTTGCTTCGACTTTATCAATGAGTGGATTCGCACTCGCAATCCGAAGCGCGTGCTGTGGACCATCACCCTGGCCACTTTCTTCCTCTCTGCAACCCTCGACAACCTCACCATCACGATGCTCATGCTGGTCATCATGCACAGCATTGTGAAGAGCCGCTCTCAGCGCATGCTCATCGGCTCAGCCATCGTGCTGGCTGCCTGCAGTGGAGGCTGTTTCACCGTGATTGGCGACTGTACGGGACTGCTACTATGGGGCGACGAGGCCATCACCGCCACCTATTTCTCGGCCCACATGGCTCTGCCAGCCATTGCGGCCTGGATTGTTCCAACGATTCTCATCAACCGCGAGCTTCCCAGCCGACTCGACATCGAATGGACCATTGCCCCCTATCGTGGCGACGACACCCGTCTGAACCGCTGGCAACGCGTGCTGATGCTCTTCGTGGCCATCGGCGGCCTGTGGTTTGTGCCTACCTTCCTCAGCCTCACACGCCTCTCGCCGTTCCTCGGAGCCCTATGCGTACTCAGCGTTCTCTGGGTGGTGAACGAAGCCTTCAACCGCAAGCTGATGAATGCCGACCAGATGTCGCAGCGGCGCTTCCCCCGTGTGCTCCAATATGGAGCCATCCAGCAGATGCTCTTCGTCATGGGCATCATGCTGGGCATAGGCGTCGTTGCAGAGACGGGGGTATTTGCCGACATTGCCCACTGGATTGATACCTACATCGGCAACATGTGGATTATAGGCATCCTCGCAGGCTTGTTCAGCAGCCTCGTCGACATGTTCACCATTGCCATCTCTGGCGTCACCCTCTACGACATTGCTCCCGCTGGCGACTATGGCCAGAATAGTTTCTACTGGCTCATCGTTGCTTTCTCCACTGCCATCGGTGGCTGCCTGCTCTCCGTGGGCAGTGCCTGTGGAATAGCGCTCATGCAGATGGAGCACATTCGCTTAGGGTGGTATGTCAAGCGCATAGCGCCAAAAGTGCTTGCAGGATGGTTGCTGGGGTTAGCAATCCTTTATGTTGAGTGGCGATTCTTCACATAAAGCGCGTTGTCCTTAATAGTTCCCATAGTTTCCTCTTCCTGTCAGAAAAACGAGACAGCCTAAAAGTAATCTTCCGCGAAGACTTAGAACAAGTTTCGCGGAAGACTTCTTTCTATATTATCTGCTGTTGAAAGCCCATCAGGGAACATCGTGCTCCCCTACCCTACGATGCTGGCGGGCAGCGTGGGCATGGCACCATTCTGCGTACAGACGTAGGCAGAAACCTCTACGGCCAGTTTATGGGCCTCGGTGACGGGCTTGCCGCTGAGAATGGCAGCACAGAACGAACCGGTGAACGAGTCGCCAGCCCCCACGGTGTCAGCCACCTGCACCTTCGGCGTCTCCTGGAACGACATCTGACCAGGCGTAAAGACGTAAGAACCGTTGGTACCGCAGGTGAGCACGAGCATATCCAGATTGTACTTGCCCAGGATGAGCCAGCACTTGTTCTCGATATCCAAACCGGGATAACCGAACATGCGGCCGATGAGCACCAGTTCCTCGTCGTTAATCTTCAGGATATTGCAGCGCTGCAACGACTCCTTAATGACTTCCTTGGTATAGAACTGCTGACGCAGGTTGATGTCGAAAATCTTCACGCAGTCGGCTGGTGTGGCATCGAGGAACTTGTGGATGGTCTCTCGGCTGACGACGTTGCGCTGTGCAAGCGAGCCGAAGCACACGGCGCGGCAGTTGCGGGCTATCTGGGCGATATCCTCGTCGAAGGGGATGTTGTCCCATGCCACGTTCTCCTTGATGTCATACGTCGGAATACCCTGCTCGTCGAGCGTCACCTGCACGGTACCTGTCGGATAGGGTACGCGGGGCAGCAGGTCGTTCAGATGATGCTCACGCAGGGCGTCGATGGTCTCGTCGGCCAGTTTATCCTCGCCAAGTGCGCTCACTGCGATGGTGTTGTCCATGCCGAGGAACTGTCCGGCATGATAAGCGAAATTGGCAGGGGCGCCACCCAGTTTCTTACCTTCGGGAAGTACATCCCACAGGACTTCTCCGAGTCCTACTACATAACGTTTCTGTTCCATAATGATTTATGCGGTTTTTAGTTGTTTGATATACGTAAAGAGATAGAGCACACCCACGGCCATCACCAGCACAGCGCCAGCCTGCCCCATGGCATCGCTCAGGAAGCCCATGAGCAGCGGGAAGATGGTTCCGCCGAAGAGGCCCATGATCATCAGACCTGACACCTCGTTCTGCTTGTCGGGCATCGACTCAAGGGCAGTGGCAAAGCACATGGAGAACACATTAGAGTTTCCATAGCCCACGAGGGCGATGGCGGTGTAGAGCATCCACTGTTCCTGTCCAAAGAAGAGACCCACCATCGAGAGTGCCATCATGCAAATAGAGATGATGAAGAACGTGCGCATTTTCAGCACCCTCAGGAAGAAGGACCCCGTCAGACAGCCGATGGTACGGAATATGAAGTAGAGCGACGTGGCAAAGGCAGCATCGTTGAGCGTCATGCCCAGGCGCTCCATCAGAATCTTCGGAGCAGTGGTGTTCGTGCCCACGTCGATGCCCACATGACACATGATGCCAAGAAACGACAGCAGCACGATGGGAGTGCCCAGCAGTTTGAAGCACTCAATGAAGGTCGAGGGCTTGCCTTCGATGGCAGGCTCGTCAATGGGCGTAGCAAAGAGCCACAGAGTGGCCAGGGCACCCACCACGAGGAAGATGAGGAAGAGCACGCGCCAGTCGTAGCCCAGCGTGGGGATGACCTGCGTGGCACCCCACATGGCCAGATAAGGGGCGATGAACGAGGCAATGGCCTTGATGAACTGACCGAAGGTGAGCGTCGAAGCCAGATTGCCGCCTCCCATCACGGTCGACACCAGCGGATTGAGCGACGTCTGCATCAGCGCATTACCGATGCCCAGCAGCGAGAAGGCCACGAGCATGGTGCCAAATGACTCGCCAAACAGAGGGATGATGAGCGACACCACTGTAACTACCAGCGAGAGCACCACAGTCTTCTTACGCCCAATCTTGTTCATCAGCATGCCCGTGGGAACGCTGAAGATGAGGAACCAGAAGAATACGAGCGAGGGGAACACGTTGGCTACAGAGTCTGTCAGTGCCAGGTCTTCTTTCACATAATTGGAGGCAATGCCTACCAAATCCACGAAGCCCATGCAGAAGAAGCAGAGCATCACGGGGATAATCGCAAGTTTGTTGTTTTTTGCCATTGGTATATGATTTTTAACGTTTTGACAAACGGCTGAACTTAGATATTAATTCCATAGATGGTAGCCTTTCCGCCCTTCACTTTCAGCGTGTTATAAGGCTCTGAGGGGAACACCAGGTTCGTCATCGACAGCCTGCCCTCGGCATCGAACACCTCGATGGAGCAGCGGTCAATAAAGATGCGCAGCTGCTTCAGCTGGCCGTGTGTTGGAGCCACAGTTGTCACGGGGAAGGCCTCGCTGAAGCCCACGTTGCCACTCTGTGTGCGGTCCATGGCGAACGTCTGCTTCTGCTGGTCGTAGCTCATCACCACCTGCTCACCCTTGTCATTGGTCAGCGTCAGCTCCATCGAGCCCTTCACATCGACCACCAGCTCGCAGGCTTCGCTCAGTTTCTTCTGCTTCTGACCGCGCAGGGCGTTCACCTCGGGCGAAGGCACCACGCCGCAATAGGTCTCCGTGCCGTCGGTGAAGAGATCGAGGTCGCGCGGCAGGGCATTGGCCGAGCGGAACTGCTTCGTGGGCACGATGCCGGCATACTGCCAGTTACTCATCCAGACTATGGCCACGTGGCGATTGTCAGGAGCATTGTCGAACGTAACAGTGGCATAGTGGTCCTTGCCGTAGTCCATCCACTTCGTCACTTCGGGCTTCGACTCGCAGGTGAACCTGTGGCCGTCGAACTGACCCACGAAATACTGTGTGGCGCTGCCACCGAAGGGGCCGCCGGGGTTGATGTTGCAGATGAGCATCCACTTCTCCTGACCTGTGCCACGCACGGGAAGGCGCATCAGGTCGGGACATTCCCACACACCGTCGTGGTTGCCATATTCCTTGCCAAACGAGCTCTCATAGTGCCAGTCCTTCAGGTTGGACGAAGAGTAGAACTGCATCTCCTGCCCCACGGCCAGCGGCATGATCCACCGCTGCGTTCCCTCATGCCAGAAGAGGTGCGGGTCGCGGAAGTCGGGCACACCCGAGGTCACTACGGGGTTCTTCTCATATTTCTTAAACGTGCGTCCACCGTCGGTCGAATAAGCCATCGACTGGGTCTGAGCCTCAGCCGCTGAAGTGTAGTAGGCCACCACGGCATTCTTGCCGTAGCCAGCCGAGTTGTTCTTGTCCACCACGCACGAGCCGCTGAAGATGGTGCCCACGGCGTCGGCCTCGATGGCCGTGCCAAGCGACTTCCAGTGGATGAGGTCCTTCGAGACGCTGTGGCCCCACGTCATGTTCTCCCACTGCGAGCCGTAGGGATTCCACTGATAGCAGAGATGCCACTCGCCATCCTTATAGAACATGCCATTGGGGTCGTTCATCCAGCCATAGAGCGGTGTGTGGTGATAGAGCGGGCGAAAGCGCTCGCGGTTCGTCGTGTCAAACTCGTTGCTGTACTTCAGTTCCTTCCAGCAGGCAAAGTCCTTGATGCCCCCCGTCACGCGGCGGTCGCCGTGGAAGATGATGTCGAGCAGTTGTCCGTCCTTTACCTCTAAGGGCACGTAGTAGTCCACCTGGTCCACGGCCAGTCTCACATTGGGGCGCCGCAGGCAATGGTTGTTCCCGTCGACGACACGCACATTGGCAATCTCAGCCTTCTCCTCCACGGGCAGCAGCACGTACTTTTTTCCCTGCTCCATACGCAGCATGGCATGGTTCTCGCCCAGCACCATCGGGCGCGGCTGAGCCTGGGCCAGCGTAACCGTCGCCAGCGCTGCGAGCATTGTCATGATTGTCTTTCTCATTTGGTAATTTGTTTTTAGTTATATGAAAATTTTCTGCAAATGTAGCTATTTTCCCGCAAATACCTCGAAAAGAATGTTACAAATGATAAGAAAAAACGTTCATTGTAACATTTTTACTGGGCATTGAACGCTTTTTTGTCTATCAACGGGAGTAACGTTTTTCGTTTTTCTTTTTGCCGTTCACTTGTTTATTCGTAACTTTGCAACGTAAAAAAACATAATTACTATGAACAAAAGATTTCTCTTATTAGTCGTAGCCGCGCTGACCCTTTCCGCGGCATTTTCCCAAACCACTTTCAGCGAAGCTACAACCCTTTATCTGCTCCACAGCAGCAGCAACCATTTAGAGTGCGGCTCCGACGATGGCGGATGGATAGAGCCCCCCACCAAAGCCAGCCCCCAGCAGATGACGGTGACTCCCTCTGAACAGGGCTACTACACCATCCAGGTGGCAGGGCAGCAGAAATACCTGTCGCTCGCCGGACAGTGGAACTCGAAGTTCATTGCCAGCGCCACGGGCGACGAGGCCAAATGGGCTATCGAGCAGGGCATGGGGCAATATGTGAAGCTGCGCTGCAAGGCCAACGGCAAATACCTGGGCACCGACAGCAACGACGCCCACCAGAAAGTGTTTACCGACAAGAGCGGGTCGGACATGAAGCACCAGTGGTACTTCAGCAACAACGTCAGGGAGACGCCTCCCACCGACACCCTCAGCTATATGGTCGCCCCGCAGGTGGTGCGCCAGCACTTCGACGGCTGGGGCGTGTCGCTCTGCTGGTGGGCAGGACAGTGCGGCAAGTGGAGCGACCAGAAGATTGACCAGATAGTGGACTGGCTGGTCAGCCCCACGGGTCTGAACTACACCCACTTCCGCTATAACATCGGTGGTGGCGACGACCCCGAGAACCGCCACTGCGACCCCCACCACATGGGGCATGGCAAGGGTCTGCGCGCCGAGATGGAGGGCTTCAAGGACTTCAGCGGCGATGAATACCACTGGGACCGCGATGCCGCCCAGCGCAAAATCATGCTGAAGATACGCGAGAAGCGCCCCGACGCCGTCTTCGAGGCATTCAGCAACTCATGCCCCTACTACATGACCTATAGCGGCTGCGTCAGCGGCAATGTCGACGGCGACAAGGACAACCTGAAACCGGAGTACTACGAAGAGTTTGCCCACTACCTCGTCGACGTGTGCAAGCACTACAAGGACGAGTACGGCATCGAGTTCAAGACGCTGGAGCCCTTCAACGAGTCGGTCACCAACTTCTGGTATGCCAACGGCCCGCAAGAGGGCTGCCACTTCGACTATCAGTCGCAGGTGAAGTTCATCCGCGTGCTCGAACCCATCCTCCGTGCGTCGGGGCTCAACACGGTCATCTCAGCCTCCGACGAGACCAACATCGGACTCAGCGTCGAGGGATTCAAGCAATACAAGAGCGCGGGCGTGCTGTCGAAGGTGGGACAGTGGAACACGCACACCTATTCAGGTTCCAATGCCGACCGCGCCCGTCTGGCCCTGCTGGCCCACCAGAACGAGAAGCCGCTATGGATGAGCGAGACGGGCTCAGGCGGCAACGGCATCGGCGGCAACCTCGCGCTGGCACAGCGGCTCATCGACGACATGCGCTACATACAGCCCGAGGCATGGATTGACTGGCAGTACATGGAGGAGGCCAACGACCAGTGGTGCACCATCCAGGGCAGCTTTGCCAACCAGACGTACAAGAAGGTGAAGAACTACTACGTGCGCCAGCAGTGCACACGCTTCATCCGCCATGGCTACGACATCATCGCCTCGCCCTGCCCGCAGTCGCTGGCCGCCGTCAACGCCCAGCGCGACACGCTGGTGCTGGTGGTGCTCAACGAAGGGGCGAAGGCGGTGCACCGCATCGACCTTTCGCTCTTCAGCGACCTGCCTGCGCTCGCCGACATCAAGGCTTATCGCACATCGGCCAGCGAGAATCTGGCCAACACCAAAAACGGCATCAGCCTCGACGGCACCATGCTCCAGGTGGTCATGCCCCTGCAGAGCATCGTCACCCTCGTCATCCCCGCCCACAGCCCTGCCACCCAGCCCAACGAACTGCTGGCCGACGGCTGCGAGTATCTCATCATCCCCCGCCACGAGACCACACGCGCCATCACCGCCACCGGCAGCAAAGCCACCATCGAGGACATCCACTATGGCGATGCCCAGCGCTGGAGGCTGAAGGACATGGGCAATGGCACCTTCGGCCTGCAGAATGCCCTCGGCCTGCGCCTCACCGCCCACCGCAGCAACGGCAGCTCGTCGCTCACGGCACAGAAAGCCGAGGCCAGCGAGCAGGACTTCTACATCGACGTGGTAGACTATCCCTTCTACAAGATTCTGGCCAGCAAGGGCCGTACGCATGGCTTCGACCTGAGCAACGAGTCGACGGCGGCCGGCACCACCGTCACCGTATGGCAGTATCAGGACAGCAACCCCACGCCCATCCATCGTCAGTGGATGCTCTTCCCACTCACCGACCCACAGACAGCTACTGGCATCGACGATGTGCAGATGACGGCCCAGCGGCGCAACGCCCAGGCCGCCAAGCAAATCTACGACCTCTCAGGGCGCCGCATCCGCACGTCGCTGCCCGAAGACGGCTCATTGAGCAAGGGCATCTACATCATCGGCGGGCGCAAAGTGGTGGTTCGCTAAGGCGACACGAATATCCGAGAAAAAAATCCGTCAGGGACGGGGGTGTTCTTTCTCTGGGAGAGGCGCCTTCGACTACAGCAACCGTACGGCTTAAACGTTCCCACGCTGGGAATTTTTTCGACCTGTATGGTTGTTCATCATCGTCAAAGGCTGGCATGAACATCGAGGTTCTCCAGGTTAAGATCGTCTGGAATTTCCTCTTCCACATATTTTGTTATCTCCCGACCATCACAGGCCTTTACTTGGCTATAAACTCTAATCTTGACTTTGACAAAGGAGAAAGAATCCTACAAACACATGCAGGGCGGCAACCCTTGTGCCGCCCCGCAAATGTACCAGAGAAAACAAGTGCATTGGAAACTAATTCCAGATGCGCTTCAGCTCTCGCACCTGCGCCTCGCAGTCTGGCCCTGTCACCAGGAACTGGTTGTAGAGGCTCTGCGGGAACACCAGGTTGGTCATCGACATGGTTCCCTCAGCCGTGAGAATCTCAACTGACGACTGGTCGACGAACAGGTCGAGGGTGACGCT
This sequence comes from uncultured Prevotellaceae bacterium, assembly GCA_902775475.1. Lineage (GTDB taxonomy): Bacteria > Bacteroidota > Bacteroidia > Bacteroidales > Bacteroidaceae > Prevotella. The sequence continues at coordinate 20,679 of CACYME010000016.1, forward strand.
GTTGCCCACGACGTTCAGCGGAGCCTGCATGGAAGGAATGGAGAATGCACCGTTGAAGCTGGTACGCCCCGATGTGCTGGTGCGATGGGCTGTAAGCGTGCGAGCCGAGGCATTCACGTCGATGGTGAACTTCTCGTCAGAGCCATTGGCCAGCGTGATGGTTGAGTTGCGGTCAAGGCTCAGCGTCAGGCGCAGCTGATAGGCCGATTTAGCGCTGATACTGCCAGTTGTCTTCTCCCACGAGTCTGCGATGGCATCAATCTCCTTCACCACGGTGCTGCAGAGCAGCGGCTTGCCATCGACTTCCGTCAGCTTCAGCTCGCGTGGCAGCGTGAAGGCCGATCGCCAGGGTGAGCAGGGCACGGCTCCGGCATACTGCCAGTTGTTCATCCAGCCAATCATGACGCGACGGTCGCCCGTGTTACCCCAGGTCACGCCCGCATAGTTGTCCATGCCGTAGTCGAGCCAGAGCGGATAGTCGAGGGCGTCGGCCGTGAAGGTAGTGCCGTCGAACTGTCCCACGAAGTACATCGTGCCCGAGCCAAGGATGGGACCGCCGGGGTTGACGCTCACCAGGAGCACCCACTTGTTGCCCATCTGGATGAGGTCGGGGCACTCCCACTGCAAGCTGGGACGGCCTGGCAGGGGCACGAAGAAGGTGCTCAGGTGGCGCCACGTCTTCAGGTCGGCCGAGCCGTAGAACTCCACACCCATCTTCCAGCCTTTGGCCAGCGCCATGACCCACTGCTTGCTTTCAGCATGCCAGAAGACCTTCGGGTCGCGCAGATTGTCGTCGTCGTTCTTCACGACAGGGTTGCCCTCGAAGCGGGTGAACGACTTGCCACCGTCGGTGCTGTAGGCTATCGACTGCTGCTGCGCTGCGCTGGCCGAGGTGTAGATGGCCACCATGGCACCAGCACCGAAGCCTGCGGTGTTGTCCTTGTCGATGACGCACGAGCCACTGAAGATGTCACCCAGCTCGTCGCGCGTCAGCGCCACGCTCTGCTCCTTCCAGTGCATGAGGTCGGTGGAGGTGGCGTGTCCCCACGACATGTTGCCCCAGTCGTTGCCCTGCGGGTTATACTGATAGAAGAGGTGCCACGTGCCATCGACGTAGACCATGCCATTGGGGTCGTTCACCCAGTTCTTGGCCGGCGTGTAGTGAATCTGTGGGCGATACTGCTCGTCGTAGCTGCCGCCGCCCAGCTGGGGCTCCTCGGGCTGAGGCTGTTCCTGCTTGGGGTCGTCAATCAGCGGGTTGTAGTCCTGTTTGGGGTCGTCGCTGGAACAGCCAACGAACGCTAACGCCAGAGCGGCAAGGAAAAGGTTCTTTTTCATCATCATTTATTCGTTTTTGTTATTAATTCGTTGACAAAGTTAGGCACATTCATCCTTTTTTCCTGTAATTAATGATTCAAAAATCGTAAATAAACGTTCATTGCAACAATTTTTGAGAAAATGAGCGTCTTTGTTGATGGTGGGGGCTGCAACGATGTTGCAGCAAAGAGGACAGGCGGACGGAAAGGCGAATGGCTTTTCTACAGAAACGAACCGTTTGCGGAAGAAAACGAACCGTTTGCGGATGGAAACGAACCGTTTACGGATGGAAACGAAGGCCCCTCCGCACTGGGCTGCTGCTCTGAGCAAAGCGGCAGCACACAGGGCGAAGGGGCCTTACCTTCCAGATAACTAACTAAAAAACTATCGTGTCTTCAGGTATTCGAGCGAATTCTTAGCCAGCGTGAGCACATTGTCCTGATAGATGTTGTTCTTCGGGTGTGCGCTCTTGTCGGGCGAGCCGTCGGTGTTCTTCATCGAGAACTCGCAGCCACCATTGCCGATGCAGAGCAGCGTGCCCTGGAACTCGGTGTTGCCCTGCTGGGCCTCCCAGACGTTCATCTGGCTCACCCACCATATCTGGCTGTCCCAGGTGCCGAGCGGATAGACGCCATAGGTCTGCGTGCACTGCGTGTAGCAGGCTTCCTCGGTGTTGCCGATGCCGGTCCAGAGGCTGGGCAGATTGAAGTAGAGGCAGTTGTGGTCCTCGGTCCAGCCCGGACCCTTGAAGGCGATGAGCTTCGTGTCGGCGTTCGTCTCTATCTCTAAGCCCTTGTAGATGGGGTGCGTGGAGTGGTCTTTCTTGAACTTGTGGTCGGGATAGAGCTCTACGGCCATTCTCCACACGTCGTTGTTGATGCCACCCTCTCCGAAGCCGAAGGCGTGGTCGTTGCCCTTCATGTCGTCGAGGTTGATACGGCCCAGATAGCCGGCATAGACGGTGGCATGGCTCCAGAGCAACAGGCTGCCGCCCTGACGGTACCAATCGCGGATGACGGGCGTTGCAGCCAGCACGTCCTCGGGCATGTTCCACACGTCGCTTTCCTGAACGCCCTCGAGGTCGCGCAGCCAGAAGAGGACGCGGAACGGCTCAACGACATCGGCCGACGTGACGCTGGTGAAGGGAACGAACTGTGCGGTGGGATAGGTCTCGTGGAGCCAGAGCCATGCCGATGCCTCGTCGTCGTCGCCGTTGGCAACGAGCTCCTCGGGGGTGGCATAGACGCTGAGGAAACCGATGGCGGTCTTGCCGATGCGCAGCGAAGACGTGGTGGCAAGCGATGTGCCCTTGTCGTTCCTGGCTACAAGGGTGACGTTCCAGGTGTCGCCGGTCTTCACATCATTAATCGTGTAGGATGTCTCGGTGCCCGGGAGGTCCTTGCTGATGGTCTCGCGGCCATTGGTGGCGGTGAAGGCGATGCTGGTGGCATCAGCAGCCTTGTTCCACTCAACGAGGGCATCGTAGCCGCCGGCCTTGTCGAGCTGGCTCATCTGCACGCCAGTGATGCTGGTGGCGCCTTCGCGGGTGTAGCGGGTGACGACGCCCGTGGAATAGTTCTGGCCGTCGGTGAGCTTGAAGACATACTCGAAGGGCACGTTCGTGGGAACGTTCCTGTGGGTGAAGCTGTTGCCGCTGACAACCTCCGACGAGGAGAGCGTGCCGTTGCGGTAGATGGTCACGAGCATGCTGGCCTGCTGGGCGGGCCAGGTGAGGATGTAGTCGTCGCCCTGCAGCTGGCCGGTTATCTGGCTGGCATCAGGAGCCTGAAGGTGCATGGCCTCGCGGTCGTAGTCCTTGTCCTGGCAGCTTGTCAGGGCTGCGGTGACACCGCAGCATACTGAACAAGCAAGGATGAATTGAAATATCTTGGTTTTCATAATGCTTTATTGTTAATTGTTAATTCTTAACTCCTAACTTCTAACTCTTAACTCACAATTAGTTGTATCCCTTGTTCTGCGTGTAGAGTCCGGGCACGTAGTAGAGCTGGATGTAAGGCAGGGGGAAGTACTCGTTCTTGCCCGGCGTGTAGTGGGCATCCTTATAGTACTGGGCGTAGGTCTGTCCGTCGTACTCCACGTTCTTCTCTTTCTCGAAGAACTTGTTCAGCGTCTGCGAGGCGATGCCCCAGCGGCGCAGGTCGAAGTAGCGTCCGTTCTCCATGGCCAGTTCCAGTCGGCGCTCCCACTGCAGGCACTTGCGGGCCTGCTCCTTCGTTGAGAAATAGGAGGCGGGATAGAGGGCGATGTCGCACTGGTCGGCGGCATAGGCGATGTGCTTGGCCACCGAGTTCTTGGCACGCTGGCGGATGTCGTTGATGATGGTGCGGGCACCTTCCAGGTCACCCGTCTCGACCATGGCCTCGGCACGCATCAGCATGACGTCGGTGTAGCGGAACACATAGTCGTTCATGGCGAAGGCCTGCCAGGGGTTGTCGAAGGTCTCGCCCTTCGAGCGCTGCGGCACCTCCTTCAGCGAGGCATAGTAGCCGTAGGTGTTGGGCGTGCGGCTGTTATCCTTGGTCATGGTGTACTCTACCTCATACTTGTAGGGGAAGGTGGGCATGCCGACGGTGTGGAAAAGACGCGGGTCCCACTTCTGGGCCGTAGGAACGCCGTTGATGGGATAAGCCGTCTGGTTGTTGTAGTCGTCGAACATGGGCAGTCCGTCCTTGGTCTTGAAGGCGTTGACGAGGTTCTGCGTGGGCTTGTGGAAGTCCCATCCGCACGACCACATCTGCCAGCAGCCGTTGAGCATGTTGCTCCAGTTGGCGCGGCCATAGAGGGTGTTGTCGTCCTGATAGTCGGAGTGCTGCACGGCGAAGACGCTCTCCTTCGAGTTCTTGTACTCGGGCAGGAAGATGTCGCCGTAGTCCTCTAAATAGCCATACTGCGGAGCGTTCTTCACCACCTCGGTGTACTCCAGCACCTTCTTCATGTATTCCTGGTTGATGTGAGAGACGCCCGTGGCATCCTCGTAGCCGTTGCCCCAGGCCATCGTCAGATAGCACTTGGCCAGATAGGCAGCGGCAGCAATCTTGTTGGCGCGTCCGCCCTCGCTCTGCTGTGCGGGCAGCACGTCGTAGGCAGCCTTGAAGTCGGCCACGATCTTGTCCATCAGCTCCTCGTGGGTGAACTGGTTGTTGGGCGTCTGCTCCTCGGTGTGGTTCTTGTAGACATCCTCGTCGACCCAGGGCACCTGATACCACATCTGCACGAGCTTGAAATAGAAGTGAGCACGGAGGAAGCGCACCTCGCCCTCGCGGATCTTGGTCTTCTCCTCACCCAGCTTGCTATTGCCATACTCGGCCAGCGAGACGAGTGCGCGGTTGCAGCGGCTGATGCTGCAGTAGAGGTGGTACCACATCTCGTCCATGTGGTCGGGCGTGGATGCGGTGAGCGTAGACCACACTTCCACGGGGTGGTAGTTGGTGTCGGTGGTACCCGAGCCGCCCTTCATGGCATCGTCGGAAGAGACGTCGGCATAGGGCCAGAGGTTGAAGGGATAGGTGTACCAGTCGTCGCCCAGCTTGGCGTAGGCCGAGGTCACCATTTCGTCGGGCTGGCTCATGGCCAGGTCCTCGCTGATGACGCCCTGCGGGTCAACGTCGATGAAATCGTTGCAGCTCACGAGGGTTGCGGTGACACCGCAACATACTAAACCAGCGCAGAATAACTTATATATTGCTTTCATATCTTTTTTGTATTAAAAAATTCCTTTATTCCTAAATTCCATTGCAATAAGGCTCCTTAGAAGCTGGTCTGAATACCAAATGAGAAGCTTGTGCTGTTAGGATACATCCAGCGGGGATTCTCAGGATCGCTGCAGGTGAGCGAGTTGCTCTTGAGCGTCAGCAGGTTGTGGCCAGAGACGTAGATGCGGGCAGAGGTCATCTTGATGGGCTTCAGCAGCTTCTCGGGCACGTTGTAGCCAATCTGCACCTGACGCAGCTTGGCGTAGGAGCCGTTCTCCACGAAGTAGCTCGAAGTGCGGTTCTCGTTGCCCACGTTGTTGGTGGTCAGAGCGGGAATCGACGAGCCGGTGTTGGCGGTGGTCCAGGCGTCGAGCATGCGGTTACCCTTGTTCGAGCCAGCGTCGGTGATGCTGTAGAAGTCGGTCTGGAACTTCTGGTCGTTGTAGACGTCCTGTCCGGCAACGCCCTGCCAGAACATCGAGAGGTCGAAGTCCTTGTAGCCGAACTCGAAGTTCAGACCCCATGAGAAATTGGGAACGGGGTTGAAGATCCAGGTCTGGTCCTGCTCGTTGATGATGCCGTTACCGTCGAGGTCGGCATACTTCAGGCCACCCACACGGGCGTTCTCCTGACCGGCAGCCAGCACCTCCTCGCGGTTCTGGAACAGGCCGTCGACCACGTAGCCCACGATGGAGCCGTAGGGCTTCTTGGCCTCCACCAGGTTCTGCTTGGCGGTGTGCACGTAGGAGCCGGTGGTCGTCTCGGGCAGGTAGGTCACACGCTGGCGGAAGAAGTCGAGGTTGCCGTTGATGTTGTAGCGCAGGCCGTACTCAGTGGTGTGGCGATAGCCAATGGCAAACTCCATACCCCAGTTGCGCAGACTCGGACCGTTCAGCCACGAGGCGCCGCCCTCACCCATCGAGCCGAGATAGGCAGGATTGATGAGCATGTCCTTCACATTCTTGATATAGGCATCAACGGTTCCGTAGATGGAGCTGCCCAGAAGGGTGTAGTCGAGACCGAAGTTATACTGCTCGGTGGTCTCCCACTTCAGGTTGTTATTCTGCGACTGCGTGGCACGGAAGCCAGAGGGGAAGATGCCGCTGTACTGCAGAGCCAGGTCATAGGCCGTCGACTCGTTGCGACCACCGCCGTAGGTAGCGGCATAGAGGCCATAGCGGGCGTAGTTGGAGATGGCCTGGTTACCAGTCTCACCCCACGATGCACGCAGCTTCAGGTCGTCAATCCAGTCCTGATGCAGGTTCTCGGAGAGACGATAGCCCAGCGTGAAGGCGGGGAAGGTACCGTAGCGGTTGTTCTCACCGAAGCGGCTCGAACCGTCTCGGCGGATGGTGAACGAAGCGAGCACCAGGTCCTTCCAGTTGTAGTCAATCTTACCGAAGAGCGACACGAGGTTGTAGCCCTCGCGGATACCGCCGGCACGCTGGGTGCCCGTGGCGGCATCGGGCCACATGTAGTCGTAGTTCTCTAGAGCGTACATCTGTGCGTAGGACGAAGCGCGGTCCTCCACGTCGCGGTGGAGCTCCAGACCGGCCAGCAGGATGAAGTTGTGGTCGGCGGCAACGGTGAAGTTGTAGTTGGCGGTGTTCGACCAGGTCCACTTCATCGAGTTCTTCGAACCGAGGCTTGCCGACGGCGTGCTGTTGTTCACCACGTCTGAATGCCATGTATAGGTGACGCTGTGGATGAACTCCGACCAGTAGTCGATACCGAAGTTCGAGCGTAGCGTCAGGCCCTTGATGGGCTGCAGGTTGACATAGGCGTTGCCGAAGATACGCCACATCTTCAGACGGTTGTCGCGGTTGTGGTAGAGCTCGCGCAAGGGGTTCTGGCGGTCGCTCATGCCACCCACGGGGCCCGAGAAGGTCTCGCCGTCCTCTTCGTAGACGGGCAGCGTGGGCGCCATCTTCAGGGCGTTCTCCAGCGGGGCGCAGTCCACCTGGTCGCTATAGGTGATGGTGGCATTCTCACCCACGGTGACAATCTTGTTCACCTTGTAGCTGGTGTTGATACGGCCAGAGAAGCTCTCGAAGTCGGTGTACTTCAGAATACCGTTGTTCTTCTTATAGCCGAAGGAGAACAGGGCCGACGACTTGTCGCTGGCGTTCGAGATGGAGAGGTCGTAGTTCTGCGAGAAGCCCGTGCGCGAAATCTCGTCAAGCCAGTCGGTGTCGCTGTAGCGCATGGTGCGCTTCGAGTTGAGGAAGCCGTCGTAGAGGCCGTTCACGGTGAACTGACGCATCTGCTGCGTGGCTGGGTCGTAGGCCTGGATGGGCGTTCCGGCAGCGGCGTTGAGCGTCAGGCCGTAGTTGTTGGCATACTGTTCGGGGTCCAGGCCGTCGTTCATGGCTGCCTGAGCCATGGCGGTGGCATACTCGGCGGTGTTGGCCAGCTTCATCATCGTCTGCTTGTTGTAGAACTGGGCGGTGAGGTTGGCCGAGAAGTCCACCTTCACCTTGTCGCCCTTCTTACCCGAGCGGGTGGTGATGATGATGACGCCATTAGCAGCGCGGCTACCGTAGATGCTGGCCGATGCAGCGTCCTTCAGCACCTGCATCGACTCGATGTCGTTCATGTTCAGCGTGTTCAGATTGGTCGTCGTGGGCACGCCGTCGATGATGAACAGGGGGTCCTGCGACGAGTTGAACGAGCCACCGCCACGGATGCGGACGGTACCGGCACCTACCGGCGAGCCGTTCGAAGTGATGGTCATGCCCGGCACCTTACCCTGCAGGGCACGCATGGGGTCGGTATCGCTCGAGGTCTTCAGCTCGTCGGTCTTCACCACGGCCACCGAGCCCGTCAGGTCGGCCTTGCGTTGGGTCTGGTAACCCGTCACCACCACCTCAGCCAGCTCCGAAGCGTTCTCCTTCAGCTCCACTTTCATGCCTGGGGTTGCGGCCACCTCCACCGGGTCGTAGCCGATGTAGGTGATGACGAGCATGGTGCCTTTGGCTACCTTCAACTTGAAATTGCCGTCGAAATCGGTCACGGCACCATTGCTGGTGCCCTTCTCTTTCACCGTGGCTCCGATGACTCCTTCACCGAAATCATCAACCACCGTTCCTGTTATCTCTGTCTGCGCGTACATCATTGTACATAGCATCAGAGCCAGGAAGCTGAGCAAGAATCTCTTTGTTCTTTCCATTTGCTTTTGCGTTTTTAGTTAATACAACATGTTTCAAAAAACTACCGCAAAAGTACTGACCAAATGCGCAAATGGCTGAAACTTATCGTTCTGTGACTAATAAAAATGATACATGTAACAATATTGAAAGACTCTTTATTGATTTTAAGAGAGAAGGAAATGGTTCCATCCAAGAATTTGTTCCCAGCAGAGCAGTTATACACGTTTACCAAAGTATCTCCGCCGCTCCCCCCGTCCCTGCAAGGGGAGGGGGGAGCGGCGGAGAAAACCGGAAGCAAACATTTCACTTGTATTTCATTCTGCCCTGAACTCCATGGGCAGCTTGCCGAATTGCTTCTTGAAGCAGGTGGTGAAATAGCTGGGCGTGGTGAAACCCACCTCGTAGGCAATCTCGGCCACCGTCTTCGTGGTGCTGTTCAGCAGCGTCTTGGCACGCTCCAGGCGCATCTCCTTCAGCAGCTCCACGGGCGAGAGGCCCGTGAGCACCTTCACCTTGCGATAGAGCTGCACACGGCTGATGCCCAGCTCGTCGCCCAGGTCGTCCATTTTCAGCTTCGGATTCGCCATCTTCTCCCTCACCACATCGCGCAGATGGTCCATGAAGAGCTTGTCCTGTGTGGTAAGCTTCACCTCCTTGTCGTCCACTTGCCCGCCCTTGAACAACTCCTGCAACTGCTGTCGGCTGCGCAGCAGGTTGTCGATGCGGCTGATGAGCAGGTCGGCACTGAAGGGCTTGGTCATGTAGGCATCGGCACCGTGCTCGTAGCCCTCCATCTGCTGGGCCTCGGTGCTGCGGGCGGTGAGCAGGATGACGGGGATATGGCTGGTGATGAAGTCCTGCTTCAGGCTCTGGCAGAACTGCAGGCCGTCCATCACGGGCATCATCACATCGGATATGACAATGTCGGGCACGCTCTCGCGGGCCAGCTGCAAGCCGCTCTGCCCGTCGGGGGCCTCCAGCACATAGAATCGCGAGGCCAGCAGGGTGCGCAGATAGTGGCGCATGTCGGCATTGTCGTCGACAATCAAGATGTTCGACAGTTCCTCGGTGTCCTCCTGCTTCAGCATGCCCAGGTGCTCCTTCTCCACGATGGCCGCTGCCTGCTGTTGCAAGATGCCCTGCGCCGTGCTGTCGTCGACGGCCGGCTGGGTGGTGTCTTTTCCAAAGTTGAGCACGTCGGACAGCACGTTCTCCATCTGGCTGATGTTCCGCTCGGCTATCTCCAGCAGCTGCAGGTCGTCGCCCTTCACGGCATGGCGCTGCAACAGCTGTCCCACAGGCCCTGCAATGAGCGTGAGGGGTGTCTTCAGCTGATGGCTGGCATTGGTGTAGAAGAGCTTCTGCTCCTTGTTGAACGCCTTCTGACGGCGGTGGGCGGCGCGAATCTGCACCACGCCACGCCACGTGAGCAACACTGCCACGATGAGCAGCACGATGACGGCCACGGCGGCCCATATAATCTTGCTCTGCACATTGTAGAGGCCGAAATACTCCTCCAGCCGGTCTTGTACGGTCACCAAGTTCTCACTCTGACGTTGCAGTTGGCTGCTGTAGAGGGCCACCATACCCACATTCACGGGCGTGATGACCATACTCTGCAGGAAGTTGTTGCGCTCGTAGGGCTTGCCCTCGAGGATGTCGAGTGCGAGCTTCACAATGCGCTCGCCCTGGGTGGGATAGACGCAGGTGGCGGCCAGCCATCCCTGCTCCACACCCTCAATGCCCTCGCCAGGCCCTGGCAAGCCGTCGACGCCGATAATCTTCACCTGCCCCTCCATGCCAGCGTCTTTCACTGCCCACGAAGCACCGCGCGCCATGAAGTCGCTGTGGCAGAAGATGATGTCGGGGCGATGGTCGCTCTGCAAGGCCTGACGCACGATGGTGTCGGTGCGGTGGTCGTCCCAGTTGCTAAAGATGCACTGGTAGTCCACTTCAGGATGCTGACTGATGGTCTCCTCGAAGCCCTTGTGGCGGTCGCGCGAGGGCGACGTGCTCTGCAGGGCGGTAATCTCAAGCACGTTGTTTCCCCCACCCTCTTTCACCAATCGCACTGCATAGTTGGCTGCCAGACGGCCCACGTCTTCATTGTCGCCGCCAATGAATGCGGTATAGTCGTCGGTGTCGGCCTTGCGGTCGAACAGGATAACGGGCTTGCCGCGCTCCTTGGCACGCCTCAGGGCAGGTGCCACCTCGGCATATTCGTTGGGCGCCACCACCAAGAGGTCGACATCCTCGTTGAGCAGACTGTCAATCTGCCTCACCTGCACGTCGCTCTGGTCGTGGCAGTTCAGTATCTCCACCTCCACATCCTGGTCGTAGAGATGCTGGGCGGCCAATAGTTCATTGTTCAGTTTGTAGCGCCAATTGCCCACGGAGCATTGCAGCACTGTGATGCGATAGTGCGGACCGGAACTGCAAGCCGTCAGCAGCAGCGTCAGGCTATATAATATAATAATGTGTAAGTTTCGCATACGGTGTACTCCTTTTTCCATTTCTCCTTGAAAGCGATTGAGCGCCATGAGGCTATCATGCTTTCCTTAGCATACCTCCATATACGATGACACTGACAATATAGTCATGTCCTCGTATTACTATGCATGCAAAGATAGTAAGAATAATCGAATGCGGCAAGCAGAAAGCGTTAAATTTGGAATAAAATCGCGTTTATCCCGCTAAACGTCATCATTTTCGCCCGTCTTTAGCGAAATAAGCAACCTAAAAGTAACCGTTCAGCCAGATTTGCCAAGCGACAAATCCGACTGAACGGGGATGGAATGCGGGATGTCCATCGGACAATTCCCTTCAAAGTTCTATAAGAATTCGCGCAGGGCTTTCTCCTGTTTTCACAGCAGTTTTTCTGCTCCCTACGGCATCTGCAACTATTTGACCACGGTCTTCTTTCCGTCGATGATGTAAACACCCTTGGCGCTGATGTCGGCTACACGCTGGCCAGAGAGTGAGAACACACGGGCGGCATCACGACGTGCTAAGCGCAACGTCTGCACAGCCGTGCTCTCATCGGTGATAATCTCGATGTCGGGACACTTGGCCTTGATGGCACTCCAATCCTCGTCCCAGCGGCCAGCAGCCGAGACATCGAGCTTGGTGGCCGTGGGTGCCAGCTTGGCGGCCAGCAGGGCATAGTCGTCGTAGGCTTCGGGATGCCAGTCGCCATTCCACGTACACTGATAGCTGCCCTTGCCGACGACGCCCGTCACCACGACCTCGCCCGACAGCGAGTTGTCGGCGTAGGCGAGGAGGCCTTTGCCAGCCACCATCGAGCCTTCCATCTTGATGTCGTCGATGTAGATGGTCTGCCCCACATTGGCCAGGGCGTCGCCACCATCTTCAAAGGGCCAAATCTCCAACACGGTGTTGGCGGTGTCGGTAATCTTCTCACTGTCGGGTCCGGCAGCGAACTCAAAGGTCAGGATGTTCCACTGGTCGGCATCGCCACACCAGAACCATCGTCCGGTGGCATAGCCGCCATCGCCATCCTTCACCAGCTTCACCAGCACGTTGTGGTTCAGGCTCATCTTCACGCGCATCGTCAGTCGGCGCAGGGCCTTGAAGTCTACATCGCCCAAGGGCAGGGCAGCGTTGCAATGCTCCTTGTCCCAGCCGTCGGGGTTGGCTTTCAGCGTCACCTTGAGGCATTTGTTGCCATCGTCGTCGACCACGGTGGGGTCGGAGCGGTTCCAGAAGCCGCCATCGCTGTTCACTTCCTTGTCGTCGCCATTCCAGAGCACTACTTGTGCCGAGGCAGTCATTGTGGCCACTGCCATAGCCATCATGAGTAATTGTCTTTTCATTGTTTTCCTTTTTTTGAGGGGCCCGACGGAGAACCGTCGGGCACGGGGGCTTTGATTGATAATTGGGGGCCGACGGAGAAGCGCCGGGCACGGGGGATTTGATTGAAATGTTATCCTGAAAAACAATCCCCTTACCAATGGAAAGAACTAACTACCTACTATTGCTGGCTGACCTTCACGTCGGCCACGGTGATGGAGCCGCCGTAGTTGTTGATGCTCCAGCAGTTCTTCTGGATGCCGTAGATGCGCTGGGTGTAGGCGCAGACATCGTTAATGTACATCACGAGGACGGAGTTGTCGGTATAGATGTCGATGGCATAGGTGTTGTCGGCAGGCCGCTCAAACCAGTAGCCGTCGATGCCCTCTATGAATCCCTTGCCCTCTTCGCCTTCCTGCTCGAAATTCACCTTGCGATGGTTCTCATCCTCGGGATTGACCACAATGGTGTAATATTTCTTGGAGTCGGTGCCGCGAACGAAGGAGATGCCAAACTTGTCCCAGTTGTTCGAGGTCTTCACCGTGAAGGAAATGTGGTTGCAGGTGCCCAAGCGGTTGTAGAGCACGTAGGCTCCGTCGCCGGTGAGGGTGCCATTGCTGAAGCCGTTGGAGGCCATCGTCGTGATGCTCTGCTGCTTGTTGTACTTGGCAGCCATGGCGGGCACGGCTCCGAGGGTGAGCGTGCCGTCGGCATGCTGGATGAGCTTGTGGCATACGAGGGCACCACTCCAGTTGGGTTCGTTGCCATCACCAGCACCCACATTGATGTTCTTCTCGTGGATGTCGCCGCCCGAGCGGAAGGGGCACCATCCCCAGATGTAGCGGTCAGTGCCGTTCGAGGCGGTCTTGCCAGCATAGAAGGCACGGCTGTCGAGCACGCCCTCATGGCCATCGGCCGGCCATTTGGGACCGTCGTTGAAACAACTCTTCAGCTCGTCGTAGCTGCGGGCCATCATGTACTTCACCTTGCGGCTCCACGAGGTGCGGAAACTCTCGCTATAGACCATATACCAGTAGTCGCCCATCTTGAAGATGTCGGGACATTCGAGCATGCGGTCCCAAATCATGCGGATGCGGCCCACGTGCTCCCAGTTCTTCAGGTCGGAAGACTTGAACTCGGCGAAGACGGGGTCGCCGCCGTTGATGGGATAGGTGGCAATGACCATGTGGTAGAGGTTGTCGTCGGCCATGAATACCTGCGGGTCGCGGAAGTCGTTGCCAGAGTAACCGAAGTCGGGGCCGTTGAGCGCCCACAACTCATCCTTCGTCCACGTCTTGAAGTCGGTCGACGTGGCGCGCATCACCACCTCGCGGTTCTTGCAGTTGCCGTTGTGGCCAGTGTAATAGATGTAGTACGTGCCGTCCTTCTCGTAGGCGCAGCCCGTGCCGAGCGCAGCATCCTGCTGATAGTCGTTGGCGCCAAAGGGCAGCAGCTCGCCCAGCGACTGATAACTGGCGCCATCCTTGGTGGCCACTGCCCAGATGGGGTGGAAGCGGTGGCTCAGGTTGTTGGTGAACTCCTGCAGATAGAGCACCTTGAACTCGCCCGAGCGCTGGTCGTAGAAGGGCATGGGGTCGCCGACACGCCCCACGGCAGGGGTGAAGTAGGTGCCGAATCCCTGCTCATCGGTAGGTGTGAAGAAGGTGGCCGTGCCCTGCCAGTCGCGATCGGGGTCGCCGCTGAAGTCGTCGTCGCTGCAAGAGGCGAGGGTTGCCGGGGCTGCGACGATGCCGCAGCACACGAAACAACCAAGGAGGTAATGCTTTATATTATTGGTTTTCATAATGGTGACTTTATTATTTGGTTAGGTAATCGAATGCGTTGAGCATGATGCGGCCCATGTTGTCGTGGTAGACCGACGTGTAGGGCGTTGGCGAGTTCCAGTCGAAGAGTCCAGAGCCGAAGCAGATGATGCCGCCCTTGCCATAGTTGCCATTGGCAGCCTTCAACTCCCAAGCCACCACGGCACCGTCGCCACCATGAGCCAGACCGCGATTGCCAGTAATCTCCTCGAAGGCTTCCACGCCAGTGTAGGGATTCCAAAGGGCGAACTGCGACGTGGTGTTGCAGATGGTGTAGCCGTTATCGAGCGTGTAGATGGCATCATCGGGTGCATTAGGATAGGTGATGAGGTTCTTCCACAGCGGATGGTTGACATCGTAGGCGAAGAAGTGCCAGGGGTCGTCGCCCATCAGGTCGGAGCCTTCACCGCCGCCGCCTCCCCAGCAGTTGTTGGGATAAGCGCTCTCGGGCATGGCACCCAGGGCGATGGCGTAGTTCACGGCTGAGCGGCTGAGCACGAAGGCGCCGCCATTCTTCCAGAACTCCTTCATCTTGGGCAGAGCCGTCATGGCACCCGTGGCAGCCTCGGCAAATCCGTTGTAGTTGCCGTAGGCCGGGCTGTGGCGGTGGAAGAAGATGAGCTTGCACTCGTCGAGCGAGATGCTGCCGCTGGCCACCATGTCCCACGAGGCGTAGGCGGCACCCTCTACATTGCCAGTCAGCCACTTGGCGGCTGCCTTCTCCTCATCGTTGAGCAGCTCCACATTCTCGGCATCGCCCACGAAGATGGCCACGGGGTTCTCGATGAGCGTCACGTTGACCGTATAGGTGTTGGTGGCAGTGTTGTCGGTGAGCGTCAGCAGCATCGGCTCGCGGAAGTTGGCCTTCGTGCCGCTGGCGGGGTTGCAGGTGGCATCCTCGCTGCACTCCACCTCGAAGGTGGCGTTCTCCAGGTCGATGCCGCTGTTGGCCATCACGCTCACGGTGACGGTCTTGTCGTCCTGATTGATGGCTCCCTTCACGCCCTCGAGTATGAAGAGCTTCAGCAGGGCCTCGTCGTTGCGCACGCTAATCTGATAGTCCATCACCAGGTCGCCGTTGGTGATGTGCAGGGTGCGGTCGCCGTCGAAGTTCACACGGTCGCCCACCTTCAGGTTGGCCTGTGCGCCAGGCGACACGCTGAGGCTGGTAATCTCCATCGAGTTCTTCTGGTTGAAGTCTACGGGCACCTTCACCTTCACCAGTCGCTTCTCGGTGTTGATGGTCCCCTCGTACTTTCCGTCGAGGACGAACTTCTCAACCAGGCACGAACCACTCACGTCGATGCTGCCCGTGTGGTCGTCGCTGCAAGCGGTCAGGGCTGCGGTGATACCGCAGCATACGAGACAAGCGGCAAAAATGTTCTTTATTTTGGTAATCATAACTATAAACTATTAACTATAAACTATTAACTATGAACTGTTATTTACCACTGTCCGCAGTTCTGCGTGTAGTGACCGTTAGAGGCAGCAATCTGCTCGAAGGGCACGGGCAGGTACTCGTTTTTATTGGCGGTGAACTGCGAGCCGTCGAGGAAGTTCATCTTCTCGCTCTCGGTGCTGTAGAAGCGGTTGAGCACGGTGGCAGCATCGCCCCAGCGCACGAGGTCGAAGAAGCGCTCGCACTCCATGGCCAGTTCCAGACGGCGCTCCATCTTCACAATCTTCATGGCATCGTCCTTGGAGTAAGAGCCGCTGTACTTGCCCACGGCATAGTGGACACCATACTTATTAGGATAGTTCGACACGATGCTGTTGCCAGCCATGCTGATGGCACGCTGGCGCACCTGGTTCACCAGTGCAATGGCATCGGCAGTCTGCCCCAGCTGTGCCAGCGCCTCGGCACGCATCAGCAGCACGTCAGCATAGCGCAGCACCACGCGGTTCATGGAGCTGGCCCACTGGTTGTCGCACACATAAAGGTAGCTGTCGGTCAGTGCAGGGTCGACGTTCTGCTTCAGCGACACGAAGTAGCCGTATTTACCGCCTGAACGGCTCCATGTGTTGGTCTGGCTAATCATGAAGTTGGTGTTGAACATATAGGGAGTGCCTGGCACGCCCACGGTGACGAAGAGACGCGGGTCAACGGTCTGTGCCGAGCCTACGGTGTAGTCGTCGGCCTGGGTGTCGAAGACGGGCAGACCATCGCTGGTGGTGCGATAGGCGTTGACCAGGTTGATGGATGGCTTGTAGAAGTCGCAACCCGAGTCGTGAACCTTGGGGATGCAGGGCACAATGAGTCGGTAGGAGAAGTTCAGGTTGCCCCAAGTGGTGCCGTCGTTGTGCGAATACTGGATGGCCCAGAGGCTCTCCTTACCGTTCTCGTATTGCTCCTCGGGGCGGAAATTGTTGTGCAGGTCGCTCTCCAGTGCGTAGCCGCCTTGGGCATAGATGGACAGGTCGGTGTACTGCACCACCTTCTTCAGGTCGTCCTCGTTGACGGAGGTCACCTGGTTGCTGTTGGGGTCGTCCTGACGATAGGCTTTATAAAGGTACACCTTGGCCAACAGGGCGGCACAGGCAGCCTTCGTGGGGCGTCCCTTCTCCATCTGCACGGCGGGCAGCACGGCATAGGCAGCCTCCAGGTCATTGATGATTTGTTGCCAGCCCTCGTCGTTGGTGTACTCCGTGTTCGACAGGTTGTTGTAGTCGGCTTCCTGCATGTTGGGCTTGTTCACGAAGGGAATCTTCTTGAACAGACGCTTCAGCTGAAAGTGGCCATAGGCTCGCAGGAACTTCATCTCGGCGGTGCGCTGCTGGATGGTGCTGTTCTCTTGGTCGGCCTCGGCCAGGATGTCGAGCGACAGACTGATGCGCGACAGGTATTTATAGAAACGATTCCAGATGTCGTTGTAGGGCCAGTCCTTGGTCATCACTCCGGTGCTCTTCTCCAGGATATGGAAAGGCTCGCCGTCGGAGAAGTCGGAGCCGCCCACGTAGGCGTCATCGGAGCGTGTGTCGTAGTTCCAAAGCGAGAACGATGAGTTCATGTCCTCGATGCTCACCAGTCCGGCGTAAGCCGAAATCAGCACATTGTCGATATACTCAGGGTTCTTCACCTCGTCCTGAGTCAGCGTGGCTTGCGGCACTTGCTCTTCGAGGAAGTCGCTGCAGGAGGTGATGGCTGCTGTCATACAGCAGCAAACAGAACAGGCAATGAGTTTATATATTGTTTTCATATTTTTGCTGTATTTAGAATGAAACGTTGAGTCCAAAGGTCAAATTGAGGGGGATGGGATAGTTGAATCCGGGGTTCTCTGGGTCGGCGCCGGTGAACTTGCTGCTCTTGATGGTCAGCAGGTTCTGGGCCGAGGCATAGAGGCGCACGCGGTCCAGGTGCAGCTTGTCGGTCACCGTCTTGGGCATGTTGTAGCCCAGCTGTATGGTGCGCAGCTTCACATACGAACCGTTCTCGATGAAATAGGACGACACACGGCCCTCGCGGTTGGTGTCCGAGGTGGTCAGTGCGGGGATGTCGCTGCCGGGGTTGGCGGGGCTCCAGGCGTCGAGCACGCGCACGCCCTTGTTCAGATAAGGTACGTTGATGGCCGAGTTGGCCCAGAAGTCGGTCTGCGACTTGTAGCCACGGCAGTCAACGTCAACGCCCTGCACGCCCTGCCAGAACATGGTCAGGTCGAAATCCTTGTACTGCAAGTAGATGTTCAGACCCCACGTGAAGTCGGGCGTCGGGTCGTAAATCCAGTCCTGGTCGTCCTCGGTCACCATTCCGTCGCCGTTCAGGTCCTTATAGCGGATGCGGCCCAGTCCGGCGCCTTCCTGCTTGGCATGGTTGTCAATCTCTGCCTGGCTCTTGAAGATGCCGTCGTAGATGTAGCCCACCTGCGAGAACATGGGGTGTCCCACCACGCTCTTCACGCCGTTGCCGCCGTACTTGCCGTTGGCAGCCACCGTTTCGGGCAGCTTAGTAATCTCGTTCACATATTTGCTGATGTTACCACTGATGTCCCACGAGAAGTCGTTGGCCAGACGGTGGCGGTAGCCCACGGTGAGTTCCCAACCGTTGTTTTTCACCTCGCCGGCGTTGATCCACTGGCCAGCGCCCTCGCCCATGGCGGCGATGCCCTCCATGAAGAGCAGGATGTCGGTGGTGTTCTTGTTGAACCAGTCGAACGAGCCGTAGACCTCGTTGCCGATGAGTGCGAAGTCGAGACCGATGTTGTGCTGTGTGGTGGTCTCCCACTTGATGTCGTTGTTGCCACGCTGATTGCGCACATAGCCGTTGTCGAGGTCGTAGCCGCCGTTCTTTCCTGCGATGTCGTAGGAGGAACCAGCCTGACCGCTGCCCCAGAGTCCTGTGGAGACGACCGACTTATAGAGCGTGTAGCGTGCCGTGTTCGAAATCTCCTGGTTACCCGTCTGTCCCCACGAGTAGCGCAGCTTCAGGTTGTCGAGCCAGCCCTTGGTACCCTCCATGAACTTCTCCTCGCTGATGCGCCAGCCGGCACTGACGGAGGGGAATGTACCATACTGCTTGTTCTCACCGAAGCGGCTGGAGCCATCGCGACGGATGGTGAACGAAGCCAGATACTTGTCGTCGTAGGTGTAGTTCACCTTGCCGAAGAACGACACGAGCGAGAAGCCCTCGCCGAAGCCCTCGGCCAACTGGCGGCCAGCACCTGCGCTGGGCCACATGTAGTCGGTGTTGAGGATGGCCAGCTCGTAGCGCTTGGCACTGTTCATCTTATAGTCCTGACGGTTCACCTCGGTGCCAATCATGGCATCGCCACGGTGCTTGCCTATCTCGAGGTTGTAGGTGGCGATGGCGTTCCACATCCAGCGCATCCAGTGCTCCTGCTTGCCCTCGACGGCGCTGTCGGTGCGCATCACCTTACCATTGGCGATGGGATAGGTAAAGAAGCGCTGCTCCTTCTGCGTGTAGTCCATGCCGAGGGTGGTGCGAACCATGAAGTTCTTGAAGGGGGTGATGCTCAGGTGAATGTCGCCGAAGGAGCGCCACTGGGTGTATTCGTTGTCCTTGGCATTGTCGATCATGCTCAGCGGGTTCTCGCGCTCGGAATAGGCGCCGAGGGCCTGGGCGTACTTGCCATTCTCGGCGTAGATGGGGAAGTTGGGGTTGAACTCCAGTGCGTGCTCCAGCACACCGCCGGGAGCGTCGACACCCATGGTGCGGTTTATGGTGAAGTTCTCGCCCAGCACCACCTTGCCGTCGAACAGCTTGTAGTCGGCATTGGCACGGGCCGACAGTCGGCTGAAGTAGCTCTCCTTGATGGTGCCCTGGTTGCCATAGTAGCCCACGCTGAAGAACGAGTTGCCCTTCTCCGAGCCGTTGCTCACCGAGAGGTTATACTGCTGAACGACGCCCGTGCGGGTAATTTCCTTGAACCAGTCGGTGTCGCCGGCACGCACCGAAGCGTTGTCGTCGAGGTACATGTTCATCGTCATCTTGTTCAGCACGGGGTTGCCATTCTGGTCGTAGCCCCAGTCGTAGTTGTAGCCCAGGTTGTTGTTCGAGGGGTTTAGACCGTCGTTCACGCACGCCTGCCAGTAGGCACGTCCCCACTCGCTGGCGTTCATCGTCTCAATCTTGTTCGTATAGAACGACGTGGCCACGCTTCCGTCGAAGTTCACCTTCACCTTGCCGTCCTTGCCCTTCTTTGTGGTGATGATGATGACACCATTGGCGGCACGGCTACCGTAGATGCTGGCCGAGGCGGCATCCTTCAGCACCTGTATGCTCTCGATGTCGTTGCCGTTCAGCTCGTGCATGCCAGCCTTCGTGGGCACGCCGTCGATGATGTAGAGCGGGTCGTTGTCGTTGAGCGTTCCCACACCGCGTATGCGCACGGTGGCAGCACCGCTCGGGTTACCGTCGGCCTGGATGTTCATGCCCGGCACGCGGCCCTGCAGGGCCTTCATCGGGTTGTTCTCGTTTTGCTTGGCCATCTCGTCGACGCTCACCTCGGCCTTGCGCTGGGTGGTATAACCCGTCACCACCACTTCTTGCAGCACCTTGTCGTCGGGCACCAGCTCCACTTTCATGCCCATGGCGGCGGGCACCTCTTGCGTCTGGTAGCCAATGTAGGAAATCGCCAGCACAGCGCCAGCCTTGACCTTGATTTTGAAGTTTCCCTCAAAGTCGGTCACCGTGCCGTTGCTGGTTCCTTTCTCCATCACTGTGGCACCGATAACCCCTTCGCCGAAGTCATCGAGCACCGTGCCGCTTATCTCCGTCTGCGCGTACAATGCTGTACTGGCAAAGATGAGCGACATACTCAGCAGAAATCTCCTTAGTCTTTCCATTTGCTCTTACGTTTTTAGTTAATACCATTGTTACAGAAATCTGCCGCAAAAGTAGTAACCAAAAGCGCAAGAGCGTGTCAAATATCGTTCTGTAAGTATTAAAAATGATACATGAAACAAATGTTGACTATAATGTTTGTTTCGTTCAGTTCGCCGTTTCCCTCAACTCCATGGGCAGTTTGCCGTATTGTTCCTTGAAACACTTGGAGAAATAGCCCGGCGTGTTGAATCCCACCTCGAAGGCAATCTCCGCCACGGTCTTCGTGGTGCTGCCCAGTAGTGCGTAGGCCCGCTGCAGCCGCATCTGTCGCAACAGCTCCACGGGTGTCTGCCCGGTGATGGCCTTCACCTTCCTGTAGAGCTGCACGCGCCCCAGCCCCAGCTCCTCGCCCAGGTCCTCCATCTTCAGGTTGGGGTTGGCGATGTGCTTGCGAATGGCCTCATTGAGCTGCTCGGCAAAGATGACGTCCTGCGAGCGGGGCGGCGGCAGGTCGTCGTCGGGCTTGTCGAAGATGTCGTGCAGGCGGCGGCTGCTGGCATCGGTGTAGAAGAGCGTCTGCTCCTCGTTCATCGACTGGCGCTGACGGATGGCCTTGCGGGCCAGCAGCCAGGCACGGCAGGCCATGACGACAGCCACGACGAGGGCCACGATGCAGGCGAGGCTGGCCAGCAGGATTTTGTGCTGTGCGTCGTAGTGCACCAGCGACTGCTCCAGCTTGTCGTGGATGGTGATGAGGTCCTCGCCCTGCTGCAGCAGCTCGCGGCTGTTCATCGCCACCAGGTCGGCGTTATCGGGCGTCACCATCATGCTGGGCAGGTAGTTGTCGCGCTCGTAGGGCTGGCCCGTCAGGATGTCGAGCGCCAGCCTGACGATGAGCTCGCCATGCGTAGGATAGATGTAGGAACCGTCCTCGATGCCCTGCTGAATGTAGCTGATGCCTTCGTCGGGCATGCCGTCAATGCCAAGCACCTTGACCTGCTCCGCCAGCCCGGCCTCCTCCAGAGCACGGTGGGCGCCATTGGCCATGAAGTCGCTATGGCAGAACACGATGTCGGGGCGCTGGCCAGCAGCCAGCTGCTCGCTGACCACCTGATAGGCATCCTCCGTCGACCAGTCGCTGTTGATGCTGACGTAGTCAAGCTCAGGATGCGCCAGCATCACCTGCTCGAAGCCGGCATGGCGCTCCTGGGCTGGCGACGTGCTCATGGTGGCCGTCACCTCCAGCACCCTCGGCCTGTGGCCGTTGGCCTGCATCTGGCTCGCCAGGCTGACCGCGTAATGAGCCACGGTCTTGCCGGCCTCGGTGTTGTTGCCACCGATGAAAGCCGTGTAATCGTCGGTATCGGCCTTGCGGTCGAAGCAAATGACGGGGATGCCCTTTTCCTTGGCACGGGCAATGGCATCGGCAATGGGAGCTGCCTCGTTGGGCGCCACCACCAGCAAGTCGATGTCGCTTGCGGCCAGCGAGTCGATTTGCCGGATTTGCCGCTCGGTGTCGTCGTAAGAATCAATAATCGTCACCTGCACATCGTGCTCATAGAGGTGCTGGGCGGCCAGCATCTCGCGGTTCACCTTCTGCCGCCAGTTGCCCTGAGAGCACTGCGACACGCCTATCTTGTAAGTTCTCCCGCCATTGGAACACGCTGCAAGTAGCACGGCCAGCAGTAGTAAAACGAAAGATTTCGTGGTTGCTTTTTCCATAGTCAGTTCAAGTTTTTATTGTTTTAGCTATTCGGTTGCAAAGGTAACGAAAACTTTTCATAATAAGAACAAAGACGACGGAAAAAATTCTTTAGTACCCCAATCGGTATATCGCCTATATACCGATGGTATATCGCCTATATACCGATGGTATATTGCCCATATACCGATTTTCAACCGCACTGTACGAAAAAGAAAGGATTGCTGTCCTCGTACTGCTCAGAGCACAATGACGTCGAGGGCAATGTTGAGCCGCACTTCCCTACCCTGCTGGCTGGTGACGAGCTGGCGGACGATACGCTGCAGGCCCTTGGGCGTGCTGTCGTCAGGGGTGAAGCTGACGCTGAGCACCTCGCGCCTGTAGCCAGAATCCTCCGGCCCTTCCGATGGTGGTTCGCCACGATGCAACACCACGACGGTGCGCTCCTTGGTCTCGCCAGGCAGCATGCGCCCCAGGTCGAAGTGGTCAGCCGAGAGCCGCAGGCTGTCGTTGATGCGCACGGGGAACTGGCGCAGCAGCGTTTCCTCGCTGGTGATGCAGGTGCCGGTAAGGGCGAGGCGAAGCGTGCCATCATTCCACAGCAACGTACCCACCTCCTCGAACTCGCCACCCTTGCCACGAGGATTGAAGCGCAGGCTGACGCATGCGCTGTCGCCCGCTGCCACCCTGGCACCCTTCTCAAAATGAATAGTGGTACAGCCACACGAGGTGTAGCCCTGGGAAAGGACAACAGCCTCGGTGCCGCTGTTGCGCAGCCAGAAGTCGTGCTGCACGGGGCCGTCAGCCTCGTGGATGGTGCCCAGCGAAACGGTGGCCAGGCCCATCACGACCAAGCTGTCAACGAGCAACATACTTTCTTCCGTTCTGAATGTAAATGCCGTGCTGCGGTATGCTGATTCGGCAGCCACGCAGGTCATAGATGGCAGAGCTGCCGAATCGGGTATCGTTCAACAGCAAATTGTCGATCCCCGTGCTCTGCTGCCTGGCGTCGAGCATCCATGCCTGCAGACTGGCCTGCATCTCTGCGGTGGCAAATGCCTCGGCAGCAGTGGAATTAGCGTCGGTGGGGAAGAGGCGCACGCTGAAGGCCCATGTGTCGCAGACGAAGATGTCGGCAATGGAACCGTCGAGGAAGACGTGCAGCTTCAGCTTCTCGCCCAAGGCGACCTTGCGGGGCAGGGTGGCCGAGTAGACACCATTGTAGGTGCCGCCATCGTTCTGGATTCGCTCCAGCTGGCTCAGGTCGAGCGTCAGCGTACCGCGGTCGGCATCGTAGGTGAGCGAGGCCTGTCTGTCGCCCGACTTCAAGAAGCGGAAGC
The DNA here is from genome assembly GCA_902775475.1 of uncultured Prevotellaceae bacterium. Classification (GTDB taxonomy): domain Bacteria; phylum Bacteroidota; class Bacteroidia; order Bacteroidales; family Bacteroidaceae; genus Prevotella. The sequence goes on from CACYME010000016.1 coordinate 43,813, forward strand.
CGCACTGGCCACTCTGCACGATGAACTCGCCCAGCAGCTCTATCTGGCGTCCGCTGACGGGTGCCAGCGATTCGGTGCCTGATAGGGCCATCTGCTTGCTGAAGGCCGTAGTCGTGCGCATGGCAGCAAGCCCACGATAGGGCTTCTGCACCAGCTGCCAATTGGCATCGACGGTGAGTTCGCGGGGCAGCGAGTAGTTGTGGGCCCACCCCATCTCGTAGTTCGTCTGCGTGGGCAGCTTGTCAGGGACGATGCCGAGGAGGAGGGAAGCCCCCCCTACGGCCCCCGAGGGGGCTTCTATTGTTTTGCTGCTCATGGAAGGGTCTATAGTGTCCCCCTCGGGGGACGAAAGGGGGGCTTTAGGGGCAATAATGGTGGGTGAGAGCAGGCCAAAGCCGTCGCGGCTGATGCCGCCCAGCTCCAGATACTGCACGTCGCCCTCGGGGACGAACTTCCCGTCGCTGCCGATGGTGCCCACCCAACAGAGCGTGCGCACGCCAGCACCCGTACCCAGCGGGGTGCAGGTGAACAGATAGCGTCCGCCGTCAAGAGGTGTTACATTGGGCATCTCCCAGAACGTTCCGTGCAGCTGGGCGCTGCTGCCCTGGAAGAAGATGGCGCCGTCGTTGCTCCACTTTCCATTCTCCAGCCGGTGCAGGGTGCAGGCCCCGATGCCGTTCTTGCTGGTGCCTACGATGACGAACTTCTGGCCGTTGGCCTCGAAGTAGAAGGGGTCGCGGAAGTCGTCGGAGAGTCCTGCGGGACGGCCGTCGATGACCACGCCCAGCTTCTCCCAGCTGTGCAGCGACTCGTCGGTGGCACGGGCCTGGGCGATAGTGGCACGGGCATTGTCCACGGCTGTATATAATATATAATGTGTACCCTGGTCTTCATAGACGCAGCCGCTCCAGCAGCCCTTCACGTCGTAGGGGTCACCGGGGGCAATGGCTATAGGCTCATCGCGCCAGTCGTAGAGGTTCTCGCTGGAGATGTGGCCCCAGTGCAGACGCGACATATAGGGTCCGTTGGCGTTCTTCTGGAAGAACACGTGCCAGCGACCGCCACTATAGACAAGGCCGTGGGTCTCGTTCGTCCACGAGCCCGAAGGCATGGCGTGAAACAGAGGACGCCAATTATTATATCGCTCAATAGGATAATTAAAGTCTGGGACTATAGAAGCCCCCTCGGGGGCCGTAGGGGGGGCTTCTACGGCATTGCTGATGCTGATGTCGTCGATGAGTCCGCAGAACGTATTGATGAGGAATGGCCCCCATAGTTTGTCTTCGGCCGACTTACCAATGAAGAAATCGCCTGTGCTGTGGACGATGCCCTGGCGGCTCATGCGTGCCGTGCCGATGGACTCGCCGTTGAGGTAGAGCGTGCCCATGTTGGCCGACTTGTCGAGCACCGCCGAAAGCTGGCACCACTGGCCGCGCGGCAACTTCTTCGTGCCGTTGATGCCGAGCAGGAAACCGTTGGAAGAGCCAAAGCGGAAGCGCAGGTCGCCCTGCGACGACAGCTCAAAGGCAAAGCCACGCTTGCCCTCCTCGTCGATGTTGCCACAGATAGCCGTGTAGGTGGGAGTCGTCTCGGCCACGTCGACTTGCATCATGGGGTAGCTCTCGGCAGCCAGCACCACGCTGACGGTCAGAGCCTCAGTGCTCAGCGAACTGGTGGGCAGACTGGCCTTCACATAGTTTGAATAGCCGTCGAAGCGAAGGGCCAGACCATCGAGGCCGTCGGCTGCGCATGCTGGCAACGCCGACACGACGGCATAGCGCGAGCCAGTGGTCGTTTCCACGATGTGGCCATCGGAAAGCGACATGTCGAAGTGAGCAACAGGCTGCTGGGCTGAAACACTGACGGCCTGCAGAGCCGTCACGGCGATGAGAAATAGTTTCTTTCGGTTCATTGTCGTTAGTTGGTATTTGTTTTCTTGTGCAAAATTAAGCTTTTCCCCCAAAACAGCATATAACAATTGTTTCAAATGATAGAAAAAATCGTTCTTTGCCTGACTTTTGAAGAATTGGCAGCAGCAAGCATGGGGGCTCGCTGCTGCCGGAAAATAACTAACTAATGTAAAACTGTAGAGAAGGTCTATTTCAGGTAGCTGATGCAGTTCTGGGTGAAGCGCTCCAGCTGCGACTGCTTCTCGTTCACGCCACCGATGTTCCACTCGTAGGCAGCCAGGCCGACGGCGAGGATGCGTCCGGCGAAGGTGGTGGTGGGGGCGAAGTCGACGATGCCGGCGCAGCAGTAGTCAACAACGTGGTTCCACGTGCCGAGCACGGTGGAGTTGGTCAGGTCCTCCCAGGTCTTCACCACGTTGGGGGCGGGAGCGAGGCCGTAGGCATTCAGGTCCCACATGCAGTTGTGGTCGCCCTTCACGCCGGCACTCTCGAAGCAGTAGATGCCAGCGAAGAGCGTAGGCTCATAGGTCAGTCCCCAGTAGATGTCGTGGCCGATGTGGTCGTAGATTTGTCCCTCGACGTTGCCAATGACGGGATGCACGCCCCAGATGTCGTCGTTTTGTCCACCCTCGCCGCTGCCATAGATGCCGGGAGCGTAGGCCTGGTCGATGCGGCCAACGGCTACGCTGAGCTGCGTGGCGTGGTTGGTGAGCAGCAGGTTGCCGCCGTCGGCAGTGAAGGCCTTCAGGGCGTTGATGACGTCGGCAGAAGCCAGATTGCCAGGCAGGTTCTCCCAGCCGCGGTCGATGCCGATGCGGTCGCACATCACCCAGCACATCGGGTTCGTCTCGATGTCGAGGTTGTCGATGGTAGCGGGCGTCAGGATGATGCCCTTGCCAGCGTCAACATAGGTCTTCTGGAACCAGCTGACGGCATCCTTCTCGTCAGCGCTGGCGGTGTAGTCGTCGGGTACGAGCATGGCCACCTTCTGTTCGGCGGGCGTGCCGACATAGCTCAGGCAGTTGGCCGTGAACTTCTCTAACTGGTCCTGCTTCTCGTTCACACCGCCGATGTTCCACTCGTAGGCTGCCAGGCCGACGGCGAGGATGCGCCCTGCGAAGGTGGTGGTGGGAGCGAAGTCAACGATACCGGCGCAGCAGTAGTCAACAACGTGGTTCCACGTGCCGAGCACGGTGGAGTTGGTCAGGTCTTCCCATGCCTTCACCACGTTGGGGGCGGGAGCAAGGCCGTAGGCATTCAGGTCCCACATGCAGTTGTGGTCGCCTTTCACGCCAGCGCTCTCGAAGCAGTAGATGCCAGCAAAGAGGTTGGGCTCGTAGGTCAGGCCGCGATAGATGTCGTGGCCGCTGTGGTCGTAGATTTGGCCTTCGACGTTGCCGATGACGGGGTGCACGCCCCAGATGTCGCCATTGTCGCCGCCCTCGCCGTTGCCATAGATGCCGGGAGCGTAGGCCTGGTCGATGCGGCCCACGGCTACGCTGAGCTGTGTGGCGTGGTTGGTGAGCAGCAGGTTGCCACCGTCAGTCGTGAAGGCTTTCAGGGCGTCGATGGTGGCAGCCGAAGCCAGTCCGCCGGGCAGGTTCTCCCAGCCACGCTCAATGCCGATGCGGTCGCACATCACCCAGCAAGCCACCTGGTTCTCGATGTCGAGGTCGTCGATGGTGGAGGGAGTGAGCAGCACGCCCTTGTTCGTATTCACATAGTTCTTCTGGAACCAGGCGACGGCATCCTTCTCGTCGGCAGAGCCAGTGGCATAGTCGTCGGGCACGAGCATGGCCACCTTCGAACCGCCCTTCTGCACCTCGTAGGCAATGTTGAAGCGAACGGTCTGGCCCTCAGAGACGCGGCCGTCCTGATAGCGGGCCTTCACGGTGTAGCTGACGTCGACGTTCGTCGGGGCCTTCTTGATGAAGTAGCTGTCGATGACTTCGTCGATGTTGGTGATGTCGGCATCGTCCTTGATAATCTGGATGCCCGACTGCCCCAGCATCGTGGGGTTCTGCCAGCGCAGCGTCACCTGTCGGTTGCCTTGCTGGTAGTCGGCAATGAGGTTCGTGACGGCCTCGCTATAGGTGGCTGCCTCGTACTCGATGTCGGAGCAGGAGGTGAGGGCTGCGTTGACAACGCAGCATACCAGACCTGCACGGAATAGTTTGTTTATTTTGGTCATCATCATAATTAATTTCTAATTTATTGTTTTTTCTATTTTGGCCATCCCTGATAGTCCAGAAAGGAATGAGGGATGAGGAATGAGAAATATGCGAAGGGGCATTATTTGTAGAGCCCGTTAGAGTTCTCAATCTGCGAGATGGGTATGGGCAGGTAGAGTTCGTCTTCGGTGACGCTGGCACCAGCATAGTAGGGACGCAGCTTGGCCTCTTCCTGCATGTACTTGTTAATGGTCTCGACGGCGGTGCCCCAGCGGAGCAGGTCGAACCAGCGCTGTCCCTCCATTGCCAGCTCCAGACGGCGCTCCATGCGCACGGCCATGCGGGCACGGTTCTTGGTCCAGGCGAGGTTGCCGTCCCAGTCAGAGGGATAGGGCTCCACGTAGTAGTCGGCCTTCGAGGGGTCAAGGTCAACGGGGGTATAGCTGCCATTGACGCTGCGGGCTGCCTTCGCACGTATCTGGTTCACGAGGTCGCGGGCCTCGACGAGTTTCTGGTCCTCAGCGGCGTTGTTGCCCGTGGCCTGCTCCACGAGAGCCTCAGCCTTCAGCAGCAGGATGTCGGCATAGCGAATGAGGATGAAGTTCAGGCCAGAGGCGCCCCAGGGGAAGCCCTGCACCATGTCTGGGCTGGAGGGGTCGATGAGGCCTTTCTTGCCGGAGAACTCGCCGTAGGTGTTATAGTCGCGGCACCAGCCCTCAGTGTAGATGTGGCCACGGAAGGGGAAGCCGATGCGTCCGACGGTGAAGTCGAGGCGTGGGTCGACGGTGCCTGCATAGTCGCTCGTCAGGCGGACGTTGTTGAAGGTGCCATCGAGGAAGGGCAGGCCCGTGTTGGGGTCGGTGCGGAAGGCATTGACCAGGTTCTGCGAGGCGAGGAAGAAGTCGTCGCCCGAACCGAAGACGTTGCCCTCAGAGCGCGTGGTGTTCAGCAGGTTGCAGAAGTTGATGTGGATGTTGTCGTTGGCAGTGGAGAACTGGACGGCCATGATGCTCTCCTTCTTGTTGTTGAACTCCAGCTTCGACATATCGCCGAAGTTGTCGTAGAGCTGGTACTTGCCGCTGTTGATGACCACGTCAGCCCACTTCTCCACATCGGCCCACGAACCAGTCTGGGCGTTGACCTTGGCCAGCAGGGCAGCGGCCACATACTTGGTGAAGCGTCCGGGCTGTTCCTGCGACTCGTGCATAGCATTATAGGCATCCTCCAGGTCGGCCTTGATGGCGGCATAGATTTCCTCGCGGCTCATGTTGCCATTGGGAACGGCCTTCGGGTCGTCGTTCTCGGTGAAGTAAGGTATGCTCTTGAAGATGCGGTTCAGGTCGAAATAGTACCAGGCACGCAGGGTCTTCAGCTCGCCGAGCAGGGCGTCCTTGTCGTTCACGCTGCCAGCGTCATTGATGGCCTGCATGGCTTTGTGGACACGGGCGATGCCAAGGTAGTTGTTCTCCCACTTGTTCAGGCAGGTGGCGTTGTCGCTGGCGATATTCGAGATTTCGAGCTGGTGGATGTTGGCCTCCATCGAGACGCCCTCGCCACCCTTGTAGGCATCGTCGGAGCGTACATCAAAGACCCAGTTGGTGATGGGGCCGGCAAAGGCAGCGTTGTTGTCGTCGAAGAAGTGGGCTTCCAGACCTTGATAGGCTGAGGACATCAGGCCCTCAATGCTCTCGTCGGTCAGCTGGTCGGCGGTGAACTCGCCCTGAGGCTTCAGCTCGAGCTGGTCGGAACAGGAGGAAAAAAGCCCACCTCCAACTCCCCCGAGGGGGAGAGCAGTTACCATATAGACTGCATATTTAACGATATTCTTTTTCATATTACTTTTTTTTCATTACGAGTTATATATGTTTGTTTTCTATATATCCCCCCTTGGGGAGGGGTCAGGGGCTTTTAGAACGTCAGGTTCAGGCCGAGGGTGAACGTGCGGGCACGAGGATAGAGACCGCTGTCTACACGGGCACCGTAGCCGCCGAGGATGACTTCGGGGTCGAGGCCCTTATAGCTGGTGATGGTAAAGATGTTCTCCACCTGACCGAAAACGCTGATGTTAGAGGCGAAAATCTTCTGTGCAACGGTCTTGGGCAGTTGGTAGGCCAGCTTGAGGTACTTCAGCTTCAGGTAAGAGCCATCCTCGACAAAGTAGTTCGACATGCGGGTCTCGTTGTTGTTGTCCACCATCGTCAGGGCGGGGATGCTGGCACCGGTGTTCGTGGGACTCCAGGCATCGAGGATGTCTACGCCGTGGTTGGTCGAGGAGCCGCCACCGTAGTGCATGAACTCCAGCTGGCGACGTGTAGTGTTGTAGATGTCGAAACCAAACTCACCGCTGAAGAAGGCCGAGAGGGTGAAGTCCTTATAGCTCAGGTCGAGGTTCAGACCCATAGCGAAGTCGGGATTCGGGTCGCCGATGATGCAGCGGTCGGCATCATCGACGACACCATTGCCGTCGATGTCGCGGAAGATGAGTCGGCCTACGCCCTTACCCTGCTGGATGGCGTGGTTACTGACCTGGTCTTCGTTCTGGAAGATGCCGTCGCAGACGTAGCCGTAGTAGACGCCCATCGGCTGGCCCACCATCAGGCGGTAGTCGCCGCCCTGCGAGGTCACCACGTCGTTGAACTTCACCAGCTCGTTCTTATACTGAGAGAGGTTAAGCGTGCCGTTCCACGAGAAGTCGCCATACTGCGGCGAGCGGTAGGTCATGGTCAACTCCCAGCCGTTGTTCTTCATCTCGCCGGTGTTCATCCACATGGCAGCACCCTCGCCTTCCACCGAGAGCGTCGGGGGAATGGTGAGCATGTCCTTGGTGTTCTTCCAGAAGTAGTCGAACGAGAGGCTGAGCGCTCCGCCGAAGAGGTTGGCATCCAGACCGAGGTTGGTCTGTGTGGTGGTCTCCCACTTCAGGTTGCGGTTGCCGCTGCTGGCAGCCACGATGCCGGGCACCACCGAGTTGTTCGTGCCGTTCAGGTCGTAGGAACCGTGACGCAGGTTGTAGGCGTAGCGGGTATAGTAGGCGTAGTTGTCGCTGATGGCAGAGTTACCGTTCTGTCCCCAGGCCAGGCGCACCTTCAGGTCGCCGATGATGTCGTTCTTTGGGAAAAACTTCTCCTCGCTGACACGCCAGGCAGCCGAGAAGGCGGGGAAGACACCCGAGTTGTTGTCCTTGTGCAGGCGCGAAGTGGCATCGCGGCGCAGCGTGGCGCTGACAAGGTAGCGGTCGGCGTAGTTGTAGTCGAGCTTGCCGAAGAGCGAGAACAGGGCCCACTCGGCCTTGCCGCCGCCGACGGTCTGCTCGCCGCCACCAGCACCGATCTGCATGTAGTCAACATCCTCGAAGGCGTAGTCGCGGTTGGCTCCGTTCAGGTCTTCAGAGCGATACTTGATGAACTCCGAGCCGAGCAGGGCGTTCAAATGGTGCACGCCGGCGAAAGTCTTCATGTAGTTGGCGGTGTTGGTCCAGGTGTAGGTGTCGCCCTGTCCGTAGGCACGGCTCACGCTGTTCATGTCGCTGGGCTGGATGCGACGACCCAGGTTCTTGTTGAAGAACTGAGTGTGCTCAATGCCGAGGTTCGACTTCAGCGTCAGACCGTCGATGGGCTTGATGTCGATATACGCATTGCCGAAGATGCGCCACGACTCGTTCGAGTTGTCGCGTCCGTTATACAGCTCGTGCACGGGGTTGGCAATGTCCGACCCGCTGAGCACCATCGGGTTCGTGTACGTGCCGTTGGCATCGGTGACGGGGATGGCGGGGTGCTGGCGCATGGCGGTATAGGGGATGCCGCGGTCGTCGCCGGTGCCATAGCCACGGTCGGTCCACTGGGCAATCATGAGGTTTTCACCCACACTGAATACCTTACTTATATTATAGGTGGAGTTCAGGCGAGCGGTGTAGCGACGGTAGAAGGTGTTGTTCATCAGACCGTTCTGGTTGATGTAGTTGCCGGAGAGCATGAACGAGCCCTTCTCGCTGCTGTTGGAAACCGAGGCCGAGAGGTTGTTGGTCCAGGCAGAGGAGAACACCTCGTCCTGCCAGTCGGTGTTGGCAGCATGCACCTTGCCGTCGGCATCGAGATACTCACGCAGCTGGGGCTGGTCGCCACTGCCGTAGAAGGGATGCGAGGCCACGAGTCCGGCGTTCTGGTTGGCCGTCCAGTAGGCACGTCCCCACTGCTCGGCGTCCATCACCTCATACTGCTTGGCGATGGTGTTCAGCGAGGCTGTGTAGTTCACGTTCACGCTGACCTTGTCGCCCTTGCCCTTCTTCGTGGTGATGATGATGACGCCATTGGCGGCTCGGCTACCATAGATGGAGGCGCTGGAGGCATCCTTCAGCACCTGTATGCTTTCAATGTCGGCGGCGTTCAGCGAGTTCAGGTTCTCGGTGGTGGCCACACCGTCGATGACGTAGAGGGGCGAGGCGCCGTTGACCGTACTCATACCACGCACGCGGATAGAGGCGCCGCCACCGCCGGGGGCAGCATCGGTGACGATGTTCACGCCAGGCAGCTTGCCCTGCATGGAATTGAGCATGTTGGGGTCGCTTTCGCTCTTCACACCCTTCATGTCCATCACGGCCACAGCGCCGGTGAGGTCGGCCTTGCGCTGCACCTGATAGCCCGTCACCACCACCTCGGCCAGCTGGGCGGCGTTGTCCTTCAGGGTTACCTTCATGCCATTCTGGGCGGCCACTTCCTGCTTGTCGTAGCCAATGTAGGAGATGACCAGCGTTGTGCCCGCTGCCACCTTCAACTTGAAGTTGCCGTCGAAGTCGGTCACCGTGCCGTTCGACGTTCCTTTCTCCATCACGGTAGCGCCGATGACACCTTCGCCGAGGTCGTCGACCACCGTTCCCGTGATCATTCCCGTCTGCGCATACATCAATGTACACGCCACGAGAGCCAACAGGCTCATCAGGATTCGTTTGGTTTGTTTCATTTTCTTTCCTTTTTTGTTGGTTAGTACTAAAATCATGCTGCAAAAGTACGAACAACGGGGAAAGGAAAAATAAACAAATCGTTCATCGCGGCCAAATATTGTTACCATGTAACATTTTTGCGCTACGATGAACGATTTTTCTTAATGGCAGTCGGAAGAACTATTGTCTGACGTCGGTGGGGCTCTGCCCAAACTCTTCCTTGAAGCACTTGGTGAAGTAGCTGGGAGCAGTGAAGCCCACGGCGTAGGCCACCTCGCTGATGGTCTTGTCGGTGGTGAGCAGCATCTGGTAGCCACGGTTCAGGCGAGCGGTGCGAACCAGCTCTACGGGCGAGGAACCAGAAATGGACTTCACCTTGCGATAGAGCTGTACACGGCTCAGATTCATGTCGGCAGCCAGGTCCTCGACGCTCAGCTCGCTGTCCTGCAACCGTGCCTCGACGACCTCCTTGAAGCGGGTGATGAAGGAAGAGCCGCCCCCTGCCTCCCTCAATCCCCCCAACTGAGGGGAAGTGGCTGCGCCGGATTCGGCGGCAGAGTTAACTTCGGTAGCCTCCCCCTGTTGGGGGAGATTGGTGGGGGCCGCCTCCTCCTGTTGGGGGAGGTTGGAGGGGGCCGCCTCCTCCATGTTCCACAGATTGCTGACCACACGCTGACGCCGCAGGCTGATTTTCCCTCGGCGATAGAGGGAGAAGAAGAAGACCACCAGCAGGATGAGCACGAAGGCGCAGCATCCAAGGACTATGATAACGCGCTGTGTGCCAAGCTCCTGCAGATAGACATTCGCCTTCTGCTTCAGGCTATTCAGATAGGTTGAGCGGCGCTGCGTCTCCTCGTTCAGCATGAGCAGCACGCGGGCGTTGTCATGGGTCACCAGTGCGGCCATCAGCATGTTCTCTTTCTCATAAGGCTTGCCTTTCAGGATGTCGACGGCCAGCTGCAGCACATCGTCGCCACGCGTAGGATAAATATAGGAGGCATCGAGAACAGAGTCGCGCACGCACTCCAGTCCCCCACCCTCGCCTGGCAGGCCATCGATGCCACAGAACTTCGTAGCCTGATTGGTGCTGAGTGCAGAGAGGGCCTTGCGGGCTCCCACAGCCATGCGGTCGTTCTGCCCGAAGACGAAGTCAATATGGTTCAGGTCGCCGTCATACTGCCCGATGGCCTCGACGGCGCTGTCCTCCGTCCAGTCGCCCTGAAGCGCTGCCACCAGCTCAATGCCGGGATAGTGCGAGAGCGCATCGGTGAAGCCGCGGTGGCGCTCAATGGCTGGCGACGACCCCTTCAGGCCCATTATTTCGAGCACCCGCCCGTGGCCATTCAGCTGGGTGGCAATGTACTCGCCCATCTGTCGGCCCATCTCCTCGTTGTCGGCACCTATGTAGGCGGTGAACTTCTGCGAATCGGTCTTGCGGTCGAAGACAATGACGGGAATGCCCTTGTCGAAGGCGCGGTCGATGGCCGACGAGAGGGTGCCCACCTGGTTGGGAGCCACGATGAGCAAGTCGATGCCCTGGGCTACGAGGCTGTCCACCTGTGCTATCTGGCGCTCGTCGCTGTCGTCGGCCGAAGCGAAGCGCAGCTCCACGTCGTCGTGGAAGTAGGTGCCCATGAGCAGCTCGTCGTTCAGCTTGTTGCGCCAGATGTCTTGCGAACACTGGGAAACACCTATCACATAATGTTCTTTTTTCTCTGTGCAGGAAAGGGACAGCCAGGCCAGCCCAATACACATTATATAATAATAGAATACCCTTTGCATCTTAAAAAAATCTTTCGGACTGCAAAGTTAGGTATTTTTTTGCAAACAGATACTTTTTTACGGCAAAATTTTTAGGTAATGATATAGCAGTTGACCTGTTTGTGCGTAGTCGTACCTGCCGATAAAGCTCGAAAGACCTCTCGCTTCCCCACAGCAGCAGGGATGCGGGGAAAAAGGCGGCGACAAATGGGGACCAGGCCACACCGGAGCGGGAAAAAGACCACGCCTTTTCCGTTGGCAGCGGACGGGGAAATTATTGGCAGCGGCCGCTGCCTTCCTTGCTGAGAACAGGGGAGAAATACGCACAAATAGGTCAACTGCTATATCATTGCCAATTTTTATGACATGCGTAAAGTTCCCCTGTCGAGTTTATGCCTTGACGGGCTCCATGTGGATGCTGATGTGTGTCGACTTGCCGAAGCGCTCTTTCAGCTTGTGCTCAATGGCGGTGGCACGTTCGTGGGCCTCGCTGAGGGGTGTGTTGCCGTCCATGCGTATATGGGCTTCGATGGCTATGCGGTTGCCAATACGGCGCGTACGTAGATTGTGAGGCTCTGAGACATCAGGAACCGAGCTGATGATGGCGGCTATCTCCTGCTCGGTCTCCTCGGGCAGCGAGCGCTCGGTCAGCTCATCGACGCTGGCTTTCAGCAGTTTGAAGGCTACCCTGACGAGCATCAGACCAACGACAATTGAGGCTAAGGGGTCGAGCACAGCCCAGCGACGCCCCATGAAGATGGCTCCGCCAATGCCTACGGCGGCACCAATGGAGGAGAAGGCATCGCTGCGGTGGTGCCAGGCGTTGGCAATCATGGCCTGCGAGCTGAGCGCATGGCCACGGACAGCGGTATAGCGGAACAGCGCCTCCTTCACGACGATGGAGAGCAGCGCAGCCCAGAGGGCGAGCATGCCCGGCGTCTGCAGTTCCGCTCCCCCAGCCCACTGCACGACCTTCAGCACGGCGGCAACGATGATGCCGGCAGCTGCTGCAAGGAGGGCAATGCCAATGATGAACGTGGCGAAGGTCTCGAACTTGCCGTGCCCATAGTCGTGCGACCGGTCCTGCGGCTTGGCGCTCAGGCGGACGAAGACCAGCACCACAATGTCGGTGATAAAATCGGACAACGAGTGGACGGCATCGGCCATCATGGCCGAGCTATGGGCAAAGATGGCAGCGAAGAACTTAAAAGCGAGCAGCACCGCGTTACCGGCGCTGCCCACTAAAGTCACTCTGTAGATTTCCTGTTCGCGGGTCATATCGCTATGCCTATGCTATTCGGGGCTATTCATTCTTTACAAGTCTCACACCGTAGATTTCGCCAATCTGCTTACGGGGCTTGGCCACGAACTTCACACGGACCTGCGTCTTGCCCTTCAGCAGGTCGGCAGGTATGGGATAGGTCTCGTACTTGAACTCCGAGATGCGGTACTTGCCCGTGTTGTTCACCGACTGCACCAGCACGTCGTCTACGAAGATGTCGAACTCATGGCTCTTCCACTCACCCACGCCCCAGTATTTCAGGCGGAGGCTGAGGTCGGTGCGGCCCTCGGTCTGCATTAGATAGCTGAAGTAGTGGCCGTCGCGGGCGTCGCGCCAGAACACGTCGTTGGTGTTGCCTGTCTGCGAGCGGTCGGTCTCCATCTTGTGGTCGGTCTCGGGCTGCTGCTCGCCGGGCTGCACCTTGTCAACGGTGCGGGCCTCCAACTCCTGACGCTCCTGCTCTTCCTTCGCCAGTTTGGCAAGATAGTCGTTGTAGCTCGACTCCGTGAGGGCCAGCCAGTACATCATGTAGCGCGAGTCGTGAATCTCGAAGAAAGGCTGCAGCTCGTTTTGGATGGCGTTTTCCATCTTTGTGCCCAACGTGAAGTGCAGGGGCTTGCCAGGTATGGGCTTCAGCTGGTTGGCGATGTCCTCAATACGGTTGTTCACCAGGATGGGGGCCTCGTTGATGGGCAGCTTCTTGCCGCTGGCATACTGTCCGAAGCGACTGTCGTCGGCTATCAGATGAGCCATGTCCTCCGTGCCCGTTTTCATGCCGAGCAGGATGGGGCCGTGCATCAGTGCGATGTACTGCGGCACGTTGGGCAGGTACTTGATGCTGTTGTGCATAGGGAAGCTGATGTCCACCACGTCGCCCTTCTTCCACTTGCGGTCGATGCTGACGTAGGACGACGGACCGCTGACGACAGCAACGGGCTGGCCATTCACTATCACGGAGAACTTCCCTGGCATCACCCAGCCAGGATAGCGCACCAACAGCGGGAACTGCCCCTTGCCACTGGCGATGGTAATGCGGGAGGTCTCGCCGTAGGGGAACTTCGTATCTTGACGGAGCACGACGCCTTTCTCTTTCCAGTTCAGCTCCGAGCTGACAAAGAGGTTCACGTAGAGGGCATCGCCAACATGGGTATAGATGAACTGCCCGTATTTGCCGTGGTTCTCCATGCCCGTGCCCACGCAGCACCACATGGCCTCATTGGGTGCCGAGTAGTTACGATAGTGGCGCGGACGGGCGGGGGTGAAGTAGACATAGCCACCGTGCTCAGGATGCTGCGACGAGAGGATGTGGTTGAAGGTGGCCAGCTCATAGTAGTCGGCGAAGCGGGCTTCGGGGTTGCGGCGGTGCAGCGCCTCGGTGAGCTTCAGCATGTTGTTGGTGTTGCAGGTCTCGGGGCCGTCGATGTCGTTGATGAAGTCCATGCAGGCCTCACGGCTGGGGAAGTGCTCACGGCGCGAGTTGCCACCGAAGGCCAGCGAGCGCTGCCCCGTGACGATGTCCCAGAAGAACTGGGCGGCATCGTGGTAGCTCTCATTGCCCGACAGTTCGCTGATGCGCTCAAAGCCCACCACCTTGGGCACCTGCGTGTTGGCGTGCATGTTGTCGAGGTTGTCCACGCGCTGCGACATCGGCGTCAGCAGCCTGCGATGCGAGAATCGCCGGGCCACATTAAGGTACTTCTGCTCGCCCGTGATGGCGTAGGCATCAACCAGCACCTCGTTCATGCCGCCGTGCTCGTTGCCCAGCATGCGCTCCATCTGCTCGTCGCTGAGACCCGCCGTCAGGTCGATGGCCCAGTCGCAGAAGCCAAGGAAGAGCTTCTTCGCCTGCTCGTTGCCACAGTAGAGCCATGCATCGCGCAGGCCGGCAAACATCTTATGCAGATTATAGAACGGTGCCCACGCGCCGGAGTAGACACCGAAGTCGCCCTTCTTGAAGTTGCTCCAGATGTTCACGCTGTTGGGCATGCCGCCCACGTAGCCCCTGCCCCACTCCGGGTGGTTCTTCACGTTGGCATCGGCACAGAGCTGCAGCTCACCAATCATATACTCCATGCGCTGGCGGCACTCCTCGTTGCCCGTGGCGGCGTTCATCGCCATCGCCGTCAGATAGTGGCCACCCACATGGCCATCGAGCCCGTCCCAGTTGGGATAGGCCTTCGCCCGTGGCTCCAGGCCGGCCTCCTTGCGGTAGGGTGCCAGCAGATGGTCGCAGTCGTACTTCAGCAGCGTCTCGATGTTCAGGTCGCGGGCATGCTTCAGCGGCCCGTCGAGCAGGGTTACGTCGCCGAGGGGGAACTCGTCGGAATACAGTTTGTCTTGTGCTTGACCAGCCACCACAGCGACAGCCAGACATCCAATTAATGCGAATCTTTTCATTCTCCGATATTTGTTATTGTGTTACTATTATACTTCATTGTCAAATGGCTAAAAGGCCCTGGGGCACGCATTATGTCGCCCCGCGCCAACGATGTTGCAAAATTACGAAAAAAAACGGGTTGTTGTCATTTGCTTTGTTGCGAATATTTCCATATATGTGACATCGGCCGTCTCTGATGCCATTTTCTGCAATAGTAAGCCCCCATTTCCACTCTCTTTCTGCATTTTCGAGGGTGCGCAGTGGGCAGTATCTATTAATCGGCCAACGGCTAAAAAAATTCCCAGCGTGGGAACGATTCATTCCCAGCGTGGGAGTATTAACTAACAGCCGAGTCATGCCTTCATCAGGTCGCTCATCACGCGGTCGCTGACGAAGAGCCCGTCGCGCGTGAGGCAGAGGCGGTCGGCATCGCGGCGCAGCCAGCCACAATCGAAGTATTTGGCGGCAACACGAAGGCAGTAGTTTCTCTCCTCATCTGACAACAGCTGCAAAGGCAACCCCTGACGGGTGCGCAGCGCGGTCATCACCCGTTCGTTGTAAAGGGTGTCACGGTCGAGCACTTCCTCTTCGGCTGGCACCCTTCCCTCCTCAATGGCCTGCATGTAGTGTTGCAAGTGGTCGATGTTCCATTGTCGGCGGTTGCCGCAGAGACTGTGTGCTGCAGCCCCTATTCCCTGATAGGGCGTATGGTTCCAGTAAGCGCTGTTATGCCGTGAGCGCCTCCCCTGACGGGCAAAGTTGCTCAGTTCATAGTGCTCAAAGCCGGCTGCCTCCAGATGGTCTATCAACGTATAGTACATCTGGCGCTGCAGCTCATCATCGAGTTCCTCCGCCAGCCCCCGCTGCAACAATTGCCAAAGGGGAGTTCCCTCCTCATAGCTCAGGGCATAGGCCGAGAGGTGCTCCACATTCAAGGCGAGGGCCGATTCAATATCCTGCTGCCACTCGGTAAGCGTCTCGCCGGGAAAGCCATACATCAGGTCGACGCTCACATTGTCAATGCCAGCCTGGCGGAGGCGCCTTACGGCCTCGGCCACCATTCCGGCGCTGTGCCTGCGGTGCAGGAATTGCAGACGTGCGTCGCTGAAAGTCTGCGCACCCATGCTGACGCGATTGACGGGCAAGGATGGCAGTTCACCAGCAAACTCGTCGGTCACGTCGTCGGGGTTGCACTCCAGGGTCACCTCAGCATCCTCCTCCACATTATATATATTATATATGGCATCGAAGAGCTGCTTCAACTGAGGGGCACTGAGCTGCGAAGGGGTACCGCCACCCAGATAGACGGTGGCGACAGAGGGCTGCTCAGGCCCTCTCATCTCCATTTCGTGGCACAGCGCATCGACGTATCGCTGTCGCTGAGAAAGACTTGTCGTGGAGTAGAAGCCACAATACACGCAACGGCTGCTACAAAACGGTATATGAACGTATAAACCTGCCATAACAGCTGCAAAAGTACTAATTTTGCTTAATATTTGGAAGATTTTCTTGGCTTTTCGGCAAAAAATGTGTAATTTCGGGGCGTTTTTGCGAAGAGCAATCAATATAACACCTAAAATACATACTAACAACATGAAAGTTTATCAGACAAACGAGATCAAGAACATCGCGCTCATCGGCAGTGCGGGTAGCGGCAAGACCACTCTTGCCGAGGCAATGGTTTACGAGGCAGGCATCATCAAGCGCCGCGGTACCGTAGAGGCAAAGAACACCATGAGCGACTACTTCCCCGTGGAGCAGGAGTATGGTTATTCTGTGTTCTCCACCGTCTTCCACACCGAGTGGAACGGTAAGAAGCTGAACATCATCGACTGTCCGGGCAGCGATGACTTCGTGGGTGGTGCCATCACGGCCCTGAACGTCACCGACCAGGCCCTCATCCTCGTGAACGGCCAGTATGGTCCTGAGGTCGGCACTATGAATGCTTTCCGCAACACGGAGAAGCTGCAGAAGCCCGTCATCTTCCTGGTGAACCAGCTCGACCGCGAGCACTGCGACTTCGACCAGATTCTGCACCAGCTGCGCGAGATCTACGGCCCCAACTGCGTGCCCGTTCAGTACCCCATCGCCACTGGCCCCGACTTCAACGCCGTCATCGACGTGCTGTTGATGAAGAAATATTCGTGGAAGCCCGAAGGCGGTGCTCCCATCATTGAGGAGATTCCCGCTGACCAGCTCGACAAGGCCAAGGAGATGAAGGCTGCCCTGGTAGAGGCTGCCGCTGCCGGCGACGATGCGCTGATGGAGAAGTTCTTCGAGACCGAGGACCTGAGCGAAGACGAGATGCGTGAGGGCATCCGCAAGGGTCTTGTCACAAGGAGCATCTTCCCCGTGTTCTGCGTCTGCGCAGGCAAGGACATGGGCGTTCGCCGTCTGATGGAGTTCCTCGGCAACGTCGTTCCCTTCGTCGACGAGATGCCAAAGGTGAAGAATGCCGCTGGACAGGAGATTGCCCCCAACACAGCAGGTCCCGCTTCGCTCTATTTCTTCAAGACGGGTATCGAGCCTCATATCGGTGAGGTGAGCTATTTCAAGGTGATGAGCGGCTCGGTGAAGAGCGGCGACGACCTGAACAACGCCGACCGTGGCTCAAAGGAGCGCATTGGCACACTCTATGCCTGCGCCGGAGCCAACCGCGTACAGGTGGACCAGCTCAACGCTGGCGACATTGGCTGCACCGTGAAGCTGAAGGACGTGAAGACGGGCAACACGCTGAACGGCAAGGACAACGCCGACTGGAAGTTCGACTTCATCAAGTATCCCAACTCCAAGTTCTCGCGTGCCATCAAGGCCATCAATGAGAGCGAGACCGAGAAGATGATGGCTGCCCTGAACAAGATGCGCCAGGAAGACCCGACATGGGTGGTCGAGCAGTCGAAGGAGCTTCGCCAGATCATCGTTCACGGACAGGGCGAGTTCCACCTGCGCACACTGAAGTGGCGTATGGAGAACAACGAGAAGATTCAGATTGAGTATCAGGAGCCGAAGATTCCTTATCGTGAGACCATCTCGAAGATGGCCCGTGCCGACTATCGTCACAAGAAGCAGTCGGGTGGTAGCGGTCAGTTCGGTGAGGTGCACCTGATTATCGAGCCTTATACCGAGGGCATGGAAGACCCCGTGAGCTTCACCATTAATGGTCAGGAGTTTAAGATGAACATCAAGGGCAAGGAAGAAATCGACCTGGAATGGGGCGGCAAGCTCGTGTTCATCAACAGCGTCGTCGGTGGTGCCATCGACCTGCGCTTCATGCCCGCCATTCTGAAGGGTATCATGCAGCGCATGGAGCAGGGCCCGCTGACAGGTTCCTATGCCCGCGATGTCCGCGTCATCGTCTACGATGGTAAGATGCACCCAGTTGACTCCAACGAGCTTTCTTTCATGCTCGCTGCCCGCAATGCCTTCAGCGCCGCCTTCCGCGAGGCCGGTCCTAAGGTGCTCGAGCCTATCTACGACCTCGAGGTGCTCGTTCCCGCCGACTACATGGGCGACGTAATGAGCGACCTGCAGGGCCGTCGTGCCATCATCATGGGAATGGATAGCGAGGCTGGCTATCAGAAGCTTTCTGCCAAGATTCCTCTGAAGGAGCTCTCCAGCTACAGCATCGCCCTCAGCTCTATCACTGGTGGCCGTGCATCCTTCTCCACCAAGTTCTCAAGCTACGAACTCGTGCCGAACGACATCCAGCAGGCACTCATCAAGCAGCATGAGGAAGAGATGAAGGACGAGGACTAAGAAGTGACAAGTGACAAACAGAAAAGTGGGCTGCGCACGAATTTGGCGCAGCCCACTTTTTTATTGTTCACTCATCACTTCCCACTTTCGCTCAGGGGTTGTACATGTCCTTACAGTAGAAGTTCATGATGTCATCGAGCATCCGCTTGGCCTCCACTGCTGGACTGTCAGGGTCCAGCTCAGCTGCCTTGATATAGTTGTTGATGGCCTCATGGAAGAGCCCGCGCCTGCGAGCCTCGTTGCCTTGCTGATAATAATCTTCAGCTGTCATCCGCAAAATACATTTATTGATAGTACTCGTGCTTGCCGGCTGCCAACGTGTTCTTCATGAGCGAGCAGATGGTCATGGGGCCAACGCCTCCAGGAACGGGCGTGATGTAGGAACACAGGGGGCTGACTTCGTCGAACTTCACGTCGCCATTCAGTCTGTAGCCACTCTTGCGCGTAGCGTCGGGTACGCGAGTAGTGCCCACATCGATGATGATGGCACCGGGCTTCACCATGTCAGCCGTCACGAAGTCGGGATGACCGATGGCGGCGATGATGATGTCGGCCTGACGGCACTCCTCCTTCAGCGTCTTCGAGCGCGAATGGCAGACGGTGACGGTCGAGTCGCCGTATTGTTTCTGCATCATCAGCTGAGCCATGGGCTTGCCCACGATGTTCGACCGGCCCAGGATGACACACTTCTTGCCGCTGGTCTCGATGTTGTAGCGCTTCAGCAGCGTGATGATGCCCAAGGGCGTTGCCGAGATGAAGCACGGCAGGCCGATGGCCATACGCCCCACATTAATAGGATGGAATCCGTCGACGTCCTTTCGATAGTCGATGGCCTCGATGATTTTCTGCTCGTCGATGTGCTTGGGGAGAGGTAACTGCACGATGAAGCCGTCGACGTCGCCATTGCGGTTCAGGCGGTCTACGCATGCCAGCAGCTCTTCTTCTGTCACGTCGTCCTCATAGCGAATGAGCGTCGACTTGAAGCCGCAGGCCTCACAGGCCAGCACCTTGTTCTTCACGTAGGTCTCCGAGCCGCCGTCGTGGCCCACCAGTACCGCTGCCAGATGAGGCTGCTTGCCGCCCTGGGCAACAATCTGTTTCACTTCTTCGGCGATTTCGGCCTTGATGGCCGCTGCCGTTGCTTTTCCATCGATTAAAGTCATGGGAATCTTTGGGATTTGTTAAGACTTATTTAGGCATTCCGCCTTTCATGTTCTTCATGGCAGCAGCCATCTGAGCCATTCGGCCTCGGTCCATGCCGCTGACCATCTTCATCATCTTGCGCGTCTGGTCGAACTGCTTCATCAGGCGGTTCACGTCGTCGAGCTTCGTACCCGAGCCACGCGCAATGCGCAGTTTGCGGCTCTGGTTGATGATGTCGGGGTTCTGGCGCTCCTTCGGCGTCATCGAGTTGATGATGGCCTCGATGCTCTTGAAGGCATTCTCGTCGATGTCCACGTCCTTCAGAGCCTTGCCCACGCCAGGAATCATGCTTGCCAGTTCCTTGATGTTACCCATCTTCTTGATTTGCTGAATCTGGCTCATAAAGTCGTCGAAGTCGAACTTGTTCTTGCGGATTTTCTTTTCCAGCTCCTTAGCCTGCTTCTCGTCGAACTGCATCTGGGCGCGCTCCACCAGTGAAACGACGTCGCCCATGCCCAGGATTCGGTCGGCCATACGCTCGGGGTGGAACACGTCGATGGCATCCATCTTCTCGCCCGTACCCACAAACTTGATGGGCTTGGTGACGACGGTGCGGATAGACAGGGCAGCACCGCCACGGGTGTCGCCGTCGAGTTTGGTGAGCACCACGCCGTCGAAGTCGAGCCTGTCGTTGAACTCCTTGGCGGTGTTCACGGCGTCCTGACCCGTCATCGAGTCGACCACGAATAGGGTCTCGTCGGGGTTGATGGACTGCTTCAGGTTCGAAATCTCGTTCATCATCTCCTCGTCCACGGCCAGACGGCCTGCGGTATCGACGATGACCAGGTTATAGTCTTCCTGCTTGGCCTTGCGGATGGCATGCTGGGCAATCTCCACCACGTTCTTGTTGCCGTCCTCGGTGTAGACGTCCACTCCGACGCTCTCGGCGACCACGCGCAGCTGTTCGATGGCAGCAGGGCGATAGACGTCGCAAGCCACCAGCAGGGGCTTCTTGTGCTGGCGTTCCTTCAGCATCTTGGCCAGTTTGCCGGTGAACGTGGTCTTACCAGAGCCCTGAAGACCCGACATCAGGATGATAGAAGGACGGTTCTCCAGGTTCAGGCCCACGGCTTTGCCGCCCATCAGCTCGGTCAGCTCATCGTGCACAATTTTCACCATCAGCTGGCTGGGCTTGATAGCCGTCAGCACATTCATGCCCATGGCCTTCTGCTTCACGGTGTCGGTGAACTGCTTGGCCACCTTGTAGTTTACGTCGGCATCCAACAGCGCACGACGCACGTCCTTCAGCGTCTCCGCAACGTTAATCTCGGTTATCTTACCCTCGCCCTTCAGTATCTTGAAAGAGCGTTCCAGTCTCTCTGATAAGTTCTCAAACATCTTATTGATTTACTATTTATCTATTTACGATTTACAATTTAGGGTGCAAAGTTACGAAAAAACGCGAGAAATGCAAAAGGAAAAACAGAAAAAGCAGGCGTTTTTTGCGCATAAACAGATTTTTCTTCGTAATTTTGCAGGCAAATTCTATGAACATACAAGACTTGCAGGCTCTCTACAGCCGTTCACCGCAGGTGAAGGCACTCCAGCGAGCCATTGAGAAAAACACAATGAAGCCAATTGCCCTGGACGGGCTTTTGGCCTCTTCAGCATCGGTCATATTCAGTGCCATCAAGACCGAAAAACCCCTCTTGTTTATCTTGCAGGATGCAGAGGAAGCAGGCTATTTCTACCACGACCTGACGCAACAATTGGGCGACAGTCACGTGTATTTCTTCCCCAGCAGCTACAAGCGTGCCATCAAGTACGGACAGAAAGACCCGGCCAACGAGATCCTGCGCACTGAGGTGCTCTCAGCCCTCAATGCCAAGACTCCCAGCCTCTACATCGTCACCCACCCCGAAGCGCTGGCCGAAATGGTTGTCACGCGCCGCCAATTAGACACCCGAACCGTTACGCTGGAGCAGGGACAGACCATCGAGACCGAACAGGTGATGGAGGAGCTGAGCGAGCTGGGCTTCCATGAAGTGGACTACGTCTACGAGCCGGGGCAGTTTGCCCTGCGCGGCAGCATTCTCGACGTGTTCAGCTACAGCAACGAATATCCGTTCCGCATCGACTTCTTCGGCGACGAGATTGACAGCATCCGCACCTTCGAGGTGGAAGACCAGCTGTCGAAGGAACGCCGCCCCAGAGCCGACATCGTGCCAGAGCTGACGGCCGACGTGCAGAAGGAGTCGCTCTTGCGCTTCCTGCCCGATGAAGCGCTGCTGGTGATGAAGAACGAGACGTTTGTGCGCGAGACCGTTGAGCGGGCCTATCAGGAAGGGTTCTCCCAACAGGCCAAGCTGGAACGGATGGAGGGAGCCAACGAGATGGAGGCTCGACAGATAGAGATGGAGATGCAGCGCGACAACCAGATTATCAGCGGGGCCCAGTTCGCACAAGACATGGAGCGCTTCCGAATGATCAGGATGAGTGGAGAGAGGAAGGAGAAGGGCGACGCCATTGCCTTCATGATCTCCCCACAACCAATTTTCCACAAAAACTTCGACCTACTGACGCAAACGCTTGAGGACTATCAACTTAAAGGCTATAAGCTCTACGTACTTGCCGACAGCCAAAAGCAGAACGAACGCCTGAAAGACATCTTTGCCGAGAAAGCAAAGGGACTCGCTTTCACGCCCGTCGAGAAAACCCTGCACGAAGGATTCGTCGACAACGAGCTACGCCTCTGCCTCTTCACCGACCACCAGATTTTTGACCGTTTCCACAAATACAATCTGAAAAGCGACAAGGCCCGCAGCGGCAAGGTAGCGCTGACGCTGAAAGAAATCCAGCAGTTCGAGATAGGCGACTACGTGGTGCACATCGACCACGGCATCGGCAAGTTCGGCGGACTGGTCAGAATGCCCATCTCCTCGACAGCAGGGGGCGGCGTCGGCCATCAGGAGATGATCAAGATTGTCTACCAGCGCGGTGATGCCATCTACGTCTCTATACATTCTTTATATAAGGTATCCAAGTACAAGAGCCAGGAGGGCGGACAGCCGCCCCGCATGTCGACGCTGGGCACCGGCCAGTGGGAACGGCTGAAGGAGCGCACGAAGAAGCACATCAAGGACATCGCCCGCGACCTCATCCGCCTCTATGCCACCCGTCGCCATCAGAAGGGCTTTGCCTACAGCCACGACAGTTACATGCAGCATGAGCTGGAGGCCTCGTTCCTCTACGAGGACACGCCCGACCAGCTGAAGGCCACACAGGACGTGAAGGCCGACATGGAGCGCCCCGTGCCCATGGACCGCCTTGTATGTGGCGACGTGGGCTTCGGCAAGACCGAGGTGGCCGTGCGTGCCGCCTTCAAGGCTGCCGTCGACGGCAAGCAGGTGGCCGTGCTCGTGCCCACCACGGTGCTGGCATACCAGCACTATCACACGTTCCAGTCGCGCCTGAAGGATATGCCCGTCCGCGTGGACTATCTGACGCGGGCACGCTCGGCCAAACAGACCACCGAGCTACTGAAAGACCTGGCCGACGGCAAGATTGACATCCTCATCGGCACCCACAAGCTTATCGGCAAGACGGTGAAGTTCCGCGACCTGGGCCTGCTCATCATCGACGAGGAGCAGAAGTTCGGCGTCAGCACCAAGGAGAAGCTACGCCAGATGAAGACCAACGTCGACACGCTCACCATGAGCGCCACGCCCATCCCACGCACACTACAGTTCTCGCTCGTCGGAGCGCGCGACCTGAGCATCATCCAGACACCGCCACCCAACCGCTACCCCATTCAGACGGAGATTCACACCTTCTCGGCCGAAATCATCGCCGATGCCATCAACTTCGAGATGAGCCGCAACGGGCAGGTGTTCTTCGTGAACAACCGCATCAGCGACCTGACGCACCTGAAGGAAACCATCCTGAAATACATTCCCGACTGCCGCGTGGCCGTGGGACATGGGCAGATGAAGCCCGAAGAGCTGGAGAAAATCGTGCTCGACTTCTCCAACTACGACTACGACGTGCTGCTCTCCACCACCATCGTAGAGAACGGCATCGACATACCCAACGCCAACACCATCATCATCAACTCGGCACAGAACTTCGGACTCTCCGACCTGCACCAGATGCGCGGACGCGTGGGGCGTGGCAACCGCAAGGCCTTCTGCTACCTGCTGGCACCGCCCCTATCGGCCCTGCCGGTAGACAGCCGTCGCCGACTGGAGGCACTGGAGAACTTCAGCGACCTGGGCAGCGGCATCAACATCGCCATGCAGGACCTCGACATCCGCGGTGCCGGCAACCTGCTGGGTGCCGAACAGAGTGGCTTCATCAGCGACCTGGGCTACGAGACCTACCAAAAGATTCTGAACGAGGCCATGACTGAACTGAAGAATGAAGGGCCCACCCCCAACCCATCCCCAAGGGAGGGGGGACAAGATGTCCAATCCTCAGATAATTCAACTGCTAAAGGTAAACAGCCCGAGGGGTTGGGGGTGGGCTCCTATGTTGCCGACTGCACGCTGGAGAGCGACCTCGAGATGTACTTCCCCGACCAGTATGTGCCCAACGACTCGGAGCGAATGCTGCTCTACCGTGAGCTTGATAACATCAAGAGCGACAAGGAATTGGATGCCTATCGTCAACGAATGCTCGACCGCTTCGGACAGCTGCCTAAGCAAGCCGTGGAGTTGCTCCATGTTGTCCCACTGCGCCGCTGCGGCAAGCGGCTCGGCTGCGAGAAAATCATGCTGAAGCAAGGGCGCATGTATCTCTATTTCGTCAGCAATCCCAACAGTCCCTACTACCAGAGCAGCATCTTCGACCGCATCATCGACTTTGCCACACAGAACATCCGGCGGTGCAACCTGCGCGAACAGCCAGTGGCCCAGGGCCTCAAGCGCTCAATGGTCGTCAACGACGTTCCCACGGTGGAAGAGGGCGTCAACGTGCTGAAGAACATCCTCAGCGAACGTTTATCTTGAGGCAAGAATGAACTCTCGAACCTCGAAAACACAAGAGATTCTTGCACTCCACTCCTATCAAGGAGAGGGGCAGGGGTGGGGTCTGTAACTATTAGCTCTGGAACACAATTGGACACCCTAATTTAGTAGTTGACCTATTTGTGCGTAGCTCCACTCCCCCTGTTCTCAGCAGGGAAGGCAGCGGCCGCTACCATTCTTTTTCCCGCCCGCTGCCATTATTGGCAGCGGGCGCCGCCAATATTTTCCCCGTCCGCTGCCAACGGAAAAGGCGTGGACTTTTTCCCGCTCCGGTGTGGCCTCGTCCCAATTTGTCGCCGCCTTTTTCCTCTCATCCCTGCTACTGTGGGGAAGCGAGAGGTCTTTCGAGTTACATGTTATGCCTGTGAGGACGATATCATTGATGACTTGCCTTCCTAATCTGTATATGCTCATATAAATATGAATGCTTACGAAAAACCGACCTGTCCGATTTTTAATCCGGGGTGCACGGACAAAAATCCGCCCACGTCGGATTTTTCTTTGAAAGGGCGAGGGCCACGAAAACTGTTATGCAGAAGAAACTGAGGGTTAAAATATGCTTAAATGGCATTTGTTTGAAGAAAAAAACGTACCTTTGCAGTCAAATAGAAAAAGAGCGAAAACGCACCAGCGGCCTTAAAAATGGCCTCTACGGCAAAAACGCCTTAAAAACGACAAAGTAAAATTGTGAAATAAAAGTAATGGATCAGACGTTTGACAACGACAGAATTCTAAAGATTAACATTGAGGAGGAAATGAGGAGCTCCTACATCGACTACTCCATGTCGGTGATTGTAGCCCGTGCCCTCCCCGATGTTCGTGACGGTTTTAAGCCCGTGCATCGCCGTATTCTCTACGGTATGATGGGCATCAACAATGTAAGTACGCAACCCTATAAGAAGTGTGCCCGCGTGGTGGGTGAAGTTCTCGGTAAATACCACCCCCACGGCGACAGCTCGGTCTATGGTGCCCTTGTCCGCATGGGACAAGAGTGGAACATGCGCTATACACTCGTTGACGGACAGGGTAACTTCGGTTCCGTCGACGGCGACTCCCCCGCTGCCATGCGTTACACGGAGTGCCGACTCTCGAAGATGGGTGAGCACATCATGGACGACCTGGAGAAGGACACCGTGGACATGGAGCCCAACTTCGACGACTCGCTGAAAGAGCCCAGCGTGATGCCTACGAAGGTGCCCAACCTGCTGGTGAACGGTGGCAACGGCATTGCCGTGGGTATGGCCACGAACATGCCTACGCACAACCTGGGTGAGGTCATCGACGGCTGCTGTGCCTTCATCGACAACCCCGACATCGACTGCGAGGGACTCATGAAGTATATTCCCGGTCCCGACTTCCCCACAGGAGCCTATATCTATGGCTTGCAGGGCGTCCGAGATGCCTACGAAACCGGTCGCGGTCGCATCGTCATGCGTGCCAAGGCAGAGATTGAGGCCGGCGAGACCCACGACAAGATTGTGGTCACAGAGATTCCCTACGGCGTGAACAAGGCCGACCTGGTGGCCTACATTGCCGAGCTGGCCAACCAGCACAAGCTGGAGGGCATCCACAACGTGAACGACGAGTCGGGCCGTCAGGGCATGCGCATCGTGGTCGACGTGAAGCGCGATGCCAACGCCAACGTTATTCTGAACAAGCTCTTCAAGATGACAGCCCTACAGAGCTCATTCTCAGTAAATAACATTGCTCTGGTTCCCATTCCTGGCACCCACGGTAAGCTGCGTCCGAAGCTGCTCACACTGAAGGAATGCATCAAGTATTTCATTGACCATCGCCATGAGGTGACCATCCGTCGCACGCAATACGACCTGAAGAAGGCTCAGGAACGTGCTCACATCCTGGAAGGCTTGATCATAGCCGTGAACAACATCGACGAGGTGGTGCACATCATCCGCCAGTCGCAGACGCCCACCGACGCCCAGCGTAACCTGGAGAAGCGCTTCGACCTGGACGAGCTGCAGTCGAAGGCAATCGTCGACATGCGCCTCTCGCAGCTGACGGG
This sequence comes from uncultured Prevotellaceae bacterium, assembly GCA_902775475.1. GTDB lineage: Bacteria > Bacteroidota > Bacteroidia > Bacteroidales > Bacteroidaceae > Prevotella. The sequence goes on from CACYME010000016.1 coordinate 70,196, forward strand.
TCTGCGTGTAGACCAGCTGCATCAGGAGTACGATGACCTGATGAAGCTGATTGCCGACCTGGAGGAGATTCTGAACAACCCCGAGCGCTGCAAGGAAGTGATGAAGCAAGACCTGCTCGAAGTGAAGGAGAAATATGGCGACGAGCGCAAGACGGAGATTATCCCCTTCGACCATGAGTTCAATGCCGAGGACTTCTACCCCGACGACCCCGTGGTCATCACCATCTCGCACATGGGCTACATAAAGCGCACACCGCTCAGCGAGTTCCATGCTCAGGGCCGCGGAGGCATGGGGGCCAAGGGTGCACGCCACCGCGACAACGACTTCACCGAATACATCTATCCGGCCACTATGCACAACACGCTGCTGTTCTTCACCCAAAAAGGCCGCTGCTACTGGCAGAAGTGCTACGAGATTCCCGAGGGCGACAAGAACTCGAAGGGCCGAGCCATCCAGAACATGCTCAACATCGAGCCCGACGACGCTATCAACGCCGTGCTGCGCATCAAGAAGTTCGACGATGAGGAGTTCCTGAACTCGCACTACGTGGTGTTCGCCACGAAGGAGGGCTTGGTGAAGAAGACCTGCCTGGAGGCTTATAGTCGTCCACGTACCAACGGCGTCATCGCCATTAACATTAATGAGGGCGACAAGGTGGTGAGCGTTCGCCTGACCAACGGCAAGAACGAGATTATCCTCGCTAATCGCAATGGTCGTGCTGTCCGCTTCAATGAAGACCAGGTGCGCACCATGGGTCGTGTTTCCACTGGCGTCATTGGCATGCGTCTCGACGGCGGCGACGACGAGGTGGTGGGCATGGTCTGCGTGAACGACCCGCAGACGGAGACCATCATGGTCGTCTCGGAAAACGGCTATGGAAAGCGCAGCGACATTGAGGACTACCGCAAGACCGCTCGCGGCACCAAGGGCGTGAAGACACTGGCCATCACAGAGAAGACGGGCAGACTGGTTTCAATCAAGGTGGTGACCGATGAGAACGACCTCATGATTATCAACAAGAGCGGCATACTCATTCGTCTGAATGTCAGCGAGGTTCGTGTAATGGGCCGTGCTACGCAGGGCGTGCGTCTCATCAACCTGACGAAGAAGAACGATGTCATCGCCAGCGTCTGCAAGGTACAGAAAGCCACGGAGGAAGAACTGGCCGAGGAACAGCTCGCAGAACAGGAAATGACAGCCGACGAACCCGCCAGCACCCCCGACTCAGCAGAGCCAACAGAAGAATAAACACTAACTAACATCAACTGAAGTATTAACTTAATAATAAACTTAACAACATGAAAAAAATTTTTGTGATGGCCATGATGGCAGCAGCTGCCACCACCGCCTTTGCCCAGGATGCCCTGGTGAAAGAAGCAAAGAGTCTCTTTGGCTCTGGAAAGCTCGACGAAGCCGCCGCAAAGCTGGCTCCGGCTCTCACTTCTGCTGAGACGAAAGACAAGGCCGCAGCATGGAACCTGATGAACGACATCAAGTACAAAGCCTACCAAGATGAGTTCTCAAAGTTTGCCATGCGTCAGGATGTCAACACCGACCGCATGATTAGCTCGCTCATCGAAGGCTATGAGGCCGCTGTGAAGTGCAACGAGTTCGACCAGCAGCCCAACGAGAAGGGTAAGGTGAAGGTGCGCTTTCTCAAGAACAATGCAGCACGCTACCAGAACGAGCGCCAGTGGCTCTACAATGGTGGTGTGATGCAGTATCAGGCCGACAACATGCCCGGTGCCATCAAGGCATGGGGAGCATATATCGAATCGGCTAAGTCGCCCCTCTTCGAGGGACTGACCATGCCGCAGGACACCCTGCTGGCAGATGCCACCTATAACACTGCCCTGCTCAGCTATCAGCAGAAGGACTATGCCACTGCCAAGAAGTTTGCAGAGCTGGCTACACAGTTCCCCGACAAGGAAGACGATGCCATCAACATGAAGCTCTTCATCCAGAAAGAGACCTGCCAGACGAAGGCCGACTCGCTGGAGTATCTGGCCGAGCTGAAGCGCCTCCACGCTGCTAAGCCCGACAAGGAGCAGTACTTCAACCTGCTTCAGGAGTATTACGTCCGCGCCAACGACACCGAGGCTCTCAAGGCCTGGGCCAACGAAGAGACCAAGTTGGATGCCAACAACAAGATGGCTTGGGCTCTGCTGGGCGAAGCTGAGATGAACGCCGAGAACTGGGATGCCGCCATCACCGCCTTCAAGAAGGCCGTTGAACTGGATCCCACGTGGACTCCCTGCGTCTTCAACACTGGTATCTGCCTGAACTCGAAGGCCATCGCCCTGCAGGACGAGCTGATGGACAAGAAGAGCATGAACATTTCCAACGAGAACCTGGAGAAGGTGAAGGCCGTGCTGAAGGAGGCGCTGGTCTATCTGGAGAAGACCCGCGAACTCGACCCCGAGCGCGAGAAGACCAACTGGGCTTATCCCCTCTACCGCATCTACTACTCGCTGAAGGACCAGGCCAAGATGAAGGAGCTGGAGGCCATCGACCCCTCGCTGAAGGACTAAAACCAACCTGAAAACGTGAAGCAAACAATAGCTCTATTGCTGCTTCTGATGATTAATCCGTGCCTGGCAATGGCTCAAAAGAAAGAGCTCAGTCAGGCACGGACCTATATCAAAAGCAAAAAGAACTACGACAAGGCTGAGCAACTCATGACTGGGCTGCTAAAGGACTCGGCCAACCACAGCAACAAGCGCATCTACCAGGTGTGGCTCGAGGCTGTGAAAGGGCTGTATGACCAAGCCAACGAGCGGATGTATCTGAAGCAGAGGCAGGACACAGCCGCCTTCTTCGCCCTCACGCTCCGCATGTTCACTGTGGCCGAGACGCTCGACAGCATCGAGATGAAGCCCGACAAGAAAGGACGCATCCGCCAGGAATACCGCCAGAAACACGCCAGCATGCTCAGCACCTACCGGCCCAATCTGTTCAATGCCGGTTCATTCTTCATCAGAAAAAATAATTGGAAAGAGGCTTACAAATATCTGGAAGCCTATATGGACTGCGCTCAGCAGCCACTCTTTGAGACATACAACTATGCCTCCACCGACAACCGAATGCCCGAAGCAGCTTACTGGGCCACTTACAGCGCCTATAAGCAGCACGATATAGAAAAGACCTTAATGCACCAGCAGCAGGCACAGGCCGACACGGCCCACCGCGACTTTGCCCTGCAATTCATTGCCGAAGCATACCGATGGAAAGGCGACCAAGCCAACTACATCGCCACGCTCGAAAGGGGCTTCAGCCTCTATCCTCTCTTCAACTATTTTTTCCCCCGTCTGGCCGATGCCTACATGGAGCAGAAGCAGAACGAGAAGGCCCTTGCGCTGGCAGACGCTGCGCTCGCCATCTGCGACTCCTGCGAGCTGTTCCTCTTTGCCAAATCGTCAGCCTTGCTGCGGATGGAGCGCTGGGAAGAAAGCGTAAAATACAGCGAGCAGCTCATCCATCGTAACGACAGCATGGCTGAGCCCTATTTCAATGCGGGAACAGCCTTCATAAACATGGCCGAGCAGACCGACCCCACAAAAGAGAAGAAGCTGCAGAAGACCTACTATCAGAAAGCCCGCACCTACATGGAATACTACAGGCTGCTGATGCCCGAAGAGAAGCGGAAGTGGGCCCCAGTGCTCTATCGCATCTACTTGAACCTAAACCTGGGAAAGCAGTTCGACGAAATAGACAAGCTATTAAAGAACCTATAATGAATAGAAAAACACTATGAAGAAAATATGCATAGTGGCTGGAGCCCGCCCCAACTTCGTGAAAGTGGCCCCATTAATTCGCGCCATCCGCAACTCTTCCGATGCCGAATACCAATTGGTCTATGCAGGAAAAGCCGACGACCCCACGCTGGAGCCCACGCTGTTCGACGACCTGCAAATGCCGCGCCCCGACGTCTATCTGGGTGTTGACAGCACCAGGCTCAACGAAATCACAAGCCGTGTGATGGCCGAGTTCGACGCTCACCTTGAGCAATCACCTGCCGACGTGGTCATCGTGGTCGACGACCTGGCGTCTACGATGGCCGCTGCTATCGTCACGAAGAAACGCGGGCTGAAGCTGGCGCATCTCGTTGCAGGAACACGTTCCTTCGACATGAACATGCCCAAGGAGGTGAACCGCCTGGTCATCGACGCCCTCTCCGACTATCTGTTCACTGCGGGGGTGAAGAGCAACAGCGTGGCCACACGCGAGCAGGCCGAGACGTCGCAGACCTATATGGTTGGAAATATTCTCATGGACACGCTCCGCTTCAACCACCAGCGGCTGCGCAAGCCCGACCTCAACGTAGAGCCAGAGCAATACCTGGTCTTCACACTCAACAGAAAAGCCCTGATTGCTGACGAAGAAAACCTGCGGCTCATGCTGTGGAAGATGGCCGAGGCCACCGGCGACACTCGCATCATTGCACCCCTTCGCGGAAAAGCCCGCGAATGTGTGGAAACGCTGGGTGTTCGACAGATAGAGCTCGTCAATCCGCTATCTTACCTGGAGTTCGGATGGCTCACGGCTCACGCCAAGGGCATCATCACCGACAGTGGAAACGTGGCAGAGGAAGCCACCTTCAACGGCGTGCCCTGCATCACACTGAACAGCTACACCGAGCATCAGGAAACGGTCACCGTAGGTTCAAACGTGCTGGTGGGCGAAGACGCACAACGCCTGCAAGAGGAATTAGCAAAGATGATGGCAGGCAACTGGAAGAAGTGTGCCCTACCCGACCGCTGGGATGGGCGCACTGCCGAGCGTATTGTGCAGATACTGACCAAAGATTAGTTCCTGTCACCCATCTCTCCGCAGATGCTCTGGTTCATCAGCTTGCGCACCTGCTCGTTGTTCTCATATTTCCCTTGCAGGAACATCAGCTTGGTGACAGCGGCCTCTACGGTAGAGTCTCGACCGCTCACCACGCCCGCCTCCTTCAGCTGATAGCCCGTGTCATAGCGGCTCATTTCCACACATCCCTGCATGCACTGGCTGATGTTCACAATGACCTTGCCAGCATTCGTTCCCTGTTTCAACGCCCCGATGAGCCACGGACTCTGAGGGGCGTTGCCACTTCCAAACGTTCTCATCACAATACTCCTCAGGTTGGGCGTAGCGATAATGTGTCTGATGAGGTCTTCCCTGACACCGGGGAAGAGCGAGAAGATAATCACGTTGGAATCCAGCTTGAAATGAGGCGTCATGGGCTTGGCGAAGTTGGGCTTGTGGATAAACTCCTCATGATAGGTAATCTGCACGCCAGCATCGGCCAAGTGTGGATAGTTGAACGACTCAAAGGCATTGAATTCGTCGGCACTCTGCTTCGTAGTACGGTTGCCACGCATCAGGTGTCCGCTGAAGTAGACACACACCTCGGGCACGACGGCCGTACCGTCCTGGTGCTTGGCGGCAGCAATCTCAATGGAAGTAATCAGATTCTCCTTGCCATCGGTGCGCAACTGGCCGATGGGCAGCTGGCTTCCCGTCAGGATGACAGGCTTCGTCAGGTTCTGCAGCATGAACGAGAGGGCCGAGGCCGTGTAGGCCATCGTGTCGGTGCCGTGGAGCACCACGAACCCATCATACTGCTCATAGTGGTCGCTGATGATGTGCACCAGCTCCGTCCACAGCCGTGGCGACATGTCGCTGCTGTCGATGGGCGGATTGAACTGATAAGTGGCAATCTCCGTCGGCAACTGCTCCAGCTCTGGCACCCGGCTCAGCAGATGCTCGAAGTCGAAAGGCTCCAGCGCCCGTGTCTCCGGGTTTCGGTTCATACCTATAGTTCCTCCCGTGTAGATTAAGAAAATCTTTGATACTGGCATCGAAATGAATTGTTTTATTGATGAACGATGCAAATATACAAAAATAATTCGAATCTGCCGCATCATCCTTCATTTTTTTAAGCCAAGATTTAGCAGTTGACCTATTTGTGCGTAGCTCCCCCCGCTGTTCTCAGCAGGGAAGGCAGCGGGCGCTGCCATTAATTTTCCCGCCCGCTGCCATTATTGGCAGCGGCCGCTGCCAATATCGTCCCGCTTTTTCCCGCTCCGGTGTAGCCTGTTCCCAATTTGTCGCCGCCTTTTTCCCCGCATCCCTGCGGCTGTGGGGAAGCGAGGGGTCTTTCGAGCTGCGTGGCTTTTCTTTGTGCGCAATAACGTATTATCGAGCGCACCACGGAGAGAAGATGCTCTCGCCCAAAGAGTAGGAAGAAATTATGAGGGTTCTCGCCAAATTTGGCAGCATCGAAGGCATTTAGTTTGATCATTACAGAAGCCTCTCGCCAGTTGCTGCTGCCAGCTGTTCAGCAGCCCAACGCGTATTGCGCGTACCAGAGAAATAGAAAATCATGGTGCAAAGGTACGGTCTTCTACATAGTCAAACAGGTTGAAGGTTCCCGATTCTTCTTCGATGCCAAGGCTCGGCACTTTCTCCACCATTCTTGTGGTGCCATTTGCCTTGTCGACATGAAAATAGACGAATGCTCCCGTATAGCTCCTGAACACCACTTGATACACCGAGTCGGTCTCTTCCCCCATCTGTACATACATGATGTCGGGATTGTCCTTCGCAATGCTCCAGTTATATTCTTTGTGGCAGTAGTTGTTCACTCCTTCGTATGCCATTTCTGCCGTTATCTTACGCTCTGAGGGGCTGGCGCTCTGAGAAACTTGTGCTTCTGTCTGTGAATCGGAGCCAATGGCCTGATTTGTCTTGCCGTCATGGCAAGCGCATGAAAGCGCTAATAAGGCTACTGCCAAGGCAAAACTCTTCCTGCTGGCTTTCTTGGCGACGGCCATCTGGTCAGTCCTGGCGTCGATTACCTCCACGTAGAAGCTGAACGGGCGGAACCCGTCATTGCAGCTGATCATGGCACTCATGGGGTTCTTCATCCATCCGCCTGAGTACTCGACGGTGCCGTTGGGGCCAATCGTCTTCTCAGCGAAGAAGTTGCCTTCGCCCCTGGCAAGCGACTCCACAAACGGCTGCATCGACTCCCATGCCGACGGGCACATGCCTTCAGGGCGCTGTCCATTCTCGGAAATCCATTGCTGGCCTTCCACCACACTGCAGGTATGTTCAATGGGGTTCTCAAACTTCTCCATCAGGTCCTGGTAGACCGTCTGGCGCATAGCTGTTATTCTTACTCTGTTCATCGTCGTTTTATTCTTGTTTTTCGGAATCAATGTATAGGAATCGCTTGTCATTGCGGTAATCGGCAATGGGAGCTATCTGCAGCTTGTGGCGGTCAGCAATCTCGTAGGTCAGTCCCTGCTGGCTTAGCTCGTCGAAGAAGGCGTCGAGATAGACGTCGGTAGCGAACTGCTGCATGAAGCTGATGCAGAAAGAGCCTCCTGCAGCACTGACCTCTACCACAATCATATAGGCCGAGTCGGTCTCTGTGCGCATCTGGCTGACATATTGCTCGGCAGCACCGAGACAGGCCTTTCCCACATAGCTGAACATGCACGACCCGTACTGTTGGCTCAGCTTGTTCGTGGGGGCAAAGGCCTGATGTCGGGCCGTGAGCGTGGGCAGCTGCTCAATCCTTTCCATGCGGTCCTGGGTCTGCCAGAAATAGTCTTGCAGATTGTCTGGATAGGTCTGCTCGGTCACCATCCGGCGGAAATCGGACACCTGCTTTTCAATGCTCTCGCCCTGCATCTCGGGCCCCAGCGGAATGAACAGCCCGCCCACTTGCGAATGATGGGCTGCGATGGTGCCGAGGGGCTTTCTTAAATCGACGGCTACGGTGACCGTCGGCGCTGAGGGCGCACTGTGGGGATGCAGGCGGGCGATGCTTCTCAGAAGGAGCAGGGAAAGGAACGAGGTGGGTGTGGCACCGCAAGCCTTCACGCGCTTCATCATCAGCTCCTCGTCGACGATTATCTGCACCACTTCCTTCTTCTCTGCAAGGGGTGCTATGGCATCGGTGGCCAGGTTGATGACCGGCGGACGGCTGGTCAAAGGCTGCGGAGTGATGCTCGCTGGCCTGGGCAACATGGCAGGGTCAGTCCATTCAGCCTCGTCGATGACGTCGCCTGCCACCCATACTCCCTCGGGGCTTAGGTTGCTGTCGTAACGCCGTCGGCAGTATTCATAGAGCAGTGTTCGCAGCAGGCGATAGGCAGCAGTGCCGTCAATGAGTGCATGGAAGAAGTCCAGCACAATGCTGTGGTCCCACCACGAGAAGGCCAGCAGGTGCTCGTTGGCCGCCTCGCTGCACAGGCATACTGGCGGTTGGCGGTTGCTGACTTTCCACGGGCGTGGATTGTCGTGGTAGACAAAGTGCTCGCTGCCATCAGCGTCACGCGTAATGCCAAGCCTGACACACAGATAGGGGTATCTTGCCTGAGTAGCAGCCGTTGCCTCTTGCAGCATCGGCCCATCCACGGCGTCCTTCATTTGCAGGCTGAGGCGCACGGTCATGGGGTACTCGTCGTCGGCCCTGTTCAGGTAGAAACGTTCTATGGCTAATCTTTTCATCGATGTTTTATGCTAGAGATGCTGTCTGTTGGGTGCTTTGTCAATCAGGTAAAAACTATTTTCCCAGATACTCGCTGGGCGTGATGCCCACCACCTTCTTGAACAGACGGGTGAAGTGGTGGGGGAACTCGAAGCCGAGCAGGCGTGAGGTCTCGCTGATGTTGTGTCCCTGCATCAGCAGGCTCTTGCCAATGTTGATGACGTAGGTGTGGATGTAGTGGATGGCCGTGTCGCCCGTGGCTTTGCGGAACATGTCGCCGAAATAGTGGGGCGAATAGGCTATCTCTGACGCGCAATAGGTCACGGTAGGCAGCCCCAGCTGTTGCTGCTTGCCCTCGAGATAGTATTGCTCGAGCAGGGCATGAAACCGTTTCAGGATGTCCGTCGTGTCCCTGTTCTCCTCAGAGAGCTGGCGCAGGTAGATGCGGTTGCAGTATTCCAGCAGCAGTCTCAGGTAGCCCAGGATGACATGACGCAGTGCTGGCGAGTCGTCGCTGGGGGCTGCTTCATTTCCCGTCAGCTCTTGTTGCAGCAGGCTGAGCAGCTGGGTGATGAAGCGCCATTCCTGGGGCTCCATCCTGAGCGACTCTGTATAGAAATAGGAGAAGAAGTGGAAGTCGCGCATGCGTGCCTCCAGGTCGGTGTTGTGCATCAGCTCTGGCGACCAAAGCACCGCCCAGCCGCTGATGTACAGCTCGTCGCCATTGTCCTCGGCACCGCCCTGCTGGCCAGGGGCCACGGCAATAATGGAGGCATCGCTCGCCTGCATGGGCCTGACGCCATAGCTCAGGTTCCTGGGAAACTCGCGCTGGATGAACAGCCCATAGACGCCATAGTTGTTCAGGCTGCTGCGTATGGGGGATACGTCGTCATAGTGAATGACGCTCAGCAGCCGATGCAGCTCTGGCGCACCCACATGGCGGGCATAGACGTTGGGATTGTCAACCTTCAGGATTTTTCGCATTCTGGTTGCAAAAGTACACCTTTTTTCTGACATTTACAACCGAAATGGTAAGAAAAATGTGGTGGCGGATGCTGCGAATCAGCAAAAATGGTAAACATCTGTGCCTTTTATGTGGCGTGGAAATGAAATTTTGTGGCTAACTTTGCAGCCAAAACCATCAGACGCAATGAGACAGATTCTTTTGTTACTATCAGCCATCCTGTTAGCCTGCTGCTCATCAGACAGTGAGGCGATGGCATCTGGAACTTTCACACAACAACCAACAGCCATGACGATGAACATCACTATCGACGGCGCGACGCATGCCGTAACACTGGCCGACAATGCGGCCACGCAAGCCCTCTTGGCGAAGCTGCAGGAAGGCCCCATCACGTTATCGCTCAACACCAATGGCGACTTTGAAATCTGGGGCTCGCTCGGATTCTCGCTGCCTACAGCCAACGAGCACATCGACTGTCAGCCGGGCGATGTCGTACTCTATAGCGGCAGCAACATCTGCATTTTCTATGGCTACAACTCCTATAGCTACACCCGTCTTGGCAGCATCAAGGGGCTCTCTGCCGAAGCACTGAAAGCCTTCTTGAAAGGTGGCCAGAGCCACATCGCCGTCACCCTGTCGCTTCCGGGAGCCACGGGCATCAGCCAAGCCTCCACATCAGCAGAGGAGGATGCCTATTTCTCGCTGAACGGAACGAGGGCAGGGCGTCACGCAAAGGGCCTCTATATTAAGCGCCCGGCCAAAGGGCAGGGCAAGGGCAGCAAGAAAGTGGTCTTATAAGGCCTGTCAGCAGTCGATGCTCATCTGTAGACCATCGTAGGCCAGTTCTACTCCTTCGGGCAACAGGGCATTACCCTCGTTATGGAGCCCGATGTCGTGGCAGACGTGGGTGAGGAGGGTGTGACGTGCACCTACACGCTGGGCGAAGCTGACGGCATCGGCCACAAGCTGATGGCTGTGGTGGGGACGGTCGAAGCGGAGGGCATTCACCACGAGGGTCTGCACGCCGCTGAGCAGCGCCTCCTGGTCGGGGGCGATGGTTTTCATGTCGGTGATGTAGGCAAAATTGCCAAAACGATAACCGAGGATGGGCAGCTGGCCATGCATCACTTCGATGGGCAGGATGTCAATGTCGCCGATGCGGAAGGCCTGCCCGGCATGAATCTCGTGCAGACCGATGGCCGGCACGCCGGGATAGCGGTTGGCTGCAAAACAATAGGGGAGCATCTGTAACATGCCCTTCCGGGCCAGGGGGTCGGCATAGACATTGATTTCGCCAAACTGGCAGTAGGGTCGCACATCGTCCATGCCTCCTACGTGGTCGTAGTGAGAATGAGTGACGAGAATGCCATCGATACGTCGGAAGGACTGGGGCAGGATTTGCTGGCGGAAGTCGGGGCCGCAGTCAATGAGCAGACGTGTGCTGCTGGTCTCTACGAGGATGGAGCAACGAAGACGCTTGTCCTTCGCGTCGTTGCTCTGGCATACGCGGCATTGGCAGCCAATGACGGGAACGCCGCAGGAAGTGCCTGTGCCAAGGAAGGTGACTTTCATACGATGTTGACTTCTGGTTCCAGTTCTATTCCGAATCTATCCTTCACGTCTTTCTGAATGGCCTGGCACAGCGCCACTATGTCGGGGCCGGTGGCTCCGCCAAGATTCACCAGCACCAGCGCCTGCTTGGCCCAGACACCAGCGGGGCCCAGCGAGCGACCTTTCCATCCGCACTGGTCGATGAGCCATGCGGCAGGTATCTTCTCGTGCTGTTCATCAATAGGATAGTGTGGCATCTGGGGGTGGCGCTGCAGTAGGCTCGTGTACAAGGCTTTGTCTACTACAGGGTTCATGAAGAAGCTGCCAGCATTGCCCACCTCTTCTTCGGGGTCGGGCAGCTTCGAGCGCCTGATGTCGATGATGGTTTGCCGCAGCTCTTGAGCCGTGGGGTGAGGCAGTGCACGCCGTTCCAGTTCCTGGCGGATGTTTCCGTAGTCGAGGCTGGGCATGGCGCTCCTTTGCAGGCGCAGTGCAACATGGGTAATGAGGTAGCGGTTCTTCCATTCGTGCTTGAAGCGACTGTCGCGGTAGCCGTATCGGCACTCGGCAGCACTGATGCGGACTTGCCGACCTGTGGCTATCTCCACCGCCAGGAGGTGGTCGATGAATTGTGCTGCCTCGGAACCGTAGGCCCCGATGTTCTGCACTGCTGCCGCTCCCGTCTCGCCCGGGATGATTGACAGGCAGGCCAGACTGGTGAAGCCCTGCTCAACAGTCCAGCGGACCACGTCGTCCCACCGCTCGCCGCTTCCACAGCGCACGATGGCCTCGCCGTGATGTTCTGTGAGGGTGATGCCTTTGACGTTGGCGTGCACCACGGTGCCCTGGAAGTCTTGCGTCAAAAGCAGGTTGCTGCCGCTGCCAATGGTCATGAATGCCTCTTGGGCTTCGCGTAGCAGCGAGGCCACTTCCTGCGCCTCCCTGACTGTGTCATATTCCAGGAAGCGGTTGCAGCGGACATTGATGCCAAAAGTGTTGTGAGCCAGCAGACTATGGTTTCTCTCGTCTCTCATCAGTAGAATTTGTTCATTCTGTTAGTTTAGCCAGTCGCCATTTGCCGCGGCGTTGGCGGAAGGTGAGCTCCATCTCCTCGCCGTTGGAAATGCCACAGACGATGATGGTCTTTTCGCGCGATGCTGACGAGGGCTTGCCGTAGACGATGGTGAAGATGCTGTCGCAGGGCAGCTCGGGTGCGAAGGCTTCCCAGGAGTCGGGAGTGATGAAGCCTTCCATCTGTGCGAAGTCGTCGTCGGGGTCGGGGCCAGAGAAGGCAATCTCGTCGCAGAGACTGCTGACCTGGAACGCCGAGTCGGAGGCAAACTGCTGGTAGAACTGCAGGAAGGAGGCATTCGCATGGTTAGCCAGGCGCTCCATCCTGATGGCCCGGAGCATCCATCGGCCATTGGCGCGGGTGAAGAGGAACTGTCGCACAGAGTCTTCGGTGAGGAAGATTTTCTCCACGGTCACATTGTTCGTCGCCGTGTCTTTCACCAGTTCGCGGTCAGAGGGAGCGTTTAGCACAAGGGTGTATTCTCCGGCATCCATGAACAACGGGTCCATCCGCCATTCGCCTTCGGTGATGACGCGTGTGGCCTTGCCGTGCAGGCTTTCCTCGATGGGAAAGTCGATGCGGCGGCGCTGCAGCTGTTCGTTGCTGGCGAAGTAGTAAATGAAGTCGTCGAAAAGCCCGTCGGCTCCCCGGGGCAGGTCGTCGCTCTCATACCGTTCGGGCAGCGGTTCTTCTTCTGCCTCGTCATCCATGGCCATTTTCGCCTTCCGTCCGTCGGAGCACGATGCTGAGGCCAGCACGGCTGCCACGATGACGAAGAATGCCAAACGTTTAGTTCTCATTATTTATAATATACCTGAAAATGCAATATGCAATTTCTTCTGAGGTGCAAAATTACAAATATTTTCTGCAATGGAGAAAAATAATCCCGAAAAAATTTGTGGGAACGAAAAAAAATACCTACCTTTGCACCCGCTTAGATGAACAAGCAGAGGATGAAGGACCCGTAGCTTAGCTGAATAGAGCGTCAGATTCCGGTTCTGAAGGTCAAGGGTTTGAATCCCTTCGGGTTCACAAATAGCAAACAGGAGCATAGCTCAGTTGGTTTAGAGCGCTTCAGTCACATTGAAGAGGTCTTGGGTTCGAGTCCCAATGTTCCTACAAGTTGAAAGGTTGAGACTAAGGTCGCAGCCTTTCTTCTTTTTTTGTATATATATCACTGTTTACTTTCATAGGAGAATACGGCTCAGTAGATTTTTCGGCTCATGCGAAATTTAATGGGGGTAGGCATAAATCATAGCGAGTCTGTATAGGAAGAATTTCTCGTCCCTTATCCCTCTCAATGCAGCTCTAAATGCCTTGACCTTTGCATTGAACGACTCGGCAGCAGCATTGGATGACCTGTTGTTGTAGAAGTTGAGTATGTCGTCATAGTGCTCATAGAAAGTAGCAGCGATGACGTTGAAGGAATGGAATCTCGCCTCTTCGACCTTGTTATACCACTTAGCCATAGAGAGCCTTGCTGCATCCTTGACGGTGTTCTTGGCAAAGATCATCCTCAGGGAATGGCAGAGCGAGTTGTAAGTCAGGATACAGCTCAAAGAGTATCCTGGCCCTCTTCTTCTGCCTGTCCGTCCACTTGTCCGCAGATTTGAAGAGCAGATATCTGCTCCGTGCCAGCAGTTCTTTCTTGGTGTCACCGTTCTCATAGCGGCAAGGGATGTACTCGCGGCCTTCGAGTTTTGCGTTCTCCACCTCATCATTGGCCTCCTGTATGGCATCCCAGCGGTACTTGATGCGCATCTCCTGCACGGCATCGCAGGCCAGTTTCTGGATGTGGAAGCGATCGATGACACGCTGTGCCTTAGGAAAACTGACGCGGACAATCTTGCGCATGGAGTCAGACAGGTCGAGCGTCACCTCCAGTACCTTCTCACGATCCTGCTCAGATATTGTCTCCAGAGCCTTGATGACATCCTCTGCCTTCGTACCGGACACTATGGCTACCAGACATTCCCGGCCACCATGACGGTCACGGTTGGTCACGATGGTGTAAAGATCTCCGTTGGACAGGCTTGTCTCGTCTATGGCCAGATTGGGACCGATATTCTCAGGGAAGACAAGCCACTTGTCGGCATGGGAGAGCTCACTCCAGGTACGATAGTCACTCAGTGTACTGCTTCTCAAACGTGTGCGCATCAATGTAGTAGAAGTCCTCAAGCGTACGGCAGGTCACGGAGGATCTCTCCATACGTCTCTTTTAAAAAGCCGCAAACTCCTTCGAGTAGCGGGTTCCGTCGGCTGTCACCTTCAGAGGAAGGATGAAACTCTTGCCTGTGCGAGTGTCAACCCAACGGCGGCGGCGCAGAACCAGTACCACCTTGTGGTCGCGGGTCGGGAAGTCAGTCACCTCTACAGGGGCAATGACCCCCTTCGACTCGAAATGACAATCATTCTGTAGCTCATCCACCATCTTCTCGTCAAGCTGGATGTGCATCTCGGGCTCATCGTAAGCCTGTGTCTCAACATACTCAATGTTCGTTATAATGAAGTGCTCAAGCACATCCTTGGGCAGCACCATACGGGCCAGCATCAGTAATCCTTTGTCTTCCATACGGCAAAGGTAATGAATTTAATTAAAACTTTCCCAATCGGTTGTACTATACATATTGGCAAAAAAACCATATGAATCCCTGTCTTTTGGGCATTAATTTGACAAGATTTGGCATAAATCCCTTCAGAGTCTGTCAAACAGACGGATTTTATTTCATATATTTCTCAAATTTCTCTGAGAAAAGTTTGTAACTACTCAGTCATGTCCCCATGACTTCTTAGGGGGCACCAAGCGTGCCTCCTAAGAAGTGATAGTATCGATAAAGCTACTGTCCGGATTGTCCTCAATCATCAGTTGGTAGAGCGTTCCAAACTTTGAAACTCCATTTCTCTTTGCAGTCTCGACAATGGAATGAAAGCATGCATACTGTTCTGCTCCCGCTTGTGTCCTGAATCCTCCTGAGACCTTGGTCTTCACCTTTAGAATTCTGATAGTGCCTTCGCTGCTGTTGTTATGATGGGGTACGCCCTCATGGTCGAGGAAAGTAAAGAGGTAGTCCTTGCACAGGATGATTCCGTTCTGCAGAGTCTGGAACTCCTTTCCGTAGTGTCCCACATCCTCGTCAAGGAGTCTGTCCATCCTTTTCTCGAAGGACTTCCTAACCTCCGTTCCGGGCACTCCGCACTTGCTTTCATTCCAAGTGTGTATGGCATCGCGCAGCAGTTCCTGCACACTGCCCGCCCACTGCTGCTCCTTGTTGATGTCGTTGAGATACTGCAGGTTCCTCAGCAGGTGGGCAAGGCATACCTGATGGCCGCTGACCTCCAGCGTGAAGTAGGTGCTGTGACGGTCTGTATAGAGTATGAGCCTCTTCAGGTACGGCAGTATGCCATGTTCCTCCAATGCCTTGATGCCTCGCGAGCGGTCGGCAAACACATAGCAGTACTTCTCGCACTGCAGGCACCAGAACCAGCACAGCAGCTTGTTGATGTACACGCCGGTCTCGTCCATGCCTGCGGCCTCTTCCTTGCTGATGTACTCCAGCAGGGCAGTATATACGGGCAATGCCTTCTTGGCATTCCGCTCCAGTATGTTCTTCACCGTGCCCTCGTAGAACGACTTCACGCAGAATACGTCGCGCATGGTCTCGGCTATCCTGTCAAACGTTACGGACTGCACCACGGAAAGGTATATCACCAGGGCCTGGAGCTTCGGCCCGTATGAGGTTTTCTTGCTGTTTCCGCCGGGCAGTTTCGCGTTTGCTTTCTTGTGGCAGTGAGGGCATACGACGGTATAACGTCTGTGCTCCGTCACTTCCGGCTCCACCAGGATGCCGGCGATGTCTATCACCTGTGTCGTCATGGTGCATACCTGCTCGGCATCCTCGGCGATGACGGCTCCGCAGTGGGGGCATATCTTCACGCGGTGCTCCTCCTTCCTCGCCGGGTTGTCGGTCTTGGCAAGCTCATGGCCCTTATGGCCAAACTGCCCGCCGCTCGGCCTGCCGGAAGGCTCACGCAGCGAACGGGTGCGCAGAGCCGCCTGCCCCGCTATCGACTGCTGGGTAGGAGGAACGCTGGAGTTGGTGCGGTCCTTCTCAACCTTACTGCCACCGAGTTTCTCTATCTCAGCCTTGAGCCGTGTCACTTCTGCCTTGAGGCTCTTGTTCTCCACTACGAGACGGGTGTTGTTGCGGTTTAGACGCGAGACCACACTCTTGCACGCAGACAGCTCGGACTCCAATGCTGAAGTCTTTTCACGGAGTGCCCTAATGGCATCTGCAATGTCGGTCACGGAAGTGATATTGTCCAAACTCATGCCGCAAAGGTACAACTTCGCTGGCATTCCCCCAAATGCCTAAACATAGTTTAACATCTTATGAACCAGTGAATTAAGTCAAATAAGGATGGCACTGCCACAGGCTGTACCCCCCTATGTCTTAACCCCGCGGAACGGGCTGTTCCTGACGAAATTAGCAATACATCATGCTGGAATCCAGATGGTTAAGTGCTTTTTGGAAATCGTTTACCATGCTTTAAGACTTTTCCTTAGCCGATGCTCATTAGATTTTATTAACGGCAATGGCTTTCATTCCAATACATGAAAACCTAAAAAACTAAGGCTGTAATGATGACAGAGTAGTTACCAACACTGTGGCTGCTTTCTGCGTTGTTTTTAGGGAAAACTGTGATTCAAAAATGATTCAGTCTTCCCTTTACTTTTCAAGCTAACACACTGAAAAATCAATGTGTTAGCTTGTATTTTGTCGAGGTGACAGGACTCGAACCTGCGACATCCTGGTCCCAAACCAGGAACGCTACCAACTGCGCTACACCTCGATTTTGCGGGTGCAAAGGTACAAAAAAAAGTGGAAAGGGGAAAGCTTTTTAAGTAAAAAGTGAAAAGTGAAAAGTGAAAAGCGGGCTGTTTTTGCATTTTTTATATATTCAACCTCGCTTATCACTTTTCAATTATCACTTCTCAGTTATTACTTGATGATGCCCTGCTCAACGAAGATTTTCTTTAGGGCAATAACCGAGCGCTCAACCTGCTCGTTCGTGTGCGTGGCCATGAGGGCATAGCGCACAAGGGTGTCCTGCGGTGCACATGCCGGAGGAATGACCGGGTTGATGAACACGCCTGCATTGAATGCAAGAGCTGTTACAAGGAAAGTCTTGTCGACATCGCGCACGTAAAGCGGGATAATCGGGCTCTCCGTGTCGCCAATCTCAAAGCCTTCTTCACGGAAGCGCTTCAGGGCATAGTTGGTGACATCCCAAAGGGCCTGTATCCGCTCCGGCTCCTGCTGAATGATATGCAGAGCCTCCATGGCAGCAGCAGTGGCCGCAGGAGTGTTGGATGCAGAGAAGATATAGGTGCGGCAAGTGTGGCGAAGATAGTTAATCGTGTCGAAGTCTCCTGCGATGAATCCACCGATGCTGGCCAGCGACTTTGAGAAAGTGCCCATGATGAGGTCAACATCCTTTGTCACGCCAAAATGGTCGCAGACGCCACGTCCCTGACGTCCGAAGACGCCGATGCCGTGAGCCTCGTCAACCATGATAGAGCAGTTGTATTTCTTCTTCAAGGCCACGATTTCCGGCAGTTTTGCCAGATCGCCTTCCATCGAGAACACACCGTCAATGACTATCAACTTCACAGCCTCCTGAGGTAGCTTCTGGAGCACGCGCTCCAGATCTTCCATGTCGTTGTGCTTGTAGTGTAGCTGCTTGGCAAAAGCCAAACGGCGACCATCGACAATGCTGGCATGGTCGCGGTCGTCGCAGATGACGAAATCGTCCTTTCCCAGCAGGGCAGGAATGACGCCCTGGTTGACGCTGAAGCCGGTGGAGCAGGAGATGCAGTCTTCCTTGCCGACGAACTCGGCCAGTTCCTTCTCCAGCTGCACATGCAAGTCGAGCGTACCGTTAAGGAACCGACTTCCGGCACAGCCCGTTCCATATTTATCGAGCGCAGCCTTTGCCTTGTCAATGATGCGCTGGTCGCCGGTGAGCCCTGTGTAGGCATTCGAACCAAACATCAGCACCTTGTGGCCTCCCATTTCGACCTCGGTGCCCTGTTTTCCTGTGATTGAGCGGAAGTAAGGGTAAATGCCCTTAGCCATGGCTTCCTGAGGCCTGCGGTAGGCTTTGAACCGTTCTTGTAGTTGTCCCATAAATCTGTTACAGGTGTTTTCAAATTTTTAATCAGGCTGCAAAGTTACAAATAATTCTGCAAATATGGCTACTTTTTCGCAAAAATGTTTGCTTTTTGCATTTTTCTTTCTCTTTTTGAGCGTTTTTCAGAGTAATTTTGTACATTTGCAACCATGCAAGAAGGAAAAAAACAAATTGTGTTCATCGTAAACCCGAAATCGGGCACGAGTTCGAAGAAGGGTTTCGACGGTGTGGTCACGAAAACGCTCAACGGCGAGCTGTTCGACTGGCGCATTGTGAGAACAGAATATGCCGGCCATGCCAGCGAGATTGCCAGTCAGTGTGTGGCTGATGGCATTGACATCTGCGTGGCCGTCGGCGGTGACGGTACGGTCAACGAGGTGGCACGTTCGCTCGCTGACAGCGAGACAGCGCTGGGCATCGTTCCCTGTGGCTCGGGCAACGGGCTGGCCCGCCACCTCTGCCTGCCCATGAGCATGAAGGGAGCGCTGGGCATCATCAACCAGTGCACGACGTCACGCTTCGACTATGGTGTCATCAACGACCACCCGTTCTTCTGCACCTGCGGCATGGGCTTCGATGCCTATATCTCAATGAAGTTTGCCCAGTCGGGCAAGCGAGGCCTGGCCACCTATGCGAAAATGGTGCTCTCTGAGGGTATGAAGTACAAGCCCGTAGGCTACGAGGTGACGCTGGAGGACGAAGGCGGTACCCATCACCATTTCGACGCCTTTCTCATCGCTTGTGCCAATGCTGCGCAATATGGCAACAACACCTACATAGCGCCCGGAGCCTCGATGCAGGACGGTCTGCTCGACGTCATCGTCATTGAGCCCTTCAAGGGCATTGGTGGCCCGAAAGTGCTGATGGACCTGATGCTGAAGAGCATTAAGAGCAACCACCACGTGAAGACTTTCCAGGCTCGGCACCTGCATATCCACCGCCCGGAGGCGGGAGCCGTTCACTACGACGGCGACCCCATTGTGATGGGAACCGACATCGACATTGCCATTAAGCCCTGTGGTCTGAAGGCCATCGTCAACCCTAAGACCATCGAGGATAAGTCGCAGCCTGCTCGCATCGTCCAGGCCATCAACCAGCTCATTGTGCATCATGCATAATGCACGGGTAATCTTCTATTGTTATGTTGCAGACGATTACCGTCATCCTCATCATCGCTTTGGCCGTCGGATATGCCACTTGGCGCATCTGGCGCAGCTTCAGCAGCAACGATGACCCATGCGCCCACTGTGCGGGCTGCTCGCTGAAGGACTCCGTGAATGGCAAGGCAAGACAGCTAAACAGGTTGGACTCCCAAGGGAATCCAACCTGTCAGCAATTTGTTCGCAAGAGATAGTTATCTCGACGCTTGCAGCGTGATGGCCATCAGCCCTATCACCACATCGTTCGACAGCGTGCGCACCGTGATATTCTTCAGTTGCTTGTGCGGATTGAGCGGCATGCGCAGCATCTGTGCAGCGCCTCCTGGGATTTCTCTTCCATAGACGCCCTTGATGCCCAGCTTTTCGCCCAGATCACGGCTCACGTCGCCCGTTCCCAGGCAGATGCGGTAGGGTCGCGGCTCCATTGTCTGGAATGCTTCACCGTCGACATAGTAATCCTGCTCAATGGGGCACCAGTTCTCTGGATTGCGCAGCAGCAACTGGTCGGTGGAACCGTCCTTGTAGGTCACGGTGACGACTCCATTGTCGATGTGGCACTGCATGTGGTTGGTGCTTCCGGCCATGAGCAGATAGGCTGATGCAGCCCGTCCCTTCAAGGGGATGGTCACGGCATCGGGATAGTTCTTCCACAGCGAGGTGTAGACGATGTTCGGCCCCTTCTTCAAGGTGCGGAAAGGCACGCCTGCCACGGTGAATACATCGCGTTTGATGAGCGTACGGAAGACGGAGTCGTTAATCTCTGGCGTGTACTGCGGATGACACCACTCCCCTACTCCCTGCGCCGGAATCTCGAGCGACGTAGACTTCGGTCGTGGCTCCAGGTATTTGTTCTTGAAGATATCGTCGACGGAAGCATTCCAGTGCTTGTCGATGGTCTGCGGCATGAACTTGCCGTTCAAAGAGGGCTCCGACAGACCCAGCTGCTGTGCCCGTTCCTCTTCGGTCAGCTGGCTCTCGCTGGCCACGCCCCGCTCGTTGCCGAAGGGCGGAGCGGCGTCAATCTCTATCACCTGATGCAGCTCGCTGGTTCCCTCGAAGTCACGGTATTGGCCTCCACCCAGGTTCTGGCGAATCACCATCTTCAGCGGCTGGCTGAAGTTCTGGGTAATCTCGTAGCGCTCCTTGTTGCCCTCGCGCGTGAACTTATATTCTATATAGGGGGTCTTCAGCGTGGCATAGCCCCACTCGGCAGGGAATCCCGGACGGATGATGCACTCGCCGTAGAGGGCCTGAGGCACCACGCCGAAGAGGCCTTGCAACAGCGTGCGCGATGAAATGCCGATGCAGTCGCCGAAGTCGCGGTAGCACTCGCCACGCGCTGCGTCGTAGTGGCTCAGCTGTCCGAAGTTGGCAGGCGACTGCCCATAGTACATCTGGTCGAGAATGTTGCCTTTCATCAGCTTGTAGGCCTCTTCCGGCCGTCCGGCCTCGAAGAAAGCCAGTGCGGTGTGCATCACCTCGGCCGCGGCCACATTGTTGACGCTCCAGCAGTAGGGCAGCCAGTTTGTGGTGGCGATGGTCTGGTGGTAGAAGTCCACCTTGAAGTGGGGTATGGCGCGGTCGACGTACTGCGTAGCCTTATAGGCCTGCTCAGGCGAACAGGCACCGCAGTCGATGGGCGTGTAGATGCTCCACACGGCGGCACTCTCGTGGAGCCGTTTCAGCCCCATAGCGTCCAGGTATTCTGCCCAGTGTCCGCCTTCGGGCATCCACAGGCGCTCGTTCATGGCCTTCAGGATGGCGTCGGCCTCCTGCCTATAGGGCGTGGGGTCTTCACCGATGAGCTCGGCAATGCGCGCTGCCAGCAGGTTGCCGCGGTAGTTATAGGCCGAAGAGTGCGTCACGGCGCCACCGTTGTAGTAGAGCGCGTCGCTGGCCCAGATGCAGCAGTAAGCATCGTAGAGGTGGTCGCCGTCGGCATCGAAGTTGCGTTTCTCCCAGGCGAGGTGCGCCTTGATGACGGGCCACATCTTGCGCATATAGTCGCGGTCGGCATCATACTGGAAATGCCAGAGCAGCTCGTCGATGTAGTTCAGGTTCATGTCGTAGTGGTGCATCTGGTCGTTGCGCTCGGGGTTGCGGCAGATGTAGCCGTTGCTGTACATCTGCGTGCCCCACTTCTTCTCGGCCCGGGCCAGGTTCATGGCGGGATCCTGCGAGGGAGCGGCGATGGTGGGCACCACGTCCCTCACCTGGCTCTTGGCGTAGGCGTCGAAGTGGCTCACGGCACGGTCGTTCCATCCGAGCACGTCGCCGGCGTATGCAGCACGCCATCCAGCCAGCGGCATGCGCCAGCCGATGCAGCCGTGGAGCCACGTCTGGCCGTCCCAGTCGCCGTCGGCAGCCATCACCAGTGCTCCGCCCAGCGTGTTGATGAACGGGTCGGGGGTGTCGAACTGCACGCGCTTGGCCATCGCCTTGTTGTAGTCGACGGCATCGTTGAAGGCCTTGAAAGCGTCGCCATCGTGCATGAAGAAGATGCTGTCGCCGTGCATCACCAGATGGGCGAAGTTGCTACTGCGCGTGGCCTTGCCCACCACGAGTCCCTGCTGTGTGGGCGAGGGTTCGAAGATGCCGGGTTCATCGGCCCCGAGGTCGCCGTTGCGCTTCATCTTCGGGTTGGCGATGTCGCATACGAGCACTTTCACCTCCAGCTGGCGGTCTCGCAGCTTGTCGCAGATGAACTGCCAGATGGCGCCCTCCTCGTCGGGCAGCGCCACCACATGCACACGCACGATGCCCTGCCCCAGGTTGTTCCAGCGATGGTCGCCGAGCAGATAGGTGCGCATGCCGTTGCGATACCACGCCTTGCAGTAGTCGGTGCTGTCCAGGGGCACGCCCTCTATCTCGAAGCGCACGCTCTTGTGGTGCCCCTTCTTCGTCACGGCGAAGATGGGCACGTCGCTCGTCTCCACGCGGTAGTCGGTATGACTGCCGTAGAGCGCTCGCGTAAAATGGTTCTTGCCGTTCTCGCAGACGAAGGCATCGCCCTGGGGCGTGTACTGCATGGTGCGCGGCTCGCCCTTCTGCGGCTCGTTGTAGGAAGGCATCGCCCCGGCCACCGTCTGGGCCAGGCAGGCAGGCAACTGGCAGCACACGGCCAGCGCCAGGAACAGCAGGCGGCGCATCATTTCGCCCCCCCTTTCCTCTTCTCAATCCAGTCCATGACAAGGGTTTTTGCTACGACTAAAAGAATGAGGATGCCAAGCGACATCCAGAAGCTCCCTGTAAAATCATATACCAACAGGCACACGGTGAAGGTAATGACCCATTGTAAAATAAATTTCCAATTCATATTCGGCGTGCAAAGGTAAGTATTTTTCCCGAAACGTGCAAACAAACGACAAAAAAAACTGGCTGTCATCTCGACAGCCAGTTTCAAAACAAACTACTTAAAAACTAATCTACTAAAACAAATCAAAAAAATTTCTTTTCTGGTGCAAAGTTACGGAGTTGCCGCGAACTGTGCAAACAAAAATGTTTCAAAAATATTTGTTTTTGATTTATGTCAACGAAAAATCGTCTGTCATAAACACTTACAAACGGATTTGACACATCAAGTTTGCATTTTGGGGCTTCAGCGTGCCTTGTGGAAACTCGAAAAAAACGTTCCAAGGGAAAACGGCACCGTTTTCCGACGAAAACGGGCTGTTTGCTCCAGTAAACGGCGCCGTTTACTCCCGGAAACGAGCGGTTTTTGCCTGGAAAGAGCCGTTATTCGCAAGAATCCGACGTGAGCGGACGAAAAACTGCGGTCAACGGACAAAAATACGGCAAGCGCGAATTTTGTGGAGGCAAAGATATCGCAGTTGGCCTACTTTGTGCGTTGCTTTTGTTTTGAACAATCTTGACAAAACGGCCATTTTTGGCCTCCATATTTCAAAAATTCTCCACGAAAAAACTTTTGGACGAAAAAAAGCCCGTTTTTTGAGGGTCCGCTAAACTATTGATTGTCAGTAGATTGATTCAATTTTAGCAAAATTGGGGCTTCGTTTAGAAAAAAAAGTCAACGCCTTTTGAAAATTTGGCGTTGACTTTTGAAAATTTGGCGTGCTTACAAAAACGCGAAAAGTGGCAAAATAGGAGCGAAAAACGTGCACAAAAGTAGGGTCTATGTGCAATTTTTCGCCTTTTGCGCCTTCTTTTTTCCTCGGGCGAGGGCTGTAAGAGGGTCCAAAACGGCCATTTTTCACTCCAGAATGCTCTGCCGCCGTGAAGAAAATTTTCTGTGAAAAATCTTGACTTTTGAGAAAGAAAAGTCCTACCCCCAAAAGCCCCCAAAACCACTTCTACATCCCCTCAAGCCTCACCCCCATTCCGCACAGGACAGTTAAAAAATGTTTTTTTCGCCTTTATTCCAGCCATTCTTCGTACCTTTGCACCCTAAATAATAAATAAGTATTATGAAACTGGCAGAAGGACTTAGCATCCGCAAGGATTTGCAGACACGCATAGAGCAGCTGAAGGCTCGACTGGTGAACAACATGAAAGTGCAGGAAGGCGACGAGCCTGCCGAGCAGCCCTCAGCACTGCTGAAAGAGCTCGACGGCTGTCTGGCTCAGCTGGAGCAGATGATTTTCCGCATCAACGCCACCAACATGGCCACGAAGAACGCTGAGGGCAAGACGCTGACGCAGCTGATGGCCGAGCGTGAGGTGCTGGGCAAGCGCATACAGGTGCTGCGCGAGGCCTTCGACCGCGCCACGCAGGCACAGGACCGCTACGGGCGCAACGAAATCAAGTACGTCACCACCATCGACATCGCCGCGCTGCGCAAGCAGGTGGACAGCCACTCGCAGCACCTGCGCCAGCTCGACATTGAGATTCAGTCGCTCAACTTTGCCACCGAGCTGCTCTAAGAAACACCACATCTGAGGAGAGAGCAGCCAAAGGATAGGGTGAGCTAAAACCCCCATTATGGCACGTCTGCACGGAACGGCAGACATGGCGAAAGCCAACTCACGCAGGAAAGTTCAGCACGTCGTTAAGCATGATGTGGCATTCTTCACGATTCACTACCATTAGCTGACTATCCAGCGGCCGTCTCTCTCCTTTCTCACTATGGTCAAAATGAAACACACTGTCATCACATTCCTCTGTATTTTTTTCGTTTCCCTGCAGGCATCGGCCCAGACGGACTCTGCCAAGACCAGCAAGAAGAAAGAACGCCAGATTCAGCTCTCAGGCGAAATTTACGACTCGTTCACCAAGGCCAAGGTGAAAGCCTTCATGACGCTCATGCGCAAGGACAGCAGCGTGGTCGACACCATGACCTGCTACACCTGGGGCACCTCGAGCTACTACGAGTTCAAGGTTCCCGCCAAGAACGACGACTTCATCATCAAAGCCACCGCCGACGGCTACCAGGACACGACGATGGTCTACCAGCTGCGCCACATTGCCCGCAACTCGTGGTTCGAGCTGCCCCGCATGCTCATCAAGAAGAAGCAGCGCTCCGACGACGACGTCTACAAAGACGTAGACCTGAACGGCGTGGTCATCACCGGCACGAAGGTGAAGCTGGCCTATCGCGGCGACACGCTGGTCTACAACGCGTCGGCCTTCAACATGCCCGAAGGCTCGATGCTCGACGGCCTCATCCGCCAGATGCCCGGCGCCGAGCTGAAGGAGAACGGCGACATCTACATCAACGGCAAGAAGGTGGACTACCTGACACTCAACGGCAAGGACTTCTTCAAAGGCCAGAACAAGGTGATGCTCGACAACCTGCCCTACTACACCGTAAAGGAACTGAAGGTCTACGACAAGTCGACCAAGCAGAGCGAACTCATTGGCCACGACGTGGAGAAGAAGGACTACGTGATGGACGTGCAGCTGAAACGCGAGTACAACCGCGGCCTGCTGGGCAACGTGGAGGGTGGCCTGGGCACCGACGAGCGCTACCTGGCACGCCTCTTCGGGCTCTACTACGACGACCACTCACGCGTCTCCGTCTTCGGCAACACGAACAACATCAACGAGAACCGCCGACCCGGCGGCGAGGGCGAATGGCGCCCCAGCAACATGCCCCAGGGACTGCAGGCCACCAAGCAGGCAGGACTGCACATAGAGACCGAGGACCAGGACAAGAACTGGGAGGAGGAGATGGACGCCACTTTCAACTGGAGCGATGCCGACAACCTGAGCCGCAGCTCGTCGGAACGCTTCGCCACCGGCGGCAACATCCAGAGCGGCAACCGGTCGTGGAGCCGGCAGAAGGACTTCCGCTTCGACGCCAACAACTACTTCCAGATCAAGGTGCCCGTCACCCTCTGGACGGGGGTCTACCTCAACTATAGCAACGGCCACCGCAACACCAGCAGCCAGGACTCCACCTTCCGCCAGACACTCATCAACCAGACGCTGAACGACGGGCGCAACAACTTCCGCACGCTGAGCCTCAGCGGCAACCTCGGAATGCACCACAAGTTCGACTGGGGCGACTACCTCTCGTTCGCCTTCAACGGCTCCTACAACAAATCGAAGCCCAGCGAGAGCTACAGCCTCAGCCGCACCTACTACGCACAGACCGACAGCACAGGTCTGCGACACTATTATAACGACACCCACAGCAGCAGCTACTCCTACAGCGCCCAGTTCGGCTACCATTTCCAGATGCCCAACCGCTGGTTCATCAGCCCCGAGGCGAGGTACCAGCAGAACTGGAACAAAGGCGTTAACGACAACTTCCGCCTCGACTGGCTCAAAGAGGTGGCTTCCGACAAGCAGCAGACGGTGTGGCTTCCCTCCACACGCGATGCCCTGCTCAGCGTGAAGGACCACGACAACAGCGACACTCAGATAGCCCTGAACCGCACATTCGGCGGAGAGCTGGACATCTATCACAGCGACGACCAGCAGTACTTCACCATCACTCTTCCCATCAGCAACACCCATGAACGGCTGCACTATACCAACGCCGATCTTGACACCGTTGCCCGCCGAAGCTACGTGGACTTCAATCCGCGCATCGACTGGTATCGATGGGGTGTCAAACGGGGCCTGAGCCAACTGGGCTACAACCTGAGCACTAGCCGCCCCAGCCTCGAAAGCCTGCTGCCCGTAGACGACACCACCAACCCGCTCGTCACCCGCATCAACAATCCCGACCTGAAGCGGACGCTGAGCCATAACGTCAACATCGCCTTCCAGTTCAACAACGACAGCACCCGACATTTCGCCCGCCTCTGGAGCAACGCCTCGCTGGTGCAGCACTCCATCGGCACGCGCACCATCTACAACACCACCACCGGCGCCTACACCTTCACCCAGGACAACATCAGCGGCAACTGGAACTGGAGCCTCGGCACCAGCTACGAACAGCCCCTCGACAGCGCCAAGCGCCTCACCCTCCAGCAGAGCGCCGACGTCAGCTACAACCACAGCGTTGACTTCCCCGTCCAGTATGTTGCGACTGAGTCGCAACAAACAGAGCAGGCCAAGAGCACCGTCCACAACTGGACGCTCCACGAGCGCCTGGGCCTGGAGTACCAGAAAGACAAGCTCACCGCTGGCATCAGCGCCGACGTGGACTGGCGACGCTCAACCAGCAAGCGCGAGAACTTCGAGAACATCAGCGCCTTCGACTACAGCTACGGAGGTCATCTGCGCTACACCATCCCCTGGCTGAAACTCTACGTAGGCACCGACATCCGCATGTACAGCCGCCGAGGCTATCAGAGCGAGATGATGAATACCGATGACCTGGTGTGGAACGCCGAGCTGTCGCGCTCGTTCTTCATGGAGAAGCTCACCATGAAGCTCACCGCCTTCGACCTGTTGCACCAGCTGTCGAGCAAGCAGTACTCGGTCAACGCCCAGGGACGCACAGAGAGCTGGGTGAACTGCATTCCCCGCTACGTGATGCTCTCCTTGACCTACAGGTTCACGCAAAAGAAAAAGCAGTAAACCGCTGACAGAGAAGAACTTTTAACAATGGAAAAGAAGACAATTGCCGTACTGGGCATGATGTGCGCCAGCTGTGCCGCCAACGTGGAGAAGAAGCTCAACTTGCTTGAGGGCATCAGCCATGCCAGCGTCAACCTACCCGGGCGCACCGTCCTCGTGGAATTCGACCCTGCACGCATTACGCTACAGCAGATGAAGGACGCACTCGGCGGTATCGGCTACGACATGATTATCGAGGAAGACCGCAACGTGGAGGCCATCGAGCGTCGCACCTATCAGCAGCTGCGCCGCAAGGTGCTGCTCTCCTGGTGCTTCGCCCTCCTCGTCATGGCACTCAGCATGGGCTGGTTCCGGTTGTCGGCATTTGGTGATGACACCCGAAACCAGACCTGCCTCATTATCGCCCTGCTGAACCTGGTCTATTGCGGACGCCAGTTCTATACTACCGCCTGGCGACAGCTGCTCCACGGTTCGGCCAACATGGATACGCTCGTGGCGCTCTCCACCGCCATCTCGTTCCTCTTCAGCGCGTTCAACACGTTCTGGGGAGAGCAGGTATGGAGCAGTCGAGGCATCGAGTGGCACACTTATTTCGACGCCTCGGTGATGATTATCACCTTCGTGCTCACCGGCCGTCTCTTAGAGGAGCGCGCCAAGCAGAGCACCGCCGGCAGCATCCGCTCGCTGATGGGGCTACAGCCAAAGACGGCCCACTGTCTGCTTGACGCTTCGGGCGTGAAGGCGCCCAATGGCTCTCCCGTCGACATCCCCATTGCCGCCGTTCAGCCTGGCGACATCCTTGAAGTGCGTCCCGGCGAGAAAATCCCTGTTGACGGTTCAGTATGTGGCATCTCTGTTGACGGTTCAGTATGTGGCGATGCCATCGCCACCATCGACGAGAGCATGATGACCGGCGAGTCCGTCGCCATAGAAAAGAAGCCCGGTGACAAGCTGCTGGCAGGCACCATCGTGCTCCCTTCCCTTCGTGAGGGGGCTAAGACAGCCCTGCGCATGAAGGCTGAAGAGGTGGGGCAGAAGACCGTCTTGGCGAACATGATACGCATGGTGCAAGAGGCCCAAGGCTCAAAGGCCCCCGTACAACGCGTCGTTGACCGCATTGCCCTCATCTTCGTACCAACGGTGGTCGGTCTTTCGCTGCTCACCTTCTGCCTCTGGCTCATCATCGGCGGACAGGCCATGCTGCCGCAGGCAGTGCTCTCGGCGGTCAGCGTGCTGGTCATCGCCTGCCCTTGCGCAATGGGACTTGCCACGCCCACAGCCCTGATGGTAGGCATAGGCAAAGCTGCAGAGCGAGGCATCCTCATCAAGGATGCCACGGCACTGGAGGAGCTGAAGAACGTGGATGCTATGGTTGTGGACAAAACAGGAACGATGACCATCCCCACTGACGGTGCAGAAACGCTGCGCCCTCATGCTCAAGAAGCCATCAACGAGCTACAGCGGATGGGCATCGACGTGTATATGATGAGCGGCGACAAGGAGGAGCGCGTTGCACCTATCGCCCAGGCCGCCCGCATTACTCACTATCAGGCGCAGGTGTTGCCACAGGATAAAGAGAATCTGGTGAAGCGGATGCAGGCGGAAGGCCACCATGTGGCTATGGTGGGCGACGGCATCAACGACTCGCAGGCACTGGCCACAGCCAATGTCAGCATCGCTATGGGAGGCGGCACCGACGTGGCGATGGACGTAGCACAGGTGACGCTGATGTCGGGTGAGCTGCGACGCATTCCAGAAGCTATCAGCCTCTCGCGCAAAACCGTAGGGATGATTCACCAGAATCTCTTCTGGGCCTTTATATATAACGTTGTGTGCATCCCGCTGGCCGCCGGCCTACCCTATATCTTTGGAGCTTCCTGGCAAATCACCCCCATGTGGGCATCGGCGCTGATGGCGTTCAGCAGCGTCAGCGTGGTGCTGAACAGTCTTCGGCTCAAAGCAATGAAGAATGAGAAATGAGAAATGGATAGACTCAGCACATTGGCAAGTCTATCCATTTCTCATTTCTCATTACTCATTCCCCACAACTACTTTCAGCGGCTGGCGCAAGGAGCGTAGCGTCCAGTCGATACGTTCCTGCCATTCCTTCATGGTGCGCACATCGTTTTTCGACCAGGCAGAGCCAAAGTAATAGGTGAAACGCTCACCTTTATACCCGTCGAGGATGCCCAGTGCATGGCCCTCATTGCCACTGCTTGGCTGGGCAAAGAGTTTCTTCGACGTCACGACGTTTCCTTTCGGATAGAGCGTTGCCACGAAGAGCTGGCAGTTGTTCACGCGAGGATTGTCTGTGGGGTCAGCGTAAGCTACGTAGTCCTTACCCAGCACGACACTTTCCTTGTCCTCAGAATGGATAACGACGCCGGAAGCCAGCTGCGAAGGCTGCTTCAGACTGGTGTACCAGACGGTCATGCGGTTGAAGTTACTCCCCTTGTCCAGCGAAATGATACGATGCTCAGTGATGCTGTCACCCCGATAAGCCGTTTTCTGATAGTTCAGCAGCACGGTGGTACGCAGGGGACCGTTGTCGAGCACCTCATAATCCTTGAAGCAATAGGGATAGACGAGCTGGTCGCCGTCCAGCAGCGCCGGCGTTCCGCACCCCAGCGTTGCCCCAACCTTATAGAGATCCATGCCACGCCCGTGGTCGTGATGGTACGAGAACTGGCGGTAGAGCGAATCGCCCTGCTGGCGGTTCTCCTTGCGAAGCCGCTCCACAGCGGGCATCATCACCACATCCTCTATCCAATAGCGCTGTTCCACCACCAGTTCTGGTGTGTTCTTTGACCACACGTCGATGCCATAGCTCTTCTCGCCGCTCTTTTGCAGGGCAGGACCGTAGACACGGTAGGCGCCCCGGTCGTTCTCCCACGCGTAGTCGTCTTTCCGTTCGGGATATATCCGTCCGTAGCACACAGTCTTGCAGACCTTCGGCGTACCTTTCTTTATCGTGAGAACGAGTTTGGAATGCGGAGAGACACCAGCATCGATGAGCACCTTTTCGTCGTAGGAGAGCTGATAAGGCAGTTCCTGTCCTGCCGGGTCGTAGACAACAAGCTGGCGTCCGCCGTGTATTCCCAGTCGGGCATAGATGTCGCCAGCATCCAGCTCCACCACCTGCTGGCGGAACTCATCGCTCTCGTTGCTGATAGTGACTTTGACGGCAGCAGAGGAAACTGCGTTCACGGAAGCATCCTCTAAACGCAGATGCTCACAAGCAGCCAACAGGAAAGCACCGACGCCAAAGTTTGCCTGCGAGTGGGCATCGACGGTCTTTGTAGGGTCGGGTTTCTCGCCGATGGGCTGCACGAAACCTACGCTTCCATCCTCCTGCAAAGCCACCGTGGTGAGATATTTCCATGCCTTTTCAATGACAGGAACATAGGTCTCACGGTCGAGCAAGCCATGGTTCACGCCCCAGAGCATCCCATAGGTAAAGAAGGCAGTGCCACTGGTTTCCGGGCCTGGGGCATCGTCTTCGCAGAGCATGCTACGACTCCAGTAGCCACCCGGACGCTGCACGCGAGCCACGCCCTCGGCCAGCTCGCGGAAGCGCTGCAAGAAGAAATCGCGGTGCTGGTAGTCTTCAGGCATGTCACTGAGCACCTTGGCCAGTCCGGCCAGCACCCACCCGTCGCCACGGGCCCAGAAGCTCTTGCCGTCGTTGCAAGCGGTCTTCACCTTCGGATAGATATACTTGGCATCACGATAGTAGAGCTGCTCGTCCTTGTCGTACATCAGTTCGTCGGACCACTTGAAGTTATCATAGAGCTTGTCAAGGTATTTCACCTCCCCCGTGGCCTTATAGAGCTTTGTCATCACGGGCATGACCATGTAGAGTGCGTCGGCCCACCACCAGAAATCGTTCTGCGGCTGGCGCACCTCATAGTCCATCACCTCGATGGCGCGGGCAATCTTATAGGGGTCGGGGTTCATCTCGTACATATCGAGATAGGTCTGGAAACAAATCTGCCAGTCACCGAAGAGCGCATAGTCCTGTCCCTCGCCATACGTTTTGTACTTCCACTTTGAGGGGTCTTTTTCCCTTGCCCCCTGCCACTTGTTGTGGCGAGCCCATTCATCGCTGTAGGCCAGCCATCGGGCCACGCCAAGCAGCCGATAGGCTTCCATGTTGCCCGTGTGATAGGCGGCCTCGTCCCAGAAGGAGCGCACCTTTGGCGAGTGGTGTTGCTGCCAGTAGTCATTCACTTTTGTGATGATTTCCACCGTTGAGGGGGGATTTGGCTCTGGACGTTTCTTGCGGGCCCGGGCAGATGCCGATGTCGCAAGAATCATCAAGGAAAGTAGTAAGAGGGTCGTTCGTTTCATTGTCTTAGGATTTATTTCAAGTGATTGTTAAAAAAGTTCACACACTGACGGAACAGGTGGTTACGCGTGTTCCCACCGTAGATGCTATGGTTGCGGTTGGTATAGACCAGTTGCGAGAAGTCCTTATCGGCCTGTACGAGGGCGTCGACATACTCGGCCGTATTCTGATAGTGTACATTATCGTCGGCCAGGCCGTGGCAGATAAGCAATGCGCCATGCAGCTTGCCGACACGGGCGATGGGGCACACATCGTCATAGCCCGATGCGTTCTCGTTGGGCGTACGCATGAAGCGCTCGGTATATACCGTGTCATAGAAGCGCCAGCAGGTAGGCGGAGCAATGGCGATGCCACAGCAGAACACCTCGCGGCCCTCCGACATCGACATCAGCGTGTTCCAGCCACCGTAGCTCCAGCCCCAGATGGCGATGCGCTCCTTGTCTACATAGCCTTGCTGTCCCAGCCAGAGCGCCGTCTCCACCTGGTCCTTGGCTTCCAGGTCGCCTAAGCGCAGGTAGGTACACTTCTCAAACTCGGCGCCGCGACCGCCCGTACCCCGGTTGTCAACACAGACGCACACATAGCCCTGCTGGGCCAAATACTGTTCGAGGATGGCTCCCTGTCCACTCATGCCAATTCCCCAGGCGTTCTTCACCTGCTGGTTGCCCGGGCCACCATACTGGTACATCACCACCGGATATTTCTTCGAAGCATCGAAAATAGCAGGCTTCACCATCCAGCCATACAGCCTCACGCCCTCGGTAGTGGTAAAGGTGAGCCACTCCTTCTTGCCCATATCATAGGAGGCATACTTCGCAGCCAGCTTCTTATTGTCTACCAGCGTGGCTACGGTCTTGCCCTGCGTGTTGCGCAGCGTAATCTGCGTGGGCGTATCGATGTTGCTCCAGGTGCAGATGTAGTTCTTAAAATCATTGGAGAAGATGGCCGACGACCACCCACCTTCTGTGGTGAGGCAGTCGGTCTTACCGTTCTTGTGGGCCACGAACACCTGCTGGTCCGTGGGGCCATTGTTCAGGGCGGCAAAGTAGATGTCGCCCGTGGCCTCGTCGTAGCCATAGACATCGGTGACAATGGTGTGCAGGTTCTTCTCGCCACCACCTAAGCGCTGCCCCTGTGGCAGATCGCCCACCTTGCGCAGCTGCTGTCCGTTGAGATTATAGAGGTAGAGGTGATTGTAGCCGTCGCGCTCGCTGGTGAGAAGGATATTGTTCTTCGTTATCTTCACGTTGGCAAATACATTCTCGTTGATGTATTTGTCCACCTTGTCCTCTATAATCTGCTGGCAAACAGTGGTGAGCGGATTAGCCATAAAGATGCGCAGGCAGTCCTGGTGGCGGTTCAACGTGAAGACGGCCACCTTCGTGGGGTCGCTGGTGGACACGATGCGGGGAATGTAGCCGTCAGCATCCAGTGGCAACTGCATCTCACGTGTCTGATGGCTCTTGATGTCATAGCTGAGCAGCTTCACGCTGGAGTTCTGCTGGCCTGCCTTCGGATATTTATAGGTGTAAAGACCCGGATACTCAGCAAACTCCTCGCGGGCGGGATGCGATGCCTTAAACAGCTGCATGGAGTATTCCCTCACCTGGCTCTCGTCGTAGCGCACCCAGACGATTTGCTTCGAGTCGGCGCTGAACGTCATGGCCGAGTTGAACGAGAACTCCTCCTCGTTCACCCAGTCGGGCAGGCCGTTGATGACCGCATTGTGACTGCCGTCCTTCGTCACCTGACTCTCCGCGTTGTTGTAGAGCAGTTTCACCAGGAAGATGTTATTATCGCGCACGAAGGCCACCTGCAGGCCGTCTGGGCTCCACACCGGGGTCTGCTGCGGACCGCCATCGCTTAGCGGTTCCAGCTTGTTGTTAGCTATCGAGAAAATATAATATACGGCTGTGAAGGAGTGGCGATAGATGCGCTGTGTCTGCGTCTGGATGAGGATATGCTTGGCGTCTGGGCTCATCACATAGCCCTCCACCCTGTTCACCTTCGCCCCACGGGCCGTAGCCGCATCGAAAAGGATGCCCGTCTGCTTTCCAGTACGGAAGGAATACTTCACAATCTGCTTGCCGTCAGCCGAAATCTGGGCATAGCTCTCGCCATCGCTCAGTGGCTCCACGGCCGAGATGGACTCTCCGCGGAACCCGCCGTCGGTAATTTCTTTCAAAGATAGTTTCTCTCCCGCCGTTGCCGACGAGACTGCCATCAAGAAGGTGGCACAAATCAGAAAAAAGATTCTCATTGTCTTTGTATGCTTAATTCGACTGTTTTTGAATGCAAAGATAAAGAAAAACTGGGAATAAAAGAAACGATTGATAGTTTTTTTTCAGCACCGCCATGGAAAAAGGCGGTGCCGATGGAACATCTTGCTGGCCATGCTAAGCCATTAGAGCACCTTGAAGCGAGCGAACTTCAGCAAGAGCTGCTTGGTGCCAGCATTGCGGAACTCCACGGTGGCTTTCTCGTTGTCGCCACTGCCCTCTAAGCGAATGACCGTGCCTACGCCAAAGCGCTGGTGCTCAATGACAGCCCCTTCGCGCAGCCCGCTGGTCGTCGGCGCTGACTGCGAGGCCTTCACGGCGCTGGCCACAGGCCGATAGCGCCCTCCGCTGGTGGTATGGAGCAGTTTCTTGAAGTCCGCCGAAAACGGGTCGACAGGTTTTTCTGCTTGCCGCTGGGGGATAGCCCTCGGCTTGGGGTCGGCGCGGAACTGCGTGGCCACAGGGCGCGGGTTCTGCATCCACTCCGGTCCTTCCGACGGCCGCTGCCACGGCCGTCTCTCGCTTCTCTCCTCCCTTTCCTCCTTTTGCCCGCTGTTCTCAACGTAGAGCAGCTTCGGGTCGATGTCACGGATGAAGCGCGAGGGCGTGTCGTACTCCATGCGTCCGAAGCGGAAACGGTTCTGGGCACAAGTCAGGATACAGTGGCGCTCAGCACGGGTGATGGCCACGTAGAGCAGGCGCCGCTCCTCCTCCAGTTCACGCAGGGAGTTCGTGCACATGGGCGATGGGAAGATGTTCTCCTCCAGCCCGACGACAAATACCGTCGGGAACTCCAGGCCCTTGGCGGCATGTATGGTCATGAGCGACACCTTGTGCTGCGAGTCGTCCTTGTCGCTGTCGAGGTCGGTCAGCAAGGCCACCTCCTGCAGGAAGTCACTCAGCTGCACCTGGTCTTCCATCCCCTCCTCGCGGCGACTTTCCACGAAGTCCTGCATGCCGGAGAGAAACTCCTCCAGGTTCTCCTGCCGGCTCAGGTCTTCAGGATTGCGGCTGGAATAGATGTCCTTCGAAATGCCGCTCTCCATGATGACGGCGTGGCCCAGCTGGTAGGCGTCCTCGCCCTGTAGCCGTTGCCGCCACCCCTCAATGAGCTGGCGGAAAGCCTCCAGCTTGGCGGCGGTGCCACGGGCCACATCGAGGTGAAACAGCGTGGGCTGCGAGATGACGGTGAAGAGCGAGACGCCATACTGCGTGGCGGTGGCAGCTACCTTTTGCAAGGTAGTGTCGCCGATGCCACGTGTGGGATAGTTGATGATGCGGCGCAGCGCCTCCTCGTCGTCGGGATTGACTATCGTTCGGAAGTAGGCGATGACATCCTTGATTTCCTTGCGCTGGTAGAAGGAAAGACCGCCATAGATGCGATAGGGGATGCCGTCCTTGCGCATCTGCTCCTCGAAGGAGCGGCTCTGCGAGTTGGTGCGGTAGAGGATGGCGAAGTCGCTGTACTCACCATGCTCCTGCCGTCGCAGCCGCTTGATGTCGTTACACACGATCATGGCCTCCTCGCGGTCGCTCAGGGCGGGCTTCAGCTGCAGTTTTTCGCCGTTCTCGCCCATGCTGTAGACGTCCTTTGGAATCTGGCGCTCATTCTTGCGGATGAGGCTGTTGGCGGCCTCCACGATGAGCTGCGTAGAGCGGTAGTTCTGCTCCAGTTTGAACAGTTTGGCATTGGTATATGACTCCCTGAAATTGAGAATATTATCGATATTCGCTCCACGGAAGCTATAGATGCTCTGAGCATCGTCGCCAACGACACATACCTGCTGCCGTTCGCGGGTGAGCTGCAGCAGAATCTTCTGCTGGGCGAAGTTGGTGTCCTGGTACTCGTCGACGAGCACGAAGTGGAACTTCTCCACATACTTGCGGCGGATGTCGTCGTGCTCCTCGAAGAGCAGATAAGTCTGCACCAGCAGGTCGTCGAAGTCCATCGCGTTGGCCTGTCGGCAGCGAGCGGCATAGCGCTTGTACACCTCGGCCACCAGCGGGTGCTTCTTGTCGAAGAGCGAGCAGTTCACGAAGGCATCGGGCAGCACGAGGTGGTTCTTCGCCATCGAAATCTGGTCGGCCACGGTAGAGGGCTTGTAGACCTTGTCGTCGAGGCCCATCTCCTTGATGATGTTCTTCACCAGCGAACGGGCGTCGGCCTGGTCGTAGATGGTGAAGCTCGACTGGTAGCCGATGGCCTGTGCCTCGCTGCGCAGGATGCGGGCAAAGACGGCGTGGAAGGTGCCCATCTGCAAGTAGCGGGCACGCTCCTCGCCCACCAGCCGGGCTATGCGTTCCTTCATCTCGCGGGCAGCCTTGTTGGTGAACGTGAGGGCCAGAATATTCCAGGGGGCCAGCTGCTTCTCCTGCAGCAGATAGGCAATCTTATAGGTGAGCACACGGGTCTTCCCCGACCCGGCACCAGCAATGACCAGCGAAGCGCCATCGCAGTAGACCACGGCCTCGCGCTGGCTTTCGTTGAGTTGAGTGAGCAAGTTTTCCATATTGGCCGCAAAGTTAATCATTTTTTGCAAAATAAACGAGACTTTTCTGCGTTATCTTTTATAAACATGAGCATTTCAGAGCATACGATTATCATCATATCGGTAGTGACCCCCGTCTACAACGGCGAGCCTTTCATCCAGCAGGCCTACGACAGCCTGCGGCGCCAGAGCTTCGCCTGCTGGGAATGGGTGGTGGTCGACGACGGCTCCACCGACGGCACCCTGGCGCTGCTCCGCCAGATTGCCGGGAGCGACCCTCGC
The DNA here is from genome assembly GCA_902775475.1 of uncultured Prevotellaceae bacterium. Classification (GTDB taxonomy): domain Bacteria; phylum Bacteroidota; class Bacteroidia; order Bacteroidales; family Bacteroidaceae; genus Prevotella. The sequence goes on from CACYME010000016.1 coordinate 106,948, forward strand.
GTGAGGTGCTACACCCAGCCCGCCAGCGGCTCGGCCAAGCAGCCGCGTGACCACGCCGTGGCCGAGGCACGGGGCATGTTCGTCTTGCCCCTCGATATCGACGACCGTTTGTCCGACGACTATCTTGAGAAGATGCTCATCCGCCAAAAGAATACCGAGGCCGACATCGTCTACCCCCACATGGTCTTCGTCGACATGGCCACCGGCAAGACTACCGAGGAACTGCCCGTGGCCGGTTTCGACGCCAGCAGGGTCTACGGCGGGCGCGACCTCGTGAAGGAGACCATGCCCGAATGGCGCATCGGCTGCAACGGCGGTCTCTATCGCCCTAAAGTGTGGGTCAACCGCAGCTGGCCAGTGAAGGAGAAGCCCGTCTGGATGAACTCCGACGAGGTCGACGAGCGTCTCTACCTGCTTCAGGCCCGCCGCGTGGCCTTTGCCGATGCCCACTACTTCTATCAGAACCACGCCGCGTCCATCTCCACCCGTGTCTCGCCCAAGCTGTTCCACACGCTGAAGACCAGCCTCGAGCTGTTCAGCCTGATAGAGGATGAGTTCGGCAAGGAGAGCGAAGAATACCAGCGCATGCTGCGCAAGGCCTTCTGCGACTGGCGCTGGAAGATGGCCACCTACGTGCAGCACCACGACGAGCTGGCCTTTGCCGATGCCCAGATACACCAGAACCTGGCCGCCTGCTTCGCCAGGCTCAGCGCCAGCGTGCTCACCCCTGGCGAGCGTCTGCAGTTCCTCTGGCTGAAGAGCTTTCCCCTGCTGCTGGCCCTCTTCTGCATGAAGTACAAGCCACGCCTGCTGTGGCAGAAAATCATCGCCCGGCTGTGGCCCCAGGGATATGCTTCATTGTTTGTCAGACGGCAAGTGGAAAAACAGTTCAGGGAGCAGCTGGAGCGTAGCTACCACGCCGATGCCGCCCCCCTGAAGCCAGAAGACGCCGTGGCGGTGTGCATGAACTGCGGCAACACCGAGAGCGGCGGACTGGTAGACCGCCTGCGCGGTGCCGTCAGCGTCTTCGAGGTGTGCCAGCAGGCGGGTCGCCCCTTCCGCCTCTTCTTCACCCACCCCTTCCGTCTGGAGGACTACCTGGAGCCTGCCGCCTACGACTGGCGCTGTGCTGAGCCGTGCGTCAGCTTTTCCGCACAGCACGTTGAGCGGGTCGTCCTGCAGGTGGTCAGCGGGCTTGAAGGAAAGAGGCATCAGCAGCAGATGCACAGCGCGTTACGGCAAAATCCCGACAAGCAGGTGCATTTCTACACGAATGCCAACTTCTGCTACGACGACGGCGATTTCGCCGCCAGCTTCAACACGCTCTTCCGCCCCACCCCGCGCCTGCAGGGCCATCTGGAGCGCATCCGCCACGACATCGGCACCGACGACTACATCAGCGTGTCGGCACGCTTCTGCAACCTGCTCGACGATTTCAACGAGGAGGTCTACAGCGAGCCCCTCTCCATCGTGGAGCGCGAGAAGCTGCTCAGCGGCTGCATGGACCAGCTGGGGCAGCTGCTCAAGGGAGTCGGCAACGGCCAGCGCGTGCTGCTCTGCTCCGACAGCACCACCTTCCTGCAGCGGGCGCAGCAGACCTTCCCCGGCGCCTTCTACGTCATCCCCGGCACGGTATCGCACATCGGCAACGACGGAGTCCACAGCTATGAATACTACGAGAAGACCTTCCTCGACTTCTTCACCATTGCCCGGGCCAGCCGCGTCTGCCTGCTCCTCGGCCCAGGCATGATGCGCAGCGGCTTCCCCTACGCCGCAGCGCGGAGCCAGGGAAAACCATTTGACATTCTGGCATTTAGAGTATAAAGCATACATTATTGATGGAACAGAGCCACGTGAACATCTACCGCCGCATCGTTTCGAGCACCGCCGTCTTCGGCGGCGCACAGGTGTTCAACGCGCTGGTCAACATCGTCCGCGGCAAGCTCGTGGCCAGCATCCTGCAGTCGGGCGGCATGGGCATCTCGTCCATCATGACCAATGCCGCCAACAGCCTGCAGCAGCTGTCGCTCATGGGGCTGAACGTCTCGGCCGTGCCCGACATATCGAAGGCCCACGCCAGCGACGACGCCCGCATCCTGAGCGCCACCCTGCGCATCGTGCGCCGCCTGGTGCTCGCAGCGGCCCTCCTCGGCCTCGTGGCCACGCTGGCCCTGTCGCCGCTCATGTCGCGCCTGTCCTTCGGCTCCGATGCCTACACCTGGCAGTTCCTCCTCCTCGCCGCCGTCGTCTTCTTCAACGTCATGGCCACCGGCGAACTCACCGTGCTGCAGGGCATGCGCCGCTACAAACGGCTGGCGTTCTGCTCCACCGTGCCCCCGCTCTGCGGACTGCTCCTCAGCGTGCCCATCTACCTCGTCTGGGGCACCCGCGGCATCGTGTCCGCCATGATTCTCGGCGGAGCCGTCTACTTCGCGGCCATCAAGTACCAGACGCGCCGTCTCACCCCTCCTGACGCCAGCCCACGCCCCCCCATCACCTTGCGCACCATGTGGCAGCACGGCAGCGGCATCATCAAGTTCGGGGCGGTCATGACCGTGGGCACCCTCGTGGGCACCCTCACCACCTATCTGCTCACCATCTTCATCAGCCGCACGGGCAACCTGAGCGACGTGGGCTTCTACCAGGCCGCCGGAGCCATCACCACCCAGTACATCGGCCTCATCTTCACCGCCATGGCCGCCGACTACTTCCCCCATCTGTCGGGGCTCGTGAAGACCAGCCGCCGCGAAGCCTTCCATCTGGTGAACCAGCAGACCGAAATCCTCATCCTCATCATGACGCCACTCGTCATGCTGCTCATCCTCACCGCCCCCATCGTCATCCGCATACTGCTCACGCCCGAGTTCCTCAGCACCGGCCGCATGGTGCGACTGCTGGGCATGGCCTGCATCTTCAAGGCACTCTGCTTCCCCATGGACTACCTGGCCTATGCCAAGAGCGATACACCCTACATCTTCTGGGTAGAGGTCGTCTGGGGCAACGCCAAGACCTTCGCCGTCATGGCCCTCTGCTACTGCCTCTGGGGGCTCGATGGCTTAGGCTACGGAGCGCTGGCCTGCGCCGTCCTCGACTTCGTGCTGAGCGTCCTGCTCATCCGCTGGCGCTACGGCTTCAGCCTTGCTGCTGCCACCTGGCGACTCATCACCGTCTCCTCGCTGCTGGCAGCCGCCTGCCTGGCATGCTCGTTCCTCCACTCCACCGCCCTGAAATACGGAGCCATGGCGGTGCTCACCCTCGTGGGAATAGCCTTCTGCCTGGCACAGCTGAACCGACGCATCGACCTGAAGGCTGCATGGAGGAAAATGAAAATGAGGTGAAAGTTTGGCAATGGTAGACGAACTCCGCTCGGAAATGGGGCAGGAGGCCGTATATTTTCATGCAGAATGTCAAAATCTTTCACAAAAAATTTTGTTCACGGCGACGAAGCATTTTAGCGTGAAAAATGGCCGTTTTCGAGCCTTAGGAAGGCGTCACCCGATGAAAAATCGGGCCGCAGAAGACGAAAATTTGCACACAGGCCCCACTTTTGTGCACGTTTTTTGCTCAAATTTTGCTACTTTTCGCGTTTCTGTAAGCACGCCAATTTTTCAAAAGTCAACGCCAAATTTTCAAAAGTCGTTGACTTTTTTTTCTCAACGAACGCCTTTTTCCGCAAAAATCACCACAATCGCCTAATAATCAATAATTTAATAAAACCTCTCAAAACTCGCTTATTTTCGTCCAAAAGTTTTTTCGTGGAGAATTTTTGAAATATGGAGGTCAAAAATGGCCATTTTGTCAATTTTGTTCAAAAAAAAGAGCCATGCAAATCGGTGTCAAAAATGATTTGCATTTTCGCTTGCTTAGTCGTACCTTTGGCTGGCGTTGAAGATGCTTCCGCACGGATAATTGCAAATAAATTTGCATTTTCGCTTGCTTATTTGTACCTTTGCACTGTCATGGCCGTAAAGCTAAGTGTCATCATACCCGTCTACTGCGTAGAGGCAACGCTGGAGCGCTGCCTGCAGAGCGTCGTGGGACAGACGTTCCGCGACATAGAGGTGATTCTGGTCGACGACGGTTCGCCCGACGGCTGCCCGCAGCTGTGCGACGAGTGGGCAGTGCGCGACAGCCGCATCAGCGTCATCCACCAGCGGAACCGCGGACTGAGCGCGGCACGCAACGCGGGGTTAGACGCTGCGCAGGGCGAGTGGGTGACGTTCGCTGACTCCGACGACTTCCTCGACACCGACACCTACGCCCAGCTGATGGCGCAGGCCGACGACTGCGACCTGCTGGAGTACCCTTTCTACTGGCACTACGGCAGCGCGGAGCAACAGCAGAGGCTGACGACGGCGGAGACCTACGACGACGCTGACGACTACTGGCTGCGCGGACATGCCTACGAGCACACTTACGCCTGGAACAAGCTCTACCGCCGCACGCTCTTCAGCGAGGTGCGCTTCCCCGAAGGGAAGGTGTTCGAGGATGCGTGGGTGCTGCCCCGGCTGCTCAGCAAGGTGAGGCGCATCAGGAGCGCTGCGAAGGGGTGCTACTACTACTGCCAGAACCCGCAGGGCATCACCGCACGGGCCGACGGCCGCGAGCTGGCGATGCTCCTCGAGGCCCACAGGCTGACGCTCTCGCGCTGGTGCGACGACCGCTACTACATGCACGTGCTGAACATTCAGCTCGACGTGAGCCGACTGACGGGAGCGCCCCCCACCCTGCCCCGTCGGCACATCAGCGTCTTTGGCCCTGCACTGACCGCAAGGCAGAGACTGAAGGCCCTGCTTCTCAATCTGATAGGAATTGACAGACTATGCAATATTTACCTACTGAGACACTGAACAACGGCAGACCAATGGTCAGCTTCATCCTGACCTACTACGACCTGCCGACGGCGCTGCTCCGCCAGTGCATCGAGAGCATCAAGGCGCTCTCGCTGCGAGCGGCGGAACGCGAAATCATCCTCATAGACGACGGCTCGCAGCTGTCGCCGCTCGCGGAGCTGGCAGACATGCTGGACGACATCATCTACGTCAGACAGCCCAACGGCGGACTGAGCGCTGCCCGCAACAGGGGTCTGAACGTCGCCACGGGCGAATACCTGCAGTTCGTAGATGCCGACGACCGGCTCATCACCTCAAGCTATGAGCACTGTCTCGACCTGGTACGCTACCAGAAGCCCGACATGGTGATGTTCGCCCTGGCCAGCGACGACAGCAGCGAAGGCAACGCCAGCCATGAAGACAGCGCGCTGATGAGCGGCAGCGAGCTGATGCGCTCGCAGAACCTGCACGGCTCGGCATGCTGCTACCTGTTCCGCCGCACCATCGTGGGCGACCTGCGCTTCACCACGGGCACGCTACACGAGGACGAGGAGTTCACCCCGCTGCTGCTGCTCAGGGCCGACACCGTCATCAGCACCAACGCCAGGGCCTACCTCTACCGCCAGCGGGAGGACTCCATCATGACCACCGCCAGCGTGCGCCACCGGCTCAGACGGCTCGGCGATGCCCAGCAGATTCTCCTGCGCCTGCAGCGCACCGCCGACTCGCTGCCCCATCAGGAGCGGCTGGCGCTGACGCGGCGCGTGAACCAGCTCACGATGGACTATATATATAATGTGATACAGCTCACGGGCAGCCGCCACTACCTCGACCTCAAGCTGGAGATGCTGCGCAAGGCGGGCCTCTATCCGCTGCCCAAGCGCGACTACACCCGCAAATATGCCTGGTTCCGCCGACTGGCCAACAACGACCTGGGGCTGAACGTGCTGATGCGCGCCATACCCCTGCTGAAGAAGGAACGATGAGGATACTGCTACTGGGAGAATACAGCAACGTGCACGCCACGCTGGCCGAGGGCCTGAGGCAGCTGGGGCACGAGGTGACGGTGGTGTCGAACGGCGACTTCTGGAAGGACTACCCCCGCGACATCGACGTCAGCCGACCTAAGGGCCGACTGGGCGGCGTTCGACTCATGATGCGAATCCTGCGCCTGTTGCCCCGGCTCCGAGGGTTCGACGTCGTGCAGCTCATCAACCCAATGTTCTTCGAGCTGCGTGCCGAAAGGCTCTTCCCCATCTATCGCTACCTGCGCCGCCACAACGGAAAGATGGTGCTCTGCGCCATGGGCATGGACTACTACTGGGTACATGAGTCGACCTATCGCCGACCGATGCGCTACAGCGACTTCAACATCGGCGAACAGATACGCACCGATGCACCTGCCGTGCGCGAACAGCGCGACTGGATGGGTACGGCAAAGGAACGCCTGAACCGAATGATAGCGGAAGACTGCGACGCCATCGTGGCCGGGCTCTACGACGACTACGTGTGCTACGAGCCCAACTTCCCCCAAAAGACTCATTACATACCTCTTCCCATCGTTTTGTTGAGTGATGAGCGTTCAGTGTTAAGAGATGAGTGTTTAGAGTTGAGAGACGTTACAGACGAACCTCAGCGCCCAACTATAGTCTCTCAACACTCAACACTGAACTCTCAGCACCCAACTAAAGTCTCTCAACACTCAACACTTAACTCTCAACAAAAAACACTAAACTCTCAACAAAAAAAGGCCATTCGCTTCTTCATCGGCATCAGCAAAGGGCGCAGTGCCTACAAGGGTACGGACATCATGCTCCACGCCTTGGAAGATGTCAAGGCGAAATATCCCGAAGAAGTGGAAATCGTGAAGGCCGAAGGGGTGCCCTTCGAGCAATACCAGCACATGATGGAAAGCTGCGATGCCATCCTCGACCAGCTCTACAGCTATACGCCCGCCATGAACGCCCTGCTGGCCATGTCGAAGGGCATCATCTGCATCGGCGGTGGAGAGCCGGAACACTACGACCTGCTCGGCGAACACGAACTGCAACCCATCATCAACGTGGAACCCAGCTACGAGAGCGTCTACGCTCAGCTGGAGCAGCTGGTGCTCCACCCCGAACGTCTACCCCAGCTGAAGCAGCAGAGCATAGAATACGTCAACCGGCACCACGACCACCTGAAGGTGTCGCGGCAATACGAACGGCTGTATGGCGGCGATACGCCCTAAATGGTACAATTATTTTATATAAACAACGAATGTAACGAATTTAACGAATTGGACGTGCAATTCGTGAAATCCATGCAATTCGTATAATTCGTAAAATTCGTATAAATTCGTTGTTAAAAAGACGATGCTTGTATAAGCTAAATATGATTTGTTACTTAAATGATAAATGATAGCGGTGCGCAAGGTGCTATCATTTATCATTTATCGTTAGGCCGAAGCCCGTCTCAGATGTTCGGCTCGTCCCAAATCTTAGTCATTGTGCACTGCGCAGGCACCTTCAGGCTGCCTACACGAAGCAGGAAATCGCCCTCTTCCAGCGTCCAGCGCGCATCAGCTCCCACGAAGGCCAGGCTCTTGGCAGGCAGACGGAAGGTGACCGTCTGTGTCTCGCCGGGTTGCAGCGCCACCTTGGTGAAGTCGCGCAGGCGCTTGTTGTCGGGCGTCAGCGAAGCCACGAGGTCGCTGCTATAGAGCAGCACGGCCTCCTTGCCGGCACGGTTGCCCGTGTTCTTCACGTCTACGCTGACCGTTAGCACATCGTCGGCCGTGAATGTAGACTTGTCCACACGCAGATTGGCATATTCAAAGGTGGTGTAGCTCAGGCCATAGCCGAAGGGCCATAGCAGCGACACCTTGGCATCGTAGTTGTAGGCGCCAGCCATGGTGCCCACCTCCTCAGACACCTTGTAGTCGTAGGTATTAAGCGAATTAATCTCACGTGGATAGGTGTAGGGCATCTTAGCCGAGAAATTGGCCTCGCCACTGAGCAGGTTCACCAGGGCATCGGCTCCATAGTTACCCGGCAGGAAGATGTCGACAACAGCTTTCGCCAGCGGCTCGATGTCGCTGATGAGGCGCGGACGGCCCTCGTTGAGAATGAGGATGACGGGCTTGCCCGTCTTGGCCAGCTCCTTCACCAGCGTACGCTGATTTTCCGAGAGCCAGAGGTCGGAGAGATTGCCGGGAGTCTCCGTATAGCTGTTTTCACCGATGCAGGCCACGATGACGTCGACACCCTCGGCAGCCTTCACGGCCTTCTCTATCTGGGGTGCATTCTCCTCGTAGTACTGTCCACGCTCCTTATAGCTCACGCCCTGCTCATGCACTATATTCTCGGCTCCGAACTTCTGGCAGAAAGCCTCATAGATGGTATGATACTTCTCGGCCAGGTCTTCGGCATTCGAGCCTTGCCACGTGTAGCTCCATCCACCGTTCAGGCAACGCATCTGATTCGTGTTCGGTCCGGTGAGCAGAATCTTGACGCCCTGCTTCAGCGGCAGGATGCCACCCTCGTTCTTCAGCAGCACCTCGGTCTCCTCGGCAGCACGGAGGGCTTTCTCGGCAAACTCGTCGGAGCCGAACTTCTCAAAGCCCTTGCCACCGGTGTTCGGCTGGTCGAAGAGTCCCAGGCGATATTTCACGCGAAGGATGCGGCGCACGGCATCGTCGATGCGTTCCATCTTCACCTTGCCCTCCTGCACCAGCTCCTTCAGAAGGATGCAGAAGTCGACGCTATAGGGGTCCATCGACATGTCGACACCGGCATTGATGGCCAGGCGGATGGCGTCTTTCTTGTCCTTCGCCACGTGCTCGCGCTGGAAGAGGTTGTTGATGTCGGCCCAGTCGGTGACTACCATACCGTCCCAGCCAAGGTCTTCCTTCACCCACTTGGTCAGATATTCATAGCTGGCATGAACAGGCACGCCGTTGATACTGCCAGAATTGACCATCAGCGTCAGCGCACCGGCCTCGAAGGCAGCCTTGAACGGCTCGAAATACTTCTCGCGGAGCATCTGCGGCGACACGTAGGCCGGTGTGCGGTCCTTGCCGCTGAAGGGTGCACCATAGGCAAAATAGTGCTTGATGCAGGCAGCCACGTTGTACTTGCCCAGGTGGTTGGGGTCGTCCCCCTGATAGCCGCGGATTTCGGCCTCGGCCATGCGGGCATTCACGATGGCATCCTCGCCGAAGCTCTCCCAGATGCGGGGCCAGCGCGGGTCGCGGCCCAGGTCGGTCACGGGGTTGTACACCCAGGGGCAGTTGCCGGCTCGGCTCTCATAGGCAGTAATCTCTGCGCCGGTGCGAGCCAGCTCGGTGTTGAACGACGCGGCCAGGTTGATGGGCTGCGGGAAGAGCGTGCCAGCCTGCGTATAGGTGACGCCGTGGTTGTGGTCGAGACCGTAGATGTCGGGGATGCCGATGTATTTCATCGACTTCTCCTGAATGAGGCGAATCCACTTCTGCCACTGCTCCACCGTGGCGGCACGCGTGCCGGGAGCATTGAGGATGCTGCCTACCTTCCATTTTGAGATACAGGTGTCGAGCACCGTCTCGTTCAGCTGCCACTTGCCACCAGGGCCGTAGGTGCCCATGATGTCGAAGTTCAGCTCGAGCATCTGACCGATTTTCTCGTCGAGCGACATCTTCGAGAGCGTTTTCTCTACTTTCTTTTCTAAAGCGGCATCGCGCGGAATGGCGGTCCGCTGAGCCGTAGCGCTCAGGCAGGCGACTGCCAGCGCGACAATAAGGAAAGGCTTTTTCATGTTGTCTTTAGTTATGATTGTTACATTCACGTTGCTGTGGTTTGATCTCCGTGCAAAGATACAAAGAAGCGCTTAAAAAACCAAACAAAATCTGGTTTTTCAAGCGCCAGCCATTGTATTTTCCTTACTTTTTCAAAACAGCATTCCTAATTCAGCGTTGATTCCACAATGTTTAGCATCTTGATAGTTGCCTTGATGGCCGCCTCGGTCTGGTCGGCATCAAGGCCACGGGTGCGCAACAGGCGTCCCTCGCCCATCTGCCAGGTGATGACCGTCTGAACCAGCGCATCGGTTCTGCCGCCAGGTGGAATAGTGACGGCGTAGTTCTGGAGCAAGGGGAATGTGCGGTCGAGGTATTCGTGATAGATTTTGCGCAGGGCCTTCACGAAGGCATCGTACTGTCCATCGCCAGAGGAATGGCCCTCATACTGCTGTCCGTTGATTTCCACCTTCACATTGGCCAGCGGCTTCAGGCCGTAGGCCAGCGACACCTGGTAGCTGACCAGTCTGACGCGGTCCTCGGTGACGTCGTGCTTCAGCACATCGCTCACGATGAAAGGAAGGTCGTCCTGCGTGACCACCTCTTTGCGGTCGCCGAGCTCGGTAATACGACGGGTGACGCGCTGCGTCTGCTCGGGGGTCAGTTCCAGGCCGAGTTCCTGCAGGTTGCGGGTGATGTTTGCCCGTCCGCTGGTCTTGCCCATAGCATACTCACGGCGGCGCCCGAAGCGCTCAGGCACCAGCGGATTATGGTAGAGCCCGCCCTTCTGGTCACCATCAGCATGCACGCCAGCCACCTGCGTGAAAACGTTGTCACCAATGATGGGCTGATTGGGGGCGATGGCGATGCCGCTATAGCTCTCCACCAGACGGCTCACGTCCATCAGCTTCTCCTCGTGGATGCTGGTCAGCGCGTTAAACTGGTCTTTCAGAATCACTTGCACGCTGCTCAGCGGAGCGTTTCCACAACGCTCGCCCAGCCCGTTCACTGTGACGTGGATGCCACGGGCTCCGCTCAGCACCGCGGCGAGCGAGTTTGACACAGCCAGGTCGTAGTCGTTGTGAGCGTGAAAGTCGAAATGCGTGTCGGGATAGCGCTTCAGCATCTTGCGAAAGGACTCCACCACCTGCAGCGGGTTCATCATACCCAGAGTGTCGGGAAGCATGAAGCGGCGCAAGGGCTGGTCGACCAATGCGTCCATCAGCTGATAGACATACTCTGGAGAGTCCTTCATGCCACTCGACCAGTCTTCCAGATAGAGGTTTACGTTGAATCCCTGCTCGCAAGCATAGGCCACGACCTCCTTGATGTCACTGATGTGCTCCTTCGGCGTCTTGTGCAACTGCTCACGGCAATGGCGCAGCGAGCCCTTCGCCAAGAGGTTAAGCGTGCGGGCCCCGGCACCCTTGAGCCAGTCGACAGAGAGATGACCATCGACAAAGCCCAGCACTTCGATGCTGTCGAGACGATCAATCTGTCGGGCATAGCGGCAAATCATCTTTACGGCCTCCTTCTCGCCATCGCTGACACGAGCCGATGCCACCTCGATGCGGTCTACATTGAGGTCGCGCAGCAGCATGCGGGCAATCATCAGTTTCTCATGGGGCAGGAAACTGACGCCACTGGTCTGTTCGCCGTCGCGCAGCGTGGAGTCCATTATCTCAATAAAGCGTGGTTTCATCTCTCCTGTCTCTTAGCTTCCAACTCTCTTTGCTCCCATTCTATCGTTCTCTGCTGGTTCTGGACGAGGAAGTCGATATCGTCGAGTCCATTAATCAGGCAAAGCTTCTTATAGCCATTAATGTCGAAATGCTCCTGCCGCCCGGTGCTTTTGTTCGTCACGGTCTGCCGAGGCAGGTCTACCTCCACCTCCGCCTTCGGGTCGGCCTCGATGCTTTGGAACAGCTCTTGCAGGAACGATTCGCTCACCTGAACGGGCAGCACAAAGTTGTTCAACTCATTGTTCTTGTGTATGTCAGCGAAGAAGGAGCTGATGACCACTCTAAATCCATAGCCGGCAATGGCCCATGCAGCATGCTCGCGGCTGCTGCCAGAGCCGAAGTTGCGACCTGCCACCAGAATGACGCTGCCCTGATAGATATGGTTATTGAGCACGAAGTCTGCAATAGGGTTTCCTTCCTTGTCGAAGCGCCAGTCACGGAACAGGTTTTCGCCAAAGCCCGCCTTATCGGTAGCCTTGAGGAAGCGTGCAGGGATGATTTGGTCGGTATCTACGTTTTCCAACGGCAGGGGAACACAGGTGCTGGTGATGATGCTGAATTTCTGTTTCATAAAAGTTCTCTTGGATCTGTGATTACTCCGGTGACAGCTGCTGCAGCAGCGACGAGGGGACTGGCCAAAACAGTACGCGAGCCGGGGCCTTGGCGACCTTCAAAGTTGCGGTTGCTGGTGCTTACGCATAGGCAGCCTGCGGGAACCTTGTCATCGTTCATAGCCAGACAAGCCGAGCATCCAGGCTGGCGGATGGCGAAGCCTGCGGCCTCAAGTATCTGGTCGAGGCCTTCCTGACGAATCTGTTTCTCTACAGCCCATGAGCCAGGCACCAGCCAAGCCACTACACCCTCGGCCTTTCGACACCCTTTGACAACTGAGGCAAAAGCACGGAAGTCCTCGATGCGGCCATTGGTACAAGCTCCGAGAAATACGTAGTCGACCTTCGTACCCAGCAGCTGCAGGCCAGGCTCGAAACCCATGTAAGCCAAAGCCTTCTCCTCGCCCTTGTTATCGGGAATGCGCTCTGTGATGCCGATGCCCATACCAGGATTGGTACCGTAGGTAATACGTGGCTCAATCTCATCAGCATTGAACGTCAGTTCCTTGTCAAACACGGCATCATCGTCACTGCGGAGCGTCTTCCAGTAGCCGACGGCCTGCTCCCAGGCTTCGCCTTTCGGGGCAAATTCCTTGTCCTTCAAATAGGCAAAGGTAGTCTCGTCGGGTGCGATGAAGCCACCACGGGCGCCCATCTCTATTGAGAGGTTGCACAGCGTCAGTCGCCCTTCCATCGACAGTGAACGTACCACATCGCCGGCATACTCCACGAAATAGCCCGTGGCGCCGCTGGTAGTCAGCCGCGACATCAAGAACAAGGCCACGTCCTTGGCGGTGACGCCTTTTCCCAGCTTCCCATTCACAGTGATGCGCATTGACTTGGGCTTCTGCTGCAAGATGCACTGCGAGGCAAGCACCATCTCGACTTCGCTGGTGCCTATGCCAAAAGCCACTGCTCCCACGGCACCATGGGTAGAGGTGTGCGAATCGCCACAGACGATGGTCATACCTGGCAGCGAAAGCCCTTTCTCGGGTCCCACCACATGTATGATGCCGTTTGAAGGATTCATCATGCCGTAATGTGTCAGCCCGAATTCTTCAGCATTGCGAGCCAGCGTGTCTATCTGCTTGCGCGACACGGTGTCTTCGATGGGCTTATTCTGGTCGTGCGTTGGCGTGTTATGGTCTGGCATGCAGAAGATACGCTCAGGACGGAAGCACTTCAGCCCACGGGCACGGAGGCCATCGAAGGCCTGGGGCGATGTTACCTCATGGCAATAGAGCCTGTCTATATATAATTGTGTAGGGCCATCTGGCACTATCTGTACCACGTGGCTGTCCCAGATTTTGTCAAATAATGTATTCATTTCCTAAACTTGTTGATACAGTCAATATAAGCCTCAACTGAAGCAGTAACAATATCTGTGTTGGCGCCGAAGCCATAGTAGAGCTGGCCATCATACTCCACCTGCATGTGCACCTTTCCCACGTCGTCGCTTCCTTTTGAGATGGCCTGAATGGTAAACTCCTTCAGCGTCATCTGCTTCATAATGATGCGCTTCAGCGCCTTGATAGCAGCATCGACGGGGCCATTCCCGCTACTGGCAGCCTCGAACTTCTGCCCGCTGATGTCGAGCCCGATGGAGGCGACGCTCTTCACACCCTTACCGGTAGTGACTTGCAGGAAGTCGAGGCGCACGGCATGCTGATCGGCAATGTCGGCACCTGCCAGCATCAGCACATCGGCATCGGTCACCTCCTTTTTCTGGTCGGCCAGCTGCAGGAACTTCTCATAGATTTTGTCCAGCTTGCGTTCGTCACTCACGTCAACACCATTGATATGCAGGCGGTGTTTCAGCGCAGCACGGCCACTGCGAGCGGTCAGCACGATGGAGTTATCATCGATGCCGACATCCTTGGGGTCGATAATCTCGTAGGTCTGAACATTCTTCAGCACCCCGTCCTGATGGATGCCGCTGCTATGGGCAAAGGCATTGCGCCCCACGATGGCCTTGTTAGGCTGAACGGGCATATTCATGAGCGAACTGACCATACGGCTCGTGGGATATATTTTAGTAGTATTGATGTTGGTTTCGATGTTGATGTCCTTATGGCATTTCAGAATCATCGCAATCTCCTCGAGCGATGTGTTGCCTGCACGCTCTCCAATACCATTGATTGTCACCTCCACCTGCCGGGCACCATTGAGAACGCCCTCCAGCGTATTGGCCGTCGCCATGCCAAGGTCGTTGTGGCAATGAGTTGAGATGATAGCCTTGTCGATGTTCGACACATGATCTTTCAGATACTTGATTTTGGCACCAAACTCAAGCGGCAGACAATAGCCTGTAGTATCAGGGATATTAACGACTGTGGCACCAGCGTCAATAACAGCCTCGACGACACGGGCCAGATACTCGTTGTCCGTTCGTCCGGCATCTTCGGCATAGAACTCCACGTCGTCAACATAATTCCGTGCATATTTCACAGCAGCCACAGCTCGCTCGATAATCTCGTCACGGGTTGAATTGAACTTATACTTGATGTGCGAATCGCTGGTGCCGATGCCGGTATGAATACGCTTGCGCTTGGCATATTGCAGGGCTTCAATGGCAATGTCAATGTCCTTCTGCACTGCACGCGTCAGTGCACAGATGGTAGGCCATGTGACAGCCTTCGAAATCTCTATCACGGAATGGAAGTCGCCCGGAGAGCTGATAGGGAACCCCGCCTCTATCACGTCGACGCCCAACTGCTCAAGCGCCTTGGCCACCTGGATTTTCTCCACGGTGTTCAACTGACATCCCGGCACTTGCTCTCCATCGCGCAGTGTGGTGTCAAAAATAAACAATCTGTCGCTCATTTCTTTTTCTTTTTACCTTAAAATCCTGTTTCGGCGACAAAATTACACATTTTTTGCGGACAAAACAAAGAAATGAAAGAAAATTTCGCGCTTTTGCTTACGATTTCCCCCAATAGCCACGTTTTTCACTTACGATTCCTTACAATTACCGGTCTGCAGAACGACAAAAAAGCCATACAACTCCAATGAGCTGCATGGCCTTTATTCAATTCAGTCGCACAGGTGCAAACCCGGCGCACATTTACAGTCAGAAGATTAATCCTTGAAGAAGTCCTTAACGGCTTCGTTGGGAACCATCTGCTCATCGAAGATGTAAGCACCCGTCTTGGGGCTCTTCACCATCTTGATAACCTTTGTGTAAGCACGCCCGTCCTTCGAACCTTCGTGGAGGGTAGCAACGGTTTTCTTTGCCATAAGTCTTTAGCCTTTCTCTTACTTAATCTCCTTGTGAAGGGTCATCTTCTTCAGGATGGGGTTATACTTCATCAGCTCCAAACGCTCCGGCGTGTTCTTACGATTCTTCGTCGTAATGTAACGGCTGGTGCCAGGCAGGCCGCTGTTCTTCATCTCGGTGCACTCCAGTATCACCTGCACACGGTTACCCTTTGCTTTCTTGCTTGCCATGGTCTATTAGTCTCCTATTACTTTAATGTCTTTCCAGTCGATGAAGCCATTGGCAACAGCCTGCTTCAGAGCGGCATCAAGACCAACTTTATTAATCAAACGAAGGCCAGCAGCGCTGATCTTCAACTGAATCCAGCAATCCTCCTCAACATAGTAGAATTTCTTGCTGAACAGGTTGACATCGAAGCTGCGCTTTGTACGATGCTTCGAGTGAGACACGTTATTACCAATCTGTGCCCTCTTTCCTGTGATTTGACAAACTTTCGACATTTCTATCTACTCTTTAATGTGTACTTTTTAGTAACTTACTCCAAACAGGGTGCAAAGGTACAAAAAATATTTGATAATAATATTTGTGATTTGAGTTTTGTTTACAGGCTTAAAGTTTTTTAACTCTCTTTTGCTTCTTTAGGCTTTTCCGCGCTCTTCAGGAAGTCACGGAGCAGCTGCATAGCCCTGTTGGTGGCGATGGCGAGGTTGATGTCGCGCCCATGGTCTTCCTCCACTTTGCAGGTCACCACGTGCTCTGGCGTTCCGCATGCCAGCCAGATGGTGCCTACGGGAATCTCCTTCGTACCCCCAGAAGGACCGGCGACGCCTGTGGCAGCAACGGCATAATCAGTAGCAAGGGCCTTGCAAGCCCCCTTCACCATAGCCACGGCTACCTCCTCGCACACGGCGGTCTTCTCCTCCAACAGCTGATGGCTCACTCCGAGCAGGTTCTCCTTCACCTCGTTCACATAGCTGATGATGCCTCCCTTGAAATATTTCGAGGCTCCGGGCACAGCTATGATAGCCTCGGCAATACGGCCACCCGTACAACTCTCGGCCGTAGCCACCGTCTTCTCACTCTCCCACAGCAGTTCACTGATTTCCCTGCTGATGATTTTTCCTTCAAAATCCATCTCTTATATTTACAATTTATTATTCTTGGCTTACTATCTATCTGGCACTTAGCAGAACGTCACCTTACTGAATGCCGGTGCATCAATGGGGCAGAACTCTTTGTCGAGGAACTTATAATAGCCCACCACACCTATCATGGCCGCATTATCAGTAGTGTAGCTGAACTTAGGGATGTAGATAGTCCATCCGTATCTCCGGGCGTGGTCATGGAAAGCATTGCGCAGCCCGTTGTTGGCACTCACGCCACCAGCCACCGCCACATGCTTGATGCCCGTCTGCCTAACGGCCAGGCGAAGCTTCTTCATCAAGATGTCAACAATGGTCCATTCCAGCGAGGCGGCAATGTCTTCCTTGTGATGCTCAATGAAGTCAGGATCATCTTGAATCCACTTTCTAAGACTATACAGGAATGACGTCTTCAGCCCTGAGAAACTATAGTCGAGTCCGGGGATGTGAGGTTCAGAGAACTGGTAGGCCTTGGGATTGCCCTGACGGGCCAGACGGTCGATGATGGGTCCGCCGGGATAGCCCAGCCCCATCACCTTCGAGCATTTGTCGATGGCCTCACCCGCAGCATCGTCAATCGTCTGTCCCAGCACCTCCATATTATTATATGCGCGCACGAGGACAATCTGAGAATTGCCACCACTGACAAGCAGACAGAGGAACGGGAACGGCGGCGGGCAGAAATCGCCTTCGCCACCATTAATGAAATGAGCCATGACGTGCCCCTGAAGATGGTTCACGTCAATCATCGGGATGCCCAGCGAACGGGCAAAGCCCTTGGCAAAGTTCACGCCTACGAGCAGAGAGCCCATCAGGCCGGGTCCACGGGTGAAAGCGATGGCCGAGAGCTGCTCCTTGCCGATGCCGGCCCGCCTGATGGCCTCATGTACCACCGGCACAATGTTCTGCTGGTGTGCACGACTGGCCAGCTCGGGCACTACGCCGCCGTAGGCCTCATGAACGGCCTGCGATGCCGTGACGTTCGACAGCAGCACCTCGTTTCTGAGCACAGCCGCCGACGTGTCGTCGCAGCTCGACTCGATGGCCAAAATATAGATATCCTTATCCATCAGAAAAGCAACATTTTAGTACGTGAGCACCTCCACGCCGTGCTCGGTCATCAGCAGCGTGTGCTCCCACTGTGCGCTGGGCTTCTCGTCCTCGGTGATGACTTCCCACTCATAGGGGTCGTCGGCATCGATAAACACTTTCCATGTGCCCATGTTGATCATCGGCTCGATGGTGAACACCATGCCGGGCACGAGGAGCATGCCCGTGCCACGATGGCCGTAGTGGTTCACGTCGGGCTCTTCATGGAACTTCAGCCCCACGCCATGACCAGCCAGGTCGCGCACGATGCCATAGCCATATTTCTTGCAGTGCTTCTCGATGGCATGGCCAATGTCGCCCACGAAGCCCCAGGGCTTGGCGGCCTCCATGCCTATCTCCAGGCATTCCTTAGCCACACGCACCAGTTGTTCTTTCTCTGGGGTGGTTTTCCCAATGATGAACATGCGGGAAGCGTCGGCATAATAACCATCAAGAATGGTAGTAAAGTCGACGTTAATAATGTCGCCCTCCTGCAGCACGTCGGTTTCCTTGGGAATGCCGTGGCACACCACTTCGTTGATGCTCGTGCAGACGCTCATGGGGAATCCTTCATAGTTCAGGCAGGCCGGAATGGCATTGTGATCCTCGCAATACTTGCGGCAAATCTGGTCGATTTCCAGCGTGTTCATCCCCTCATGGATGGCGGCGGCAACGGCGTCGAGCACGCCCGTGTTCACCACGCCGGCCTTGCGTATGCCCTCTATTTGTTCGGGAGTCTTGATAAGCTCTCTTGTGGGAACAAGCTTGCCTTTGTTCTCCCAATACATGATTTGTTTGTCGAAATCCGTCGGTTCCTGTCCTCGCAGACAGTGCCAGCGGCGCTTTTTGGGTTTTGCGCTCATATATTCTTTTATAAAACAGGTGCAAAAGTAATCATTTTTTTTGAGTTAAGCACCATTCAGAGGCAAAAAAGACAAAATAATCCGACGTGGGCGGACAAAAATCCGCGAATAGGGCCTAAAAATGGCAATGATATAGCAGTTGACCCTCCCTCTGTTTTCTACGGGGAAGGCAGCGGGCGCTGCCATTGTTTTTCCCGCCCGCTGCCATTATTGGCAGCGGCCGCTGCCAATATCGTCCCCGTCCGCTGCCAACGGAAAAGGTGTGGCTTTTTTCCCGCTCCGGCGTGCCCTAGGCCCCATTTGGCGCCGCCTTTTTCCTCTCATCCCTACTGCAGTGGGGAAGCAAGAGGTCTTTCGAGTTGCTTGGCCTTTCTTTGTGCACAATAAATTACCATAAAAATACGACAACTGCGGATTTTCACGAATCGTCAGCGAAGAGCTTTTTCTGATTTTTCAGCCTCAGCCCCCGCAAGTTTTTGCCTTTTTTCTTGGCAGTGTCGGAAAGAATTACTAACTTTGCACATATTTATTGTAATAACCCATAAGAACGAGTACTATGGCAAAAATGAAAGGCGCTATTGTGGTTGACACTGCCCGCTGCAAGGGATGCGTGCTCTGTGTGGAAGCATGCCCGCAGAACGTCATCGCCCTGGCAGGCAAGGTCAACGTGCATGGCTATCCCTATGTGGAAGCTGTCAAGGAAGAGGCTTGCATCGGCTGTGCCTCGTGCGGCATCGTCTGCCCTGACGGATGTATCACTGTTTATCGTAAACGCGTGGAGGACTAAGCTATGGCAGAACAAAAAGAAGTTGTATTGATGAAAGGCAACGAGGCTATAGCCCACGCTGCCATCCGCTGCGGAGTTGACGGATACTTTGGCTATCCCATCACGCCACAGAGCGAAGTGATTGAGACGCTGGCCGAGCTGAAGCCCTGGGAGACCACCGGCATGCAGGTGGTGCAGGCCGAGAGCGAGCTGGCAAGTATTTATATGGTCTATGGTGCTGCCGGTGCCGGCAAGCGGGCCATGACATCGTCGTCGAGCCCCGGCGTGGCGCTGATGCAGGAGGGCATCACCTACCTGGCCGGCGCCGAGCTGCCCGCACTCATCGTCAACGTGCAGCGTGGCGGCCCTGGCCTGGGCACCATCCAGCCCTCGCAGGGCGACTATTTCCAGGCCACCCGAGGCGGTGGCAACGGCGACTACGAGGTCATCGTGCTGGCTCCCGCCTCGGTGCAGGAGATGGCCGACTTCGTCGACCTGGCCTTTGAACTGGCCTTCAAGTATCGCAATCCCGCCATGATTCTCTCCGACGGCGTCATTGGCCAGATGATGGAAAAGGTGGTGCTGCCGCCGTTCAAGCGCCGCCGCACCGACGAAGAGGTCATCGAGCAGTGCCCCTGGGCTTCGACGGGAAAGACGAAGGACCGCCAGCGCAACGTCATCACCTCGCTGGAGCTGAAGCCCGAAATCATGGAGCAGAAGAATCTGGCCCTGCAGCGCAAATATGCCGAGATACGCGAGAAAGAGGTGCGCTACGAGCAGCAGCTCTGCGACGATGCCCAGTATGTCTTCGTGGCCTTTGGCTCCGCAGCCCGCATCGCCGAGAAGAGCGTGGAGCTGGCTCGTGCCGAGGGCATCAAGGTTGGCCTGTTCCGCCCCATCACCCTGTGGCCGTTCCCCACGAAGGAGATTGCCGCCCTGGCAAAGGGAAAGAAGGGTGTGCTCGTGGCCGAGATCAACGCCGGGCAGATGGTGCAGGACGTGCGCCTGGCCATCAACGGCGCCGTACCCGTGGAGCAGTTTGGCCGTCTCGGCGGCATCGTGCCCGATCCCGAAGAGATTGTTGAAGCATTGAAGACTAAATTGATGTAAGACTATGGAAGCAAATCAGATAATAGCACAAGAGAATTTGGTTTACAAGAAGCCAACGCTGCTAAACGACAATAACATGCACTACTGCCCGGGCTGCTCGCACGGTGTAGTACACAAGCTCATCGCTGAGGTCATCGAGGAGATGGGGCTGGAGGAGAAGGCCGTGGGCGTCAGCCCCGTGGGCTGCGCCGTCTTCGCCTACAACTACATCGACATCGACTGGCAGGAGGCCGCCCACGGACGTGCACCCGCCATCGCCACGGGCATCAAGCGCTGCTGGCCCGACCGCCTCGTGTTCACCTACCAGGGCGACGGCGACCTGGCCTGCATAGGCACCTGCGAGACCATCCACGCCCTGAACCGCGGCGAGAACATCGTCATCATCTTCGTCAACAATGCCATCTACGGCATGACGGGCGGACAGATGGCCCCCACCACGCTGATTGGCCAGAAGACCTCCACCTGCCCCTACGGACGCGACCCGAAGCTGCACGGCTACCCACTGAAGATGGCCGACATCGCCGCCGGGCTGGAAGGCACCTGCTACGTCACCCGCCAGTCGGTGGAATCGGTGGCCAGCATCCTCAAGGCCAAGAAGGCACTGAAGAAGGCGTTCCAGGCATCGATGGACGGCAAGGGCAGCTCGCTCGTAGAGTTCGTCAGCACCTGCAACAGCGGCTGGAAGCTCTCGCCCTCGAAAGCTAATCAATGGATGAAGGAGAACATGTTTCCCTTCTACCCCAAAGGAGACTTAAAAGACACGACAGCACTATGAAAAAGGAAATAATTATCAGCGGATTCGGAGGCCAGGGTGTGCTCTCCATGGGAAAGATTCTGGCCTACAGCGGTCTGATGGAAGACAAGGAAGTGACGTGGATGCCCGCCTACGGCCCCGAGCAGCGCGGCGGTACGGCCAACGTGACCGTCATCGTGAGCGACGAGCGCATCTCTTCACCCATCCTCTCGAAGTACGACATCGCCATCGTGCTCAACCAGCCCTCATTAGAGAAGTTCGAGCCGAAGCTGAAGCCCGGCGGCATCCTCATCTACGACAGCTACGGCATCATCAACCCGCCCACGCGCCAGGACATTCAGGTCTATAAGATTGACGCCATGGACAAGGCCGCCGAGATGAAGAACGGTAAAATCTTCAACATGATTGTGCTGGGCGGACTGCTCAAGGTGAGTCCCGTCGTCGGTACCGGCGGCGTGGAGAAAGCACTGAAGAAGACGCTTCCCGAACGCCACCACGACCTCATCCCCCTGAACATGCAGGCCATCGACGAGGGCGGCAAGATTATCGAAAAGATACGATAGCTCGCTGGCTATTGGCCAACAGAAGACGAATTACACGGATTCGACGGAGATTTTTGTTTGAGAACAAACAACCCGCGAATCCGTGTAATTCGTCTTTATTCGTAATCAAAGAAAAATAGCGTAACTAACCTGTTATGATTGGGGGGCTGAGAACAGGCGGTTCAGGTCGTCCTCCTCGCCCACCAGCCAGATGATGTCACCCTCCTGGAAACGGCGGTCGGGCCTGAAGGGCGACAGGTTCTCCTTGCCTTCTTCCAGTCCCACGACCATACAGCTGAATCTACTACGCATGCCGCTCTCCTCGAGCGTCTGCCCGATGAACGGGCTCCCTTGCCCGATGATGAGCTGGCGCAGCTTCATCTCCCGCTTCTCCACCTCATAGTCCTCGTGGTGCACCTCCTTCTCTATGGCAGTCCGCAGGGCTGCCAGCTGTGCGTCGCTACCGATGACCTCAATGCGGTCGTTGGGGAACAGCTGGTCCTTGCCGTCGGGAATGTTCAGCCTGTTGCCACCGCGCAGGATGCTGCTGACGTGCACGCCATACTTATGCCCCAGGTTGAGCTGCATGAGCGTCATGCCTGCCCACAGCGAGTTCTGCGGGATGTCGAAGTCGGCAATGTGAATATCGCGGTCGAGCAGCTTGCCCTCATAGAGCGGGCGCTTCTTGCCGTGCACCTGCTC
Source organism: uncultured Prevotellaceae bacterium (assembly GCA_902775475.1). Taxonomy (GTDB): domain Bacteria; phylum Bacteroidota; class Bacteroidia; order Bacteroidales; family Bacteroidaceae; genus Prevotella. The sequence continues at coordinate 129,071 of CACYME010000016.1, forward strand.
CTCAATGTCGCGCGAGCGCAGGTTGTTGATGAACAGGCGTTCCAGCAGGATGCTGCGGCGCTTCACGCTCCGCGAGAGCACCATGAGCAGCACGGCCACCAGTCCAACGACGATAATCAATGCCGGCGCGAAGTCGGTCAGCCGGTGACAGACAAAGAACACGAACGTGGCCGCGATGACGCCCCTCACCAGCACGGTGAAGAGCAGCGGCAGGCGGTTGCGGTTGCTCTCGTTCCACAGCGCCGTCCACTCCTCGCTGCGGTTCTTCTTCATCACCATCGCGCGCAGGAAGGGCGAAAGGAACAGCAAGGTCACCACGCCCGTCGTCAGCTTGGCCACCATCGGATGCGACGCGAGCACTCGGCTGATGAAGGGATGGAAGAACGTAAACACCAGGAAGATGACCGCTGCCGAGAGGATGCCGTAGACCACGGTGAAGATGGTCATCTGCGTCAGCAGCTGCTTCCACTTGCTCTTCTCGGTGGTCGTCGTCTGGCTCATCGACAGGTGGTTCATGGCCCTGATGACCTTCGGCGGCAACCGCTTCTCCAGGGCGTTATAAGCCGGCGTGGCGAGCCGTATCATGTAAGGTGTGAGGAATGTGGTAATGACTGATACGGCCACCACTACCGGATAGAGGAAATCGCTGATGACGCCCAGTGAGAGGCCCAGCGAAGCAATGATGAACGAGAACTCACCAATCTGCGCCATCGAGAAGCCGCAGCGCATGGCGCTCTTCAGGCTCTCACCGCCCAGCATGAACGAGAACGAGCCCAGCACCGACTGGCCCACGAGGATGGTCAGCACAAGCAGGAAGATGGGCAGCGCATAGTCAGCGATGATTTTCGGGTCGACGAGCATGCCCACCGAGACGAAGAAGATGGCTCCGAAGAGGTTCTTCACCGGCTCCACCAGCTTCTCGATGCGCTCCGCTTCGATGGTCTCGGCCAGGATGCTGCCCATGATGAATGCGCCGAAGGCCGACGAGAAGCCCACCTTGGTAGAGAACACCGCCATGGCGCAGCACAGCCCCAGCGACACCACCAGCAGCACCTCGGCATTGATGAGCGGACGCACCAGGCGCAGGAAGAGCGGCACGGCGAAGATGCCCACCACCAGCCACAACACCAGGAAGAAGCCAATCTTCAGCACCGAGCCGAGCATCTGGCCACCCTCCACGCTGCCACCGGCAATGGCACTGAGCATCACCATCATCACAATGGCCAGGATGTCCTCCAGGATGAGCACGCTCATCACCAGCCCGGCAAACTGCTGCTGGCGCAGCCCCAGGTCGTCGAAGGCCTTATAGATAATTGTCGTAGACGACATGGCCAGCATGCCGCCCAGGAAGATGCAGTCCATCTTCGACCAGCCGAACAGCTGGCCCACCACCACGCCGAGCACCGCCATGCAGAAGATGATGCTCATGGTGGAGATGACGGGCGAGGCGCCCATCTTCAGAATCTTCTTGAACGAGAAGTCCAGTCCCAGCGAGAAGAGCAGGAACATCACGCCGATGTCGGCCCACAGGTGGATGTTCTCGCCGTCGACCACGCTGGCCGTATAGGGCATGTGGGGCGACACCAGAAAACCTGCCACGATGTAGCCCAGCACCAGCGGCTGCTTCAGCTTCTTGAACAGCAGCGTCACCGCACCGGCCACCATCAGTATCAACGCCAGGTCCTGAACGAGCGTAGGTAGTTCTCCCATAACTATTCCATTTAATGAGTAATTAGCAATTAGTAATGAGTAATGAGTAATTATGATTAGACTTGCAATGCAGAGACGTTACATTGTGGCGTCTCTACCATCCCGACCTCGTTAATAAGCAATCCATAGTCATGGCGTGCACGGTAATCATAATTACTAATTATTAATTACTCATTACTAATTATTAATATCACAGTCTTGCCACCAGCTCGCAGATTTTCACCACGACCCTCATGGCCTTCTCCATCGACTGGATGGGCACATACTCGAAGGGACCGTGGAAGTTCAGCCCACCGGCAAAGATGTTCGGGCAGGGCAGTCCCATGAACGAGAGCTGAGCGCCGTCGGTGCCGCCGCGGATGGGCTTCACCCGTGGCTCCACGCCCACCTGGCGCATGGCCTGCAGCACCACGTCGACCACGTGCATGTTGTCGGGTTCAATCTTCTCGCGCATGTTGTAGTACTGGTCGTTCACCTCGGCCGTCACCGTGCCCTCGCCATATTTCAGGTTCATCTGCTCCACGCAGTCCAGCATGGTGCGCTTGCGCTGTTCAAAGCGCTCGCGGTCGTGGTCGCGGATGATGTAGCTCAGCCGGGCCTGCTCCGTCGACGTCTGCATGCCCGTCAGGTGGAAAAAGCCCTCGTAGCCCTCGGTGGTCTCGGGGCGCTCGTCGGCAGGCAGCAGCCGCGTGAACTCAGCGGCCAGCAGCGAGGCGTTCACCATCTTGCCCTTGGCATAGCCGGGGTGCACGCTCACGCCCCTGATGACCACCTTGGCCGAGGCAGCGTTGAAGTTCTCAAACTCCAGCTCACCCACGTCGCCGCCGTCCATCGTGTAGCCCCACTGGCAGCCAAACTTCTCCACGTTGAAATGGTGGGCACCCATGCCAATCTCCTCGTCGGGATTGAAGGCCACGCGAATCTTGCCGTGCTTCACCTCGGGATGCTCCTGCAGCCACACCATGGCCTGCACGATCTCGGCGATGCCCGCCTTGTCGTCGGCGCCCAGCAGCGTGTGGCCGTCGGTCACTATCAGGTCCTCGCCCACGTGGCCGAGCAGCTCGGGGAACACCCTCGGCTGCAGCACCATGCCCTCGCTGAGCAAGATGTTGCCGCCGTCGTAGCGCTCCACGATGCGGGGTCTGATGCTGGCACCCGAGCAGTCGGGGCTGGTGTCGTAGTGCGAGATGAAGCCTATCACCGGGGCTCCCTCGGCACCGTTGGCCGGCAGCGTGGCATAGATATAGCCCATTTCGTCCATCTCCACCTCCTGCAAGCCCTCGCGCTCCAGCTCCTCCTTCAGGTAGCGGGCAAAGACCAGCTGCTTCGCCGTGCTCGGCACGCTCTGGCTCTCCTCAGCCGACTGTGTGTCGAACTGCGTATAGTTCAGAAATCTTTCTACGATGTTCATACTCTTTGTTTCGTTTTTGGTTCTGACAACTGTGCGCAGCACTTTGCTACGCGCCTGCAAAGATAAACTAAAAATATGAAATAAACGAACGGAAGCAGCATTTTTATTCAACTTTCTCAAGCTGGGGAGTGAAGCAAGCTGTCCGAATGCAAAACCTGCATAAGTCTATTCTGGTTCGGGGAGAGGCCCAAAAAAGAGGTTTCAAATTGTAAGCACTTTTGGCGTATGGCTCAATTTGCAGGATAAATTTGAGTAGTAGGTATTCAATAGCTCAAATTGCAGGATGACTTTTGCCGCCGTTCGCTTGGCAATTTA